>NZ_QUAK01000012.1 GCF_003429565.1 Streptomyces triticagri
CGGGTCCGGGCCCTGGGGCAACGGCGGTGCGCCGCCCACCGGTTCGCCCGCACCCGGCGGTCCGGGGGCCACCGGACCGCGCCCGCCCGGCGCGGGTGGACCGCCTGTGCCGCCGAGCGGGCCCACCGCCGGCCCCGTCACCGGCGAGGGACTCGTCCTGCCGCCCGGTTTCCGGCAGCAGGACGACCCCGAGCCGCCCCGTATGAGCGACGACACCGCGGTCCTCACCCCGCAGAGCCCGGGCCCCGGCGGCTCCGGCCCGGTGCCCGGCGGGCACGTGTCGGGCGACACTCTCAACAGCGGCATCCCCGTGGTGCCCAGCGGCCAGGGACCGGGTCAGCAGTCGGGCCCGGGCGGCCCGTTCGGCGGCGGCCCCGCGGCGCCGCACACGCCGCACACCCCGCCGGTCCTGCCCGAGCCTCCGCAGCAGCAGGGCCCACCGCCCGCCGCCACCAGCCAGTCCGCACCCGCCAAGCGCGGCCGCAACAAGCTGGTCCTGGCCGGCGCCGGCGTCGTCGGCGTACTCGTGATCGCATACGGTGCCGGGCTCCTGATGAACCACTCCGACGTACCGAAGGGCACCACCGTCCTCGGCGTCGAGATCGGCGGCGGCACCCACGACGAGGCGGTCAAGAAGCTGGACGCGGCGCTCGGCAAGCGCGCCGGACAGAAACTCCGTCTGAACGTCGACGGCGACGAGGTCGCGCTCGAGCCCGAGAAGTCCGGCCTGTCCCTGGACTACCAGGCCACCGTGCGCAATGCGGCGAGCAGCGACTACAACCCGGTGTCCGTGATCGGCTCGCTGTTCGGCAGCGGGCGCGAGGTGGAGCCGGTGATCCCGACGGACGAGGAGAAGCTGGCCGACGCGCTCGGCCGGGTGGCCGGCACGGCGGGCAGCGCGGCCGAGGGCACCATCAAGTTCCAGCCGGGCAAGGCCGTCCCGGTCTACGGCAAGACCGGCAAGCGGCTCAACCCGCAGGGCTCGATCGTGGCAGTCGAGGAGGCGTACCGCAGCCAGCTGGAGAGCGGTGCGGCCGAGCCGGTGCAGCTGCCGGTCTCCTCGGCCAGCCCGAAGGTGTCCAAGGCCGAGGTGGACCGGATGATGAAGTCCTTCGCCGAACCGGCGATGTCCGGGCTTGTCACGGTGCAGACCGACCCCGCGCACTCGGTGTCGTTCAGCCCCGAGAAGTCCATCTACAAGTTCATCACCGTGGTGCCGACCTCGGAGGGCAAGCTGGTGGAGAAGTTCGACCCGGCGGTCCTCAAGCAGCTGTACGGCAACACGTTCGACGGCGTCATGGTCACGAAGGGGGACGGCAGCAAGAAGCCGGTCAGTGTCCAGGAGGTGGCCGGCGCCCTCCGCGAGGCGTTGCGCGGCCGCACGGCCGCGGACCGGATCGCCACGATCCCCACCTCTTAGCTGCGCCACCTCCAGCCCCTCCGGCGTTTGAGGAGCGGGGTCCGGGGCAGCGCCCCGAAAGCCACGAGCGTGACCGCCGGTCAAAAGATGTCCTCAAACGCCGGACGGGCTGGAGGTGGTGCCGGACGGGCTGAATTGAACTAGTTCAGCAGCGATCGGGCGATACGCGCCTCAGCGCGGAGGCTCTCGGCCTCCGTGGGATCCACCGCGGCCACGACCTCGGCGTACGCGTCCAGCTCCGCCGCCCCGGCGACGTACTCACCCCGCTGCACAAGGAGCCGCCCCCGTTCCCCGCGAAGCCTCGCGGGATGCGCCGGCAGCAGCAGCGAGAGGTCGACGGCCCACAGCGACACGTCCGAGCGCTCCGGCCGACCCGCGGCCCACGCCCTGATGTTGTTCAGGATCCGCAGCACCGTCTCCAGCGGATCCGCGGGCCGCAGCATCGACGCGTCCAGGGAGACCCCCGTCGTACCCGAGACCAGCAGCTCGGCGTCCCCGCCGCTCAGTACCCGCCCACCGTCGAACGGATCGGCGAGCACCTGGTCCTCGGGTGACGCATCCGGCGGCCCGAAACCGACCACGAAGTGGCCGGGCAGAGCCACCCCGTACACGGGCGCACCGGCCCGCCGGGCCACCTCCAGCCACACCACCGACAGCAGGATCGGCAGCCCTCTGCGGCGCCGGAGCACCTCGTGCAGCAGCGAGGACTCCAGCCGCCGGTAGTCGCCCTGCGTGCCGTGGAACCCGTGGCGCCCACCGAGCAGTTCGGCGAGCGCGGCGGCCCAGGCATGCGGACCGCCGGGGCGGTACGGCAGCATCCCGGCGAGCCGGTCGAGCTCGATCTGTGCGGCGTCGACGCCCGCCTCGTCGAGAGCGGGGTCGGCCTCCGCGCCGATGAGCAGGCAGAGCAGGGCCAGGTCCGGTCGTTCCGCCCTGGCCTCGTCGGCGAACCGCTGCCGACGGTCGGGGATCGGCGAGCTCATACGTCCCTCGTGCCCTCTCAGTGCGATCGGAAGCGGTCGACGTCCTCCGGCGCCACGCGCGCGTGGACGTCGTCCTCAGGGGCCCGGAAATGGCTGTACAGGTGGTGGACCGTGAAGCCGAGACCGTCGTACAGGGCACGGGCCGCCGTGTTGTCCTCCTCGACCTGCAGCCACGCGGCCGATGCCCCCTCGTCGAGCGCACGCCGTGCGAGCGCGGCCATCACCGCCGTGCCGAGCCCCTCGCGCCGCCGCCCGTCGTCCACCTCGACCGCCATGAAGCCGGCCCACCGCCCGTCCACCACACAGCGGCCGATCGCCGCGGGCACGGGCCCGTCACCGTCCACCGTCGCGAACCACACCGAGGGGCCGCTGCCGAGCACCCGCAGCACGTGCGGCCCCGGCTCGCCGGCCCGCTGGTACCTCCGCAGCCAGTCCGCGTCGCAGCTCCGCGACAGCCGTACGGCATCCACCGGGACGCCCGCGACGTCCCCGACCGGCGCGAGCGCCCCGGTCAGCACCTGCGCCGTCACCTCGCGCACCCACCCGCGCGCCGCGAACCACTCGGCCAGCTCCTCCTGGGGGCCTCCCGCAGTCTCCCCCCGTGCCGCCCCGCCGCCGGTGGCCAGTTGGGCGTACGCCGGGAGGTCCCGGGCCGCGTACCACGCGCGCGTGGCCGCCAGCGCGTCGTCGAACGGCACGCCCGGATCGCCGAGCGGCAGCAGGGAGTTCGCCCGGCGGGTGAAACCGCTGCGGGGTGCGCCTCCCGCGCGCGGGACCCCGACCGGCGTCCCGGTCGCCGTCCCGACCGCCGTCCCGACCGGGCGGGGCGCGGCGGCCGCCCGCAGCTCCCAGGCGCCGATCCGCTCGCTCTCCACCGGCTGCCACGCGCGCGCCATCACCGGCGCCAGCTCCTCGAACGACGCGGCCGGGCCCCGGCGCCGCGCCGGTGCCGCGGGGACCACCTTGCCCGCGACCAGCGACGACTCCTCGATCCGTACGTCCTGACCGGTCCGCCGTGTGATGACCAGCACACCCTCGGTCCAGGATGTGAGAACCCCGACCGTGTCGGTGAACTTCTCCGTGCCGTTTTCCGCCGCGTACCGGCGTCGTACCGAAACGCGTTTGCCCACGTCATCGGGGTTAATCTGGACTTCGAGGCGACCGCCTCCAGTGATTTTCAAGGCTCTATCCGCCCCTCCTGTTCGGATCATCCACCGGAACGGAGATACTAGGTGCGGGCATCGACGACGCCGCGCTCCCGCGCGCCAGGCGGCGGAGGCCTGAGGAGGCCCGCCAGCGCCCTATCGAGGAGGAACGACAGCGTGACCTACGTCATCGCGCAGCCTTGTGTCGACGTCAAGGACAAGGCGTGCATCGAGGAGTGCCCGGTCGACTGCATCTACGAGGGCTCCAGGTCCTTGTACATCCACCCGGACGAATGCGTCGACTGTGGTGCCTGTGAGCCGGTCTGTCCGGTCGAGGCGATCTTCTACGAGGACGACACTCCTGAGGAGTGGAAGGACTACTACAAGGCGAACGTCGAGTTCTTCGACGAGCTCGGTTCGCCGGGCGGTGCGAGCAAGCTCGGTCTGATCGAGCGCGACCACCCGTTCATCGCCGAACTGCCGCCGCAGAACCAGTAGCGACGGCCGCGCCGCCCCGGTCCCGTACGGCAGCACCGCCGTACGGGACCGGGGCGTTTGCGCCGCCGGGCAGCACCCCGCGCGCAGACCCAGCCCCACGCAGAACGCGACGAAAGCGAGCACCGTGTCCGCCGTAACAGACCGGCTTCCCGTCTTCCCCTGGGACAAGCTCGAGCCCTACAAGGCGACCGCGGCCGCGCACCCGGGCGGCATCGTCGACCTGTCGGTCGGCACGCCCGNCGGCTTCCCGTCTTCCCCTGGGACAAGCTCGAGCCCTACAAGGCGACCGCGGCCGCGCACCCGGGCGGCATCGTCGACCTGTCGGTCGGCACGCCCGTCGACCCGGTCCCGGAGCTGGTCCAGAAGGCCCTGGTGGCCGCGGCGGACTCACCCGGCTATCCGACGGTGTGGGGCACGCCCGCGCTGCGCGACGCGATCGCCGGCTGGGCCGTGCGGCGGCTCGGCGCCGGGCAGGCAGGACACCGCAATGTGCTGCCCGTGGTGGGCTCCAAGGAGCTGGTGGCCTGGCTGCCGACCCAGCTGGGACTCGGCCCCGGCGACGTCGTCGGCGTCCCGCGGCTCGCCTATCCCACGTACGAGGTAGGGGCCCGCCTGGCCCGCGCCGAGCACGCGGTCTACGACGACCCGGTCGCCGACCTGGACCCGGCGGCCCTGAAGCTGCTCTGGCTCAACTCGCCGTCCAACCCGACCGGCCGGGTCCTGGCCAAGGACGAACTGGCCCGCATCGTGGCCTGGGCGCGCGAGCACGACGTGCTGGTGTTCTCGGACGAGTGCTATCTGGAGCTCGGCTGGGAGGCCGAGCCCGTCTCCGTGCTCGATCCGGAGGTCTGCGGCGGCTCGTACGACGGCATCGTCGCCGTGCACTCGCTGTCCAAGCGCTCCAATCTGGCCGGCTACCGCGCCGCGTTCCTGGTGGGCGACGAGTCCGTGCTCGGCGACCTGCTGCAGATCCGCAAGCACGGCGGCATGATGACGCCCGCCCCGGTGCAGGCCGCCACGATCGCGGCCCTCGGGGACGACACCCATGTCGCCGAACAGCGCGAGCGGTACGCGGCCCGGCGTGCGGCCCTGCGCGAGGCGCTGCTTCGGCACGGCTTCCGCATCGAGCACAGCGAGGCGAGCCTCTATCTGTGGGCCACGCTCGGCGAGTCCTGCTGGGAGACGGTCGGCCGTCTCGCGGAGCTCGGCATCCTGGTGGCGCCCGGCGACTTCTACGGCGAGGCCGGGCGCGAGTACGTACGGATCGCCTTCACGGCCACGGACGAGCGCGTCGCCGCGGCGGTCGGACGGCTCTGAGGCGCACGGCGTCCCACGACGCGGAAGGGCCCGGGAGTCGCCTCCCGGGCCCTTCGCGGTGCGCGTACGACCGTGTCCGGCCGGTGCGCGGCTCAGCCGAGCGGCAGGCCGCCCGGCGCGGCGGGCAGCCCGCCGATGAGGTCCTGCGAGGCCGCGCCCACGGTCGGCGCGGCGTCCTCGACGGCCTGGCCGCCGGTCTGTCCCGCGAGGCCGGTGGCGCTCTCGGCGGCACCGCCGACCGCGTCGCCGTCCAGCGCGGTCACCGCGCCGAGCGCGTCGGCGGCCGGCAGCTCGGCGGCGCCGGCGGAACCGGCCGCTGAGACGACACCTGCCAGCGGCGCTGCTCCCGCCGCGACGAGCAGCGCGGTGCGGGCGATCCGGCGGGTCAGGGGGAGGGACATGTTGCTCCTTCGAAACGGTTGGGACGGACGCCGTGACTACCGCGGAGACGCCCCGAAGGTTTCGGTGTGCCGACGTAAAGAGTTGGCAATGCGTCGCATGATCGACTGTGTACGAAAGCGGTCAAAGGGTGTGCCGGGCGGGCTGCCGCAGAATCCTCACTCCCCTTGGTGCGCAAGGCAGTTGACGGGCTGTACGAGGCTTCCCGAACGGAGGCCGGACGCGTCACCCGGGCGCCGGCGGACTGCCACCTTCGAGTGACGGGCCGCACGGGTGACTCCCGCCGCGGTCAGCGACTCCCGTTGCGCTCAGGGCGCGGTGACGATCCGTACCGCCTCGTCCGCGCCCTTCCCGGCAGCCGGGCCGTCCCCCGCCTCGCTCCACTTCGCCCCGGACTCCGCGGCCCGCCACTCCCGGCCGGCGTACGAGACCCGCTCGAGCCGCAGTTCGGCGGCGTGCGCGACGGCCCAGTGCGCGAGCTCCCAGCCGCGCCGGTCGCGGGTGCTCTCCGCGTTCGCGGCCGTCACGTCGGCGACCGGTACGGACACCGTGCGCCGCTGCTCGCCCTCGTCGACGTCCGAGCCCTGCCCGCCGGAGGCCACCGCCCCGGCCGCCTCGGTGCCGCTCAGGACGTCCGCCCCGAAGGCCTTCCGCAGCGCCTTGCGCACCTTCGCCGGGTCGCCCGGCTCGGCGGCCTCGCGCGTCTCGCAGCTGAAGGCGGCCGCGGCCCGGCCGGTCAGCGCCGCCGCGAGCAGCGCCGCGTCCGGCTCGTGCTTGGCGTACGCCTGCGGGTAACCGCTGCGCTGCACCCGCTGGGCGGCGACGGTCAGCGGCAGCCGGGAGTACCCGGGGACCTCGGCCAGGTGCTCGTAGAACTTCTCCGAGGAGTAGACCGGGTCCATGATCTGCTTCTCGGTGCCCCAGCCCTGCGAGGGCCGCTGCTGGAAGAGGCCGATCGAATCGCGGTCGCCGTGGTCGATGTTGCGCAGCCCGGACTCCTGCAGTGCGGTCGCGAGCGCGATCGTCACCGCCCGCTCCGGCATGCCGCGGGAGGTGCCGACGGCGGACACCGTCGCCGCGTTCACGGCCTGCTCCGCGGTGAACTCGTAGGTCCCGCCGTCCCCGTCGCCCGACACCACCAGGCAGCGCGGTGCGCGCTTGCCGCCGCCCGCGTACTGGATCGCCAGATAGCCCGCGAGCGCGACGAGCACGACGAGGGCAGCTCCGATACGAAGGAGCCGACCGCGCCTGCGGTACGGGGAGGGCTGAGCTGGCACGCGGACCACCGTACCGGTGCCCGCGGACGGCCCGTGGCCCCCGTCGGCCGCCGACGGACGCCGATCCTCCGTTCGGTCCGCACGTGCCGTCCGCGCACCGCCCGCGATGCCTTGTCGGAGGTCTCGGTTAGGGTCGGCGGCATGGCCGAAGCACCCTATGACGCACCTCATGGCGTACCCCAGGACACACCTCTCGACCTCACGCTCGACGCCGCGGAGCTCACCGCCCGGCTCGTCGACTTCCCGTCCGAGAGCGGACAGGAGAAGCCGCTCGCCGACGCGGTCGAGACCGCCCTGCGCGCCCTGCCCCACCTGACGGTGGACCGGTACGGGAACAACGTGGTGGCACGCACCCGCTTCGGCCGCGAGGAGCGCGTCATCCTGGCCGGCCACATCGACACGGTCCCGATCGCGGACAACGTCCCGTCCCGCCTCGACGAGGACGGCATCCTGTGGGGCTGCGGCAGCTGCGACATGAAGGCCGGCGTCGCGGTCCAGCTCCGGATCGCCCGCACGGTCACCGAGCCGAACCGCGACCTGACCTTCGTCTTCTACGACAACGAGGAGGTCGCCGCCCACCTCAACGGCCTCGGTCACGTCGCCGACGCCCATCCCGACTGGCTGGCGGGCGACTTCGCGGTCCTGCTCGAGCCCTCCGACGGCCAGGTGGAGGGCGGCTGCCAGGGCACCCTGCGGGTACTGCTGCGCACCGGCGGCGAGCGGGCCCACTCGGCGCGCAGCTGGATGGGCGCCAATGCCATCCACGCCGCCTCGCCGATCCTCGAGCGGCTCGCCTCGTACACTCCGCGCCACCCGGTCATCGACGGCCTCGAATACCGCGAGGGGCTCAACGCGGTCCGTATCGAGGGCGGTGTCGCGGGGAATGTGATCCCGGACGCCTGCACGGTCACCGTGAACTTCCGCTATGCGCCGGACCGTTCCGCGGAGGACGCCCTGGCGCACGTCCGCGAGGTGTTCGCCGACTGCGGCGTCGAGGAGTTCGTCGTGGACGACCACAGCGGTGCCGCGCTGCCCGGGCTCTCGCATCCGGCCGCGGCCGCGTTCATCGAGGCGGTCGGCGGCACCCCGCAGCCCAAGTACGGCTGGACGGACGTCTCCCGCTTCAGCGCCCTCGGCGTCCCGGCGGTCAACTACGGCCCGGGGGACCCGCAGCTGGCCCACAAGCGGGACGAGCGCGTCGACACCGCGAAGATCCTCGCGGGCGAGGAGCGCCTGCGGTCCTGGCTGACCTCCTGACCTGCCGGCCCGCCACGGACGGCCCCGCTCCTGGCGTTCACCTGCACTCCGCCGGGACCCGTCCGGCATTTACGCCCCGCTTCACAGGGGTCGATCTACGCTGAAGGCAGTGCGAATGACGGAAGGGGATATTCATGGGCAACCCGGACGAGCAGGGCCCGGTCGAGGAGCAGTACCTGGGACCGGTCGTGCGCCGCCGCTCGCAGATCAAGCCCGGCACCACGGACCAGCGGCTCCTCGACTCCGAGGGCGATTCCGAGTGGGTGCACACCGACCCGTGGCGGGTCATGCGCATCCAGTCCGAGTTCGTGGAGGGTTTCGGCGCGCTCGCCGAACTGCCGCCCGCGATCAGCGTGTTCGGCTCCGCGCGCACGCCGGAGGGCACTCCCGAGTACGAGGCGGGCGTGGCGATCGGCAAGGCCCTGGTGGAGGCCGGATTCGCGGTGATCACCGGCGGCGGCCCCGGCGCCATGGCGGCCGCCAACCGCGGTGCGCGGGAGGCGAAGGGCACCTCGGTCGGCCTCGGCATCGAGCTCCCCTTCGAGCAGGGGCTGAACGAACACGTCGACATCGGGGTCAACTTCCGCTACTTCTTCGTCCGCAAGACCATGTTCGTGAAGTACGCGCAGGGCTTCGTGGTGCTGCCCGGCGGCCTCGGCACCCTGGACGAACTCTTCGAGGCCCTCACCCTCGTCCAGACCCGCAAGGTCACCCGCTTCCCGATCGTCCTCTTCGGCTCGGCCTACTGGGGCGGCCTGGTCGACTGGCTCCGCGACACGGTCATCGCCCAGGGCAAGGCGGCCTCCCGCGACCTCCACCTCTTCCACGTCACGGACGACATCACGGAGGCGGTCACCCTGGTCACGAAGGAGGTCTCGGGCTGACGCCCACCGGGCGTCCCGCGATCCAGCCCGCCAAATCCAGCCCGTCCGGCACACCCAGCCCGTCCGGCACACCCAGCCCGTCCGGCGTTTGAGGACATCCTTTACAGCCCGTCCGGCGCTTGAGGACACCCCCGGGGCGTAGCCCGAAGGGGCCCCGGGGGCAGACGCCCCGGGACCTAAGCCAGCCCGCGCCGAGCGACCGATGGTGCGCGGCCCCCCGCGATCGCCCCCACCATCGCCAACACCTGTCGCGTCTCCGCGACTTCATGCACCCGATACACCCGCGCCCCGAGCCACGCCGACACCGCCGTGGTCGCCAGCGTCCCGATCAGCCGCTCCTTGACCGGCCGGTCAAGCGTCTCGCCCACGAAGTCCTTGTTGGACAGCGACACCAGAACCGGCCACCCCGTCCCGACCATCTCGCCGAGCCGCCGCGTCGCCTCGAGCGAATGCCGGGTGTTCTTCCCGAAGTCGTGCCCCGGGTCGATCAGTACGGACTCCCGCGGCACCCCGAGCTCCACCGCCCGCTCGGCCAGCGAGACCGTCACCCGCAGAATGTCGGCCATCACGTCCTCGTACGCGATCCGATGCGGCCGGGTCCGCGGCTGCACACCGCCCGCGTGCGTGCAGACGATCCCCACGCCGTGCCGCGCCGCCACCTCCGCCAGCCGCGGATCGACGCCGCCCCAGGCGTCGTTGAGCAGATCGGCGCCCGCCTCGCACACCGCCTCGCCGACCTCGTGCCGCCAGGTGTCCACGCTGATGATCACGTCGGGGTACCGCCGCCGCACCTCCGCGACGAACCCGACCGTACGGCGCGCCTCCTCCTGGGCGGTCACCTCCTCGCCGGGCCCGGCCTTCACCCCGCCGATGTCGATGATCGCGGCGCCCTCGGCCACGGCCTGCTCGACCCGGGCCAGCGCCGGCTCGTCGCGGAAGGTGGCGCCCTGGTCGTAGAAGGAGTCCGGGGTCCGGTTCACGATCGCCATGATCACCGGCTCGTGCGCGGCGAACTCCCGTCCACCGAGCCGCAGTGGCCCTTGCATCCCCTGATTCCTCCTCGCGTAGCTCGCCTGCGACCTTAACTGTCGGTGCTCCATGGCACGATCGGACCCGGACAGTGTGCCGGGGCCGCCGCTCGCGAGACCGGGGGGCGCCTCGGGACCGTAGGTGGTGTCTTCCGGGGAGATGGTCGTGTTCTGGTTCCTGCTCATCGCGCTGGTCGTGGTGGTCGCCGCGGTCGCGCTGGCCGTGGTCGGCGGCGGCGAGACCGGCCCGCTGTCCCGCTCGGCGCCGGACCGCCTGGTCGACCCGCTGCCCGAGGAGCGCCCGGTGGGCCGGGCCGATGTGGAGGCGCTGCGGCTGCCGATGGCGGTGCGCGGCTACCGGATGTCCGAGGTGGACGACGCCCTCGCCCGCCTCGGCGCCGAGCTCGCGGAGCGGGACGCCCGGATCGCCGAGCTCGAGTCGGCCCTCGCAGGCGCGGAGGCCGCCGCGGTCGGCGCCGGCCTCTTCCCGTCGTACGACACGGGGGAGACCTCCCAGTACCGGCCGGAGACCTCCCAGTACCGCCCGCGGGACCACGAGCCCGGCGACCAGGACCGGGGCGAGCCCCAGGACCCCGAGGACACCCCGCCCGCCGACCCGACCACCGAATCGCCGTACGGACCGGAGGAGCCCCGCCCATGACCGCCGCACAGCCCGGCGCCGACGGCGCACTCCGCTGTCCCTGGTCCCTGGCGAGCGAGGACTACACGGCGTACCACGACGAGGAATGGGGACGCCCGGTCCACGGCGACGACGCACTGTACGAGCGGCTCTGCCTCGAGGCGTTCCAGTCCGGCCTCTCCTGGATCACCATCCTGCGCCGCCGCGAGGGCTTCCGCCGCGCCTTCGCCGACTTCAAGATCGCCTCGGTCGCGGCCTTCACCGACGCCGACGCGGCCCGCCTCCTCGCCGACCCGGGCATCATCCGCAACCGCGCCAAGATCGCCGCGACCCTGACCAACGCCCGGGTGCTCGCCGACTGGTCCCCGGGCGAACTCGACGCGCTGATCTGGTCGTACGCCCCGGATCCCGGGCCCCGCCCGGTGCCGCGCACCCTCGCGGACGTCCCGGCGATCACCGACGAGTCGACGGCGCTGTCCAAGGCGCTCAAGAAGCGCGGCCTGCGCTTCATCGGCCCCACCACGGCGTACGCGATGATGCAGGCCTGCGGACTCGTCGACGACCACCTGGCCGACTGCACGGCCCGCGGCAGCGGCGGCTGACGCCCTACAGCCCTACTGCCCCAGATACGTCGGCTTCTCCTTCGCGATGAAGGCCTGCACGGCGATCGCGTGGTCCTCGGACGCGCCCGCCTTCGCCTGCAGCTCCTCCTCCTTGAGGAGGGTCTCGCTCAGTGCGTGCGACGCACCGTGTGCAAGCGACTCCTTGATCGCCGCATAGGCCACGGTCGGTCCGGCGGCCAGGGCGAGGGCCACCTTCCGCGCCTCGTCGGCGAGTTCGTCCGCGGGCACCACACGGTTCGCGATGCCCAGCTCGTACGCCTCCTGGGCCTTGATGCTGCGCGGGAAGAACAGCAGATCGGCGGCCCGGCCGTGGCCGACGAGGCGCGGCAGCGTCCAGGCGACCCCGGAGTCGCTGGTCAGGGCGACACCGGCGAAGGAGGTGTTGAAGGCGGCCGTGTCCGCCACGATCCGGTAGTCCGCGGCGAGCGCGAAGCCGAAGCCCGCGCCGGCCGCGACACCGTTCACGCCCGCCACCACCGGCTTGGGCATCCCGGTCAGGGCTCGCACGATCGGGTTGTAGTGCTCGGCGACCGTGCTCATCGTGTTGCCGCTGCCCGCCTCGCGGTCGGCCGTGAGCGTACCGATGTGCTCCTTCAGGTCCTGGCCCACGCAGAACGCCTTGCCGGTCGCCGTCAGGAGCACCGCGCGCACGGCGGGGTCCGCGGCGGCCGACTGCACGGCGTCCCGCAGCGCGACCTTGGCCTCCGTGTTCATGGCGTTCATGGCCTCGGGGCGGTTGATGGTGATCGTCGCGAGTCCGTCGTTCACCTCGTGGAGCACGCTGTCGGCCATGGTGCGGGTACCTCCGTCGCTGGGCATCACGTCGTCCGTGCCAAGGATGTCGGAGATCGCGGCGGGCCGAAATGTCGCGGCAGGTGTGACCTGCGTCTAACAATTCGGGATCGCCGTGACGCGTGGGGCGGCGCAGTATCGCAGTCACATCGCCGAATTGGGTGGTTTTGCTCAAGTGGGTTGCCCAAGCGATACGAACCGATGTTGGTCATCGGGTCCGGCGATGCGGGATAATGGCCTGGAAGCAATGTGTTCGATGCCGGTGACACAGCGCCTGTCATGGGGCCGCCGGCTGCGATGAGCTGGTTTCAGGAAGGGGAACGAGCATGGCGGCCATGAAGCCGCGGACGGGCGACGGCCCGCTCGAGGTGACCAAGGAGGGGCGGGGCATCGTCATGCGCGTTCCGCTCGAAGGCGGCGGTCGGCTTGTCGTCGAGCTGACGCCCGATGAGGCCGACGCGCTCGGCGACGCCCTCAAGAAGGTCGTCGGCTGACGCGGAGCGCCCGGCGCTTATTCAGGATGTGAATGCCCCGGCACACTAACAGCGTGCCGGGGTATCGCTGTGCCGGGGTGCTTCCCGGCCGGCCGCCGGCGCCCGACGGCGTCAGCGCTTGACCGCGCAGAGCAGCCCGTCCGCCGTCGGGAGCAGGGCCGGCAGCAGCTCCTCGCTCTCCCGTACGGCCCGCAGCAGCTCCCGCTGGCGCACCACCTCGACCGGCTGCGGTCCCGAGTCGACCGTACGGCCGTCCGCGAGGACTCCCTCGAAGCAGACCAGGCCGCCCGGGCGGAGCAGGCGCAACGATTCAGCGAGGTAGTCGAGGCACTCCGTCCGGTCGCCGTCGCAGAACACCAGGTCGTAGCCGCTGTCCGCGAGCCGGGGCAGTACGTCGAGGGCGCGGCCGGGGATGAAGCGGGCGCGATTGCCCGCGAAGCCGGCCGCCCGCAGGGCCTCGCGGGCGAACTGCTGGCGCTCGGGCTCGGGGTCCACGGTGGTCAGGACGCCGTCGGGACGCATGCCCTGCAGGAGGTGGATGCCGGACACGCCCGTGCCGGTGCCGATCTCGGCGACCGCCTTGGCGCCCGCCGTCGCGGCCAGCATCGCGAGGGTCGTACCGGTGGCAGGGGACACCGGACGCAGCCCTGACTCCCTGGCCCGCTCACGGGCCCAGAGCAGAGCTTCGTCCTCGGCGACGAAGGCGTCCGCGAACGCCAGGCTCGACTGCCGGTTGCCGGTGATGACCCTCTCCTGTCCCCGTTGATGGTCTGGCGGTGACTGTATCCGCTGGGGCCGGGAACCCGCAGATGGGACCGGGCGTTATGAGGGGGGAAACACAGGACGGGCACAGGACGGGGGAGGTGCGGGAGTTGAGCAGGAGTCCGGTCGCGGAGCGAGACGCAGTTCAGGGCGCCGCACTTATTCCAAATTCACGCAAAAAAGCTTATCCGGAGCTAACGGTCGAGGTGGCTATGGTAGGGGCTCCACTGGACACCACCAGAGCCGACAGGGGAGGTGCGGCTACGGCCGGTGACCGGGGAAATATGTCGCGCATACGGCGTCGTTTTCTCAGGTCGGCGGGCGAGCCGAAATCCGTGACCGACACTGCTGACCGTTCCCCCCGCAGCCCTCAGGGCGCGGGAGGTGCCACCGAAACCGAATCCGCACACACCGCGACCTTTGCCGCCGATGCGGAATCGGGGGCGTGGACTCCGCCCACCTGGGAGGAGATCGTCAGCACGCACAGCGGCCGTGTGTACCGCCTCGCCTATCGCCTCACGGGTAATCAGCACGACGCCGAGGACCTCACCCAGGAAGTCTTCGTCCGCGTATTCCGCTCCCTCTCGACGTACACCCCGGGCACTTTCGAGGGCTGGCTGCACCGCATCACCACCAATCTCTTCCTGGACATGGTCCGGCGGCGCCAGCGCATCCGTTTCGACGCGCTCGGTGACGACGCGGCGGAGCGGCTGCCCAGCCGCGAGCCGTCGCCGCAGCAGGTCTTCCAGGACACCCACTTCGACGCCGACGTCCAGCAGGCGCTCGACACCCTCGCGCCCGAGTTCCGCGCGGCCGTCGTCCTGTGCGACATCGAGGGTCTGTCGTACGAGGAGATCGCCGCCACCCTGGGCGTCAAGCTGGGCACCGTGCGCAGCCGTATCCACCGTGGGCGCTCGCAGCTGCGCAAGGCGCTGCAGCACCGTTCGCCGCAGGCCCGCGCGGAGCGGCGTCTGGTCGGGGCCGCGGGTGTGCCCGCGCTGGGAGGAGGGGGCGCGTCCGCGTGAGTGGTTCACGTCCTACACCTGCCGAGCAGCACCTGGGCGATCGTCTCGCCGCCCTGGTGGACGGCGAGTTGGGCCATGACACCCGGGAGCGGGTGCTGGCTCATCTCGCGACCTGCGCCAAGTGCAAGGCCGAGGCCGATGCACAGCGCCGGCTCAAGACCTTCTTCGCCGACACCGCGCCGCCGCCACCGTCCGAGGGCCTCCTGGCCCGGCTGCAGGGGCTGCCGGAGGGCGGTCCCGACGGTGGCTCGCCGTTCGGCGGGGACGAGATGCTGCCGGTGTCGGCCGACCGTTTCTTCGGCATGCCCGGGGAGGGCACCTTCCGTTACGCGCCCGCGGGCGGCGCCGGCGGGCTGCTGCCCGGGGGCGACTCCGGGCGCGGCTTCCGGATCCACGACGTCGGGCGCGGTGCGGCCGAGCGGTCTGCCTCCCGTGGCCGGCGGTTCGCGTTCGCCGCAGCCGGGGCGGTCTCGCTGGCCGCCATCGCGCTCGGCGGGGTCTCCACGGGACTGCCCAGCGACACCGGTGACATACGCGGCTCCAAGGCCGCCCCGCAGCGCACCCAGGGCGGCGGGGGCACGGCCGCCGGCGATACGCAGCGACGGCGCGGCAGCGGGCAGTTGGCCACCGCGCAGACCGGCCAGGCACGGACCTTGGCGGCGCCGGCCGCCACGCCGAGTGTCTCGGCGCCGCTGCTGCCCGGAGTTCCACAGCGCGAGCGGACGCTGCAGGAGGCGAGGGCGCAGGGCATGCCTGCCTCGCCGCTGCTCTCCGGAGCCGGGGCCACGAGCGCCCTGTCGCCGTTGATACGGCCGGTGTCGGAGTCCGCGGAGCAGCCGCCTGTACGAGGGCCCGTGGAGCGCGGTCCCGCGCAGGGGCTCGACCCCAGGTCCGGACTCGACTCGGCCTCGGGCGTCTGGGCCGGTGCATCGGCCGCGCCCACGGCGAGCTCGGGGCCTTCGGTTTCGTCCGCCCGCTGATCGCGCCCTGCGCGATCGCTCGCAAACCTGGTTGAATTCTGCTGGCCGTGTCCGTCCCGGGAGTTGGTGTCCCGAGGGATGCGGCACCGGGGACTGAGACCGAGCCGCAGCGCAGGCGCGCGGCTCTCCGCGGGACAAGGGGTGCGACCGCCCCGGCCGCGCACCAGCTGTGGGGAGAACATGGACGAGCGGGGGCCCACCGGGCCGAAGGCGAAGTGGTGGAGCCGTCCGCGGAGAGCGGCAGCGGACGCCTCGGGGGCGGCGGAGCCGGCTGGGTCCGCCGGCTCGGACGGGGCGTTCGGGGCCGGGGCTTCTGGTGCGATCGGCGCTCCCGGGCAGCCTGCGGATGCGGTGCCGGATGCAGTCGGGGCGGCAGATGAGCCCGGTGCGGGCGTCTCGGATTCCTCGGCTGCCTCGGACGCCGCGTCCGCCGCGCGGCCGGTCGACGCGGCAGACGCGCCGTCGGTGGCCAAGTCCCTTGAGGGGCAAGGTGGTTCCGTCGGCCCCTCCGGCGTCGGAGCTGCGGAGTCCGGTGCTTCGGACGCGGGTGCCACCGGCTCCGTGCCCGCCGACGAGCCCGGCGGCGGTGACTACCTGCTGCAGGACTCGGTGCCGAGCGGCGCCCGGGCCGAGGCGCACGGCGACGCGGACGGCGGCGAGCCCGGTTCGGCCGATGCGTCTGCTGCCTCCGACGTGCCCGCCGCCTCCGACGCGCCTTCGGCGCCCGGTGTCGTGCGAGAGCTCGCGGACGACGTGCCCGCTGCGGATCGCGTAGCTGCTGCGGACCCCATATCCGGGTCACCCGCTCCCGACGGTCCCACCCCCGACAATCCCGCCTCCGATGCGTCCACCTCGGCCACCCCCGCGGCAGCCACCCCCGCCGCAGACACCCCCTCCGACGCGCGGCCGACGCCCCGGCACGCGCCCGATCCGTACGGGACACCGCCCTACGGGGAGCCCGGACCGTGGGCGCCCGCACCGCCCGTGCAGCATCCCGTGGCCACGCCGGCCCAAGGCACGCACGTACCGCCGAGCACGGCGCAGACCTCCGCGCCGCCGCCCGCCGGGAGCCACGGCGCGACAGGCGAAGCCCAACGACCCGCTTCCGGGCCGCACGAGCCCGCGCAGAGCGGGCCCATCCAGCCCCGGACCGGGCATCCCCAGGGCCCGCCGGGCCACAACCGCCCGGCGCCGAACCAGCAGGCACCGAACACCGGAACCGCGCACACCCAGGCTCCGCACCCCCAGCCCCCGCACCCGAGTCCGCCCGCCCCGACCACGAACGGCCCTCACCAGCCCGGAACCCCGGCCCAGCCCGGAACTCCGGCCGGAGGCACCCGCCTCCCCACCGGCGCCACCCCGCAGGCAGCGACCGCGCACCCCGCCGCCCCGCACCCCGGCCCCGAGCAGCACACCAACACCCCGCACCAGCCCGGCCCCGGCCACCACCACCCCACCCCCGGCGGCCGCCCGCCCGCACCCACCACGCCCTGGCAGCACTACGACCCCTGGCGCGCCCCGGCCGGAGGGCCCCTGCTGCACCCGGCTGGCCCCGGCGGCGTTCCCAAGGAGAAGCGCGGCCGCCGTCGTGGGCTGCTGGTACTGGGAGCCGTCGCCCTCGCCCTCGTGGCGGGCGGCATCGGCGGTGGCATCGGCGCGTACTGGGAGCGCAACGGCGGTATCGGGACGGTCGAACTCCCGCAGACCGACAAGGAGTCCAGGGACCGGGCCCCCGACAGCATCGCCGGAATCGCCGCCAAGGCCCTCCCCGGAGTGGTCACCCTGCATGTGAACGGCGGCGGCGCACAGGGCACGGGCACCGGCTTCGTGATCGACAACCGCGGCCACATCCTGACCAACAACCACGTCGTCGACCCGGCGGGCACGGGCGGCCGGATCACCATCACCTTCAGCGGCGGCGAGACCGCCAAGGGCCGTGTGGTCGGCCGCGACTCCGGCTACGACCTGGCCGTCGTCAAGGTCACCGGCGTCTCCGGCCTCAAGCCCCTGCCGCTCGGCAATTCGGAGAACGTCCGGGTCGGCGACCCGGTGGTGGCCATCGGCGCCCCGTTCGACCTGTCCAACACGGTCACCTCCGGGATCATCAGCGCCAAGGAGCGCCCGATCACCGCCGGCGGCGAGGAGGACGGCAGCGACGTCAGCTACGTCGACGCCCTGCAGACCGACGCCCCGATCAACCCGGGCAACTCCGGCGGCCCGCTGGTCGACTCCGAGGCCCGGGTGATCGGAATCAACAGCGCCATCCGCTCCGCCGGCAGCGGCTCGGACCAGGAGGGCGGCGGGCAGGCGGGCTCGATAGGACTCGGCTTCGCCATCCCGGTCAACCAGGCGAAGCGGGTGGCCGAGGAGCTCATCAACGACGGCCGCGCCACCCACCCGGTCATCGAGGTCACCCTCGACACCCGCTACGACGGCGACGGCGCCCGGGTGGCCAAGAAGGGGGCCGACGGCACCCGCGCCGTCACCCGCGGTGGTCCGGGCGACAAGGCCGGCATCAAACCGGGCGACGTGATCACCGAGGTGGACGGCCGGCGGGTGCACTCCGGCGAGGAGCTGATCGTCAAGATCCGCTCCCACCGCCCGGGCGACAAGCTGGACCTGACCCTGGAGCGATCCGGCAAGAAGCGCACGCTGTCCCTGGTCCTCGGCGCCTCGCACGGTGACTGAGGGCCTCGCACGGTGACTGAGGCACCCGGTGAACACCGGCCCGTACCCCGAACTGCCCCGGGACAGTACCGGCCGTACAGCATCGGCGGGTACCGTGGACCCTGCCCGAGCCCGGCCCGCCCCGAAGGACCAGGGAACCGAAGGAACCGACGGACCGGTCAGGCACGGGACGTCCTGCCCGGGCCGCGGACATCGCTAGGAGCTGCAAGGTGTTCAATGACATAGGCGCACTTGAGCTGGTGACGCTCGTGGTCCTCGCCGTGATCATCTTCGGTCCGGACAAGCTGCCCAAGGTCATTCAGGACATCTCCGGTTTCATCCGCAAGGTCCGCGAGTTCTCCGACAGCGCCAAGCGGGACATCCGCGAGGAGCTCGGACCGGAGTTCAAGGACTTCGAGTTCGAGGACCTGAATCCGAAGAAGTTCGTCCGCAAGCACCTGGACTCCGACGAGCTCGGCCTCAAGGAGATCCGTAACAGCTTCGACCTCAAGAAGGAGATGAACGAGGTCGCGGACGCGGTGAACGGGGACGAGGGCGATTCCGGGAAGCCGTCGCTGTCCAAGGACACCGCACCCTCGCTGTCGAAGGACCCCGCGCCGTCGCTGACGAAGGACACCGCGCCCTCGCTCACCAAGGACGGCGGCGCGGCCGCGCCGAAGCAGGCCACCGCGGACCTTCCGCCGTTCGACGCGGACGCCACCTGAGTCCGAGCTCCGTCGCGCCCGGATCACAGGCCCTCTGACACGCCGACATCTACCACCCGTAGGGTGACGACGGCCTCAGGGCAAAACTGGCGAAGCCACCCCAAACGGCGCCGCAATCCGGGCAAATACCGATCCCGTGCCGCCATGAGATCCGTCTCGCCCGGCGGGGATGGCTATTCTCCTCTGTTGTTGTCCGGACTCAGGACGCCCGAGGGGGGCGGGCCGCTCCGGACCGACTGCGAACGAGGAGGCGGCCGGACAGATGCAGACGAAGAGTCAGACAGGCCCGGGCACGGTCGACGGTTATCTCCTGGCGCCGTTCCCGTGGTACGGCCTCGACGAGGCGTTCACCGGACCGCGCTGGCTGATGCAGGTCGGCGCGGGCGCGGACGGCACGGTCGAGCACGGTTCCGTCGGACACGGCGAGGAGCCGTCCGTACGGTCCGAGGCCACCCTGGACCGCGAGCGCTTCGCGGTCGTCGTGACCGTGGCCTCCAGCCCGCTCAGGGACAGCGCGGACGGTACGGGCATGCTCGAGGCCACTTCGGTGTCGTCGGCCGCCTGGCTGGCCGGCGTCGGACTGCTCACCTTCACCTGGCCCGGACAGCTGGACCACACCCTGCGCGACGACTGGCTGGACCAGCAGACCGAGGCGGCCTGGGTCCTCGCGGACGACCTGGACGGCCCCGACTGGACGAGCCTGTCGCTGCCGGTGAACGGCGTGCCGGTGCCGTTCCACTACCGCGAGTCCGAGTACGGCTGGGTCCTCGCGGGCTCCACCCGGGCCGGCGTGCACCTCGGTGCGTACGGCCGCGGCCTGAGCGCGTACGGGCTCGGCTTCGCCGAGATCAAGGACATCGGCGCGTGCACACCCGGCCGCGCGCCGGGCGCACCGCCTCAGAACTTGTTGCGCGGCGTGATCCCGAGCGCCATGCCCGACAGGCCCCGCTGCCGCCCGCCGAGCTTGCCGGCGATCGACCGCAGTGCCGATCCGGCGGGAGACTCCGGGTCGGTCAGGACGACCGGCCTGCCGTCGTCGCCGCCCTCGCGCAGCCGTACGTCGATCGGGATCGAGCCGAGCACGGGCACCTGGGCTCCGGTGGTCCTGGTGAGCCCCTCGGCGACCCGCTCGCCGCCGCCGGTGCCGAAGACGTCCACCATCTCGTCGCAGTGCGGGCAGGGCAGACCCGACATGTTCTCCACCACGCCGACGATCTTCTGGTGGGTCTGCACTGCGATCGAGCCGGCCCGCTCGGCGACCTCCGCGGCGGCCTGCTGGGGGGTGGTGACGACCAGGATCTCCGCGTTGGGCACCAGCTGGGCGACCGAGATGGCGATGTCGCCGGTGCCGGGCGGCAGGTCGAGCAGGAGTACGTCCAGATCGCCCCAGTAGACGTCGGCGAGGAACTGCTGGAGCGCGCGGTGCAGCATCGGCCCGCGCCACACCACCGGGGCGTTGCCCGGGGTGAACATGCCGATCGAGATGACCTTCACGCCATTGGCCGAAGGCGGCATGATCATGTTCTCGACCTGGGTGGGACTGCCGTCCGCGCCCAGCATGCGGGGGACCGAATGGCCGTAGATGTCGGCGTCCACGACACCGACCTTCAGGCCGTCGGCGGCCATCGCCGCCGCGAGGTTCACCGTCACCGAGGACTTGCCGACGCCGCCCTTGCCGGAGGCGACCGCATAGACCCGGGTCAGCGAACCGGGCTTGGCGAACGGCACCTCGCGCTCCGCGGTGCCGCCGCGCAGCGATGCGGCGAGCTCGCGCCGCTGCTCGTCGCTCATCACGTCGAGCGTGACATCGACCCGGGTGACGCCCTCGACGGCGGCGACCGCGTCCGTGACGTTCTGCGTGATGGTGTCGCGCATGGGGCAGCCGGAGACCGTCAGATAGACGGTCACGGCGACCGCGCCGTCCGTACCGATCTCGACCGATTTGACCATGCCGAGCTCGGTGATCGGCCGGTTGATCTCGGGGTCGTTGACCGTGGCGAGCGCATCGCGCACCGCGTCCTCGGCCGGCAGGGAAGTCTCGGTAGCCATACGAGAAATAGTACGGCCGAGTAGCACCACCCGATCGGTCGACTGCGTCACGTACCGCGCGGCCGCCGGCCGTCCTCCGTCGCCGGGCCCGCCACCGGATGTCGGGACTGGTCCAACTCCCGTACCAGATCCTGCAGTTCGGAGCGGATCCAGTCCCTGGTCGCCACCTCGCCGAGGCCCATCCGCAGGGCCGCGATCTCGCGGGTCAGATACTCGGTGTCGGCCATCGACCGTTCGTTCTGGGTGCGGTCCTGCTCGAGGTTGACGCGGTCCCGGTCGTCCTGCCGGTTCTGGGCGAGCAGGATCAGCGGGGCCGCGTACGAGGCCTGCAGGGACAGGGCGAGCGTCAGGAAGATGAACGGGTACTCGTCGAAGCGCAGCGACTTCGGCATCAGGACGTTCCACACCACCCACAGGATGATGATGATCGTCATCCAGACGATGAAGCGTCCGGTGCCGAGGAAGCGGGCGATCTTCTCCGACATCCGGCCGAAGGCCTCCGGGTCGTACTCCGGAAGCAGCCTGCGGCGCGGCGCGCGCGGCTGGTCGAGCCGGATCCGGGGGCGGGGTTCGACGGCCGTCCTGGCGTCCCGCTCGCGCTCAGCCGGCACTGTTCACCTCCGGCGGGGAGTGGAACTCCGTCTCGCGCCAGTCCTCGGGCAGCAGATGGTCCAGTACGTCGTCCACCGTCACCGCGCCGAGCAGCGACCCGGAGTCGTCCACGACGGGCGCCGCCACCATGTCGTACGTGGCGAAGAAGCTGGTCAGCGCGGTCAGCGGGGTGTTCGGGTCGAGGGTCTGCAGATCGCGGTCGAGCATCGCGCCGACCAGCGTGAACGGCGGATCGCGCAGCAGCCGCTGGAAGTGCACCGTGCCGAGGTACTTGCCGGTCGGTGTCTGGTCCGGCGGGCGGCAGACGTAGACCTGCGCGGCGAGCGCGGGGGAGAGGTCCGGATTGCGCACCCGGGCGAGCGCGTCCGCGACTGTGGCGTCCGGCTGCAGCACGATCGGCTCGGTGGTCATCAGACCGCCCGCGGTCCGCTCCTCGTACGCCATCAGCCGCCGTACGTCCGCCGCGTCGCTCGGCTGCATCAGGGTGAGCAGCCGCTCCACGTCCGCCTCGGGCAGCTCGCCGAGCAGATCGGCCGCGTCGTCCGGGTCCATCGCCTCCAGGACGTCCGCGGCCCGCTCCTCCTTGAGCTTGCCGAGGATCTCGATCTGGTCGTCCTCGGGCAGCTCCTCCAGTACGTCCGCGAGCCGGTCGTCGTCGAGCGCCGCGGCCACCTCGGCGCGGCGTTTGGGCGAGAGGTGGTGCAGCACATTGGCCAGGTCGGCGGGCCGCAGCTGCTCGAAGGTGGCGAGCAGATTCTCCGCGCCCTGCGCCTGCTCCTCGAGCGAGAAGCCGGTCACCGCCGACCATTCGACGGTGAACGCCTCGGCCTTGCGCCGCAGCGCCCCGCCCTTCCCCTTGCGTACGAAGACCTTGTCGATCTCCCAGTCGCGGCGGGCCGGCAGCTGCTGCACGGCGATGTCCAGGACGGTCACCTCCTCGCCGGTCTCCACAAGCGTCACCCGGCGGTCCAGGAGTTCGCCGAGCACCAGGCGTTCGGTCGGGCGCTGCTCGAAGCGGCGGACGTTCAGGACGCCCGTGGTGATCACCTGGCCGGAGTCGATGCCGGTCACCCGGGTCATCGGCAGGAAGATGCGGCGGCGCGTGGACAGCTCGACGACCAGGCCGAGCAGTCGGGGCGGGCGGTTGCCGATGCGCAGGATGACGACCAGGTCGCGGACGCGGCCGACCTGGTCGCCGTTCGGGTCGAAGACCGCGGTGCCGGCGAGATGCGAGACGAAGATCCGGGAGACGCCTGCCGCCATGCCGTGGCCTCCTTCCCGTCCGTGCTCCGTCTTGCCACGCTTTGTTACCGAATACGAGCTTCAGGCTAGTACGAGGCATTGCGCCGCGCCCTGCCTCCGCGTCCGGTGGGCTCTCTGCAAAGGGCCGCAGGTGATCCCGGTACGCTGCCGTACTGCCGTGCAGGTTCCTGATGAGAGGCGGCGCCGCAACGTGACTGCAATCGCTCCTGGCCGCACCCGTCGCACCGCGGGAGCGGCCGTGCTGTGCGCGAGTCTCGCGGTCGTGGGGCTCGCCGGCTGCAGCGACGGCGAGGAGGACCCCGACGCCGGGACCAATGGTGTCGCCAAGCTCTCCGCCGCCAGGATCCAGAGCAAATCGCGCAAGGCCGCCACGACCGCCGACTCGGTACGGCTCTCCGGCTCGGTGGTCAGCAAGGGCGCCACGTACAAGCTGGACATGCAGCTGACGGGGGACGGCGGCAGCGGTGAGGTGCGCTCCGGGAAGCGGACCTTCCAGCTGCTCAGGGTCGGCGAGCAGCTCTTCCTGAAGGCCGACGCGCAGTTCTGGACCTCGGGCAAGGAGTCGGGCGGCAAGGCCGACGAGGCGGCGGCGGGCAAGCTCGACGGTAAGTACGTGAAGGTCCCCGAGGGCGACAAGTCCTACCGCCAGCTCAGCGGCTTCACCGACAAGAAGCTGCTGCTCGACGGGCTCCTCACGCTGCACGGCAAGCTGGAGAAGGGCGAGCGCGGCAGCACCGGCGGCGTCCGCACCATCGAGATCACCGGCGACCAGGGCGCGGGCGGCACCCTCGACGTCTCCCTGGAGGGCCCTCCGTACCCGCTGACGCTCGAGCGGGCCGGCGGCGCGGGCGTCCTCAAACTGACCGACTGGGGCAAGGACTTCGAGGTCGAGCCCCCCACCAAGGGCGAGACGGTCGACTACGGGCAGGAGCTGCCGTCCTCGTGAAAACCGGGGCGGCCAGGGGCTAGCTGTCGCGCTTCCCGCTGTTGCGCCTCCCGCCGTCGCGCTTCCCGCGCCGGAACAGCAGCCGGGGCAGCGCTCCGGGGATCGGCTCCCGGGTCGTGGCGGGCGTCGGCAGCGGGACGGCCGCGAGCGAACCGTCCGGGAGCCCGGCGAGAGTCTCCCGCGGTTCGAGCCGCAGGACGCGGCATTCGCGGGCCCAGCGCTCGGTGAGCTGATCGCTGTCCGGGGCGTTGAGCCGCTTGCCCTTGAGCTCGCCGACCGCGGTCTCCCACGCCTCGGTGCCGGGCGCCAGCTCCACGACGTGCGCGGTCCAGGTCAGCAGCCGGCCGCCCTTGTCCTTGCTGCGGACGGTGACCTCGGCGGTGGCGTCCGCCGCGAGCCCCGGCAGCGGCTGCTCGCCGGGACCGTCACCGACGAGCAGGACGGCCCCCTCGTGCCATACGTGCCACAGGGCGCGGTCGGGGCCGGCGCCACGGACCCAGACGAGACCCGACTTCTTCGTGGCCTCCTCGAGGAGGGCCCGGTCCAGGAGCGGCTCAGCAGTCATGCGGGCAGCCTATGCGAGGGCAGCCGGGGGGCGGTCGACGGAGGCCCTCACAGCCATCCGTTCCGCTTCAGTGTGCGATGGATGGTCAGACAGATGCCCGCGATCCCGAGCAGGACCATCGGGTACCCGAACCTCCAGTGCAGCTCGGGCATATGGTCGAAGTTCATGCCGTAGACCCCGCAGATCATGGTGGGTACGGCGATGATCGCGGCCCAGGACGTGATCTTGCGCATGTCCTCGTTCTGCGCGACGGTCGCCTGGGCGAGGTTGGCCTGCAGAATCGAGTTGAGCAGCTCGTCGAAGCCGATGACCTGCTCCTGCACGCGCGCCACATGGTCGGCGACATCCCGGAAGTACTTCTGGATGTCCGGGTCGATCAGCCGCATCGGGCGCTCGCTGAGCAGCTGCATCGGCCGAAGCAGCGGCGCGACCGCACGCTTGAACTCCAGTACCTCGCGCTTGAGTTGGTAGATCCGCCCGGCGTCGGTGCCGCGCGCGCCGCCCTTGCCTCGCGAACTGCCCTTGCCCGTACCGGAGAAGACCTCGATCTCCACCTCGTCGATGTCGTCCTGCACCGCGTCCGCGACCGCCATGTATCCGTCGACGACATGGTCGGCGATGGAGTGCAGGACCGCGGACGGGCCCTTGGCCAGCAGCTCCGGGTCGTCCTGCAGCCGGTGCCGCAGCGCCCGCAGCGAACCCTGGCCGCCGTGCCGGACGGTGATGAAGAAGTCCCGCCCGGTGAAGCACATGACCTCGCCGGTCTCCACGATCTCGCTGGTGGCGGTCAATTCGTCGTGGTCGACGTAGTGGATGGTCTTGAAGACGGTGAACAGGGTGTTGTCGTAGCGCTCCAGCTTGGGGCGCTGGTGGGCATGCACCGCGTCCTCGACCGCCAGCGGATGCAGCCCGAACTCCGAGGCCACACCGGCGAATTCGGCCTCGGTCGGCTGGTGCAGACCGATCCAGGCGAAGCCGCCCTCGCGGCGCACCCGCAGCATGGCCTCGTGCGGCGTGAGCGGGCGCTCGGTCCTGACCCGGTGGCCGTCGCGGTAGACCGCGCAGTCGACGACGGCCGAGGAGGCCTCCGGGACACCCGTGTCGGCGTACGGCCCGTACGGGGCGGCGCTCTTGCGCTGCGAGGGGCTCACGGCGGCGCGCAGGTCACGAATCATGGACATGGCAGGCTCCTTCTGCGGCGCGGCTGCCTGCGCATGGGTGGCGCAGCCCGGAATGAGGACGTACGGCGTGCTGTCACGTCCGCAAAGCGGGCGGCACCGCACCGGCGCGGTGGCGGCCTTCGCTACTGACACGGATCGAACGGGATTCGCTGCTCTTCCGTCGGTGCGGCATGCCAGGGACCGGAGGTGTTTACCCGGAGAAGACCCGGGTACGGAGTCACTCGGCCCGAGGGAGCGGTTACCTGGTGGCGGAAGAACAGGTGGTACTACTGCACGGTCGACTTCGATCCATGTCAGCCCCACCTCCTCCGGCCGGTCCCCCGTGGGGGAGTGTCCGTGTCAGGGGCGGGCGGCTCGACTGAGCCCATGCCCGGGACGCCGCTGCGCCCTGCCCCGATCAGCGGCCAAGACTAGCAGTCGAGCACGGTGTCAAGGCCGCGCTCTGCGCGTTCCCGACGAGTTCTATGCTCGCCCCATGGCAGATGTTCTTGCGCTGGTCGAGGCCAGGTTGCGTACGGCACTCGGGGAACCGGACGCGCGGGCCGCGGTCACCTTCCTCGGCACCGACCGCATCGAGGTGCTCCGCTTCTCCGACCAGGCCTCCGGCGGCATCGTGCGCTACGCCACGCTCGGCATGGCAGCACAGCCGATGGCCGACCCCACGGCCGTGCTCGCCGATCCGCTGCGCGGGCCGCGCGCCGAGCTGGTCCTCTCGGTCCGCGCCGGCCTCGCCGACACCGACAAGGTGCTGCGCCCGCTCGCCGTACTGGCCGCCTCGCCGCAGGTGGAGGGCGTCGTGGTGGCCCCCGGTGCCTCGCTCGACGTGGGCGAACCGCTGTGGCCCGGCGCCCCGTTCACCTCGGTCCTGGTGGCCGAGCCCGGCGGCCTGGTGGACGATCTGGACCTCGAAGAGCCGCTCGACCCGGTGCAGTTCCTGCCCCTGCTGCCGATGACGCCCAACGAGGCGGCCCACAAGCGCGTGCACGGCGCGGCCGAACTCCAGGAGCGCTGGCTGAACCACGGCACGGACGTACGCGACCCCCTCCGCTCGAGCGTGCGGCTCGACTGACTGCGGAGGGGGCCGGAAGGGCCCGAAGTGGGCTGCGTACGGGCTCAGTTGGCGAAGACCGCCACTCCGTCCTCGGTGCGGTGCGCGGTCTCGAGCTCCTCGGCCTGCAGGGTCAGCGACGTACGCCGGACCCACACGATGCCGGCACCGATCACGGCGGCGACCGCCGCGACCACGAACGGCATCTCGATGCTGGTCCATTCCTCGATCTTCGGCGCGAGGAACGGCGCGGCAGCCGCGGCGAACCAGCGGACGAAGTTGTAGCCGGCGCTGGCCACCGGCCGGGGAGCGTCCGAGACGCCGAGGGCGAGCTCGGTGAACACGGTGTTGTTCACGCCGATGAAGGCGCCGGAGACGATGGTGCCGACGACGGCCGCCGTGTGGTTCCCGTACCCGAGCACCAGCAGGTCGAGGGCGAGCAGGACGAGCGAGCCGCCGAGCACCTTGAGCGACCCGAACCGGGCCTGCAGACGCGGCGCGATCAGCACCGAGAACACGGCGAGCAGCACGCCCCAGGCGAAGAACACGGCCCCCGACCTGTACGGCGTCATGTTCAGGACGAACGGCGTGAACGCCAGGATCGTGAAGAACGCGTAGTTGTAGAAGAACGCGGAGGCCGCCGCGGAGGCGAGGCCGCCGTGGCCCAGCGCCTTGATCGGGTCGGCGAGCGAGGTCTTGCGGGCCGGCTTGGGCTGCTCCTTGAGGAAGGCGGTGATCGCGATGAACCCGATCGCCATCAGGGCCGCGGTGCCGAAGAACGGGTAGCGCCAGCTGGCGTCGCCGAGCAGGGCGCCGAGCAGCGGTCCACAGGCCATGCCGAGGCCGAGTGCGGACTCGTAGAGCAGGATGGCGGCTGCGCTGCCGCCCACCGCCGAGCCGACGATGACGGCCAGTGAGGTCGAGACGAAGAGGGCGTTGCCGAGCCCCCAGCCGGCCCGGAAGCCGACGAGTTCGCCGACGGATCCGGACGTCCCGGAGAGCGCGGCGAAGACGACGACGAGAGCGAGTCCCGCGAGCAGTGTCTTGCGGCCGCCGATCCGGCTGGAGACGAAGCCCGTCACCAGCATGGCCAGGGCCGTGATCAGGAAGTACGAGGTGAACAGCAGCGAGACCTGGCTTGCGGAGGCGTCGAGGCCCTTGGCGATGGAGGGCAGGATCGGGTCGACGAGACCGATCCCCATGAAGGCCACGACCGAGGCGCCGGCGGTGGCCCAGACCGCCATCGGCTGCCGCAGGATGCTGCTCGCGCCCTGGTCGAACGGATCGGCTCCGTCCTGACCGCTCGGGCCGCCCTTACTGCTGTTCATGCCGTTACCTTCCTGCTCCCTCGGTCGATGCTGTGTACACACAATAAGTTAGATTGGCTAATTAATGCAAGCTACATCTAAATCCTCGGGACTGGAGCGGCGTACGCGCCGGACAGGTGATCGTCCTTGACGGACTGACCTGCGGGGAGGACCGTGGGGCGCTATGAGGGGCGAACCCAGTTGCCCGAAGTGTGGTGGCCGGGTCAGGGCTCCCGGCCTCTTCGCCGACACCTGGCAGTGCGACCTGCACGGGACGGTGCATCCGCTGCAGCCCGTGGTCCCGCCGAGCGTCGAGGCGCTCGGCGTCGTCGTGCACCGCTCCCACGTCCCCGTCTGGATGCCCTGGCCGCTCCCGGTCGGCTGGCTCTTCACCGGAGTCGCCTGCGCCGGCGACGACCGCAGCGGCGGACGCGCCACCGCGGTCGCCTGCTCGGGGCCAGGACCGCTCGGTGGTCCCGGTGAACTGATCCTGGTCGCCGAGGAGTTGGGCGTCGGCCTCGGTGCGCGGTACGCGGGCGTGGACGGCCCCGACCCCGGCCCGTACCTCGATGTGAACAAGCCGCCGCAGGCCAAACTGCTCGCCGCCGGACGCCCCACCCCGCTCTGGCACGTCGCCGGTGTGCCCGAGGACCGCGCGGTCTTCGTCGGTGAGGCGCGCGGCCTGTGGCTGTGGGCGGTCGTCTGGCCCGAGCAGACCAGCCTGCTGATGTACGACGAGCTGGTGCTCACCGATCTGCGCGATGCCGGGGCCGAGGTGGACCTGCTGCCCTGCGGTGCACTGTCGCCGCGGATCCTGCAGGTCTGAAGGGGCGCCGCCCGGCCCGGTCCCGCGGGCCCGTCGTCGCCGGAGCAGCAGCGCGGGACGGCAGCATCCGTACGGCCGTTATCCTTGAGCGTCCCAAGCAGCCGTCGGCGCACCCGTGCGCCCGGCTCCGTCCGTACCGCATCAGAATCGGGAGCCCGTGCCGTGCGCATCGACCTGCACACCCACTCCACGGCCTCCGACGGTACGGACACCCCGGCCGAGCTGGTCCGCAATGCCGCCGCCGCGGGACTCGACGTCGTCGCCCTGACCGACCACGACACCACCCGCGGCCACGCGGAGGCCGTCGCCGCTCTGCCTCAGGAGCTCACGCTGGTCACCGGCGCCGAACTCTCCTGCCGGCTCGGCGACACGGGTCTGCACATGCTGGCGTACCTCTTCGACCCCGACGAGCCCGAACTCGCCCGTGAGCGCGAGCTGGTCCGCGACGACCGGGTGCCGCGCGCCCGCGCGATGACCGCCAAACTGCAGGAGCTCGGCGTGCCGGTCACCTGGGAGCAGGTCGCACGCATCGCGGGCGACGGCTCGGTCGGCCGCCCGCACATCGCGGAGGCGCTCGTCGAGCTCGGGGTGGTCGGATCCGTCTCCGACGCCTTCACCGACCAGTGGCTCGCCGACGGCGGCCGGGCGTACGTGGAGAAGCACGAGCTGGACCCCTTCGAGGCGATCCGCCTGGTCAAGGCAGCCGGCGGAGTCACCGTCTTCGCCCACCCGCTCGCCGTGAAGCGCGGCGACGTGGTCCCGGAGACCGCCATCGCCGAACTGGCGGCGGCCGGACTCGACGGCATCGAGGCCGACCACATGGACCACGCCCCCGAGACGCGCGCCCGGCTGCACGGCCTCGCCGCCGATCTGGGCCTGCTCGCCACCGGCTCCAGCGACTACCACGGCAGCCGCAAGACCTGCGTACTCGGCGAGTTCACCACCGACCCCGAGGTCTACGGAGAGATCACCCGGCGTGCCACCGGCGCGTTCCCGGTGCCCGGGGCCGGGGGACCGGCACGCTGACCCCGCGGCCGGCGGCGCCCTGACGGCAGAGTCCCAGGGCCGGCCGCGCGCGGCCGCTGCGTCCGCTCCACCCCGCCTCGTACTGCTCCGCTCCGTCCCACCACTCGATGCAAGGCCACAGCTGTGTTCGACTTCGCCGTTTTCGGATCCCTCTTTCTCACCCTGTTTGTGATCATGGACCCGCCCGGGATCACTCCGATCTTCCTCGGCCTGACCTCGGGGCGGCCCGCGAAGGTGCAGCGCAGGATGGCCTTCCAGGCGGTCTGTGTCGCCTTCGGAGTGATCGCCGTCTTCGGCGTACTCGGCCACCAGATCCTCGACTATCTGCACGTCTCCGTACCGGCCCTGATGATCGCGGGAGGACTGCTCCTGCTGCTCATCGCGCTCGATCTGCTCACCGGCAAGATGGAGGAGCCGAAGCAGACCAAGGACGTCAATGTCGCCCTCGTGCCGCTCGGCATGCCGCTGCTCGCGGGACCCGGCGCGATCGTGTCGGTGATCCTCGCGGTGCAGAACGCGGACAGCGCGGTCGACCAGGTCTCCGTCTGGGCCGCGATCGTCGCCATGCACGTGGTGCTGTGGCTGGTGATGCGCTACTCGCTGCTGATCATCCGCGTGATCAAGGACGGCGGAGTGGTCCTGGTCACCCGGCTCGCGGGCATGATGCTGTCGGCGATCGCCGTGCAGCAGATCATCAACGGCGTGACACAGGTGATCCAGGGCGCCTGACGCCCACCGACTTCTTCCGGCGACTTCTTCCGGGGCCCGGCCCCGGAACGAACAGCGCCCCCGTGCATCTCTGCACGGGGGCGCTCCTCCTGCTGGGTGCGACGTCCTGCGCTCCGAGAGCGCGGCCGCGAACCGGGTGGTGCGATGCGGCGTTACGAAGCCGCGGATTCGGCCGGGCGGATGTAGATGCGCTGGCCGGTAGCGGCGGCCTGCTGCACGATCCGGTTGACGGAGGCGGCGTCCACGACGGTGCTGTCCACGGCGCTGCCGTTCACATCGTCCAGGCGCATGATCTCGAAGCGCATACGGCTTCTCCCTTCGTCTGGTGATCCTCCTGAGGAGAACTTGGTTACTGCAGGGTCAAACGACGTGCACCCTGCAAACATTCCCTACGCTAACGAAAACTTTCGCGCATCTAATTACTGATGCGTACGGAGCCGGTGGTGGATGTGACCTCCGCCACCCGGCCCCATGCTCGTCCAAAAGTGACTCCGTCGCAGAACTTCGGCGAAATCCGGCGCCATTCAAGGCACTTCGGCCCCAGGCGTTCAGCGCGAGGCCCGGGTGTCCGCTCCGGTCCAGAACTCGACGAGCGCCGACGCGGTCGGGCCGGGGCGGTCCGTGTTCGGTGAGTGGTCGGCGCCCGCGACGACGGTCCGGTGCGCTCCGAGACGTACCGCCATCTCGTCGATGAGAGGCACCGGCCAGGTCTCGTCGTGATCGCCGGACAGGACGTGCATCGGCAGGGGTACGCGCGCGAGCTCGTCCACACGGTCCGGCTCACCGGCGAGCTGGGCACCGGTCGCGATCAGCTGCGCCGGGTTGTGGCGGAGCCAACGGGCCCGCAGATCGGGGGCGTTGTGGTCGGTGTCGGTCTCCTCGGGCGGCTCGAGGGCCTGGATCGCCGCCCACACCTCGGCCATCTCCATCGTCTGCAGCGCACCGCTCAGGAGCTCGACGCGCGACCGCTGCGACGGCGAGATGCGCGCCGGGCCCGAGGACATCAGGGTCAGCGACCGGAACGGCCGAGCGTCGAGCAGTACGGCGGCGCGCGCGATCTGGCCACCGAGCGAATGCCCGAGCAGGTGCACGCGCCCGCTCGCACCGGCGGCCGCGGCCTGCGCGAGCACATCGAGCGCGAGCTCCTGCTGCGCGTACGCCTCCGGATCATCGGGCCCCGGCGTCTCGTACTGCCCCCGGCCGTCGACCGCGACGCACCGATAGCCGGCCGCACTGATCGGCTCGAGCAGCGCGACGAAGTCCTCTTTGCTCCCGGTGTACCCGGGCAGCAGCAGCGCGGTCCCCCGCCCCGGCCCTTCACCCGGCCACGCATCGAGCACCGCGAACTCCCCCCGATCCGTACCCAGCACCCCGGCACGGGCACAGACAGGAGGCACAAAGGTGGACGGCCGACTCATACCCAGAACCCTACCGACCGACCAACGCCGGGCCCGCCCGCACGATCAAGCCGGACGATGAGCACGAGGCCAATATCGAGCCGGTCCGGCGTTTGAGGACGAGGCCGCGACGCCAAAATAGAGCCCGTCCGGCGTTTGAGGACGATGACCGCCAGGCCATAAACAAGCCCGTCCGGCGATTGAGGACGAGGCCGCCAGGCCGATGCCTGGAAAGCCGCGCACAGCAAAAACGGTGACCCGCCCCCCCCACACACAGGGAAGACGGGCCACCGTCAAACCGTGAATCAGCCCTCAGCCGCAGGCTTCCGCGCACGCGTCCGCCGCCGCCGAGGCTTCGCCGCCGCCTCGTCGACGGAAGCCGCCGCCTCCGCCGCGGGAGCCGCAGAGGCCTCCACGGGGGCAACAGCCCCTCGCGTCCGCCGCCTCCGCCGCGGAGCACGAGCCGCCGCCCCGGACTCGTCCGAAGCCTCGTCCGAAGCGCTCGGCGCCGCCGGCGCCGCCGGCGCGGACGCCTCGACCGCAGCCCCACCCCGGGTACGCCTCCGCTGCCGCGGCGCCCGGGTCCGCTTGGGACGCTCCTCCTCGGCCGCCTCCGCGTCGCGGCGGCCACCCCGGCCGCCTCGGCCGCCCTTGGCCCCGGTCTCACCCAGGTCCTCGACCTGCTCCGCACGGAGCCCGGCCCGGGTGCGCTCGGCGCGCGGCAGCACGCCCTTCGTACCCTCCGGGATGCTCAGGTCCTCGTACAGGTGCGCAGACGTCGAGTACGTCTCCGCAGGGTCGCTGAGGCCCAGGTCGAGCGCCTTGTTGATCAGCTGCCAGCGCGGGATGTCGTCCCAGTCGACCAGAGTGATCGCGATGCCCTTGGCACCCGCGCGGCCGGTGCGGCCCACCCGGTGCAGATAGGTTTTCTCATCCTCGGGCGACTGGTAGTTGATGACGTGTGTGACGCCTTCGACATCGATGCCGCGGGCCGCGACGTCGGTGCAGACGAGGACGTCCACCTTGCCGTTGCGGAAGGCGCGCAGGGCCTGCTCGCGCGCGCCCTGGCCCAGGTCGCCGTGGACCGCGCCGGAGGCGAAGCCGCGCCGCTCGAGCTGCTCGGCGATGTCCGCCGCGGTGCGCTTCGTACGGCAGAAGATCATCGCGAGCCCGCGGCCCTCGGCCTGCAGGATGCGCGCGACCATCTCGGGCTTGTCCATCGAGTGCGCGCGGTACGCGTGCTGCGCGATGTTCGCCACCGTCGCGCCGGTGTCGTCCGGCGTGCTGGCGCGGATGTGGGTGGGCTGCGACATGTAACGGCGGGCGAGACCGATCACCGCACCCGGCATCGTCGCCGAGAACAGCATCGTCTGGCGCTTCACCGGAAGCATGTTGATGATCTTCTCGACGTCAGGCAGGAAGCCCAGGTCGAGCATCTCGTCGGCCTCGTCGAGGACGAGCCCGCGGATCTTGGAGAGGTCGAGCTTGCGCTGGCCGGCCAGGTCGAGCAGCCGTCCGGGGGTGCCGACGACGACGTCGACGCCCTTCTTCAGCGCCTCGACCTGCGGCTCGTAGGCACGGCCGCCGTATATGGCGAGTACGCGCACATTGCGCACCTTGCCGGCGGTCTGCAGGTCGTTGGTCACCTGGGTGCACAGCTCGCGGGTGGGGACCACCACGAGTGCCTGCGGAGCGTCGGTGAGCTGCTCGGGCTGTGCGCGGCCCGCCTCGACGTCGGCGGGGACGGTCACGCGCTCGAGCAGCGGGAGCCCGAAGCCGAGCGTCTTGCCGGTGCCGGTCTTGGCCTGCCCGATGACGTCGGAGCCGGCCAGGGCCACGGGGAGCGTCTGCTCCTGGATGGGAAAGGGGGACGTGATGCCGACGGCCTCGAGGGCTTCGGCAGTCTCGGGAAGGATCCCGAGCTCTCGGAACGTAGTCAGGGTGCTGCCTCTTCTGTGAGACGCGGAGCGAGGCGAACGCCGGGGGTCTTCACCGTGTCGTACGCATCCGGCCGCTGGGGACGCTGCCGGGTGACGCGGGACCACTGCCGCCGCTCGAGCACTCGTGCCGCTGAGGGCCCCTCCTGCGTACACACCATGGTGTACGGCCCGGAGGGCTGTCGGGTCGGAGCCGATCGGGCCACCGACCGGGCATCCTCATTCGGATGGCCCGTCGCATACTTGACGGGCGCAATATCACTGTACCCCGGAATCGCGCAGGCGTGTCTGCCGAATTCGTCACGTCGCCGTCGTCACAGTCCATGACCAGGGCCTTACGCGTACACAGGGGCGGGCTATTGTGCGGTCCATGGAGACGTCTGACAACGCCCGGGCCGCCGAATCCGACCAGCAGGCCGCCGGGGACACCTCCCGCACGGAGCCCGCGGCAGCTGCCGCGGCCGAGAACGCCGAGAACGCCGAGAACGCCGCCGAGACGCCCACCGGGATCGCCGCCCAGGACTGGGACCGGGCATCGGCCGATCCCCAGTACCGGGCCGCCGTGGTGGATCTGCTCGGCGCCCTCGCCTACGGCGAGCTCGCGGCCTTCGAGCGGCTCGCGGAGGACGCGAAACTCGCCCCGACGCTCTCCGACAAGGCGGCACTCGCGAAAATGGCCTCCGCCGAGTTCCACCACTTCGAGCAGCTGCGTGACCGGCTCGCCTCGATCGGGGCCGAGCCGACCGACGCGATGGAGCCGTTCGTCTCCGCGCTCGACGGCTTCCACCGGCAGACCGCACCGTCCGACTGGCTCGAGGGTCTGGTCAAGGCGTACGTCGGGGACTCGATCGCCAGCGACTTCTACCGCGAGGTCGCCGCCCGGCTCGACTCGGACACCCGGGACCTGGTGCTGACCGTCCTCGACGACACCGGGCACGCCGAGTTCGCCGTGGAGAAGGTGCGGGCCGCCATCGAGGCCGAGCCGCGCGTCGGCGGACGGCTCGCGCTGTGGGCCCGTCGGCTGATGGGGGAGGCCCTGTCCCAGTCGCAGCGCGTGGTCGCGGACCGTGACGCCCTGTCGACGATGCTGGTGGGCGGTGTGGCGGACGGCTTCGACCTCGCGGAGGTCGGCCGGATGTTCTCCCGGATCACCGAGGCGCACACGAAGCGGATGGCCGCGCTCGGTCTCGCGGCCTGACCGCGGTACCGCGCTGCGCCGTGCCGGGCCGGCGGCGGTCCGTCAGACCGTCGCCGACCGGCGCACCCGGCCCACCGGGCGGACCAGCAGGGACAGCAGGGCGACGCTGAGGACCACGGCCCCGGCGAGTGTCGGGAGCACATGGCCGGCGCCGAGCGCCGAGTGTGTGATGAATGCGCCGAACAGGGCGCCGCCGACTCCGGTGGCGAGCACCAGACGGCGGGCGGGCAGCCGGTGTCCCAGGCGTACGGTCACGCACCAGGCGAGGCCGAGACCGAGCAGAGCCGAGACCAGCGCTTCCAAGATCATGTGCCCTCCCGCGCCGTCGATGCCTTGGGTCCAAGCCCGTCCTACCCTCGGCGAACCCGATGCAACCCTCGACGGCGACCGGCGCCGGCGACCGGGGCCGTGCCCTTGCGTGCCGGCGGACACGACTGTGGCCCGGCGGTCGACGACCACCGGGCCACACCCGTACTTCACGCTCCTCGCGGACCCGCAGCCGCTCGGCTCACAGGGCGCTGAAGCCCACCTTGCGTGCGCTCTGCTCGCCGATCTCGACATACGCGAGGCGGTCGGCAGGCACCAGGACCTTGCGGCCGTGGTCGTCCACGAGGGAGAGCAGCTGAGACTTCCCACTGAGCGCCTCGGCCACCGCCTTCTCGACTTCCTCGGCGGTCTGCTCGCTCTCCAGAACGATCTCGCGCGGCGCGTACTGCACGCCGATCTTGACCTCCACGGCTATGTCCCTCCGACGGTCAGTGATGTGCGCGGCCGTCCGCGCGGTACTCCGCACACATTAGCCCGGTGAGGGGACAGGACACTTCGCGGCACTGCACGCTCGCAGCGAACACGATCCGGGAACAGATCCGGGAACACGGGAGTGTCCTGCCGGGCCTCGCCGCGGTCAAGCCTCACCCCGGTCAGGTCCTGTTCTCGGTCAGGCCTTGTCCTCGGTGCCGTGCAGCGGGAAGCCGGCGATGCCGCGCCAGGCCAGCGAGCTGAGCAGTGCAACCGCCTTGTCGCGGTCCACCTTGCTCTCGCTGTGCAGCCAGTAGCGGGCCACCACCTGGGAGACGCCGCCGAGGCCGACCGCCAGGAGCATCGCCTCCTGCTGCGGCAGGCCGGTGTCCTCCGCGATCACACCAGCGATGGCCTCGGCGCACTGCAGGGTCACCCTGTCGACGCGCTCGCGCACCGCCGGCTCGTTCGTCAGATCCGATTCGAAGACCAGGCGGAACGCGCCGCCCTCGTCCTCGACGTAGGCGAAATAGGCGTCCATGGTGGCCGCCACCCGCTGCTTGTTGTCCGTCGTCGACTCGAGGGCCGCGCGGATCGCCTGCAGCAGCGACTCGCAGTGCTGGTCGAGCAGGGCCAGGTACAGGTCAAGCTTGCCGGGGAAGTGCTGGTAGAGCACCGGCTTGCTGACACCGGCCCGCTCCGCGATGTCGTCCATCGCCGCCGCGTGGTAGCCCTGCGCGACGAACACCTCCTGGGCGGCGCCGAGGAGTTGGTTACGGCGCGCCCGGCGCGGCAGGCGCGTACCCCGAGGGCGCGCTGCCTCTGTCTGCTCGATGGCTGTCACGCCGCCTCCCACATCTGGCACAACTAGCTGGTTCGGAACGAACACGGCCTTCGTACGCCGTGCTGTGTCGCGGTGTGCGGCCGCCCGGCCATCGTACTTTTCGGTAACCGTCGTGTGCGCGTCGCGGACCGAGAATTTCACGGACCGGACCCCTCGCGCGCACGCCGCAATGGCGCGATACGCGGACAACACCGGCAAACAGCACCCCTTGTTGCCGCAGGTCAGCGGTACAGGTCAGCGGTAGTCGTCCTCGTCGAGCTCCACCACGCGGGCTTGCTCGGCCACGTCCGCGGGGTCGGCGGAAGCAGGGTCGTACTGGGGGGCCGCTTCGTCGCGGTGGTGCTGCAGGTCGATGCGCTGCTCGGCGGCGTCGGCCTCCGGGGTCTGCTCGTCGAAGTCAGCCCCGGTGTCGTCGGTGTTCTCGTCGGCGAAGGTCTCCGGGTCGCTCGGGTCGACAGTCATGGGGGACCCCTTTCCGGGCGAGCGCTCTCGATAACGAGCGTAGGCCCACTGATTGCGGTCCCGCCTGCCGGAGGGCGATGCGGTGCGCTGTCCGTATCCGTAGTCCCGCGCGTGGGAGTCGGGCTCCCGCGCGTGGGAGTCGCGATTCTCAGGAGTGCCGATTCACAGGGGTGCGGATGGGGGGCACGGGAAACCCCTGGAGGCTGTGACCGCGAACACGTGATCCGTCGCGTGATCGTCTCGTAACATTGCCGCATGTCTTCGACCGAGCTGCCGGGTTCGATCGCCACCGCGGCGACGCCCACCACGCTTCCGGTCAGGGTCGCCGAGGGGGAGCGCATCCGCTCGGTCACGCTGCCGGGCCTCACGCTTTCCGTGCGCTCCCGGCCACCGGCCCGCGAGGGCCTCGCCCCCGCCCTCTACGTGCACGGCCTCGGCGGCTCGTCGCAGAACTGGTCGGCCCTGATGCCGCTGCTCGCCGATGTCCTGGACGGCGAGGCGGTCGATCTGCCCGGCTTCGGAGACTCCCCGCCACCGGACGACGGCGACTACTCGGTGACCGGCCACGCGCGCGCGGTCATCCGCCACCTCGACGCGGGAGCCCGCGGCCCGGTGCACCTCTTCGGGAACTCCATGGGCGGTGCCGTCGCCACCCGGGTCGCCGCCGTGCGTCCCGACCTGGTCCGCACCCTGACCCTGGTCTCACCCGCACTCCCCGAGATCCGCGTGCAGCGCACGGCGGTGCCCACGGCCCTGCTCGCGGTGCCCGGAGTGACCAAACTGTTCGCCCGGATCACCCGCGACTGGACCGCCGAACAGCGCACCAGGGGCGTGCTCGGCCTGTGCTACGGAGATCCGGCCCGGGTCACCGAGGAGGGCCTGGCGAACGCGGTGCACGAGATGGAGCGGCGGCTGCAGCTGCCGTACTTCTGGGACGCCATGACCCGCTCCGCGCGCGGGATCGTGGACGCCTACACGCTCGGGGGACAGCACGGTCTGTGGCGGCAGGCCGAGCGCGTCCTCGCCCCCACCCTGCTGGTCTACGGAGGGCGCGACCAGCTCGTCTCGTACCGTATGGCGCAGAAGGCGGCGCGGTCGTTCCGCGACTCCCGGCTTCTCACGCTGCCCGACGCCGGGCACGTGGCGATGATGGAGTATCCCGATACGGTGGCCACAGCATTCCGTGAACTCCTGGTGGATCAGGGGGAGTTGGCAGCCGACGGACACAGGGTGACCGATCCGGGCACGGACACCGGCACAGAGAGCTGAGGCGGGCGGGGCGTGGGACGTCATGCGAGGCGCGGGGGACCGCGACCGGACGACACCGGTACCGGGCGCATCCCTGTCATACCCCCGGCCGAAGACGGCGGCGTCCCGACTGCGCGCACCAGGGGCGGCGAGGCGCTGCGCGGCGCCGTGCACGTCCCCGGTCAGCGGCCGCCGCCGCGCGCCGCCCACCAGGCGCCCCTGGCTCCGCCGTCGGACGGCGGGGTGCGCGGCGGC
>NZ_QUAK01000020.1 GCF_003429565.1 Streptomyces triticagri
CAGACCCCCGCAGCGGCCCCGGCGGGCCGCGGGCACGGCCGTGGCCGCCCCGTCCTGCCGCCCGGCCGCCTCGGCATCCAGCTCTACAGCCTGCGCGACCAGGTCGCCGCCCTGGGATTCGCCCCGGTCTTCGCCGAGTTGGAGCGGTTCGGCTACGACGAGATCGAGTTCGCCGGCTACACCCAGGAGACCGGCGGGGACATCACCCTCGACCAGTTGAGGAATCTGGCCGCCGACCATGGCCTGAACCCCATCGGAAGCCACGTCAACTACTACTCCGACAACCCCGGCGACTACACCTTCGCCGACAACCTCACCCAGGTGCTCGACGACGCCGAGACTCTCGGCCTCAAGCACATCGGCACCGCATCGGGACCCTGGCGCTACGGCGACACCGTCGACGGCTGGAAGCGCTGCGCCGAGGAGTTCAACACCTATGGCGCCGAGGCCAAGAAGCGCGGCATGAAGTTCTACCAGCACAACCACGCCGAGGAGTTCTCCTTCGCCTCGGACCAGCCCGACGTACGGCTCTACGACGTGCTGCTCGCCGAGACCGACCCGGAGCTCGTCTACCTGGAGATGGACATCTACTGGGCGTTCGCCGGGCAGTTCCGCTTCTCCGTGCGGGCGGACGGCACACCCGATCCGCTCGACCCGCTCTCGTACGTCCTGAAGCAACCGCACCGCTATCCGCTGTTCCACGTCAAGGACGGCGAGCACGACGAGTCGCAGCAGGACGGCTACCGCATGTGCGACGTCGGCGACGGCGACATCGACTACCGCACGTTCATCTCCGAGGTCACCCGCCGTACCCACCACGGCCGGCGCTACCACCACTGGCAGACCGAGCACGACAACCCGGTCGATTCCTTCGAGTTCGCCCGCAAGTCGAGCGACCACCTGCACAAGCTGCGCGAGAAGGACTGCTAGCCGGCGAACGGCGGCAGCCACCCGTCCCACACAGGACCGTCCGGGCCGCACCGGCCCGGACGGTCCTGTGTGGGGGACGAAATCTCACATGGCGTCCCGGCTGATGGGCCGGGGATTCGGCGTGATGCCGCCCTTGCGCGGTCGTCCCGGGGGATACAGGAAGAGCGCCACGAAGCCGGCGAAGAGCGAGATCGAACCTGCGAGGATGAAGGCTCCCGCATAGTCCCAGGCACCCACGACCACGGCGCCCATGCCGGAACCGAGCAGTCCGGACACCAGCTTGGAGCTGTACACCAGGCCGTAGTTGGAGGCGTTGTTGTTCTCACCGAAGTAGTCCGCGGTCATCGCTGCGAACATCGGGAAGATGGCGCCGCCACCGAATCCGGAGATGCTGGAGAAGATCAGGAACAGCGGCAGGTTGTTGATGTTCCCGGACCAGAGAATGCCGTACTGCGCCAGGCCCAGCACGATGCAGACGAAGATGAGGCATTCCTTGCGGCCGTAGCGGTCGGAGAGCCAGCCGATCACACCGCGGCCCGTACCGTTCACGATGGCCTTCAGCGACATCGCCGTGGCGACGATCCCGCCCGCGAAGCCGGCCTCGTCACCGAACGGCACCTGGAAGGCGATACCGAAGATGTTGACGCCCGAGGTGCACAGCAGACAGAACCACATCAGGGCGACGCGGCCCGTCCTCCAGGCCTCCATCGGGGTGTACTGCCTGACCGCGGGCGGGTTCTTCTCCAGCGCCCGCCGTGCCCGCGGGTCGTCGGGCTTCTTCAGCGGGTCGACCTCCGGGGGCCACCAGTTCTTCGGCGGGTCCTGGAAGAAGTAGCCGGCCACCGCCACCACGGCCGCCAGGAACACACCGACCGAGACGAGCACCCAACGGAAGTTGGTCAGGTCCATGAAGCCGGTGAAGATGAACACGAACGGCACCGAACCGTAGGCGAAACCGCCGTTCACGAAGCCCGTCTTGCCGCCCTTGCGCTCCGGATACCACTTGCCAACCATGTTGACGCAGGTCGCGTACACCATGCCGGCGCCCATCCCGCTGAACATGCCGAAGCCGAGATACGCGACGATCACATGCGGCGCGTAGGCCAGCGACACATAGCCGAGCAGGGTGCCCACAGCACCGAACATCATCGCCCAGCGGGCCGGCAACCGGCCCGTTTCCCTGAGCTTGCCCGCCGGAAACGCGACGGCGGCCTGGAAGAACACCCAGACACCCAGCATCCAGAAGATGTGCTGGCTGCTCCAGCTGTGCGCGGTGTGCAGGGTGTCCTCGGCGGACGCGAACGCGTACTCCGCCGAACTGATGCCCATCATGCCCACCCAGGGCAGGATGACCATCCACTTGCGCTTGCGGCCCATGATGTCGACATCGGTCTCACCGATCCGGTACATCCGGCCGTTGGCGTCCGTCACCTCCCTGTAGGGGACGGGTGTGGAGATGTCAGTTGTCGCCATGCAGATCGAACCCCTCGCGTGGAAGAAGTCTGGCCAGCGCCCCCTGTCCGTTCTCTTCGCACCGGGGCCCGCGGCGAGCGGTCACCGCAGGCCCCTCGGGTCGGGCTCCGTCAGGTCATCGGCCGCCTCCCAACAGTCCGGCGGCCCGCGCCCAGCGGTACTTGGCGCCGAGCACCGCGACGGGCTTCTCCGTGGTGTACGGGTACGCCACCACGCCCCGCTCGAAGAGATACGCGCAGGCCTCCTCGACCTCCACGTCCCCCGCGAGCGACGCGACCACCGGCTTCTCGATGCCGCGCTCCCGGAATTCGGCCACCACGCGCGCGGTGAGCTCGGCGAAGACCATGGGAGGCGTGACGATCGTGTGCCAGTAGCCGAGGACCAGGGCATGGATCCGCGGGTCCTCGAGGCCCAGCCGGATCGTCGCCTCGTACGTCGACGGGGGCTCCCCGCCCGTGATGTCCACCGGGTTGCCGGCGGCGCCGAACGGCGGGATGAAGGCCTTGAAGGAGGCGTCCAGATCGGGCGGGATCTCCATCAGGGAGAGACCGTTGTCGGTCACCGCGTCCGAGAGGAGCACACCGGAGCCGCCCGCGCCGGTGATGATCACCACGTTGTCGCCCTGTGGCGCCGGAAGCACCGGCAACGCGCGCGCGTACTCCAGCATTTCGTTCAGGCCCGGGGCCCGGATCACGCCGGCCTGGCGCAGGATGTCGTCGTAGACCGCGTCGTCACCGGCCAACGCTCCTGTGTGGGAACCGGCGGCTTTGGCGCCGGCCGCCGTACGACCGGCCTTGAGGACGACGACGGGCTTCTTGGGCACCGTCTCACGGGCCGCCTCGACGAATACACGGCCGTCCTTGAGGTCCTCCAGATGCATCGCGATGCACTGCGTGTTGGGATCCTCGCCGAACCAGGTGAGCAGATCGTCCTCGTCCAGGTCCGACTTGTTGCCGAGACCGACGATCGCCGAGACACCCGTGTTGGTGGCCCGCGCGAAGCCCAGGATGGCCATCCCGATGCCGCCGGACTGCGAGGTCAGCGCGACAGGACCCTTCACGTCGTACGGTGTGCAGAACGTCGCGCACAGGTCCTGCCAGGTCGAGTAGTAGCCGTAGATGTTGGGCCCGAGGAGCCGTACGCCGTGGCGTTCGGCGATCTCCACGATCTCGCCCTGCAGTTCGTGCTCGCCCGTCTCGGCGAAACCGGAGGGGATCAGTACGGCGTTCGGGATGCCCTTGCGGCCCACCTCTTCGAGCGCGGCCGCGACGAACTTGGCGGGTATCGCGAAGACCGCCACATCCACCTCGCCCGGGACGTCCGTGACACTCTTGTGCGCCTTGCGGCCCAAGATGTCATCGGCCTTGGGGTTCACCGGATGGATGTCGCCGGAGAAGCCGCCGTCGACCAGGTTGCGCATGACCGAATTGCCTATCTTGCCCCCCTCGTTGGAGGCGCCGATCACCGCCACCGAGCGAGGCTGCATCAGCCGTCGCATCGAGGCGAGGATCTCTTCGCGGCCGTAGGTGCGACGCTGTCTGGCGGGCTCCGTGGAGAGGATCACGCGGATGTCGGCGGCGACCGCGCCGTCCGGCGTGGCGACGACCGGATTGAGATCCACCTCGGCGATCTCCGGGAAGTCGGTGACCAACTCCGAGACCCGGCGGATCTGTTCGGCGAGCGCCCAGTGGTCCACGGCGGGCGCGCCGCGCACACCGCGCAGGATCTCCGCCGAGCGGATCGAGTCGAGCATCGAGCGGGCCTCGTCGGCGTCCACCGGGGCCAGGCGGAACGTCACGTCCCGCAGCACCTCCACCAGGACACCGCCGAGCCCGAAGGCGACGACCTTCCCGAACGTCGGGTCCGTCACCGCGCCGACGATGACCTCCTGGCCCTTGGGCAGCAGTTCCTGCACCTGTACGCCGTCGATTCGGGCCTCGGGTGCGTAGGCACGGGCGTTGTCGACGATGCGGTGGAACGCGGCTCGTACGTCCGCGGAGCCCTCCACTCCTACGACCACCCCGCCCGCATCCGTCTTGTGCAGGATGTCCGGCGACACGATCTTGAGCACCACGGGTCCGCCGAAACGGGCGGCGTGGGCCACCGCCTGGTCCACGTCCCGGGCGAGTTCCTCACCCGGGACGGCGATTCCGTAGGCGTCCGCGAGTACCTTGCCCTCCGGCGCGGTCAGGGCGGTGCGCCCGTCCGCACGGACCGTGTCGAGCAGGCTGCGCACGCGCAGTGTGCGGTCCTCGGCCATCACGTCAGATCACTCCGTTCGACTTGAGCAGGCCGAGTTCCTCGTCGCCGAGCCCGAGTTCGCCGACGTACACCTCTTCGTTGTGCTCGCCGAGCAGCGGTGAGGTGGACACGTCCACGGGGGAGTCGGAGAGCTTGAGCGGGGAACCGACCGTGGTGAACTCGCCGCGCTCCGGGTGCGGGACGCGCACCACCATCTCGTTCGCGGCGAGCGAGGCGTCCTCGACGATCTCCTTGGTGGAGAGGATCGGGCCGCAGGGGATGTTGTGCGCGTTGAGCTGCTCGAGGACCTCCCACTTCGGCAGGGTCGACGACCACTCCTCGATCAGCTGGAACATCTTGCTCAGCTTGGGCAGGCGGGCCGACGGAGTGGACCATTCCGGGTCGTCCGCGAGCTCGGGCCGGCCGATCAGCGAGGTGAGCGGCTGCCAGCCGACGGGCTGCACGATCACGTACACGTAGTCGTTCGGGCCGCCCGGCGCGCACTTGACGGCCCAGCCGGGCTGACCGCCGCCGGACGCGTTTCCGGAACGGGGAACTTCCGTGCCGAAGTCCTCGTTCGGATATTCAGCGAGCGGGCCATGAGCCAGGCGCTGCTGATCGCGCAGCTTCACCCGGCAGAGGTTGAGCACAGCGTGCTGCATGGCCACATTGACCCGCTGACCGCGACCGGTGTTCTCCCGCTGATACAGCGCCGCGAGAATCCCCGCCACGGCATGGATGCCGGTGCCGGAGTCCCCGATCTGCGCACCGGTGGCCAGTGGCGGCCCGTCCTCGAATCCGGTGGTCGACATGGACCCGCCCATGGCCTGGGCCACCACCTCGTACGCCTTGAAGTTGGTGTACGGGCCGTCACCGAACCCTTTGATGGAGGCATAGACGATACGCGGATTGATCTCCTGGATGCGCTCCCAGGTGAAGCCCATGCGGTCCACCGCACCGGGGCCGAAGTTCTCGACCATGACGTCCGAGCGCCGGATCAGCTCGGTGAGGATCTCCTTGCCGCGGTCGGTCTTGGTGTTGAGGGTGATGCTCCGCTTGTTGCAGTTGAGCATCGTGAAGTAGAGGGAGTCCACGTCCGGCAGATCGCGGAGCTGTTTGCGCGTGATGTCGCCGCTCGGGGCCTCGAGCTTCACCACGTCGGCACCGAGCCAGCCGAGCAGCTGGGTGGCCGATGGACCGGACTGGACGTGGGTCATGTCGAGGACGCGCACGCCCTCGAGTGCCTTGGTACCGGAGGGAGGTGCGGTCTGGTCGGGCTGTGCAGTCATCCCGGCGACTCCTCACTTGTACATGGTCTGGTTCATGGTTCCGGGGGCGTACGCGTCCGGGTCGACCCAGACGTTGATCAGGGAGGGCTTGCCGGACTCGCGGGCACGGCGCAGCGCAGGGCCGATGTCGGCGGGGTCGCGGACCTCCTCGCCGTAACCGCCCAGCATCTGGGCGAACTTGTCGTAGTGGACGTCGCCGAGCGTGTTGCCGACCCGTTCGCGCGCGTCCCCGTACTTGGCCTTCTGGCCGTAACGGATCTGATTCATGGAGGAGTTGTTGCCGACGATGCCGACGAAGGGGAGGTCGTAGCGGACGAGGGTCTCGAAGTCCCAGCCGGTGAGCGAGAAGGCGCCGTCGCCGAAGAGGGCCACCACCTCCTTGTCCGGGCGCGCCTGCTTGGCCGCCAGGACGAAGGGGACGCCGACGCCGAGGGTGCCGAGCGGTCCCGGGTCCATCCAGTGCCCGGGGGACTTGGGCTGCACCACCTGTCCGGAGAAGGTGACGATGTCACCGCCGTCGCCGATGTAGATGGAGTCCTCGGTGAGGAAGTCGTTGATCTCACTGACCAGCCGGTACGGGTGGATGGGGGAGGCGTCGGAGCGGAGGTTCGGCAGGCGCTTCTCCAGGGCGGTCTGCTCGGCGGCCCGCAGCTCGTCGAGCCACTCCTTGCGCTTGGCGGCGCCGCCGTTGAGGCGCCCGGTGACCGCATCGGACACGGACTTCAGGATCAGCCCGGCGTCGCCGACGATGCCCAGGTCGATGTCCCGGTTCTTGCCGACGGTCCGGTAGTCGAGGTCGATCTGGACCACGGTGGCGTCCGGTGAGAGCCGCTTGCCGTAGCCCATCCGGAAGTCGAAGGGGGTGCCGACGATCACGATGACGTCCGCGTTGGAGAAGGCGTAGCGGCGGGAGAGCTGGAAATGGTGCGGGTCTCCCGGCGGGAGCGTGCCGCGTCCGGCGCCGTTCATATAGGCGGGGATGTTCAGCCGGCGCACCAGGTCCACGGCGGACTCGGTGCCGCGGGTCGTCCAGACCTGGCTGCCGAGCAGGATGGCCGGCTTCTCGGCGTGCGCCAGGAGATCGGCGAGCTTCTCGACGGCCTCCGGGTCGCCGGCCGAGCGGGTCGAGGCCCGGTAGTGCCCGGGTTCGGGCACTCGGGCACGGTCGGCGGGCACCTTCGCGTCCAGCACATCGCGCGGGATCTCCAGGAACGACGGCCCGGGCGCGCCGTGGTAGCACTCGCGGAAGGCCATGGACACCATGTCGGCCGACCGCGCGGTGTCCGGCACGGTCGCGGCGAACTTGGTGATCGGCGTCATCATGTCGACGTGCGGCAGATCCTGCAGAGAGCCCATCTTGTGCTGGGTGTGGGCGCCCTGACCGCCGATCAGCAGCATCGGTGACTCGGCGCGGAAGGCGTTGGCCACTCCGGTGACCGCGTCCGTCGTGCCGGGCCCGGCCGTGACCACCGCGCAGCCGGGCTTGCCGGTGAGGCGTGCATAGCCGTCCGCGGCGTGCGCGGCGACCTGCTCGTGACGTACGTCGACGACTTCGATGCCCTCGTCCACGCACCCGTCGTAGATGTCGATGATGTGCCCGCCGCACAGGGTGTAGATGACCTCCACCCCCTCGGCCTTGAGTGCCTTGGCGACCAGGTGCCCACCGGAGATGAGGTCGGTGTTGGTCCCGCTGGTGTCCTCGGGCATGACGAAGTCCCGTCCCTTCGTAGGGGAGTTGGAGCGCGTCCGCGCTGGGATCCGGCGCTCCCTGACTGCTCTCGCAGCAGATTGCATACAGTCGACGAATACTGTATGAAGCTTGTTATCCCGCATCCGGTGGGTGGTGTCCAGGGGGCGTGCGGCACTTTTCAGTGAGGAGCCGAGATGGACCTGTATGAACACCAGGCAAGGGAACTCTTCGACGAATACGGGGTGTCGGTACCGGAGGCCGAGGTCGCCGGCACGTCCAAGGAGGCGCGCCTGATCGCCGAGCGATTCGGCGGTCCGGTCGTGGTCAAGGCCCAGGTGAAGACCGGTGGGCGCGGCAAGGCGGGCGGAGTGAAGCTGGCCGCGGGACCCGAGGCGGCCGAACTGACAGCCCGCCAGATCCTCGGCATGGACATCAAGGGCCACACGGTCCGCCAGGTGATGCTGGCCCGGCCGGTCGACATCGCCGAGGAGTACTACGTCAGTTACGTGCTCGACCGGGCCACCGGCGGATTCCTCGCCATCGCCTCCGCCGCCGGTGGCATGGACATCGAGGAAGTCGCCGCCGAACGGCCCGAGGCAGTGGCGCGCGTCCCCGTCGACCCGGACCGCGGGGTGACCGCCGCCGAGGCGTCCCGTATCGCCGCGGCCGCCGGACTGCCGGCCGAGGTCGGGCCCGTACTCGAGCGTCTCTGGGCGGTACTGGTCAAGGAGGACGCCGTACTCGTCGAGGTCAACCCGCTGGTGCGGACCACCGACGGATCGGTGGTGGCCCTCGACGGCAAGGTCACCCTGGACGACAACGCCCGCTTCCGCCAGTCCCGTTGGGGCGAGGGAGACACCGTACGGGACAGCGAACTGGAGCGGACCGCGGCAGCCAAGGGCCTCAACTACGTGAAACTCGACGGCCGGGTGGGCGTCATCGGGAACGGCGCAGGCCTCGTCATGTCCACTCTCGACGTCGTCGCGGGCTGCGGCGCCCGGCCGGCCAACTTTCTCGACATCGGCGGCGGGGCCTCCGCGCAGGTGATGGCCGACGGCCTGTCCGTCATCCTCTCCGACCCCGGTGTCGAGTCCGTCTTCGTCAACGTATTCGGCGGGATCACCGCCTGCGACGCCGTCGCCGAAGGCATCGTCCAGGCGCTCGGCGCGGTGCGTCTCACCAAACCCCTGGTCGTCCGCCTGGACGGCAACAGCGCGACGCGCGGCCGGGAGATCCTCGAGGCCGCAGGACACCCCCTCGTCGAACAGGTCCCGACCATGGACGGCGCCGCCCGCCGTGCCGCCGAACTCGCCCTCACCGGCTGACCGGCCGGCCACGGAGCCGGCCAGGAGAGGACAGCAGAGATGGCCATCTTTCTGACCAAGGAGAGCAGGGTTCTCGTCCAGGGCATGACCGGCGCGGAAGGCATGAAGCACACCCGCCGGATGCTCGCGGCGGGCACCCAGGTCGTGGGCGGAGTCAACCCGCGCAAGGCGGGCCGCGCCATCGACTTCGACCTGTCGGGGCTCTCGGGTGCGGGCGAGTCCGCCGGCGCGACGGTCCCCGTCTTCGGCACCGTCCGCGAGGGCATCGACGCCACCGGCGCCGACGTCAGCGTCGTCTTCGTACCGCCCGCCTTCTGCAAGGCCGCGGTGACCGAGGCGGCCGACGCCGGCATCGGCCTGGTCGTCGTGATCACCGAAGGGGTGCCCGTGCACGACGCGGTCGCCTTCCAGTCCCACGCACGCCGCCGCGGCACCCGTGTCGTCGGCCCCAACTGCCCCGGACTGATCACCCCCGGGCAGTCCAATGCCGGCATCGTGCCCGCCGACATCACCGGACCGGGGCCCATCGGCCTGGTCTCCAAGTCCGGCACACTCACGTACCAACTCATGTACGAGCTCAGCGAGTTCGGCTTCACCAGCGCCGTCGGCATCGGCGGCGACCCGGTGATCGGCACCAGCCACATCGACTGCCTTGAGGCCTTCGAGGACGACCCCGACACCGAACTCGTCGTCCTCATCGGCGAGATCGGCGGCGACGCGGAGGAGCGCGCCGCGGAGTACATCCGCGATCACGTGACCAAACCGGTCGTCGGCTACATCGCCGGCTTCACCGCACCCGAGGGCAAGACCATGGGCCATGCCGGTGCGATCGTCTCCGGATCGTCCGGCACCGCCCGCGCCAAACAGCAGGCGCTCGAGGCAGTGGGCGTACGCGTCGGCTCCACGCCCACGGAAACGGCCCGACTGGTCCGCGCACACCTCACCCGCTGATCACGACGGCCCTGCACGCCCACCCCGCGACCTCCCAGCGAGCGGAGAACCCTCGATGGCAGCAACCCAGGTTCCCACCAGCGACGAACCGTCCACCGAAGAACCGACCACCGACGAACCGACCACCCCGGCAACCCTGCACCTCAAGCCCGGCACTGCCTGGTCCGACGCCTGGCAGCGCTGCCGGTCCGTCGCCCCGGAGGCCTTCCTGGACGACCGGGTGCGCAACCTCTGGGCCGGCGAGTGGCACACCGACGGCCGCGCCCTGCCCGCCACCAGCCCGCTGGACGGCACCCCCATCGCCGGCCCACCGCGTCTCGACGCGGACACCGCCCGGCAGGCCGTGCGCGCCGCACTCGACCAGCACCGCGCCTGGCGGCACCTGCCCCTCGCCGAACGCCGGGCACGGGTCGCCGCCACCGTCGACCGCCTCACCGAGCACCGCGAGCTGCTCGCCCTCCTCCTCGTCTGGGAGATCGGCAAGCCCTGGCGCCTCGCCCAGGCCGACGTGGACCGGGCCATCGACGGTGTGCGCTGGTACGTCGACGGCATCGAGCCGATGCTCACCGACCGCCGGCCGCTCGACGGCCCGGTGTCGAACGTCGCCAGCTGGAACTACCCGATGTCCGTCCTGGTCCACGCCCTCCTCGTACAGGCCCTGGCCGGCAATGCGGTCGTCGCCAAGACGCCGACCGACGGCGGCCTGTCCTGCCTCACCCTCGCCGCGGCACTCGCCGCCCGCGAGGGCATCCCCGTCACCCTGGTCAGCGGCAGCGGCGGTGAACTGTCCGAGGCCCTGGTGCGAGCACCGGAGATCGGCTGCGTCTCCTTCGTCGGCGGCCGCGACACCGGAGCCGCCGTGGCCACCGCGGTCGCCGACCTCGGCAAACGCCACATCCTGGAACAGGAGGGCCTCAACACCTGGGGCATCTGGAACTGCTCCGACCTCTCCCCGCTCGCCACCGCGCTCCCCAAGCTCTTCGACTACGGCAAGCAGCGCTGCACCGCGTACCCGCGCTTCGTCGTGCAGCGCGAGCTGTTCGACGCGTTCCTCGCCGTGTACCTGCCCGCCGTGCGGAGCCTGCGCATCGGCCACCCGCTGGCCGTGGCCGCCCCCGACGATCCACTCCCCGCACTGGACCTCGGCCCGCTGATCAACGCGGCCAAGGCCAAGGAGCTCGCCGACCAGGTCGCCGAGGCCGTGGACCGTGGCGCGGTGCCGCTGCACCGCGGATCACTCGCGGACGGCCGCTTCCTGCCGGGCCAGGACACCGGTGCCTACCTGCCTCCGGTCACCCTGCTCAACCCGCCGCCGTCCTCCCCGCTGCACCATGCCGAACCGTTCGGCCCGGTCGACACGATCGTCCTGGTCGACACCGAGGCCGAGCTGCTCGCCGCCATGAACGCCTCGAACGGCGCGCTCGTCGCCACACTCAGTACGGACGACCCGGCGACGTACGCCCGGCTCGCACCACAGATCCGGGCGTTCAAGACCGGCCACGGCGTGCCGCGCTCCCGCGGTGACCGGGCAGAGCAGTTCGGCGGCTTCGGAGCCTCCTGGCGGGGTGCCTTCGTCGGCGGTGAGCTCCTCGTGCGGGCGGTCACCCAGGGGCCTCGGGACGAGCGCCTGCCCGGGAACTTCCCCGACCGCCACCTCATGCCCTGACCGGGAGTTGTCACCTGTACGTGTCCGCCCGTGCACCGGCGGTCATGACCCTGCCGGTGCCCGGGCACCTCCCGCCCAGCACCCCGCAGGCCAGCGGATATGCGGGTGAAGGGCACTCCGAAACCTTGGTATTGTTGTCCATGTCGCCGCGGGGAGACCCGCGGGCCGACAGGCACCTGGTCCGGGTGGCGGAATGGCAGACGCGCTAGCTTGAGGTGCTAGTGCCCTTTATCGGGCGTGGGGGTTCAAGTCCCCCCTCGGACACCACAAGAAGACCCCAGCCGTGCGGCTGGGGTCTTCTGCTGTTCCGGAGCGGCGTCCCGGCCCGGGGGCCGGGACGCGACCTATTCAGTCCTCGGTCCACCCGTGGTTCTTGGCGAACTGCAGCAGTCCTTGGCGGATCTTGACGATCTGGTCGCCCGTCAGCGCCGGAGCCGTCGCGAGGAGCACCTCGGTCACCTCGTGCACGTACTCGTCGGAGGTGAGTACGTCGCAGAGCGAGTCGTCGCCGTCCGCGGCCCTGGAGGAGCCGGGGTACGTCAGGGCTCCAGGGATCTTCGGCTGTGCGGCCGAGACATGCGCCGGAGCGCGGCTGCCCGCGGCCAGTTTCACGGACGAGGCCTTGAGTCCGCGATCGCCCTCCTCGATGTCGAATTCGACGATCAGACCCGGGTGCAGCTGGTGCTCCGGAATCAGCAGATCGTTCACATGCAGGAATACGTCCTCGCTGCCGTCGTCCGGAGCGATGAACCCGTACCCCCGGGCTCCGTCGAACCGCACCACGCGACCAGCGACCATGACAACCAACCCCTCATCACTTCCCGGCCCCATCCCCGGGCCGGCCACGACCCGTAGCTTACGCGGCCGCCGGTGGGCGCGTGGCCGGCACCCGATACCCGCCGGTCCCGGCCGTCCGGCCTCCGGGATCATGGGAGGGGCCGCCGGGCCCGCGTCCGGTTCTCGTCCGCCCGTCGAAAGTGGAATGCACCCGCATGGAACCCCTCCGCGGTCTCACCGTCGTCTCGCTCGAGCAGGCCATCGCCGCCCCCTACGCCACCCGCCGGCTCGCCGACCTCGGCGCCAGGGTCATCAAGGTGGAGCGCCCCGGAACCGGTGACTTCGCCCGTGCCTACGACTCGCGGGTCAACGGTCTGAGCTCCCATTTCGTCTGGGCGAACCGCAGCAAGGAATCGCTCACCCTCGACATCAAGGACCCGCGCGGCCTGGACGTCCTGCTCCGCCTGCTCGCCGGCGCCGACGTGTTCGTACAGAATCTGGCGCCGGGCTCGGCCGCCCGCGCGGGACTCGGCTTCGAGGCCCTGCAGTCCCTCAACCCCCGCCTGATCGTCTGCGACATCTCCGGCTACGGCGACGCGGGACCGTACGCGACCAAGAAGGCGTACGACCTGATGGTGCAGAGCGAGGCGGGGCTGCTGTCCGTGACCGGGACGCCCGACGAGATGGCGAAGGCCGGCATCCCGGTAGCCGACATCGCGGCCGGGAGCCACGCCCACAGCGCGATCCTCGCCGCCCTCATCGAACGCGGCCGCACCGGCCGGGGCAGCCGCCTGGACGTGTCGATGCTGGAGGCCACGGTGGAGTGGATGGGCTTCCCGCTCTACTACGCCTACGACGGGGCCGAGCCGCCACCGCGTGCGGGCGCCGCGCACGCCACCATCCACCCGTACGGACCGTTCGTCGCGGCGGACGGCAAGGTCGTCATGATGTGCGTCCAGAACGAACGGGAGTGGGCGGCCTTCTGCGACCGCTTCCTCGGCCGCCCCGACCTGGCGAACCACCCGGACTACGCAAGGAACGCGGACCGCAACGCCAACCGCGAGCCACTCGGCCGGATCGTCTCCGCACGCTTCGCCGAACTGACTGCCGCCGAGGCGATCGACCTCCTGGAGGCGGTCCCGGTGGCCAACGCCCACGTGAACACCCCCGAAGACGTATGGCACCACCCGCAGTTGGCGTCCCGCGACCGCTGGCACCAGGTCGCCACCCCGGCGGGGCCCGTCCCGGCACTGGCCCCGCCCGGCCCGATCACGGACGTGCCCCGGATGGACCCCGTCCCGGCACTCGGCGAACACACCCGCACGATCCTTGCCGAAGTCGGCCTGGACGGAGCCGACATCGACCGCCTGATCGAGGAAGGCGTGGCGTGAGCCACCGCCCCGGCCGCTCGCAGGCGCTGAACCCGGCGCCCGGGGTCGGTCAGGCGGGGACGGACTGTGCGCACGCCTCGTCGAAGGGCGGGTAGCCGTCGCCGCCCGAGCGGTCGGCCGTGTCGATGTAGTCGGCGAGGGCGTCCCGGGAGCGGGACAGCTTGGTCAACTGGTCGTCCAGGCGCTGCAGCCGCGTCCGCATCGCATCGAGCAGTTCGGGACACCCGGCCAGCTTCGGGTTCTCGCCGACCGCGCAGGGCAATACGTACGCGATCTCCTCGGAGGACAGGCCCGCGCCCAGGAGGTGCCGGATCTGCTTCACCCGCAGCAGGGCGTCCTCGTCGTACTGGCGGTAGCCGTTGGTGCCCCGCTCCGCGTCCAGGAGGCCCTGGGCCTCGTAGTAGCGCAACTGGTGGGCGTGGACGCCCGTCCGGCGAGCCAGTTCCCCGATCCGCATGGCACCTCACTTGACCTTCACACCGATATCAACGTTGATGCTGCTGCCATGACGAACAACACGCACAAGACCGATAGTCCCGTGACCGTCATCGGCCTCGGACTGATGGGCCAGGCGCTCGCCCCGGCGTTCCTGAAGGCCGGGCATGCGACCACCGTGTGGAACCGTACGGCCGGTAAGGCGGATCACGTCGTCTCGCAGGGTGCGCAGTTGGCGCCGACGGTGGGTGACGCGGTCAAGGCCGGCGGCCCGATCGTCGTCTGTCTCACCGACTACGCGGCCGTGCGGGAACTGCTGGGCGGGAGCGAAGTGGATCTGGCCGGCGCGATGCTGGTCAACCTCACCTCGGGCGACTCCGCACAGGCCAGGGAGACCGCCCGCTGGGCCACGGAGCGCGGTGCCCGCTACCTGGACGGCGCCGTCATGGCCGTACCTCCGGCGATCGGGACCGACGCGGCGGTCATCCTGCACAGCGGCCCGGAGGCGGACTTTCAGGAGTACGAGCCGACCCTCGCCGCGCTCGGCACGGTCACCCACCTCGGCGTGGACCACGGCCTCGCGTCCCTGTACGACGCGGCCGGCCTGACCATGATGTGGAGCATCCTGAACGCCTGGCTGCAGGGCATTGCCCTGCTCAGGACGGCGGGAGTGGACGCGGCGACCTTCGCGCCGTTCGCGCAGCAGATGGCTGCCACTGTGGCGGGCTGGCTGCCGTACGACGCGGAGCAGATCGACAAGGGCGACTTCGCGACCGAGGTGTCGACTCTGGGCACCCACACACGGGCGATGGAGCACCTGATCGAGGAGAGCGAGACGGCAGGCATCAACGCCGAACTGCCCAAGCTCATCAAGGCACTGGCCGACCGCGCGATCGCAGCCGGCCACGCGGACCTCGAATACGCCGTACTGATCGAGGAGTTCACGAAGCCCGGGTAGTGGTCCGGCGCTTGTCCGCGCGCAGTGCGATCGCCGTCGCCAGGGCGCCCGCGCCCTCCCACAGGCCCACGCCGATGAGCCCCGCGGGTGCCCGGTCGCCGATGACCGCCAGCGTGAAGACCGTGAACGTGAGCAGGCGGAAGGGGACGGTCCAGCGGAAGAAGGGCGTCCAGTCGGCGGCCGCCGCGAGCATGTAGTAGACGCCCATGTTGACGGCCGCCATGGAGGAGGCGGTCAGGAAGACCAGCGTGTGATCACCGTCCGGCCGCCCGCTGTCGGGTGTTCCGGAGAAGCCCATGGACTCGATGAGGGCATCGGGTGCGATGAGCCCCACGATCCCCATCGTGGTGGCAAGCACGCCGAAGACCGCCATGGTCCAGCCGGCCGAAGAACGGGGCTTGAGCTGCATGGACTTTCCTGTCATCGACTTTCCCCCACCGAGTACGGGCGATTGCCGGCGAACGACTGCCCGATGATCGGCTGAACTTTACGCCAGCCGCAAGGAGTTGACCGACCAGGGGTCGGCGGTGCGGCTCCAGCGAGCCGCACCGCCGAACTGAGCACAGAGAACTCGACGTCGGGCCGCTACCTCCCCACCCGTCGCTTGTTCCAGATGTCGAAGCCGACTGCGGCGAGGAGGACCAGGCCCTTGATGACCTGTTGGTAGTCCGTGCCGATGCCGACCAGGGACATGCCGTTGTTGAGGACGCCGAGGACCAGGCCGCCGATGACCGCGCCCATCACCGTGCCGACGCCGCCGCTCATCGAGGCGCCGCCGATGAACGCCGCGGCGATCGCCTCCAGTTCGAAGTTCAGGCCGGCCTGCGGGGTGCCGGCGTTGAGCCGTGCCGCGTAGACGCATCCTGCGAGTGCGGCGAGGACGCCCATGTTCACGAAGACCAGGAACGTGACCCGCCGGTCCTTCACGCCGGACAGCTTCGCCGCCGCGGAGTTGCCGCCGAGGGCGTAGATGTGGCGGCCGACGACCGCGTTGCGCATCACATAGCCGAGGCCGAGCAGCAGGCCGCACATGATGAGCATGACGACCGGCACGCCGTGGAAGCTCGCAAGGGTGAGGGTGAAGGCGACCACCGCGGCCGTCATGGCGACCAGCTTCGTCACCCACAGACCGGTCGGCAGTACATCGAGCTCGTACGCCAACTGCCGCTTGCGGTCCCGCCATTCACGCACGAGCAGGAAGGCGATGGTGGCCAGGCCGAGGAGCAGGGTGGGGTTGTGGTACTGGGTGTACGGACCCATCTCGGGGATGAAGCCCTTGGCGATGTTCTGGAAGCCGTTGGGGAACGGGGCGATGGACTTGCCCTCGAGGACGATCTGGGTGAGACCGCGGAACAGCAGCATCCCGGCGAGTGTGACGATGAACGACGGGATGCCCACATACGCGATGAAGAAGCCCTGCCAGGCGCCGGCGACCGCGCCGATCAGCAGACACAGCACGAGTGCCAGGCCCCAGGGCACATCGTGGTTGACGATCATCACCGCCGACATGGCGCCCACGAAGGCGACCAGGGAGCCGACGGACAGATCGATGTGCCCGGCGATGATGACGATCATCATGCCGATGGCCAGGATGAGGATGTAGCCGTTCTGCTGGATCAGGTTGGAGACGTTGTTCGGCAGCAGGAGGGTGCCGTCGGTCCATATCTGGAACAGCACGACGATCAGCGCCAGGGCGATCAGCATGCCGTACTGGCGCATGTTGTTGCGCATGCTCTGCAGCAGCAGCGAAGCGGCCGACTGCGCGGCGGACTTGGCGGGTGCCTCGTCCCGCGGGGGAGTACTGGTGGTCGTCATGGCAGGCCCTCAGCTTCGGTTCATGGTCATGTGGCGCATCAGCACTTCCTGGTCGGCCTCGGCCCGGGTGACCTCACCGGTCAGCCGGCCCTCCGCCATCGTGTAGATCCGGTCGCACATCCCGAGCAGTTCGGGGAGCTCGGAGGAGATGAAGAGCACCGCCTTGCCCTCGGCCGCCAGCCGGTCGATGACGGTGTAGATCTCGAACTTGGCGCCCACGTCGATGCCCCGGGTCGGCTCGTCGAGGATCAGGACGTCCGGGTCGGCGTGGATCCACTTGCTCAGGACGACCTTCTGCTGGTTGCCGCCGGAGAGCCGCCCCACCTGCTCGTACACCGTGGGCGCCTTGATGTTCATGCTCTGCCGGTAGCGCTCGGCGACCCGGCGCTCGTGGTGCTCGTCGACGACACCGTGCCGCAGCATGCCGGGGAGCGACGGCAGCGAGACATTGCGTTTGATGCTGTCGATCAGATTCAGGCCGTATCGCTTGCGGTCCTCGGTGACGTACGCGATGCCCGCGTCCACCGCGGCCGGCACGCTCCTGGTGTCGACCGTACGGCCGGCGACGGCGACCGTGCCGGAGACGTACTGGCCGTAGGAGCGGCCGAAGACCGACATGGCCAACTCGGTGCGTCCCGCGCCCATCAGGCCCGCGATGCCGACGATCTCACCGCGCCGTACGGTCAGTGACACGTCGTCGACGACCTTGCGGTGGTGGTCGATCGGATGGCGGACCGTCCAGCCCTCGACCGCGAGAGCGATCTCGCCGGCGTCGGCGCCCTCGTAGTGCGTGCGGTCGGGGAACCGGTGGTCGAGATCGCGGCCGACCATGCCGCGGATGATGCGTTTCTCCGACAACTCCGGTTCCGATGAGGGAGTTTCACGGACCGTCAGGGTCTCGATGCTGCGGCCGTCGCGGAGGATGGTGACCGAGTCGGCGATGTCGCGGATCTCGTTCAGCTTGTGGGAGATGATGATGCTCGCGATGCCCTGGTCGCGGAGTTCGCGGATCAGGGAGAGCAGCTTGGCGCTGTCCTCGTCGTTGAGCGCGGCGGTCGGCTCGTCCAGGATGAGTAGCTTGACCTTCTTGGCCAACGCCTTGGCGATCTCGACCAGTTGCTGCTTGCCGACAGCGATGTCGACGACCGCGGTGCCGGGCTTCTCGGGCAGCCCGACCCGGCGCAGCAGCTCGCCGGCCTTGCGCAGGGTGTCGTTCCAGTCGACCAGACCGCGCGCGGTGGTCTGTTCGTTGCCCAGGAAGATGTTCTCGGCGATCGACAAGTACGGGACGAGCGCCAGTTCCTGATGGATGATCACGATGCCGCGCTGTTCGCTGGCCCTGATGTCCTTGAAGGCGACCGGCTCGTCCTCGAAGCGGATCTCGCCGTCGTAACTGCCGTGCGGATGCACGCCGCTGAGCACCTTCATCAGGGTGGACTTGCCGGCGCCGTTCTCGCCGCAGACCGCGTGGATCTCGCCCGGACGCACCGTCAGACTGACGTCGCTGAGGGCCTTCACGCCGGGGAAGGTCTTGGTGATGCCGCGCATCTCGAGCACCGGACGGCCGCTTCCCGGGGTCGTCGGCACCCTCTCCTCCACGGCGCTCACTTGAGCTGTCCCGCGGTGAAGTAGCCCTCTTTCACGAGCAGATCGGTGTTCTTCTTGTCGACACTCACCGGCTTGAGCAGATACGCCGGCACGACCCGCTTGCCGTTGTCGTAGTCCTTGGTGTTGTTCACCTGCGGCTTCTTGTCCGTGAGTACCGCGTCACCCATCTGCACCGCCTGGGCGGCGAGTTTGCGGGTGTCCTTGAACACGGTCTGGGTCTGCTCGCCGCGGATGATCGACTTCACGGAGGCCAGCTCCGCGTCCTGTCCGGTGACGACCGGGAGGTCCTTGTTGGTGTAACCGGCGCTCTTCAGCGCGGAGATGACACCGATCGAGATGCCGTCGTACGGCGAGAGGACCGCGTGGACCTTCTTGTCGCCGTAGTTCTTGCTGATCAGGTCGTCCATCCGCTTCTGCGCGGTGCCGCCGTCCCAGCGCAGCGTGGTCGCCTGGCTCATCTTCGTCTGCTTGCTGCGGACGACCAATTGACCGCTGTCGAAGTACGGGCGCAGGACCTTCATCGCGCCCTTCCAGAAGAACTGGGTGTTGTTGTCGTCGTGGGAGCCGGCGAACAGCTCGATGTTGTACGAGTCGTCGGAGTCGTCGTCGGGCTTTCCGAGCTTCAGCTGGTCGATGATGTAGTTCGCCTGCAGTTCGCCGACCCGCTCATTGTCGAACGAGGCGTAGTAGTCGACGTGTTCGGAGCCGAGGATGAGGCGGTCGTAGGAGATCACCGGGATGCCGGCGTCCGCGGCACGCTGCATCACCTCGGTGAGTGCGCTGCCGTCGATCGCGGCGACCACCAGGAGACTGCGACCCTTGGTGATCATGTTCTCGATCTGTGCGACCTGGTTCTCCACCTTGTCGTCGCCGAACTGCAGGTCGGTCTTGTAGCCGGCCTTCTGGAACTGTTGGGCCATGTTCTTGCCGTCGGCGATCCAGCGCTCCGACGACTTGGTGGGCATGGCGATGCCGATGGTGCTGCCCTTGCCGTCGTCCGGCTGGTAGCGGCTGCCGCCGCGTGCCTCCTGGCCGCAGGCGGTGACCGAGGCGGCGAGCAGCGCGGCCGTGGTGGCCGCGACCGCGAGCCGGCGGGCCCGGGCGGGGCGGGGGACGGTAGTGCGGGTGGACATGGGTCGGTCCTCTTCCGGAACGGGGATGCGGCGATGCGGCAGGTGCGCCGGGGTGGAGGTGAGCCGAGCTTCACGCCGGCGGCCGCGGCTGCCGCGCGGCGGCCGAACCCCCTGGAGACGCACGGCAGTTGCCCCTCGGTCGTTCGAAATTTCGTCACACGTTCGAAATGGTGGCGTGACGCTATGCAGCCCGATGGTGGGGTGTCAATGGTTCCGTACGAAGCTGTGTCCGACAGTGTGGGTTCTTGTGCAGTGTGCGGATGTCACGGACGGCGCTGATCCACTCGTCCCCCTTCTGTCGGAGGCAGGCGGCGGCACATTACGCTGATACGTGGAGGGGGTCCCATGAGTGGAACCGGGAAGGCCGAACGCACCGGGGACGACCGCTCGACCACCGGACCGCCGGGACGCGGGGAGCGCCTGGCCGACTGGGCCGACGGCCGCCTCGGACTGCATGCGATGGCCAAGGCCAATATGCGCAAGATCTTCCCGGATCACTGGTCGTTCATGTTCGGCGAGATCTGCCTCTACAGCTTCCTGATCCTCATCCTCACCGGCGTCTATCTGACCCTGTTCTTCGAGCCGAGCGCCTCCGAGGTCGTCTACCACGGACCGTACGAGCCGCTGCAGGGCGTGCAGATGACCCGTGCCTTCGAATCGACGGTCGACATCAGCACCGAGGTGCGCGGCGGACTGCTGATCCGGCAGATCCATCACTGGGCGGCGCTCGTCTTCGTCGCCGCGATGCTCGTGCACATGATGCGGGTGTTCTTCACCGGCGCCTTCCGCAAGCCGCGCGAACTGAACTGGGTGTTCGGCTGGACCCTGCTCTTCCTCGGCCTGATCACCGGGCTCACCGGCTACTCACTGCCCGACGACCTGCTCTCGGGGACCGGCATCCGCTTCGCCCAGGGTGCGATCCTGTCCATCCCGGTGGTGGGCACCTATGTGTCGTTCTTCCTCTTCGGCGGTGAGTTCCCCGGCACCGACATCATCCCGAGACTCTTCGCCGTCCACGTACTGCTGTTGCCCGGGATCATGCTGGGTCTGGTGGTGGCCCATCTGATCCTGGTCTTCTACCACAAGCACACCCAGTTCGCGGGCCCGGGACGGACCGAGCGGAATGTGGTGGGCGCGCCCTTCGTGCCGGTGTACATCGCCAAGGCCGGCGGGTTCTTCTTCCTGGTCTTCGGGGTGCTCGCCGTCATGGGGGCGGTCGCGACCATCAACCCGGTGTGGGCGATCGGGCCCTATCGGGCGGATCTGGTGGGCACCGGGGCCCAACCCGACTGGTACCTCGGATTCTCCGAGGGGTTGATCCGGGTGATGCCCAGCTGGGAGATCAGCGCTCTCGGGCACACCCTCCAACTCGGGGTGTTCATCCCGTTCACGCTGTTCCCGCTGATCCTGGCGGCCATCGGGGCCTATCCGTTCATCGAGGCCTGGATCACCGGGGACAGACGCGAACACCACATCGCCGACCGGCCCCGCAACGCACCGGTCCGTACCGGTCTCGGTGTCGCCTGGCTGAGTCTGTACGGGGTGCTCCTGATCGGCGGTGGCAACGACCTGTGGGCCACCCATCTGCACCTGTCGATCAACGCCATCACCTGGTTCGTCCGTATCGGTTTCTTCGTGGTGCCCGTCGTGGCCTTCTACGTCACGCACCGGATCTGTCTCGGACTGCAGCGCCGCGATCGCGAAAAGGCGCTGCACGGACTGGAGTCGGGGCTGATCAAGCGGCTGCCGAACGGCGAGTACATCGAGGTGCACACCCCGCTCACCCCGGCCCAGGCGCACAAGCTCACCGCACATGAGCAGCCACAGGCCCTGGACCTGGGCCCACGGGTGGACAGCAACGGCGTCGAGCGGACCTTCCGCCGGTCCCAACTGCTGCGCGCCCGCCTGTCCCGAGCCCTGTACGGACCCGGCCGCCAGGTACCCAAGGCGACAGCGGAGGAACACCGCGCCCTGCACAGCGGGCCGGGGGACGGCGCCGGTCACGACTGAACTGCCCGGTGCAGGGCTGGAGTTCAGGACCTGAGCAGATCCTCACTCAGTTCCCAGAGGCGCTGGGCGGATTCGGGATCGATGGAGTGCGACGCGGCGTCGGCGGGGGCGCTGTGCGCGGTCACCGGCCTCACCTCGTCGTCCAGCGGCGCGATGTCGTTGTCCTTGAGGTAGACGCCGCCGATGCCGGTCAGCAGCGGGCTGGTCGCTGCGAACACGATGGTGGCGGCGCCCTGTCGGGGTGTCTTCTTGCCTCGCTCGGGATCGATGACCGGTCGGCCGGACTCGTCGATCAGTCCCTCGGCGAGCAGTGCGTCCCGGCCTGCCGCGCTGTTGAGAGCGGTGCCGACGATCACGCCCGGGTGCACGGCGTACCCGCGAATCCCTTCCTCGGCCCAGCGATGGTCCAGCGCCACGGCGAAGAGCACGTTCGCCACCTTGGACTGGGCGTACGCCGCTCCCTGGTGGTACTCGTCGCGCTGGAAGTGCGGGTCGTCCCAGCGGATGTCGGAGAAGCGCTGCGCTCCGGAGGAGACGTTGACGACGCGTGCACCGCCGGCGGCGCGGAGCGCGGGGCGCAGTGCGAGGGTCAGCTGGAAGTGGCCCAGATGGTTGGTCGCGAACTGCACCTCGTAGCCGCGGGAGTCCCGTTGGAGCTGCTTCGGGGGCGGTGCGGCGGCGCAGTTGACCAGGACGTGGAGCGGGCGGCCGGTCTGCAGGCGGTGGTCGGCGAAGGCGCTGATGGATGCAGGGTCGAGCAGGTCGAGGCGGTCGACCGCGACGGCTTCGAGACCGGCCTCGGTCAGCGCGGCCGTGGCGCGCTCCGGGTCGCGTGCGCCCACGGTCACGGACGCGCCCGCCTCGGCCAGTGCGCGGGTCACCTCCAGGCCGATTCCGGCATGGCCGCCGGTGACGACCGCGTACGTGCCGGTCAGGTCGGCGCCGGCGAGGACGTCGGCGGCGGTGGACGCGGCCGTGAAGCCCGATCCGATGGGGTGCTGTCGATGTGGCACGGAACTCGTCCTCCTTGTCGAGGGGTGTGCGGACTGCTTGGTTTCGATGCGGCCGAACGCGCCGGGACCGGTGGTGAGTGCCTGCTGTGCCGTGTGCCAGGCCCGGTCGTCGGGCGTGAACGCGGTGCGGAGGTAGCTCGCGGTGAGTTCGACGATCGCCGCGACGCGGTCCGGGCTCCCGTCGGTCGTCTCGATGCTGTCGTGGCCCTGCACTGCGCCGAGGAGGTGCTCGCCGCCCAGGACCGTCAGCAGGGTCTTGGGGCCGGGGGCGAGGCGGTACGCGTCGGCGTGCCAGTTTGGGCCCATGGTCGTCCAGTGCTGGGAGTCGTCCTTGCCGCCGGCGACGACGAGGGCGGGGGTGGCCATGGTGGTGAGGTCCAAGGTCCGCAGGATCGGCGCCTGGTGGGCCCGGAACCCGTCGAAGGTGTCGCCGCCTCCGCCCGGGGCGGCCAGCAGCACTCCCTGGGTGATCCTGGACTCCTGCAGGCGGACTTCTTCGCCGGTGTCGGGGTCGGTGATCCGGGCGCCGAGGAGGAGTGAGGCGGTGAAGCCGCCGAGCGAGTGTCCGGCGACCGCGACCTCGGTGCGGTCCATCCGTCCGGCGAGCTGCGGTACGGCCTGCTCGATCTCGTCGAGCCGGTCGAGTACGGCGCTCATGTCCTCGGCGCGGGAGCGCCAGAAGAGCGGGGCTTCGGGGCGGTGGCCGACCAGATTGCTCAACCTCGGGGCGCCGAGGTGGTTGGGCTGGATCACGAACCCGCGGGCGGCCGGGCACGGACAGTGTCAGGGGACTGACCGAGATCACTGGCGGGGCGGACGGGTGGAGGTGGCGGTCGGCGGTCGGCGGTCGGCGGTCGAAGTCCANGTGGAGGTGGCGGTCGGCGGTCGGCGGTCGGCGGTCGAAGTCCACTCGGGCATGGTGTGCCGGTCCTTTGGCTGCGGAGGAAGCATGAAGCGGAACGGTGCTCCATTTACGATACGGAGCACCGTTCCACTTTGCAAGGCCGGCCTCAGCCTGTGTGCCCTTCGCCGAGGATCCGCCGCAGGAAGGCGTTGCCGAAGATGCGCTGTGGGTCGTACTCGGTACGGAGCCGGGCGAAGTCGTCGAGGCGGGCGAATCGCTCGTGCAGAGCCGGCGCGCCGAGCGTGAAGAGCTTGCCCCAGTGGGGCCGCGGCGCCCACGGTTCGAGTGCGGCCTCGAGCCGTGTGATCACCGGCAGTACGGCGCCGGCGTCCGACGTCCAGGTGAAGTGCAGGGCGACCGTGTCCCGGCCGTACGCCGGACTCAGCCACAGCCCGTCCGCCGCGACGGTCCGTACCTCGCACACCTGCAGGGCGGGCGCGAGCACCGCGCCGAGGGCGGCCACCGCCCGTAGCGCATCGGCGGCGTGGCGGCGGTCGAGGAGGTACTCGGACTGCAGCTCGTCGCCGTTGCTGGGGGTGAACTCGGCCCGGAAGTGCGGCATTCGTTCGTGTGACGGCCCGACTGCCCCGCCCTGCGCGGTGCAGTGCACCGGAGGCATGCCCACCACCGGATGCATCGGCTGTGCCGCCGGAGTCGCCCACGGGATGTGCGGCGCGCGGTGTTCGTCCCCGGACACCCGCTGCTTGAACCAGGCCTGGGTGAAGCGCGGAGCCCGCCAGTCGGTGAACAGGCTCACGCTGTACGCCGCCGAGGTCAGCGCATCGAACTGCTCGACGACCGTGTCCAGGGGCAGTCCCGTGAACACGTCCTGCCGTACCTCGAAGGCCGGGACCAGGTCCAGGGTGAGCGCGGTGACGACGCCGAGCGCGCCCAGCGACACCACGGACCCGGCGAAGCGGTCCCCGTCCCGCTCCCGGTCCAGGGTGTGCAACTCGCCGTCGGCGGTGAGCAGTTCGAGACCTCGTACCGAGGTGGCCAGCGAACCGTTGGTGTCGCCCGAGCCATGGGTTCCGGTGGCCACCGAGCCGGCCACCGAGATGTGCGGCAGCGAGGCCATGTTGGGCAGCGCCAGGCCCTCGGCGTGGACGGCGGCGGCCAGTTCGGCGTAGCGCACACCGCCGCCGACGCGGACCGTGGCGGCGGCCGAGTCGACGTCGATCGAGGCGGGCAGCGCATCGAGCGACAGGAGTGCGCCGTCGGTGTCGGCGATGTCGCTGAACGAGTGCCCCGAGCCGAGTACCCGGACCCGGCCGGAGTGCGCCAGGAGGGCGCGTATCGCATCGAGGGACTCGGGGTGGTGCGTGCGGGTCGCCGAGAACACCACGTTCCCCGCCCAATTGGTGGGCCGGCGAGCCGAGTTGTGCATCGTCGTGGTCACGTGCGTTGCCTCCGGGTGCGGTGCAGGCGGGGGAGTGGGGAAGTGTGCGCGGGAGGGCGTCACGAGACGGCGCGGATCAACTCCGCGAGGGCGTCGGCCAGGCCCTGGACGCCAGGCCCCGCCGGTCCTCCCGGCTCACTCATGTACTGATCGCGCCGGATCTCGATCATCAGTGCCGACACCCGCGCCTCGCGGCCGTAGTGGGTCAGCGGCACATACGTACCGCCGAACGGACTGTCGGTCCCGGTCCCGAAGTCCCCGAAGGCGTCCCGGGCCTGTTCCAGGAGCTGACGGCCGGTGTGGAAGGGGTCCGTGCCCAGGCACACCTCCGGCCGAGGGCCTGCCGAGTGCAGTTCGTAGGGCAGTGGATCGGTCGGATACGAATGCACGTCGAGCAGTACGGCCCGGCCGGCCGCGGCGAGCCGCTCCTCGACCGCCTCGGTCATCTCCCGCGCGTACGGGTGGAAGTAGGCATCCAGGAGCGGCGCGGGATCAAAGCCGCTCGCGCGCAGCCGTTCACCGTGCGTGGTGTGGGTGTAGACGGCGCCCATGCCGACCGCCCGCATCTCCTCGCGTTCGTCGGGGAAGCGCTCGGGGTCGATCACGAGCCGGGACTGGCGGGCGAGCGCCTGCCACGGCCTGATCGCGGCCGGCACGGCGTCCGCCGCGAGTGCGGCGATGCGGTCGGTATGGGCGTCGGTGATGTGATCGAGCTCGCGCTCGAGTGCCGTGTCGTCGAGCAGGATGTCCCGGCGTACGTCCGCGGGCAGATATCGGGAGCTGTGCGGCAGGTGCAGCAGGACGGGGGAGTCGGCGGCGCCGGGCACCAACTGCAGGCGCACGGCGGGTGGTTCGGGCATGGCATGCATACGGATCTCCCGGACTGCGGCTCCCGGCCGGGCCGTCCTCCACCGGACGGGCGCCCGGGGCGAGTGTGCGTGCGCCTGGCGGTCGTACGTCCTCACGGTAAAGGCGCCGCCCCACGCGGCAGTGGGCGGGGCGGCGCCCGGGAGGTGGCAGCCGTGGGTCAGCGGTCGGCGTACACCACCCAGACCTGGCCGGGCGCGAAGGGCATGCGCTCGCCGTCGGAGAGCGTGAACGTCGTCCCCGACTCCGCCGATGGCCGCTGCCACCGCGTCTCGTAGGCCTTGCCGTCGCGCAGGACCGTCGCTCGGCCGCTGCCGACGGTCTTGATGTACGGCGTCACCGAGCCGTTGACGTCCTTGTACTTGGACGGCGGCATGTCCACGTGCTGGATGACGACCGTGCGGGGGGCCATCTGCCTGCCGTTGGTCTGCATCGCCGCCGACCCGTCGAACGACACCTTCCAGCGCTCGGCGGCCGGCGACCAGCGGAAGGTGTGGCTCGCCGCGGAGTACCGGACGGTGCGCTCGGTGGCCGGGGAGCCGCCGGCCGGGGCCGCTCCGAAGCGGAAGCCGATGTCGGCCGGCTTGTCGGCGTTCGGCGCCGACTCGAGAATCGCCTGCGGCCGGACGAACAGATTGTGCGGTGCCTGCCGGCCCGACTTGCGGAAGTAGGCACTCGGGACGCTGCCGTGGGCGCGGTCGTACAATGGCGAGTCCCGCAGCACCTTGTTGAGCTCGCTGCGCACACCGGAGTACGCGAGCGCGGGCCGCCCGAACTGCCGCAGCAGCTCCACGTCCGACTCGCGGGCGCTGCGCACCGGACCGACACTGTCGGGCTGCCGGCCGCTGTACACGCCCATCAGGCGGCTCATGCCCCCCTCGACCTTCTCGACGTACACGATGTCGGCCTTGTTCAGGCCGTGGTGGGGACGGGCGCCGCGTGCGTTGTCGAACTTCACCGCCAGGACACCGCTCTGCGGCGCCTCGACCCCCGTGTACGGGGACTTCTCCTGCGGCGCCTCGGCCGCACTCACCGAGCAACTGCCGTAGGCCGCGCCCAGCGTCAGGGCGCCCGCCGCGACCAGGGCGGGCACGGTGGTGCGCCGCAGCGTGCGGTGCGGCTTCCGTACGGCCCGGGTCACATTCCTGATGGTCATCACATACGCCTCCGTCGGCCCCCCGAGGACATGGCTGGCGCACACATGCCTCGCGCGCGGGCGCCCGAATCGGGAAGCCGCCATCCACCCGGCGACGTTCACTCGTTCCGGCCCGATCCACCCGGTCGGCGGCGCGGCAGGTGGACCGGCAGGCAGAGGTGGACGATCCGTGGTGCCGCGCGCCAACTAGCTGCCTGGCGGTGGCAGTTGATCGGATCCGCGTGCTCAGGCCTCGGCAGGGAAGCGCCGCAGCGCACCCGGCAGCCGCGCACCCAGGGGCGACATGCCGCCGTCGGCCCCGTGCCGGGCCAGCAGATCGAGCACCAGCCGGCCGCGGCGCACCCGCTCGCGCGCGGTCGCCAGGGCATGGTCACGCAGATGGGCACCGTACGGATAGATGCCCTGCGCCCTGCTGAGGCCGAACTTCAGATAGACCGGCGCACCGCGCCGGATCAGTTCGGCCACCTCGTACATCCGTACAAAGCCGCCGAGGTCGTCCGGCGCCTCCACATAGAAGTCCATCGGAGCCGCGCTCCGGCGGCGGATCTCGGTGAGCTGGGACAGCGTCAGATCGGAGGGCACATTCACCGAGTCGGCGCCGAGACGCTCGAAGACGCCGTACGAGGCCGGGTTCACCGGGCCGATCAGGGCCGAGACCTTCAGGGTGGTGTCGGCCGGCAGGACGCCGTCCGTACGCAGCCGGTGCAGCGTCCACAGGACGCCCTCGTCGGCCACGAGGAGGCAGCGCACGCCGAGTTCGGTGGCGCGCAGCGCGTCCTCGACACAGCCGGCCAGCGCGTCGTGCCCCCGAGCCCGCAGTCCGCCGCCGCCGGAGTCGCTACGGGTCGCGGCGCCCGTGTCCCAGGTGCCGCGCGGGCCGGTGAACAGGCAGAGCTCGACGTCCTGTTCGGCGCAGGCCGCGACCATCTCGGTGATCTCCGCGTCGGTCAGCATCCAGATGCCGCTGCCCTGACTGATCCGGTGGACGGGCACGTCGAGGCGCGCGCTCTCCCCGAGCACCGTGGCCAGCGCCTCCGGGCCCTCCACGGAGGGGATCTCGGTGCGCCAGCTGCCGCCGTCGGGGAACGCGTGCGGGGAGGCGTCGGCCGGGTCGGGGGCCGGGGTGGGGAGGCCGATGCGGGCGAGCGCTTCGGCGCCGGGACGGCGTGCTGCTGCGCTGGAGGAGGCGGACACGGGGCTCCTAGAGGTCGATCGGTGCGGGGTGTCGCGGCATGGGGACGGGGTGCGGACAGTGTGCGTTCAGGGCCGGAGCAGCACCTTGCCCACCGCCGGATCACCGCTGCCGACCAGGGCGACCGCGGCCTCGTAGCGCTCCAGCGGGAACTCGTGGGTGATGAGGCCGGCCGGTTCGAGCAGGCCGAGGCCGAAGGCGCGGACGGCATCGGCCCAGGCCGACGAGGAGGCGCCGAACACCGAGCGCACCGTGAGCTGACTGAGCGACAGATGCACCGGGTCGATGCCCCTGGCGCCCTCGGCGAACATGCCGGTCAGCACGACCCGGCCGCCCCGGCGGGCCAGCAGACAGGCGTCGTGGGCGGTGTCCGGGGCGCCGGCCGTCTCCACCACCAGGTCGAAGAGGCTCTCGCTCGCGGCGAGTTCGGCAGCCTCGGCCGGGGCCAGGCCCTGTGTCGCACCGTACGACACGGCCTGCTCGACGCGCGCGGCCCGCGGGTCGACGGCGACGAGCGCGGCGGGTGAGCTCGCCCGGAGCAGCTGCACCGCGAGGAGCCCGAGGGTGCCGGCGCCGACCACCGCGATCCGCTCGCCGGGCACCGGCGCTCCGGCCGTGACCGCACCCGCGACCACCGCCGCCGGCTCCAGGAGCGCCGCCGCCCGCAGGTCCGCGGCGTCGTCGAGCAGATGCAGCAGGCGGGCGGGCACCACCACATGGTCGGCAAACGCGCCGGGCTCGGTGAATCCGGTCTCCGCGTACCCGCCGGTGCACAGGCTCGTCTCGCCGTGCCGGCAGCGCGCGCACACCCCGCAGGCGCGGAAGCCCTCGGCGACGGCCTTGCGGCCGATCAGGGCCGTGGACACACCCGCGCCGGCGGCCTCGACCGTCCCGGACCACTCGTGCCCCGGGACCACGGGGTAGCGGACATAGCCGGGGGCCCTGCGGCCGTCGTAGAGTTCGCGGTCGCTCATGCAGATGCCCGCGGCCGCGACGCGCAGGCGGACCTCGCCGGGCCCGGGCTCGGGGAGCGGCCGGCGGATGAGGCGATGGCTGCCGGGACGGCCGACCACGATCGAACGGCTCGTCAAGGACGCAGCGTCCGCGCTCACTTCGGAGACCTCTTCTCCCAGCCCTCGGCCCACAGGTCGAAACGGGCCTGCTGCTGGGGGAACTCGGCCGCCGCGTCCGCATCGAACTCGACGCCCAGGCCCGGGCCTTCGGGAAGCCGGAAGTATCCGTCCACCACCTCGGGCGCGCCCTTGACCACCTTCTTGATCTCGGCGTCGGCGAAATCGTTGAAGTGCTCCAGGATCTTGAAGTTCGGTGTGCAGGCGGCCACTTGGAGAGATGCCGCGGTCAGGACCGAACCGCCCACATTGTGCGGCGCGACGAGTACGTAGTGGGTCTCGGCGGTGGCCGCCAGCTTGCGGGTCTCCAGGATGCCGCCGATATGACCCACATCGGGCTGGATGATGTCGGCGGCCTGGGACTCGAAGAGCTCGCGGAACTCGATGCGGTCGTGGATGCGTTCACCGGTCGCGACCGGGATCTCGACCTGCTGGGCCACCTTGCCGAGCGCCTTCAGGTTCTCCGGCGGCACCGGCTCCTCCAGCCAGGCGGGTGCGAACGGCGCGAACTCCCGGGCCAGGCGCACCGCGGTGGCGGGGCTGAACCGCCCGTGCATCTCCAGCATCAGCTCCGTGTCCGGGCCGACGGCGTCCCGTACGGCCTCGATCAGGGAGACGGCATACCGGGTGCCGGCCGGGTCGAGCTCCATGCTGCCGGTACCGAACGGGTCGATCTTCAGGGCGCGGTAGCCACGGGCCAGCACGGCCCGCGCCGCCTCGTGGTACGCCTCGGGCGTCCGCTCCGTGGTGTACCAGCCGTTGGCGTACGCCTTGACCCGGTCGGTCACCCGGCCGCCGAGCAGCTGCCACACCGGTACGCCGAGGGCCTTGCCCTTGATGTCCCAACAGGCCGTCTCCACACAGGCGATGCCGGACATCACGATCTCGCCGGCCCGCCCGTAGTCGCCGTACTTCATCCTGCGGACCAGGTCCTCGACGGCGAACGGGTCACTGCCGAGCAGGTGGTTGGCCTCGGCCTCGCGCAGATAGCCGATCAGGGCGTCGGTGTGACCGAGCATGCGGGTCTCGCCCACGCCGGTGAGGCCCTCGTCGGTGTGGACCTGGACGTAGGTGAGATTGCGCCAGGGCGTCCCGACGACGTGCGTGCTGATTCCCGTGATGCGCAAGGAAGTTGCCCCTCGGTCCGGTGGAGGCGGGCGCGCTCGGCGCGGGCTCGTCCACGAGCGGATTGTTCGAGATTTCGTCACACGTTCGAAATGGTGGCGTGACCGTAATCAGGGGCCGGGAGCAGTGTCAATGGGGGTGTTCGGGGTGACGCACCGGCCGGGCGGTGCGCATCGACGGCGCGGACCGGGTCCGTACGGGCATTGCCGGGTGAAGTGCCGGACGCTTAGCCTGTGTTCGCGATGCCGGTCGACGACCGGAATTTCGAACATATGGCACGACCCGACGAAGACGACGCAAGGCGGAGGGCGGCGATGGCGCGACTCGTCCCGGCGGTCACCAGATCGCTCGACATACTGGAACTCTTCCTGGAAGGCGACGGCACGCTCTCCGCACCCGAGGTCACCCGAAGCCTGGGCCTGCCCCGCACCACCGTGCACGAGTTGATCGCCACACTCACCGCGCGCTCCTACCTGGCGCCGGTGCCCTCCCGGCCCGGCCGCTACCGCCTCGGCGTCCGCACGTATCAGCTGGGCAGCCGGTACGCGGAGGACCTCGACCTCTCCGCGGAGGGCCGGCAGGTCGCCACCGAGGTGGCCCGGACCTGCGACGAGACGGTGCATGTGGCGATACTCGAAGGCACCGACGTCATCTACATCGCCAAAGTGGACTCCACCCACGCGGTCCGGATGGTCTCGGCGGCCGGCCGCCGGCTGCCCGCACACTGCACCTCGGTCGGCAAGATGCTGCTCGCCTCGCTCCCCGGGACGGAGCTCGAGGCGCGACTCGCGGATCTCGAACTCACCGCGATGACCCCGCACAGCATCACCGAGCCGGTCGAGCTGCGCACGGCACTCGACACCGTCCGGCAGCGTGGTGTGGCCGTCGAGCACCGCGAGTCCAACCCGGACGTGAGCTGTGTCGCCGCCCCGGTGCGCGACCGGACGGGCCGGGTGGTCGCCGCCCTGTCCATCTCGGTGCCGATGATCCGCTGGAGCGACGCACGGGAGCAGGAGCTCGCGGAGCTCGCCCTCAAGGGCGCCGGAGAGCTGTCCGGGCGCCTCGGCCACCTGGGCGCGCAGTGAGGGTGGTGGGCGCGGCCCGCGCCGAGGTCGCCGTCCGCGCTCGGGCCGAACTCGGCGAGGGCCCCACCTGGGACCCGGCCGGCCGGCGGCTGATCTGGGTGGACATCCTGGGCTCCCGGGTGCACGGGTACGAACCGGACACCGGCCGCCGTACGGTGCTCGCCACCGAGCAGCACGTCGGCGCGGCCAAGCCCTGCGCAGCGGGCGGCCTGGTGGTCAACCTCCGGGACGGTGTGGCCCGTTACGCAGCCGACGGGTCCTTCCGCTGGCTGCATCACGACCCGGTCCCTGGCCGCCGCGGGAACGAGGCGATGGTCGCCCCGGACGGCGCCCTGTGGGCGGGCACCATGTACTACGACGAACGCCCCGGCGGCGGGAACGTCACCCGGATCGCCCCCGACGGCACCGCCACCGAGCAGCTCACCGGGGTCACGGTCAGCAACGGCACGGGCTGGAGCCCGGACGGACGCCGGATGTACTACGTCGACACACCGACCCTGCGGGTGGACGTGCTCGACTTCGACCCCGGCACCCAACGGGCGAGCGGCAGACGGCCGTTCGTGACCGTGCCGCCCGGCTCGGGGCTGCCCGACGGGCTGTGTGTCGACGCGGAGGGCTGCGTATGGGTCGCCTTCTGGGACGGCGGCGCCGTGCGCAGATACACGCCGGACGGCCGGCTCGACCGGACGATCCCACTGCCGGTGCAGCGGCCGACGTCCTGCGCCTTCGGCGGGGACGGGCTGCGCGATCTGTACGTCACCACCGCACGGACCGGACTCGGCGATCCGTCCGGGCCGGCCGGTTCCCTCCTGGTGGTCCCCGGTGTCGGGCAGGGGAGGCAGGAAGCGCCGTTCGGGGGCTGAGTCAGGGCGTGTGACGGGCGAAGTGTTGTGCCCCTCACGCCTGCGGGAAGTCGCCCGTCGAGCCGTCGATCAGCTCCCTGATGATGTCCATGTGGCCGGTGTGCCGTGCGGTCTCCTCGATCATATGGATCAGCACCCAGCGCAACGACACGGTGCCGCCCGGGAACTCACCCAGATCCTCCGGCTCGAGTGCATCGATGGTGCGGTCCGCGGCGGCCCGTGCGCGAGCATAGAAGGCGAGGATGTCCTCGGTGCTCTCCTCGGGCCCGGCCCGGAAGTCCGCGTCCTCCTCCACCGGCAGCGGCTCCGCGGGGCGGTCGAAGGCCAGACAGAACCAGCCGTACTCGCAGCACGCCAGATGCTTCACCAGGCCGAGCAGATTGGTCCCGGTGGGGGTCAGCGGTCGGCGCAGCTGCTCGTCGTCGAGCCCGCGCAGCTTCCAGAGCACCACGTCACGGTGGCGGTCCAGACCGGCCCGCAGACTCTCCTTCTCGCCGCCGGTCATCACCTCGTCGTCCGCCATGGGGAGCACCTCCTGGGGTGTGACGGTCCAAGGACGCCCACCGTACTCACCCGCGCACGCGGCGCACGCACTCACTGCCGTACGTAGACCACCCAGATCTGTCCTTGCGGGAAGGCCATTTCGCGGCCTTCCGCATCCGTGTACCGGGTCGTCGCCTGCTCGTCCGTTCTGCTCCAGCGGCCGTCGTGGGCGCGGCCCTCGCGCAGCAGCAGCACCTGGCCGGACCCGGTGGTCTCGGTGTACGGCGAGACATTGCCCCACCGGTCCTTGAAGCCGGACGACCGGACACGGGTGTACTGGACGAGCACCGAGGCCGGGGTGTGCGGAGATCTGCCGCCGTCCATCGAGACCTGCCAGTGCCGCTCCGCCGAGGACCAGGTGAACTCGAAACGGGCGGACGGGAAGCGCACGGTGTGGCTCGGCCGGCCCTTCCCACCGGCCGGCGCGGCGCCGAAGCGGATGCCGTACGCGGTGAGGCGCCCGGCATCCGGCTCCGGGTCCAGCTCCCGCGGGCGCAGATACAGGTTGTGCGGGGCCGGCCGGTCGGTGCCGCGGTAGAACGCCTTGCCGGTCGACTCCGGAGTGTGCGGATGCAGTGGCGCGGCGTCGATCAGCGGCTCCAGCTTCGACTGCGCCCCGGAGTAGGCCAGTACCGGCTCTCCGTACTGCCTGAGGAGAGCCAGGTCCGTCTCGCGGGCGCTGCGCACCGGGCCGATGGCCTTCGGCAGCCGGCCCGCCGCCGCATAGACCGCGAGCAGCCGGCTCAGTCCCGACTCGACCTGCTCGACATGGATGATGTCGGCCTCCGCGAGCCCGGTGTGCGGGCGCGCCGCGGGGGCGTTGTCGATCTTCACGGCAAGCACGGTGGGGTCCTTGCGCGGACGGCCTCCGGCCTCGGAACCGGGCTCATCGGCGCCGCCGCCCGGTGCGCGGCCCTCGACCGTGCAGGCGGACAGGGCTGCTGTGCCGAGGAGCGCGCCCGAGCCGGCTCCCGCCGCGCCCCGCAGGAACACTCGGCGTTTCATGACTGACCGCTACCCGGATTCATGACTGGCCGCTACCCAACTCCGTTCCTGTCAGGCCGGATTGGACCGTCCCGCGACCGATCGTGGAACCTCATGGCGCAGGTGTGCCGCCTCCGAGTCGCGCCGCACGATGGTGGAACGCCCGCCGGACGGCAGGGAACCGGCGGCCGTCCCGGCGTGGATGCACCCGGTTGGTGAGCAGTACGCAACTGAGCCCGGCGCCCGGATCCACCCACAGGCTCGTCCCGGTGAACCCGGTGTGCCCGTACGAGTCAGGACCCGGCGCGGCACCCACCGGTGAGGCGACCCGGTCGAGGCCCTGCCAGCCGAGGCCCCGGCGCAGTGCGAGCCCGTCCGTGTGGCAGCGCGTCATCTCCGCGAAGGCGGCCGGTCCGAGGATGCCGTCGCCGCCGCGCAGCAGCGCCCGGCCCAGGCGGGTCAGGTCGGCGAGCGGGGCGAAGAGCCCGGCGTGGCCCGCGATGCCGCCGAGCACCACCGCGTTCTCGTCGTGCACCTCGCCGGTGACCAGGTGATCGCGCCAGGTGCAGTACTCGGTGGACACCGCACTCGCCTGTGCCACGGCGTCCGGGCGGAAGGTGAGACCCGTCAATCCCAGTGGCTCGGCCACGAGTTGAGCGACCAGTGCGTCCAGTGACCTGCCGCCCGCAGCCTCCGCGAGCAGGCCGAGCAGGATGAATCCGGCGGACGAGTACTCCACTGCCGTGCCCGGTTCGGCGCGGAGCGGCAGAGTGCGCACGGCCTCGAGCAGCTCAGGGCGGGTGGGTGCGGTGCGGTACAGCGGCGTGCCGCCCGGCAACCCCGAGGTGTGCGCGAGGAGTTGGCCCACCGTGATGGGCGCCTTGTCCGTGTCGCCGTACCCGGGCAGCAGCTCGCCCAACTGGTCGGTGAGGGCCAGGGCGCCCTTCTCGACCAGTACGAGGACGGCGAGGCCCACCACCGGTTTCGTCACCGATGCCAGGTCCCAGAGCTCGGTGCCGTCCAGCTCGGGTCCGCCCCAGTGCCGGGTGCCCATGTGGCCGGCGTCGAGCGTGCTGTCCGCGGTGCTCACCGACCAGGCGGCCGCGGAGAAGATCCGGTGGCGCTGTGCCTCGGCGAGCAGTTCCTCGAGTGCGCTCATCACTGCACCAGGCCGATCGGTGAACTCCCGCCGTTCGACGGCGAGATGAGTCCTGCCGCGGCGCGCACCATCGGGCCGTACAGGGCCACGCCCGCGTCGTCCAGGGTGAAGGTCGGGCCGATGATGCCGATCGCTCCCACCGGCAGGCCGTCCGCGCCGAGCACCGGTGCCGCGACGGCGCGCACATCGGGCTCGGTGTACTCGTCGTCGACCGCGAAGCCCTGGATGCGTACGTCGTCGAGTGCTGCTCGTACGGCCTCGGGGTCGGTGATGGTGTGCGGCGTCACCGCGGGGAGCGGGGTGCTGTCGAGTGCCGCCGTGACCTCCTCGGGCGGGAGCGCCGAGAGCATCGCCAGGCCCACCGCGCTGGAGTGCAGCGGGACGACGCCGCCCGCCCGCAGCGGGATCCGGTAGGTGTCCGCGGGTTCGGACTGGGCCAGATGCACGGCGGTGTCCCCGTCGCGCACCGAATAGTGCGCCAACTGGCCCGTGCGCAGCCGGAGATCGGCGAGCACGGGGCGGGCCAGGCGCAGCTCGGGGCTGTCCGCCAGGGCGGTCGCCGCGAGGCCGAGGAGCCTGGGGCCCGCCCGGTAGCGGCCGCCGGCCAGGGCGGTGGCGAAGCCGTTCGCCGCCAGGGTGCCGAGGAGCCGGTGGACCGTCGGTTTGGGCAGGCCGGTGTGGGCCGCGAGGTCCGCGAGCCGGTGCGGGCCGTCCGGCTGCACCAGGGCGTCGAGCAGCTCGAGCGCCTTGTCGACGGGGCCTTTGGCGCCGATCTCGAGGCCCGTCCGGGTGTTGACCGCCTTCGTCATGTCGCTTAGCTTAACCCAACCGCGTTCCGGTGAACGGAACGTCCGTACAGTTCGATGGAACTCATGAAGGGTGCGTGGCGCGTGACCCATCCAGTCATGTCACGTCGTGGGGCCTTGCGGCTCGGGGGACTTGCGGTGCCTGCCCTCGCCCTGCCCGCGGTGCTCACCGGCTGCGGGACCGCGGCGGGAGCCCCGAGCGGCGGGGAGCTGCGGGTGGCGCAGACCGAGGATCCCTCGACCCTCGATCCGCACAAACAGGGCGACATGATCACCATGAACGTCCTGATCAACATCTTCGACACCCTCACCGCACGCGACACCCGCGGCCGGCTCGCCCCGCGCCTCGCCCTGAGCTGGCAGGTGCGCTCACCCACCGCCTGGCGTTTCAAGCTGCGGCGCGGTGTGCGCTTCCACAACGGGGAGCGGTGCGACGCGGCCGCCGTCAAGTTCAGCATCGAGCGGATTCTGGACCCGGCCACCCGCTCACCGATCGTCGAACTGCGGTACGTGAAGAGCGTGTCCGTCGTCGACGAGCACACCGTGGACATCCACACGACCCAGCACGACCCGATACTGCCCGACAAGCTCTCGCTGTTCGGCGGCGTGATCGTGCCGCCCGGGTACATCGCCGAGGTCGGCGACGCCGCCTTCGCCCGCAAGCCCGTCGGTACCGGCCCGTTCCGCTTCGTCTCCTGGCTTCGCGACCGCGAGCTGCGCATGCGCAGGCACCCCGGCCACTTCCACGGCACCCCGAACGTCCGGGAGCTGGTCTTCCGCCCGCTGCCCAACCCCGCGTCCTCGCTCGCGGCCCTGCAGAGCGGCGAGGTCGACCTGGTCACCGGCCTCACCCCGGACGCCGCGCGCCAACTCTCCGGCTACGCGGGCGTGGAGCTTGAGAACCATCCCGGCACCCGCGCCGCCTACCTGAACCTCGACACCGAGTCCGGCCCGCTGCGCGACCGCCGGGTGCGCCAGGCCCTCAACCACGCCGTCGACGTGCCCCTGCTGATCGACGCGGTCCTGGACGGCAAGGCACGCGAGGTGCCCGCCATGGTCCCGCACGGCACCTTCGGCTTCGACGCATCCGTCAAGCCGTACCGCCGCTCCGTGCGCACCGCCAGGCGACTGCTCGCCGAGGCCGGGCACCCCGACGGTTTCACCACCACCCTCACCGCCTCCAACACCGACGCCCAGGTCGCCGAGGCCATCTCCGGACTGCTCGACCGGGCCGGCATCCGCGCCCGCGTCGAACTCCTCGACCCCGGCACATACGCCTCCCGGCTCACCTCCGACAACCGGCGCGCCCTCGGTCCGCTCTATCTGGCCGCCAGCTCGGTGTGGACCCTCGACGGCAGCAGCATGCTCCAGTCGAACGTGCGCAGCGACCGCCGCCAGAGCCGCTGGACCTCGGACCGCGCCGACGACCTCATCGACGCCGAGGAACTGTCGGTCAGCCCCGAGAAGCGCGCCAAGGCGTTCAGCGAACTGCAGCAACTCATGCTCGACGAGGCGCCCTTCGTCTCCCTCTACCAGCAGGACATCATCCTGGCGCGCACCACCCGCGCCCACTGGACCCCGATCATCAACGGCGCCCTCGCCATGGAGAGCGCGGAGGTTTCCCGATGACCCGCAGCACCGCGGCGCCGCTGCTGCGGCAGGTCGCCGCCCGTCTCGGCACCGCGATCGGCGTGCTCTTCGCCGTCGCCACCCTCGCCTTCCTGCTCGTACGGCTCTCCGGCGATCCGGTGAAGCAGCTGCTCCCGCCCGATGCCACGGCCGCCCAGGAGCACACCCTGCGCGCCCAACTCGGCCTGGACCAACCGCTGATCGCCCAGTACGGCGACTATCTGTGGGGCCTGGTCCGCTTCGACCTCGGTGACTCGCTCGTGTACGGCCGCCCCGTCGCGGACGTCATCGGGGAGCGGCTGCCCGCCACCCTGGAACTCGCCTTCGGCGCCATGGTGATCACCCTCCTGATCGCGATCCCGGCCGGGATCTACGCCGCCATGCGGCGCGGCCGCGCGGGTGACACCTCGGTGATGACGGCCGTCCTGCTCGGTCAGTCCACGCCGCCGTTCTGGATCGGGATCCTGCTGATCCTGGTGTTCTCCGTGCAGTTGGGCGCGCTGCCCGCCTCCGGGTACGGGACCTTCGCCCATCTGGTGCTGCCCGCCATCACCTTGGCCGTGTACTCGGTGGCGGTGATCGCCAGACTCCTGCGCTCCTCACTGATCGACGTGCTCGGCTCCGACCACATCCGCACCGCACGAGCCAAGGGCCTCGCACCCGGAGCGGTCGTCCTGGCCCACGGGCTTCGCAACGCCGCCCTGCCCACCATCACCGTGATCGGCCTCGAGTTCGGCGGGCTGCTCGGCGGCGCCATCCTCACCGAGCAGGTCTTCTCCTGGCCGGGCATCGGGCGGCTCACCGTACAGGCGATCTCGGACCGCGACTTCCCGATGGTGCAGGCCGCCGTGCTGTTCTTCGCCGCCGCCTTCGTCCTCGTCAATCTGCTCGTCGACCTGTCCTACAGCCTCCTCGACCCGAGAGTGCGGGCCCAGCGATGACCACCACACCCACCACCGAACCGTCGCCCACCGCCCCCGAGACGGTCACGCACTCGGCCCGCACCGGCGCCCTGCGCGTCCTGCTCCGCAACCGCCTGGCCGCCGTCGCCCTCGGCGTGCTCGTCCTGATGGCCGTGGCCGCGCTCCTCGCGCCCTGGCTCGCCCCGTACGACCCGGCCGCGCAGAATCTGCTGGTCCGCCTCAAGCCCCCGGCCTGGCAGGACGGCGGCTCCGCGAGCCACCTGCTCGGCACCGATCAGCTCGGCCGCGACCTGCTCTCCCGGGTGATCCACGGTGCGCGGATCTCGCTGCTCGTGGGGATCTGCGCGGCCCTGCTCGCCGGGGTCGTCGGAGCGGCCTGCGGACTGTTCGCCGGCTTCCGCGGCGGCCGCTTCGACCGCCTCCTGATGCGCGCCGCCGACATCCAACTCGCCTTTCCCTCACTCCTCTTGGCCCTCGCCATCGTCGGCTTCCTCGGCTCGGGCCTGTGGAACGTGGTGCTCGTACTCGGCTTCACCGGCTGGGTCTCGTACGCCCGTGTCGTACGCGCCGAGGTGCTCTCGCTGCGGTCGCGGGACTACATCACCCAGGCTCGGGCGACCGGGGTGAAGGACGGCACCATCCTGCGGCGCCATCTGCTGCCCAATGTCACCGCGCCGCTCGCCACCATCGGCACTCTGCACATCGCCGCCGCCATCGTCGCCGAGGCCTCGCTCAGCTACCTCGGACTCGGCGTGCCCAAGGAGATCGTCACCTGGGGCGCCATGCTCGCCGACGGACAGCTGTACCTCGGCACCGCCTGGTGGGTGGCCGTCTTCCCCGGACTCGCCCTGATGCTCACCTCCCTCGCCATCAACATCACCGGCGACGCCCTGCGCGACGTCGCAGACCCTAAGGCGTACCGCCGATGAACCGGACACCGCAGACGAACCAGTCACCGCAGGAGATGGCCACCGCCGACCCGCTGCTGCGGATCGAGGACCTCAGTATCGACTTCCGGCTCGGTTCGGGGACCGTGCACGCCGTACGGGGCGTGGGCCTCGACCTGCATGCGGGCGAGACCCTCGCCGTGGTCGGCGAATCCGGCAGCGGCAAGTCCGCCACCATGCTCTCCGTCCTTCGGCTCAACCCCGAGCCGCCCTGCGAATACACCGCGGGACGGGTTGTGCTCGACGGACGCGACCTGCTCGCCCTGCCCGAGAAGGAGCTGCGCGAGGTGCGCGGCAACGACGTCGCCATGGTCTTCCAGGACCCGATGACCAGCCTCGACCCGCTGCAGCGGGTCGGCAACCAGGTCGCCGAGGTGCTCCGCCGGCACCGCGGCGCCACCCGCGCCGAGGCCCGCGCCGAAGCGGTACGCGCCCTCGACGAGGTCGGCATCCCGGAACCCGAGCGCCGAGCACGGCAGTACCCGCACGAGCTCTCCGGCGGACTCCGCCAACGCGTCATGATCGCCACGGCGTTGGTGGGCCGCCCCCGCATCCTCATCGCCGACGAACCGACCACCGCACTCGACGTCACCGTGCAGCGCCAGATCCTCGAACTCCTCGACGAACTGCGCGACCGGCACGGCATGGCCGTCGTCCTGATCACCCACGACCTCGGGGTCGTCGCCGAGACCGCCGACCGGGTCGTGGTCATGCACCACGGCCAGGTCGTGGAGACCGGCGCCGTCGCCGATGTCTTCGAGAACCCCGAACAGGACTACACCCGGCGCCTGCTCGCCGCCACACCCCGACTGGAGTCGGCATGACGACCACAGGAGCCGGTACGGCGACGGCCGGAGCCGGCACGACGCTGCTCGAACTGAACGGTCTGCGCAAGGAGTTCGGCACCGGGGACGCAGCCACCGTCGCGGTCGACGACATCTCGCTCACCGTCACCGAGGGCGAAACCCTTGCCCTGGTGGGGGAGTCCGGATCCGGCAAGACCACCCTGACCCGGCTGCTGCTCGCCCTGCTCGAACCGACCGCGGGCACCGTCCTCCTGGAAGGCCGCGACCTGGCGGCGCTCCCCGCCGCCGAACTGCGCCGGGCCCGCGCCCGGATGCAAGTGGTGCTCCAGGATCCGTACTCCAGCATGAACCCGCGTTTCCGCATCACCGATGTGATCGGCGAACCCCTGGTCACCCACCACCCCGACTACCGCGGCCGGCGCGGGCGTCCGCGACTGCGTGAGCGCGTCGGCGAGCTGCTCACCTCGGTGGGCCTCGACCCCGCCCTGCAGGACCGCTACCCGCACGAGTTCTCCGGAGGGCAGCGCCAGCGCATCTCCATCGCCCGCGCGCTCGCACCGGAACCCGGGCTCGTGGTCCTGGACGAGCCGACCAGCGCGCTCGACGTCTCCGTACAGGCCCAGGTCCTCGACCTGCTCACCGATCTGCAGCAACGCCTCGGCCTGACCTATGTGTTCGTCTCGCACAATCTGGCCGTCGTGCAGCAGATCGCCGACCGCGTCGCCGTGATGCGCCGCGGCGCGATCGTGGAGAGCGGCACGGCCGAGGACGTACTCAAGCACCCGCAGCACCCCTACACGCGTGAACTACTCGCCGCCGTGCCGCGGCCCGACGGGTACCGCACGCGCGGGACGGCGGGCGCGCGATGAGCCTAGGCGCGTGTCAGAACGAGGCCGGCCCCGCCGAGCAGCGCCACGTCGTCCGGACCCACCTCGCCGAGCAGGGCGCGCGGTGGCTCGGCGGTCGACCAGGCCGTGTCGCGCCGCAGTCGCTCCTCGATCCGGGCGCGGAACGGCTCGCCGCCCTCGCGCGCCTCGCCGTGCAGCACGAACAGGCCCGGCGCGAACAGCTGTTGGACATTGACCAGGCCCAGGGCGAGATTGTCCGCGTACTCCTCGACGACGGCGCGCGCCATGGCATCGCCGGTACGGTCAGCCAGATCCGCGAGGGACGCGACACCGGTGAGGCCCGCGTCCTGTGCGCGGCGGCGCAGCCAGCGCGTGGTGGCCATCGTCTTCCAGCAGCCGCGGGCGCCACAGGTGCACAGCTCGCCGCTGGCCGCGACGGTCATATGGGCACCGCTGCGGCCGCCGTCCGGCGCGAGCACCGCACCCTCGTACAGGATCCCCACACCGAGCACCTCGCCGGTGGCGACCGATGCGAAGGTCCGGCGCCCGCGGCCCGCACCGAACCAGCGGTCGCCGAGCACCTGCAGGCGTGCCCGGTGCTCCACGTGGACCGGGGCACCGACCAGACCGGAGACGACGGCGGCGATCGGATAGCCGTGCAGGGCCGGTACGTCGTTCACCTCGAGCACCGTGCCGGTCGCCGGATCGACCAGCCCGGCCGCGGCGACGCCGACACCGGCCGGGCGCCTGCCCTCGCCCGTGAAGCAGGTCCCGGTCGCCGTACGCAGCGCCTCGTCCACACCGGAGCGCGGACCGGCCGCATCGAAGGCCGTCTCGGCGCGATGCAGCAGCTGACCCGCCCGGGACACCAGCGCGGCCCGGACCAGACCGGGCAGCACCTCGACCGCGCCGAGCGCCGGACGCGGCACAGGAGGCCCTGATTCCGGTTCGGGGACGAGACGCAGCGAGGGACGTTCAACAGCCATGCGCAGACTCTGCCACGGCCGAAACGAAGGAGACAGACCGGTGTGGGAGATGACCGGCCTCACCTGGCGTGAGACACGGGACGCCGGACGCAGCGGGATCGCCCTGCTGCCCATCGGCTCCCAGGAGCAGCACGCGGACCATCTGCCGATGGGCACCGACACCCTGCTCGCGAGTGCGGTCGTGGACCGGGCGGCCGCCCTTCTGGAGGGCGACGGACCCCCCGTCGTACGACTGCCCGTGCTGCCGTACGGGCACAGTCCGCACCACCTCTTCGCGGCCGCCGTGTCGCTGTCGGCCGCGACCCTGTCCGCCGTGCTCGGCGACATCCTCGGCTCGCTCGCCCGCAGCGGCTACCGCCGCATCATGATCGTCAACGGCCACGGCGGCAACGACGAGATCATGCGGCTCGCCGTCAAGGAGTTCGCCCTGCACACGGACGCGGCGGTGGCGGCCTGCTCGTACTGGAGCCTCGGGACGCTCTCGCCGGACGAGCAGGCCGCGGGCCGGCCCGAGGTCACGCCCGGGCACGCGGGCTGGTTCGAGACCTCCCTGATGCTCGCCGCGCACCCCGCCCTGGTGCGCACCCCGCTGCCCGTGCGGGAGCCCGTCGAGCCGCCACCGCTCTTCGACCGGCCGCCGCACGCCGGGCTCACCGTCGAGCGGCACGGCGAGTGGGAGCGGGTGGGCGGAGCGACCGACGACCCGTCCGGCGCGGACGCGGAGCGCGGCGGCCGGCTGCTCGCTGCGCGGGGCGCGGAACTCGCGCAGGCGATCCGTGCCTTCGACACGGCGACCCGTACGCACAGCGCCTGACCACCGGGGCGGGCACCACACGAGACCCACCGAACGGGACCCCGGCACCAATCGTCCACCAGCACCGCACCAGCACCAGCGCAGCACCCCGCACCACCAAGGAGAGCCTTGAAGATCACCGACGTCGACGTGCAGGTCGTCAACCTGCCGCTGACCAACCCGTTCACCAGCTCCTTCGAGACCAAGACCGGCGAGACCCGCACCGTCGTACGGATCTCCACCGACGAGGGCATCGTCGGCTGGGGCGAGACCATGTGGGGGCAGCCCGTCGCCGCCCTGGTGCGCAGACTGGCCAAGGATCTGATCGGCACCAGCCCGTTCGCCCTGGAGGCCTTCCACCGCAAGCAGCACATGGTGCCGTTCTTCCACGGCTACCTCGGCTACGCCGCGATAGCCGCCCTCGATGTCGCCTGCTGGGACCTGATGGGCAAGGCCTCCGGCCACTCGGTCACCGACCTGCTGGGCGGCCCGGTACGCGAAGAGGTCCCGCTGACCGCGCTCATCACCCGCGCCGACGCCGGCGGCGCCACCGGCGCGGACCTCGGGCCCGCGCTCGCCGAGCACACCGCACGGGTCGTCGACGAGGGCGGCTTCGACGCCGTCAAGCTCAAGGGCACCACCGACATCGACGGCGACGTGGCGATCCTGCGCGCCATCCGCGACCGGCTGCCCGCGATCAAGCTGCGCGTCGACCCGAACGCCGCCTGGTCCGTGCCCGACACGGTGAGCGCCGGACGAGCCCTCGAGGATCTCGGCCTCGAATACCTGGAAGACCCCTGCGTCGGCATCGAGGGCATGAGCCAGGTGCACGCCCAGGTCCGCATCCCGCTGTGCACCAATATGTGCGTCGTCCGTTTCGAGGACTTCGCCCCCGCGATGCGCCTGCGCGCCGTCGACATCATCCACGGCGACGTCTACAAATGGGGCGGCATCGCCCCGACCAAGGCGCTCGCCGCGCACTGCGAGACCTTCGGCCTCGGCATGAATCTGCACAGTGGCGGCGAGCTCGGCATCGCCACCGCCGCCCACCTCGCCGTCGTCGCCAGCACCCCGGTCCTGAACCGCGCCATCGACTCGATGTACTACCTGCACGCCGACGACATCATCGAGCCGCTCACCCTGCACCGCGGCCGGCTCACCGTCCCGCAGGGGCCAGGGCTCGGCGTCACCGTCGACGAGGACAAGCTCAGCCACTACGCCGCGGTCAACGAGCGCGAGGGAGACCTGACCGGATGACCAGCCCCGACGACACCACCGCATCCACCGCGACCACCGCACCCCGGGCGATCACCACCGACCGCGCACCCCGCCCGGCCGGCGCGTACAGCCAGGGCATCGAGGCCGCCGGACTCGTCTGGACCGCGGGCTTCGGCCCGCAGGACCCGGCCACCGGAGCCGTCGCCGACACCGTCGGCGAACAGACCGCGCAGGTGCTCCGCAACGTCCTCGCGGTCCTCGCCGAACAGGGCCTGGACGCCTCGGACATCGTCAAGGCCACCGTCCATCTCCAGCATCTGCACCGTGACTTCGAGGAGTTCAACCGGGCGTACGAGGAGTTCTTCACGCCCCCGTACCCGGTCCGCACCACGGTCGGCTCGGACCTGATGAACATCCTCGTCGAGATCGACGTGGTCGCGGTACGGCGGCCCACCGAGGATCAGTCCGTGCCGAGCACCTCACCGAGGGCGTAGCGGACCGGCTCCTCCAGCTGGGCGTAGGTGCAGCTCTCCGGCGCCCGGTCGGGGCGCCAGCGGCGGAACTGCGCCGTGTGCCGGAAGCGGGCGCCGTTCTCCATGTGGTCGTAGGCCACCTCGGCGACCCGCTCCGGCCGCAGCGGCACCCAGGAGAGATCCTTCTTGCCCGACCAGCGGCTCGGTGCGCCCGGAAGCCGGGCCGACTCGTGCGCGGACTCCTCGGCCCAGGCCGCCCACGGGTGGCCGGCCGCCGACTCCATCCGCAGCGGTTCCAGCTCGGCGATCAGCTCCTCGCGCCGCTTCATCGAGAACGCCGCGCACACGCCCACGTGCTGCAGGGCGCCCGCGTCGTCGTAGAGACCGAGGAGCAGTGAGCCGACCACCGGGCCCGACTTGTGGAAGCGGTAGCCCGCCACCACGGCATCGGCCGTACGGTCGTGCTTGATCTTGTACATCAGGCGTTCGTTCTGCCGGTACGGGAGGTCGAGCGGCTTGGCGACGACGCCGTCGAGCCCCGCGCCCTCGTACACCGTGAACCACTCGGCCGCCGTCGCCTCGTCCGTCGTCGCGGGCGCCACATGGACCGGCGCGTCCGCCCCGCCGAGCGCCCCGATGAGCCGGGCGCGCCGGTCGGTGAACGGAGCGTCGAGCAGCGAATCGCCTCCGAGCGCCAGTGCATCGAAGGCCACGAACGAGGCCGGGGTGCGCTCGGCGAGCAGCTGCACGCGCGAGTCGGCCGGGTGGATCCGCTCGGTCAGGGCGTCGAAGTCGAGCCGCCCGTCGAGCGCGATCACGATCTCCCCGTCCAGCACACAGCGGGTCGGCAGTTCCTCCCGCAGCGCCCCGACCAGCTCGGGAAAGTACCTGGTCAGCGACTTGCCCGTACGACTGCCGAGCTCGACCTCGTCCCCGTCACGGAACACGATCGCCCGGAACCCGTCCCACTTGCCCTCGTAACTCATCCCGGGCGGGATCCGGGCCACGGACTTCGCGAGCATCGGCTTCACGGGCGGCATCACCGGCAGATCCATGCCTCGATTCTGCTGCGGATACGTCCACGGCGCCCGGTGTGCGCGATACGCCGCCGCGTCTCCGGGGTGCGCGGCGGCCGCCGACTGCCTACCGTGACTGGCATGGGAGCAGCCGTGGAGCTCGACGCGGGCGGCCGCAAGGTGCGCCTCTCCAGCCCGGACAAGGTCTACTTTCCGCAAGCCGGATTCACCAAGCTCGACCTCGCGCAGTACTACCTCACCGTCGGCGACGGCATCCTGCGTGCCCTGCGCGACCGTCCCACCACCCTGCAGCGCTACCCGGAGGGTCTGGACGGCGAGTCCTTCTACCAGAAGCGGGCCCCGAAGAACCTGCCCGACTGGATCCCCACCGGCCGTGTCGCCTTCCCCAGCGGCCGCACCGCGGACGAGATCTGCCCCACCGAGGTCGCCGCGGTCATCTGGGCCGCCCAGTACGGCACCTTCACCTTCCACCCCTGGCCGGTCCGCCGCGACGACACCGACCACCCCGACGAGCTCCGCATCGACCTCGACCCGCAGCCCGGCACCGACTACCACGACGCGGTCCGCGCCGCCCACGAACTGAAGCAGGTACTGGCCGACTTCGGCGGTCTGCACGGCTGGCCCAAGACCTCCGGCGGCCGCGGCCTGCACGTGTTCGTGCCCGTCGAACCGCGCTGGACGTTCACCGAGGTCCGCCGCGCCGCCATCGCCTGCGGCCGCGAACTCGAACGCCGGATGCCCGACGGGGTCACCACCGCCTGGTGGAAGGAGGAGCGCGGCGAGCGCATCTTCGTCGACTTCAACCAGACGGCCCGCGACCGCACCATCGCCTCCGCCTACTCCGTACGCCCGCGCCCGGGCGCCCCGGTCTCCGCACCCCTGCGCTGGGACGAGCTGGACGACGCCGTGCCCGAGGACTTCGACCTCGCCACCATGCCGGCCCGCTACACCGAACTCGGCGATGTGCACGCGGACATGGACGACCACCGCTTCCGGCTCGACGCCCTCCTCGAACTCGCCGACCGGGACGAACACGACCGCGGCCTCGGCGACATGCCCTATCCGCCGGAGTACCCGAAGATGCCGGGCGAGCCCAAGCGCGTACAGCCGAGCCGCGCCCGGCACGACGACGAAGAAGCACACGGCACGTGAGCGCAGAAGCGCACGGCACGTGAGCGCAGAAGCGCGCCCCCTGCCCGTGGGGACGGGCAGAGGGCGCGCGGCACATTCCGCGAACAGGCCCCGGGCTACAGCTCCTTGACCCGGATGTCGCGGTACGAGATCACATCGGTGACCCCGTGCACCTGCAGCCCGACATAGCCGGAGGCGTAACGCCGCCCGTCCGTGCCCGGGTCGCCGTCACGCGGCGGCTCGAAGACCTGACCGCCGGTGTTGTCGAACTCGTTGATCAGCTCGCCGTTGCGGAAGATCGAGTAGTGCTGATCCTCCACCCGGACCTCGTAGTCGTTCCAGGTGCCCTTCGGCGTCACGCCCGCGCCGGCCAGGCCCACGCGGTCGAAGCCGTAGACCGAACCGGTCTTGTACATGTCGCCGTCCGGCCGGTCGAGCATCTGGATCTCATGGCCGTAGTTGATGGCGACCCACTCCGGACGGTCCTCCTCCGGGTGGTCGTGCACCTGCGGGAAGCGGACGAACAGACCGCCGTTGGCGTTCCCGTTGCCGGGAGCGTCGTCCCGCCACTGCAGCTTGATCGAGAAGTTCTCGAACTTCCGCTCCGGGAACCACAGCATGCCCATGCCCTCGACCTCGGTGCTGGAGGTGATCGAACCGTCCGGGTTCAGACCGAACTTGCCGCCGCCCACCTGCTGCCACTTGTCGAAGGACTTCTGTGTGCCGTCGAAGATCGGCTTGTAGCCGGTGTTCTGACCCGGCTTGCCGATCCCGGACTGCTTGGCCGCCTGACGGACCGTCTTGCGCTCGCGCTTGTCGATCACGCCCTCGTCGAGCAGATCCTCCAGGACCTCGTCCACGTGCTTGAGGAACAGCGCCTGCGAGGACCAGTCCTTCTCGTCCTCGATCAACTCGCCGATCGTGCAACGGGACTTGGTCATCCGGTTCGGCACACCACTGTCCACCTCACCGAGGAAGACGGTGTCCCGCTCGTCGTACTCCGGGCAGTTGGGCGCCGGGACGCCGCCGCCCTCGACGATGGTGAAGCCGGCCGACTTGGCCTCCGCGGTGTTGCCCGCCTTGTCCGTGGCGCGGTATGCCACGGTGTGCCGGCCGAGCCGGTCCACCACGACCGCCTTGTCGTACGCCACGAAGGGCGCACCGTCGAGCGAGTACTCGATCTTGTCGACACCGGAGTCGTCGTCGGTCGCGGTGACCGCCACCGATGCCGTACCGACATAGGCACCGTTGGAGTTCTTCGTGCCCTCGACCTTCGCCGAGGTCTCCGGCGGTGTCTTGTCCTCGGCCGGCGGCTCGACCACCTCGAAGGCGACCTCCTTGGCCTCCGCGGCATTGCCGGCCTTGTCCGTGGCGCGGTACTTCACCGTGTACGAACCGGCCTCCTGGAAGGCCACCGGCTCGGTGTAATCCTGCCACCCGCCGTCGCCGATCGCGTACTCGACCTTGTTGACCCCCGAACCGGCGTCGGAGGCCGACACGGTGACCGTGGCCGTGCCGACGTAGGCACCGTCCTCGTTCTCCTCACCGGTGACGGTGGCGGAGGTCTCCGGCGGATCGGTGTCGTCGCCGGACGGGGCGACCACCGAGAACTCGGCGGTCTTCTCGTCCGAGGTGTTGCCCGCCTTGTCGGTGGCTCTGTACCGGATCTTGTGGTCACCGACCTGGTCGATCACCACCGGGTCCGTGTACGGCTGCCACTCGCCGTCGTCACCGAGCGCGTACTCGGTCTTCTCGACGCCGGAACCGCCGCTCTCGTCGGTGGCCGTGACGGTCACCGTTGCCTGGCCGACATAGTCGCCGTCGGCGTTCTGCGTGCCGTCCACCTTCGCGTCGGTCTCGGGAGCGGTGGTGTCCTCGCCGCCGCCCTCGGTGACCTCCAGGACGCCTTCCATGGTGCCGTGCCCCGGAATCGTGCAGTGGTAGCGGTACTTGCCGGGAGTCAGGGTGACCTCGGCGGTGTGCTTGCCGCCCTCGGCGTCCGAGGGGTTGGCCAGGATGTTCAGCGTGACGTCGTTGTTGTAGTCCGGATTGGACGTGTCGAACGTCAGGGTGTGCGGCATGCTCGTCGTGTTGCCGGTCGCCTCGCTGTTCTCGAAGACGATCGTCGTGGGACCCGCCACCGCCGTGGTCGGCGCCGACAGGTACTTGTCGATCGGGTCGCCCGCGGTCCAGGTGAGCGTCTGCTCCGCGGCCGCCTTCCTGGCCGCGGCCTGGTCCGCCTCGGGCACGTCCTGGCCGAAGGCGGCGGGCGCGAGCAGCCCGACGAGCAGCAGGAACGCGGTCGCCAGTATCTGCCACGGCCGATTGCCGGTGTGTCTCTGTCTCATGCTCAGCCCCTCGCCACCCAGTCGGCCTTCGGTGTGGCGCCGCCGCCCTTGTACGTGACGCGCCACAGTGCGGACTTCTCGTCCGAGGTGAAGAAGCCGCGTCCGTAGTCGAGGACGTACAGCGAACCGTCGGGAGCGAACTTCCAGTCCATCAGGTTCTTGATGCCGTCGTCGCCGATCGGGACGATCTTCTTCAGGGACTCCGCGTGCACCGGCACGCCGCCCTTGCCCACGGTCTTCGGATCGGTGAGCACCGCGTGCCGCGGCTGGTCGGTGTCGTAGAAGTCACCGACGAACCACTTGCCGTCCCAGTACGAGGGCCACTTGTCCTTGCTGTTGCTGTCGGAGTCGAAGCGGTACACGGGACCGTTCATCGCGGCCTGGCCGCCGCCCTTGAGCCACGGCAGCAGGAACTCCTGCTCGTCCTCCTTGTACGAGGGCACGCCGTTCTCGTCGCGCGGGAAGTCCGGGCCGCCGCCGGCGGGGGAGTACCAGATGGTGTTGCTGGTGATCGGCGGGATGTTGACCAGGCCGTCGTTGTTCGGCGACTCGTTCTTCGGCGCGTCGCAGTCGTACCAGTCGAGCGGCTTCGTCGGGTCCGGCAGATTCCGGTCGCGGTACGGCTGCTTGTTGCCCATGCAGTACGGCCAGCCGTGGTTGCCGGCCTCGGTGATCGCCGCGAACGTGTCGTACTTGGCGGGGCCCCAAGTGGTCGAGGGCTCACCGGCGTCCGGGCCGACCCAGCCCGCGTACAGCGTGTCGGTCGCCTTGTCGATCGAGATGCGCGCCGGGTTCCGTACGCCCATCACATAGATCTCGCCGCGGGTCTTGCCACCGCCCTCGTCGGGCTCCTCACCGGTGAAGAGGTTGCCCTTCGGCAGGGTGTAGGTGCCGTCGTCCTCCGGATGGATCCGCAGGATCTTGCCGTTGAGGTTGTTGGTGTTGCCCGCGGTGCGCCGGGCGTCCGCGAAGGAGACACCCTTGAAGTTCGGCTCCGGGTTGTTGCCGGAGTAACCGTCGCTGAACTGGCTCGAGTTGTTGTCACCCGTCGCGATGTACAGGTTGCCCTTCGAGTCCCAGGCCATGCCGCCGCCCGCATGGCAGCAACTGTGGATCTGGACCGGCCAGTCGAGCAGCACCTTCTCGCTGTCCATGTCCAGCTTGTTGGTCTCGAGGTCGAACGTGAAGCGGGAGACCCGGCGTTCGGCCATGTGCTTGTCGCGGTCGATCTCCGAGTGCGGCGTGTAGTGCAGGTACACCCAGCCGTTGGACTCGAAGTCCGGGTCGAGCTCGATCCCGAGCAACCCCTCCTCGACCTTGATCAGTTCGTCGCCGCCGCCCTTGTTGCCGAAGACGGTGAGCGCTCCGGCGCGGGTGGTCTTCCCGGTCTCGGGGTCGTAGACGTGGATCTCGCCCGTGCCCTTGCCGATGTTCGGGTCGTCCCAGTCGGTGACCACCGGCTGCGAGGCGTCCGCGCCGCCGCGGCCGATGTACAGGACGCGGCCGTCGGGGGCCGTCACAAGGCCGTGCGGCTCGCCGATCTGGTCGTTCTCACCGGGCTTGTTGGGCTCGGTGAGCCGCTTGGCCTCGTAGTTGGCGTCGATGGCCGCCTTGCAGTCGGCCCGCACCAGACGGGTCGTCCACAGCAGGGCGCCCCGCAGGTGGTCGCGGAAGTCCGCCTCGGCGTACGAGTCGGCGGTGCCGCCCATGCCGGTGTAGAAGGAGCGCCCGCCGTCGTAGTCGCGGCACCAGGAGATCGGGTGGTCGGCGCCGTTCGCACCCTCACCCGGCTTGTACGTGGTCTCCCGGACCCGGGCCACGGTGTGCACCGAACCCGAGGGATTCTTCTCCCAGTTGAGCCATTTGTCGGGGCGCTTCCACTCCAGCGGCAGGTCCTTCGTCGCCGGGTGCTGACGGTCGCCGAGCTCGACGGTGGCGCGCTGGGCCTCGGCCCCGCTGCCCGCGGTCGGCCGGGCGCCGATCAGTCCGGAGAACCAGTCCGAGTACGGCTCGGTGCGGGCCGCGTCGTGCAGCCCGAGGAATCCGCCGCCGGCCTCCATGTACGCCTCGAGGCCCAACTCCTGTGCACCGTCGAGCACATCGCCGGCGCCGGTGAGGAACACCACGGCGTTGAAGCGGCTCAGGCGGGTGTCGTTGGTGAAGACCGAGGCGTCGTCGGTCGCGGTGATGGTGAAACGCTGGCCCGCAGGCCCTGACTGGCCGATCTTCTCGATCGCCTCGATACCGGCGTTGACCACCGGTGATTCCTCGTCCGCCGAGGCGTGGAAGACGAGGACGCGCACATTGTCACCGCCGGGCGGCGACTGGACGGACATCGTTGTCGCGGGCGGATCGGGGAACGGCCTGGCGGTGGCGGGTGAGGTGGCGAGCATGCCCGCGGTCACCGCCCCGGCCAGCAGTCCCGCTCCGAGGGCCCGTCGCGCTCTGCGTCTGGATCTGCTCAACCCTGTTGGTGCCAAGGGCTTTTGATGCGGTGTGAGCCGCATGTGTTCACCCACCCCTCGTCGGATACAGCAACGGCGCCAAGGAAGCTAGACCTCTTTTCGCAACCCGCCAATAGGTATGACCGGAATACTTCGAACTTTGTCCTGAGCGTGGATAAACCCGGACCCCGCCGCTACGGTGTGGTGTCCGTGGGGAGCCATAGGTCCGTGCTGCCCCTGTCAATCTCCGTACAGACGTGGGGAGTTCGGTGATGCGTGAAGCGGGTGGCATCGGCAGGCGGAGCTTCAACCGGCGGCTTTTCGCCGGAGGAGCAGTCGCGGCCACGGGTCTGACATCGATGTCGGCGGCGTTCCCGCCCGAGTCGGCGGCCGACGAGGCGGATGCCGTGAAGAAGGCCGTCGCGGCCAAGGAGGACCGCCACCTGAAGCTGTACGTGGAGGATCTCCCGGACGGCCAGATGGGATACGGACTGGAGAAGGGCAAGGCCACCATCCCCGGCCCGCTGATCGAGATGGTCGAGGGCGACACCCTGCACATCGAGGTGGAGAACACCTCCAAGGTGGCCGCGAGCCTCCATCCGCACGGCGTGGACTACGAGATCACCAGCGACGGCACCCGGCACAACAAGAGCCATGTCGAGCCGGGCGAGACCCGCACCTACACCTGGCGCACCCACGCTCCGGGCAAGCGCAAGGACGGCACCTGGCGGGAGGGCAGCGCGGGCTACTGGAACTACCACGACCATGTCGTCGGCACCGACCACGGGACCGGCGGCCTGACCAAGGGGCTCTACGGCCCGCTGGTCGTACGGCGCGACGGGGACCCGCTGCCCGACAAGAGCTTCACCATCGTCTTCAACGACATGACGATCAACAACCTCGACGCGGGGCCTGACTTCGAGGTCACCGTCGAGGACCGCGTCGAGCTGATCGTGATCACGCACGGCGAGCTGTACCACACGTTCCACATCCACGGTCACCGCTGGGCGGACAACCGCACCGGCATCCTCACCGGACCCGACGATCCGACCCCGGTCATCGACAACAAGATCACCGGGCCGGCCGACTCCTTCGGACTGCAGATCATCGCGGGGGAGGGGGTGGGCGCGGGCGCCTGGATGTACCACTGCCATGTGCAGAGCCACTCCGACATGGGGATGGCGGGATTCCTGCTCGTCGCCAAGCCGGACGGCACCGTGCCGGGCCATGGGGACCATGGCGGGCACGGCGCGAAGTCCGGCAAGGCTGGGGAGTCGGGCAAGTCGGGGGCATCGGAGAAGTCCGCGCAGGGTGGAGCGGAATCCGGTGAGAAGGCCGCGTCGGGGCACGAGGGTCACCATTGAGGGCTGGGGCGGGCCCGGGAGGGGCCGCTGCGCGGATCCAGAAAGCGCTCTCATGAACGGGTGAGCAGCCGCCACCGGTGGCTATCCTGAGCTGCGGCGGGCCGCACCGGCCGCCGACCGCCGTCGAGGAGCGCCCCGTTGACTGACAAGCCCGCCGCCCCACGCCCCACCCTGGAGGCCGTGGCCGCACGGGCCGGGGTGTCCCGTGCCACGGTCTCCAGGGTGGTCAACGGGGGCGCGGGCGTGACCGCTCCCCTCGCGAGCAAGGTGATGCGCGTGGTCGAAGAGCTCGGCTACGTACCGAACCGGGCCGCCCGCAGCCTCGTCACCCGCCGCCACGACGCGGTGGCCGTGATCATCGCGGAGCCGGAGACCCGGGTGTTCACGGACCCGTTCTTCGGCCGCCAGCTGCGCGGCATCAGCAAGGAACTGACCGCCCACGACTCGCAGTTGGTGCTCCTGCTCGTCGAGGAGAAGAGTGACTACGCGCGCGTGGGTCGCTATCTGGCGGGCGGCCATGTCGACGGCGCCCTGGTGTTCTCGGTGCACACCCAGGACGAACTGCCCGCGATCGTACGGGCGTCGGGCCTGCCCACCGTCTTCGGCGGCCGCCCGGATCCCGTCGAGGAGAGCACCCCGTACGTGGACTGCGACAACCGCGGGGGCGCGCGCGAGGCCGTACGTCATCTGCTGTCGCTCGGCCGCGGTCAGGTCGCGCACATCACCGGCCCGCTGGACCAGACCTCGGCCGTTGACCGTCTGGACGGCTACCGGGACGTCGTGCCGGACGCGGACGCCGCACTGATCGCCGAGGGCGACTTCACCCCGGAGGGCGGCGAGCGGGCGATGCGTGAGCTGCTCGAGCGCAGCCCCGGCCTCGACGCGGTGTTCGCCGCCAACGACCTGTCGGCCTCGGGCGCCCTGCGGGTGCTGCGCGAGGCGGGCCGCCGGGTCCCCGAGGACGTCGCGGTGATCGGCTTCGACGACATGGTCCCGCTGGCCGGCCGCACGGAACCGCCGCTCACCACCGTGCGGCAGGACATCGAGGAGATGGGCCGCATGATGGCCAGGCTTCTGCTGCGCAGCCTGGAACGCGGACCGGCGCGGGGTGCCGCGGGCCCCGAACCGGAGGCCGATCCGGCGTCGATCGTCACCCCCACGGTACTGGTGAGGCGGACCTCGGCCTGAGCCGAGCACATCTGCCCCTGGCCCCTTCCGGGCCCACCTTTCCGACTCCACCTCAGCCCTTCACCGGGCTCCACTTCAGCCGTCCGGCTCCATCTCAGCCCTGTACCGGGTTCCACTTCAGCCGTCCGGCTCCATCTCAGCCCTGTACCGGGTTCCACTTCAGCCGTCCGGCTCCATCTCAGCCCTGTACCGGGTTCCACTTCAGCCGTCCGGCTCCATCTCAGCCCTGTACCGGGCTCCACCTCGGCCGTCCGGCTCGACCTCAGCCCTGTACCGGGCTCCACTTCAGTCGTCCGGTTCCACCTCAGCCGTTTACCTGGCACCACTTCAGCCCTTTGCCGGGCACCAATCCATGCCATCCGGCTCCACTTCACCCTGTCCGGCGCCACTTCAGCCGGTCCGGCGTTTGAGGACATCTTTCAGCCTGTCCGGCGTTTGAGGACGAGGCCGCCAGGCCGATGCCTGGAACGCGACCCGCCACCGGCCGGTGGGTGGTACCTCAACAGCCCCGGCGCTGGCGCGCCTTGTCCTCAAACGCCGGACGGGCTGAATTGGCGCTGCCGCGCCTCGTCCTCAAGCGCCGGACAGGCTGAAGTGGTGCCGGACGGGCTGAAGTGGTGCCCGACGGGCCGAAGTGGTGCCCGACAAAGGGGTGAAGTGGAGCCGGACGGCTGAAGTGGAGCCCGGTAAAGGGCCGGGGTGGAGAGCCGGACGGCTGAAGTGATGCCGGACGGGCTGAACGCAGGCCCCGGCCTGAGGAGGGCGGCCGGGGCCCACGTCACGAGTCGTACCGGTCCCGGGACCGGCCGCACGCGGGATCAGGACCCGACGGTCACCGTGAAGCGCTGCGGATTGCCGTCGTGCGCGGCGCCCGACTCGTCCGGCTCGCCGTCCGGCCGCACGTCGTCGTACGGGAAGGCGTATCCGATCGGCGAGTTGGCGTGCACCACGCGCGCGTAGTGGTTGGTCACGTCGTCGCCGTAGTAGTCGTCGGCGGTGGCGCCGTTGGGCTGCTCCGGGTGGGTCAGCATGATGCTGCGGTTGAACCCGGCGGCGATCCGCGCCAGCAGGCCCTTCTTGTCGTCGGGGTCGTCCGGGTTGTTGGCGAACGGCCCGTGGTTGCAGGTGAAGATGTCCTTCGACTCGGGCTTGGCGAAGGTGTGGCCGCCCTCGAACGTCAGGGTGTCGCCCTCGATCCGCCCGGTGAGCACACCGCGTCCGCCCTGCAGGTCGATCTTGAGGTCCTCCGAGCGGTACTTCTCCCACACCTGGTCGACGTAGTCGGCGAACAGGTCGCGGAAGGGCATCTCCTCGGGTGTGCCGAAGAACGGTGCCATGAGGTTCTGCGGGGAGATCACCCGCAGGACGCTGTCGCCGTCGCCGCGGATGACGAGGTCGCCCCAGGGCTGGCCGTCCTTCTCCTGCTGAGCCACCAGGTCGGAGGCGATCTTGTCCACCGCGCCGTCCGGCAGCGGTGCCACGGTGTGCGTCTCGTCGCCCTCGAGAGTGATGCCGATGGGCAACGATGTCACGAGGTCCACATAGCTGATGTTGGAGTACAACTGCTCCGTGTTGAACGTGAACTCGGCGAACGACCATGTGCGGCCGTAGTTGGGGTCCTCGGGCGTGGAGAACGCGGGCTCCACGAGGGACGGGCCCGGGTTGAGGAAGAAGTCCAGCTTCTCGTCCCGTACGAAGTAGACCCGGGCGCCGTGCATTTGAGGGAGCGTCAGGACGACGGGCTCGGACCCGGCCTCGCCCAGCGGGATCGCGCAGTCCTCGGGCAGCGGCGTCTCGGGCTCGGAGACGTCCTCGGGCTTGTAGACGCTGCCGTCCGCCTTGAGCAGCACCCAGGCGTCCGTGGCGAGCTCGTGGCCGGTGACGTACGCGTACACCGTGCCGGGCAACGACTTGTTCTCCAGGGCGATTTCGCAGGTCTCGGGGGCCGCGCTCGCCTTGGGGGCGACGGCGGATCCCCAGACGGGGTACGTCAGGGCCGCGGTGGTGCCGATGGCCGCGGTGAGGAACATTCTGCGCGATATCACTAGGACACTCCTGATGTGTGGGGGACACAGGGGCGTGCGGAAGTTGGGGGGAGGCGCCCTGCGGGTTATCAATGTTGCGGGCGTCGTCCCCGGCGTCAAGAGTTGTGACTGAGAGCGCTCTCAGAAACTTGTCGGCTTCAGGAACTGAATCTTTGTCAGCACCGCGGGAGACGTCACGGGCGGCGATTGTCAGTGGGCGGTGGAAGACTCGGTGACGAAAGGGACAACCGGACTCGTCCAAGGAGCCGATCATGCTCACAACCCGGTTCGTCACCGGTTCGCTGAACTGGACGGACTACTGTGCCCCGGACATCGAAGCCGCCGCGGAGTTCTACGGCAGGGTCTTCGGCTGGGAGTTCGCGCCGGGACCCGCGGAGTTCGGTGGGTACGGCACATTCACGTCGGACGGCAAGGCGGTGGCCGGCGGTATGTCCGTCCCCGCGGACATGGCCGCCCCGGCCTGGTCGATCTATTTCTGTACGCCGGACGTGGACGCCACCATCAAGGCGGTGCAGGACGCCGGCGGGTCCGCGCCGATGGAGCCGATGGACGTAGCGGACCTCGGCCGCATGGGCATCCTCGAGGACTCGCAGGGCGCGGGGTTCAACGTCTGGCGGCCCGGCACGATGCCCGGCCTGGAGAAGGTCGAGGAAGCGGGCTCGCTGAACTGGGTCGAGCTCTTCACGGAGGATGTCGCAGCGGCCACTTCGTTCTACTCCGCGGTGGGCCTCGACACCTTCGACGTACCGATGGACGGCGGCACCTACGTCACGGTGCTCCCGGTGGGCTCCGGCGCGGACGCCATGTTCGGCGGGGTCGTCGCCAAGGCGGACGACCCCGTGGAGGCCGAGGGGCCCTCGTACTGGCTGCCGTACTTCGCCGTGGAGGACTGCGACGCGACGGTGGCCCGCGTGCGGGAGGGCGAGGGCTCGGTGCGCTTCGGCCCCTCCGACATCGAGGGCGTGGGCCGGATCGCCAAGCTGGCGGATCCCTACGGCGCGAAGTTCGCGGTGATCCAGCCGCCGCCGCGGGCCGCACAGGATGCCGCCTGAGGTCCGGCAGGGGGTCCGGTGGCGCGTTCAGCGTTCGTTGATCGCTTGTTTCGGGCCTCCGGCGAGCATGGTCCCCATGCTCAGCAAGCCCAGTATCGGAACGGACCGCAGTGGCGGGCCGCAGCGGGGACGGCCCGCATGGCAGGAGGGGGCGCTGTGCGCGCAGACCGGCCCCGAGTTCTTCTTCCCGGAGCCCGGCGGCTCCGTGCGGGAGGCCAAGGCGCTCTGTCTCGCCTGCGAGGAACGCCTGGCCTGCCTCGACTATGCGCTCACCCACGACGAGCGCTTCGGTGTCTGGGGCGGACTCTCCGAGAAGGAGCGCCTGGCGCTCAGACGGGGCTGACCCGCGCTGAGGCGCCCGACCTGCGCCGGGCCGGGCCGCCGTCCGGGCCCCGGCAGGCAGGCCGGGACCGGGCGGCGGCCGCGCTCAGCCGGCCGCCCG
>NZ_QUAK01000027.1 GCF_003429565.1 Streptomyces triticagri
CGGACGACCGGCCGCGCAAGGCCGCGCGCCGCCGCCGGCTCGGCGCCGCCGGAGTGCTGATGACGCCGTTCTTCCTGCTGCTCACGGCGGTCTTCCTGATCCCCGTCGGCACGGCCGTCTGGCTCGGCTTCTTCAGCGACGACCAGCCGGGCCTCGGCTTCGGCCCCGAGCGCACCGTCTTCACCGGCCTGCGCAGCTACGCGGCCGTCCTCGGTGACCCGACCTTCGTCGGCGGACTCGCCACCGTGGGCCTCTATGTCCTGGTCTATCTGCCGCTCATGGTCATCGGCTCGCTCGCCCTGGCCCTGCTGCTCGACTCCGGCGTCGTACGGCTGCGGGCCTGGGCCCAGATGGCGCTCTTCCTGCCGCACGCGGTGCCCGGCATCATCGCCGCCATCATCTGGCTGTACCTGTACACGCCCGGCCTCAGCCCGGTGATCGACCTGCTCGGCAAGGCCGACATCACCGTCGACTTCCTCGGCATCCACACCGTGCTGCCGTCCATCGTGAACATCTCGCTGTGGAGCAACCTCGGCTACAACACGGTGGTCTTCTACGCGGCCCTGCAGGCGGTCCCACGCGAAGTCCTCGAAGCGGCCGTGGTGGACGGCGCGGGCCCCGTGCGCACCGCGATCCGCGTCAAGGCGCCCCTGGTGCGCGCCTCCACCGTGATGGTCTCGATGTTCACCCTGATCTGGGCCCTGCAGCTGTTCACCGAGCCGATGCTGATCAGCCAGGCCACCTCGGTGGTCAACTCCCGCTTCTCGCCCAGCATGTACATCTACGACGCCGCCTTCACCCGCAACAACTACGGGCTCGCCGCAGCCGCCTCGGTGATCCTCCTGGCCATCACCATCGCGCTGTCCTACGGCGTGACCCGCTGGACCCGGCGGGCCGACAACGCGGAGGGGGAGACCCGATGAGCCGGCAGGCAACCGCACTGCGCCCGCGCACCATGGGCCGGATCACCGTCAACACCGTGGTGGGCATCTCGGTGCTCTACACCCTGCTGCCGGTGCTCTGGCTGGTGCTCGCCGCCGCCAAACAGCGCGACGCCCTCTCCGGAGGCGATCTGCTGTCCCTCGGCGACCTGTCCTTCTGGAGCAACCTCTCCGATCTCTTCGCCATGGACGGCGGGGTGTACACGGACTGGTACGTCAACAGCCTGCTGTACGCGGTGCTCGGCGCCGCCATCGGCTCGTTCGTCAGCGTGGCCTGCGGCTACGCCTTCGACAAGTACCACTTCCGGCACAAGGAGAAGCTGTTCGGCCTGGTCCTCGCGGCCGTGATGGTGCCGCAGACGGTCCTCGCCCTGCCGCTGTATCTGCTGGCCTCGAGCACCGGCCTGGTGAACACCTTCTGGGCGGTGTTCGTCCCCGTCCTGTTCAACCCCTTCGGGGTCTACCTGGGCCGGATCTTCGCCCAGGGGTACGTACCCGACGAGGTCCTGGAGGCGGCCCGGGTGGACGGCACCGGCGAACTGGCCGCCTACTTCCGCGTGGCGCTGCGGATGCTCGGGCCCGGCCTGGTCACCGTCTTCCTCTTCCAGCTCACCACCATCTGGAACAACTTCTTCCTGCCCATGGTGATGCTCTCCGACCAGCAGCTGTACCCGGTCAGCCTGGGCCTCTACAGCTGGAACAGCGCGGCGACCGTCTCGCCCGAGTACTACCCGGTGGTCATCATGGGATCCCTGCTCGCGGTCCTCCCGCTCATCCTCGCCTTCCTCCTGCTGCAGCGCTTCTGGCGCTCCGGGCTCACCGCCGGATCCGTGAAGTAGCAGACGAAGCAGGCCGGTTGACGGAGACCGGCCACCCTCAGCCCCCGCACAGAGAGACCCAGATGTCCGCACCGAACACCCCCCGCCCCACCGGGCGTCCGCGCGCCGCCTTCGCCATGGCGGCGACGACCGCGCAGTCCGTGCTGCGCCCGTCCGTCCGTACCGCGTTCGGCGAGGTCTGCGAGCTCGCCCCCGAGGTGCTCGACGACTTCGGCACCGAGCACGCTCGTGCGGTGCTCGCCGACACCGAACTCCTCGTCACCGGCTGGGGCTGCCCGCCCCTCGACGCGGCCGTACTCGAAGTCGCGCCAAGGCTGCGCGCCGTCGCCCACACCGCGGGCACCGTGCGCGGCCATGTCACCGAAGCCTGCTGGGCACGCGGCATCGAGGTGTCATCGGCCGCCGCGGCGAACGCGCTGCCCGTCGCCGAATACACCGTCGCCATGATCCTGCTCGGCGGGAAGCAGGTCCTCGAATCGGCCCGCGAGTACCGGGCCACGCACCGCAGGGACATGCTGCGTACAGCACTCGACGTGGGCAACTACCGCCGCACGGTGGGCATCCTGTCCGCCTCGCTCATCGGCCGCCGGGTGATCGAACTGCTCCGCCCGTACGACTTCCAGGTGCTGCTGCACGACCCGTACGTGCCGGATGCCGAGGCGGCCGAGCTGGGCGTCGAACTCGTGGGCCTCGACGAGCTGTTCGCGGCGAGCGACATCGTCAGCGTGCACACCCCGCTGCTGCCGGCCACCCGGGGCCTGGTCGGCGCGGACCAGCTCGCCGCGCTGCGCACCGGGAGCCTGCTCATCAACACCTCCCGGGGCGCCGTGCTCGACCAGGACGCCCTCACCGCCGAGTTGGTCGCGGGCCGGCTGCGCGCGGTGCTGGACGTCACCGAGCCCGAGGTACTCCCGGACGGACACCCCCTCTGGGACTGCCCGAACGCCCTGATCACCCCGCACCTCGCCGGCTCCCAGGGCAACGAACTGGACCGACTCGCCGACCTCGCCCTCGCCGAGGTGACCCGCTGGGCTGCGGGCGACGGATTCGCCCATCCCGTACGACCCGAGAGGCTGGCCTTTCTCGCATGACGGAGCGTCCGACCCGACACCCGCTGTCCCCGCACCCCGTGCGGCTCCCTGCCGACGACCGCACCCTCAGCCCGTACACCGGATTCACCCGCCGGCACTGGGAGGCCGCCGCTGACGGACTCCTCGAGGCGGCCTGGCGCTGGGCGACCCCGGGCCGGGCCCTGCTCGACCTGCCCGGGCGGCCGTCCGCCTCCGGTGTGCGCTCGGACGGCCTGGAGGGGTACGCCCGCACCTTCCTCGCGGCCGGCTTCCGCGTCGCGGGCGCGGGCGGCTCCGATCCGCACGGCTGGCTCGAGCGGTACGCGGACGGCCTGGTGGCCGGCACCCGCACCCCAGGCCGGGACGACACGGAGTCCTGGCCGCTGATCGGTGACCACACCCGGCAGTTGGGCCAGCCGATGGTCGAGTCCGCGTCGGTGGCGCTCGGCCTGCGGATGACGCGGCCCTGGCTGTGGGACCGTCTCGGCGAGGCGGAACAGGACCGCGCGGAGGAGTGGCTGCGCGGCGCACTACGGAACACCCCCGCGCCCAACAACTGGTACCTCTTCCCCTACACCGTCGCCGGCTTCCTCGAGTCCGTCGGCCGCGGCGACCAGGAGACCGAGCGCGCCAGGACCCGCGCGCTCGAACTCCTGGAGGGCTGGTACCGCGGCGACGGCTGGTACGCGGACGGCGACGGCCGGGCCTTCGACCACTACAACGGGTGGGCGCTGCACCTGTATCCGGTGCTTGACGCGCACCTGGCCGCGGGTGAAGCGGGGGACGGGGCCGGGATCGCGGGTGCGGCCGCCGTCGGCGCGAGCGCGGCCACCGCCCGGCACCGGGACCGGCTGCGCCAACACCTGGACAGCTTCGGCCTGTTCTTTGGTGCGGACGGCGCGCCCCTGCACATGGGCCGCTCCCTCACCTACCGCTTCGCCGCCACCGCGGCCGTCGGGCTCGGCGCAGTCACCGGTGACACCCCGCTCCCGCCCGGCGTCTCCCGGCGCCTGATCAGCGGCGGCCTCCGGTACTTCCTGGACCGCGGCGCCCTCACCCCGGACGGCCTGCTGTCGCTCGGCTGGCACGGCCCGAACGACGCGGTACTGCAGAGCTACTCCGGACCGGCATCCCCGTACTGGGCGAGCAAGGGCTTCGTCTGCCTCCTCGCGGACGAACAGCATCCGCTGTGGACGGCCACCGAAGCGGCGGCCCCGGTCGAGCAGGCCGACCGGACCCTTGCCCTGCCTGCCCCCGGCCTCCTCCTCCAGACCACCCGCGCCGACGGGATCGTCCGGCTCCACAACCACGGCAGCGACCATGTCCGCCCGCACGAGGGCGAGTCGGCGACGGACGACGACCCGCACTACGGCCGTCTCGCGTATTCGACGGTGACCGGACCGACCGCGCGGGCCAATACGGCGGACAACCACCTGGCCATCGTGGTCGACGGCGCCCGCAGCGTACGCCGCAGGATCCACCCGCTCGGCGCCGGCCAGGGCAACGGCTGGGCCTGGGCCGCCTCCTGGCACACCCCGGTCCTGCCGGCGGGGGCGCCGACCGTGCCCGGACTCCGGGTGGAGAGCGTCACCTTCGCCCACGGCCCGTACGAGCTGCGGGTGCACCGGGTCGTCGGGGCGCCCGAGGGCTCGTCCGTGGAGGAGACCGGCTGGGCGACGGGGCCGTCCGGTCCGCCGTACGCGACGCTGTGTCCGCTGGCGGGGTGGGACGAGCCCGGCGGCGGTGGGCACTTGGACCGCGTCCGGGCCCCGCAGGGCACCGCGTACACCCGCTGGGCCTTGCTCGACCGCCTCCGCGGCGAGGGCACCGGCCTCTATGCCTCCCTCACCACCCTCACCGGCGAACCGACCGGCGACCTCACCTCCGTCGTCGCCGTCACCACCGAGCCGGCCGGCCCCGCTACCCTCCGCTTCCACTGGAAGACCACCTCCGCAACCACCGCGATCTCCTTCGACCCGCTCGAGGTCACCCACGTCGAGCCTTGAGTCCCGCGGCTTCACGGCCAACTCGCAGCGACAGTCCGCCAGGAGGAAATGGGGCATCTCGGGAAGCTGCGTGGCGTGGTGAAATCATCTGGCGTCCCGGTGACGCAGCGGAGTGAGTCGTAACGCCTCGTGCTTGCCGGAGGGGTGACGAGCTCCGACCCGCGTTGTTGGTCTACGCCAAGTCTGCGTATGGGCAATGGAGTTGCAGAGGCCCGAACGTGCGCGGGCAGATTCCGATTGCTGTGCGCGAAGCCGCGTCTGCCACGGCTCGGCTTGGCCCCGCGCACTACAGCGGGCGCCCTGCCTGCCCCGTCGAATGCCGGGGCTGAAATTCGCCGCAACCGTCCGCGATCATCCGTGAACACCTGTGCGGTTGTGCGCGTTGCGTGATGAAGTGCGTGAGCCCAGTGACCGTGGGGGTCACTGGGATTTCGTATGTCCTGAGGAGGAGCATGTCTTCACGCACCACAGGAACAGGAACGGGAACACGGCTCAGACGCAGCCAGGTCACCGCCCGTCGCTCCGCGATCGCGGTTGTTGTCGCAGGTGCGCTGGCCGCCGGGGCGATACCGGCGGCCATGGCCGCACCGGGTGACCGGGACAAGCCGGTGTCGGCTTGGGGCAAGGACGGCGGCAAGGCGACGATGCCGGCAGTGAAGGTCGGCAAGAACCAGGCGCCGAAGGCCGTGGCCGAGAAGAAGCCATCGGCTGAGGTGGCTGCCTGGCGGGCCGCGCAGAAGGAGCGGGCCGGGACGGCGACGGATCAGCGCAAACGTGCCGCGAAGGCCGTCGCCGCAGTCGTACCCAAGGGCCAGGGCGATGTGCCGTATCACCAGATCTCGGATGTCCGGGTCACGGACTCTCTGGTGGCCCGGATCAACTACTCGACCGGCAATCTGATGCTGGCCGGCACCGACCTCCAGGTCGCCGGTGTCGGCCAGTCGCTGCAGCTGACGCGTACGTACAACTCCCTTGAGGCGCCGTGGGGGAAGGTGTCGCAGCGCTGGTGGCAGAACTACGAGCGCTATCTGCAGGTCGAAGACGACCAGGTCGTCCTCTATGACGGGACAGCGGGTGCGGTCACCTTCACGAAGAAGACCGACGGCACATACACCACCGCCAAGGGCTACCGGCTCGATCTGAAGAAGACCGACAGCGGCGAGTTCACGGTCACCGAGCGCGGCTCGGGCACCAAGGACACCTATAGCGCATCGGGCACCCTGTTGAAGATCACGGACCGCAACAAGGGCGAGATCAGCGTCGAGCAGCACGACGACGGCGACGAGCACACCGGGTTCAAGCTCACCGATCAGCGTTCGGGACGTTTCATCGATCTGACGAAGACGGATGCGTCGCAGTGGCAGGCGAAGGACAACGCCGGCCGCACGGTGGTCTATGACCTGAACGAGGCCGGTGACCTGGTCAAAGTCGCCGATACGGAGGGCAAGGCGACCGAGTTCGGTTACGACGCCGACCGCCGCCTGACGAAGATCACCACCCCGGAGGGGCGGGTCACGGTCTTCACCTACGACGCCGACAACCGCGTCACGTCGATGAAGCGGGCCACCGACTTCGACGGCTCCGGCGAGACCGGCCCCACCTACACGTACGCCTACACGGCGGGTGAGGGGGACGCGGGGACGACGAAGGTGTCCGACCCGGCGGGCAACACGACCACGTACGCGCACGAGGCGAACGGTGAGATCACCAAGGTCACCGATGCCCTCGGCAAGTCCCGCGAGCGCACCTACGACGCGAATCTCAACCTGGAGACGGCCGTTGACGCGATGGGCGTGGGAGGCGAACCGGGCAACGTCACGGCGTACGGTTGGGACGAGCGTTCAAATCCCACGTCCCTGAAGCTCCCGACCGGTGCGACCTCTTCGCTCACCGCGTACCAGACGATCGCCGGTGCCGACGTCCCCGGAAAGATCACTTCGGCGGACGGTGTCGTGGTCGACTACACCTACGACTCCAAGGGCAACACCACCAAGGAAACCGTCGCCGGCACCCAGGGCGGCACCCGCACCTTCACCTACAACCCCGCGGATCCCACCTGCGGCGGCTTCGAGGGCCAGCGCTGCGAGGTGAAGGACGCCAACGGCCATGCCACCAAGTTCTCCTACGACTCCAAGGGGAACCTGACCAAGGCCACCCCGCCCGGTCCCGTCGGTGAAACCACGTACACCTACGACGAGTTGGGCCGCGCCGAGACCGCCACCGACGGCCGCGGCATCAAGTCGGTGTTCGTGTACGACGACCGGGACCGCATCACCAAGGTCTCCACCACCAACACCACGGTCACCTACGCCTACGACGGCGACGGGAACCTCAAGCAGCGTTCCGACTCCACCGGCGTGACGAAGTACGACTTCGACCCGCTCTCCCGCGAGACGGTGCGCACCCTGCAGGACGGCTCCCAGACCGTCCTCGCCTACACCGCCGAGGGCAACGTCGAGTCCTACACCGACCCCTCCGGCCAGGTGAAGTACACCTACGACAAGGTCAACCGCCTCGTCTCGCTGACGGACGCGCAGGGCAAGAAGACCGGCTACGAGTACAACGCCAACGACGCCCGCACCAAGACCAGTTACCCCGGCGGCACCGTCGAGACGATCACGCGTGACAAGGCGAACCGGGCCGAGCGGATCAAGGCCACCTCCGCCAAGGGCACGCTGATCGACCTGGCCTACGACTACTCGTACACCAGCGGCGGGGCGAAGAAGGACGGCACCCAGATCCGCTCGGAGAACGACGCTGTCGAGGGCCTCAAGCGGGCGTACGAGTACGACTCGGCCGGGCGGTTGACGTTCACCAAGGAGACCGAGGGCTCGACCACCGCGAACAGCTGGCTGTACTGCTACGACAAGGCCGGCAACCTCACCTCCCAGGGCATCAAGGCTGGCTGCCCGGGTGGCACCACGTACGACTACAACGACGCCTCCCAGATCACCGGCAAGAACGGGGAGACGGACGGCTGGTCCTACGACGAGACCGGCAACGAGACCGCCGGTGCTCCGACCCCGGAAACCGCCCGCACGGACGCCACCTGGAGTGACCACTCCCAACTGACCGGCATCACTCAGGGCGGCACCGACTACAAGGCCCGCTACGGAAGCACGGACAACTCCGAGCGGATTCAGTTCGGTGACACCACGTTCCACCACGGCCCGGTCGGCCTGTCCTCACAGACCACCGGCGGCGTCGACATGGACTTCACCCGCGAACCGAACGGCAACCTCAACTCGTTCCGCACGGAGACCCCGACGCGTTCCGAGGGCACGTACTACTACCTCACCGACGCCATCGGCAGCGTGAAGGCAGTCGTCGACGACCAGGGCGAGAAGGTCAACACGTACTACTACAGCCCCCGCGGCGTCACCGTCCCGACAGAGAAGGTCCCGCAGCCGAACCGCTTCGCCGGCGGCTACCAGGACCCCACCGGCCTCTACCACCTCTCCGCCCGCTACATGGACCCCCGCACGGGACGGTTCACCCAGCCCGACCCCAGCGGCCTGGAGGCCAACCCCTACCTCTACGCTTCCGGCGACCCCACCAACATCATTGACCCCAGCGGACTCTTCGGCTGGGGCGACGTGTACGGAGCAGTGCTAGGAACTGCCGTGGGTATCACAGTAGGCGTAGTAACCAGAAACCCGTGGGCCGGTGGCGCGGCTGGCGGCTGTGTGACAGGTGCTGTCAATGAGGCCTACCAGGAGAACTCCAAGCTGGAAATGCTCGGTTCGTGCGTACTTTACGGAGCATTTGGCACTCCCGCAGGTGGAGGCGCGGGGCAATTGTTGAAGAAGTTCGGACCCGGACGCAAGTAATTGATCTGTTGGGGATCCGGGGTGTTCAGCAGGCGGTGACGCCACCGAACACCCCGGATTTCCGGTATGGGCGGCAAGGCTCAGCATTATTAGATAAATTGATCTTTGGGGTGCATCGAATGAGCGGATGCTCCTTCGGTTCCGCATTCAAGATTGGCTGCTAAAGTGATCGGACAGGTATCCATGGATGAAAATTCGAGGATTCGTCGCTCCGTACGCCGTGGACTCTTCGCGCGATCTATTCTGTTCGCCTGGGCTCTCGCTGGGTTCCCCCTTGCCCTGCTCGGCATTCAAACTCTACTGCGAATCGAAACTGCAACAGACCCCGTGTTCTTCGGTGTATGGGTGGGGAGTGCATGGGTTGTCTATTTCAGCGGGCAATCTTGGAAGGATAGGAAACGAGTTCAGAGTCTGATCCAATCTAATGAAACGCTCCAAGCGGTGCTGCCAGTAGTGATGCCTGGTGCTACAAGAATTCAGCGCATGGCAAGTGGCTGCTTCATCGTGCTCACTGACCGAAAAGCTCGAGCGGTCACCTATAGTCGAATTCTTGACGTCCCTATCCGTTTCTGGGCGACTGTCGACCGGAGTGAATGTTCGGTCGTTTCGCAACCGGAAGGAGGAACTGTCTACTTCAGGTCCGAAGGGCTTGAGAGCACGTTTCGTGTGTCAGCGAGAAGGTGGCAACAAATTCAAGATTTTCTGGCCGAGCTGGGCAGGTAGAATCCTGGCCCAGTCGGTGCCTATTTGGGTGCAATAGGCAGCATAGATTTCACCATCAGTGGAAATTACGGCGAAGTTGGCGCGAACTGGTTCTCGTTGTGGATGGCCAGTGTTGGGGCACGCAACGACTCGATCCTTTTTCCCTGACCTCCGGAGGTCACTATGCGAGACAGGCGACGGATCTTTCGAGCGGTCGGAATTCTTGAGATCGTCCTCGGGGTACTGCTGATTCCGATAGCTCTCTCCGATATGGTCGCCGACCAGCCGCGCTGGATCATTCCGGGAGCTTTTGCCGCTCTGTTCGTTGTGTCAGGAATTTTCCTGTGCCACGTCGCGGGAAGAAATCACCGATGACGTCTCCTTCTCCAGCGTCACCGTTGGGTGGCGCTCCAGGTTCGTTAGGACGGTCAGAGGCCAAGGGGGCGTTCGCGTGAGGTCTGCGGAATCAAGAGGGCGGCTGGCTCGGGTTGTTGATGCGTACTGGCGATTTGAGAGGCGTTTCAGTCGACCGCCTACCAGAGGTCAGAGGTTCAGTGCACGGCATCCCGTGCTGGTTGGGATGTGCGTGGGAGCGATCTTTTCGCTGTTGCTGCTCACGTTTGGCGATGCGGGTCGTGGAGTCACTTACAGAGTCGTGGTTTCTGTGCTCGGAGGGCTCGCCGTGGCGGCTGTCCTTGTCGGTACCTGCTTCTGGGAGCGGAAGCGGCAGGAGAAATTGTTCGGGGGTTCTGATGAGTGACCGCCGCCGTGTGAGGGCTGCGAGGGGCCTGGCGTTCGCCGCTTCCGGGTTGTTCGTTGCGGTGGCTGTCGGGTGGGTCGGTGATGGTCGTCTCTGGGCGATCGTCGCTGTACTTGCAGTCGGGAACGCGGTGATATCAGCTGTCACGGCGGTTCGTCCCGCCGCCCGGCTTGTTCCCGATCAGCCACCGGCCGTGCGTGGTTCGCTTCATGCTCTCGGCCGTGCTGACTTCCTGAACCGATCGCGATGTGCCTACGCCGTGACGAGCCGGACGAGTCCGGTCCAAGCGTGGTGCGATACGGCGAGGGTGGGGCCGGAGAGCATCTTGGTGTCGCGTACGCACACGGTGCCCTGTGCGGCGGCGACCTCTACGCACTCGCCGCCTTCCGCGCCGCTGTAGCTGCTCTTGAACCAGGTGAGAGCGGTCTCGGGTGCCCGTGCGTGTTCGGTGTTCATGTCGCTCCTCACACGGTCCGGTCCGTGACGGCGAGTTGGATCAGTCCGGCCCAGGCGTTGTGGGATACGGCAACTATGGGGCCGTCGAGTGTCTTGGAGTCGCGTACGCAGACGGTGTCCGTGAGGTCTGCGACCTCCAGACACTGGCCGCCCTCACCGCTGCTGTAGCTGCTCTTGAACCAGGCCAACTGCGACAACGCCGAAACCGGCATCCGATCGGTCATCTTTCCCCCAGCAGTTTCTCGATGAAGGTCAGCGATTCGCGCGGAGTCAGGGCTTGCGCCCGTAGGATCCCGTACTGCTCCTCGAGTTCCCTCACTGCCGCCCGCTCGGTGTACAGGCGACTGTTCCTCTGGACCTCAACGTAGGCGATCCTGCGGGCATCGCGCGTCTCGATCAAGGTGAACGGACCTGCAAGTCCGCCGTGTTCCTCACGGTCGTTCGGCATGACCTGGATCTCGACGTTGCGGCGGTGACCATGTAGGAGCAGCTGCTCCAACTGCCCTTGCGTCACCGACCAGCCGCCGATCGGGCGGCGCAGCACGGACTCTTCGATCACGAAGCTGAGAGTCGGGAGGAACGGCTGCGAGAAGATCGAGTGCCGGGCAACCCGTGCGGCAACCCTTTGATCGACCGTGTCGTCGTCCAACAGGGGGCGCCGCATCGCGAAGACTGCCCGTGCGTATTCGGGCGTCTGTAGCAGGCCGTTGATCAGATGCGTGTCGTACACGTGAAGCTCGACCGCCTCCGCCTCCAACCGCGCCATATCCCGAAAGAACGCCGGATACTGCGCCCGAGCAACCTCCTCCTTCAGCGCCCGCAGCACCCCACCCGCCCCCAGCACCTCGTCCGCCTGGTCGATGAATCTCGGGGCGGGGATCCTCCGCCCCTGTTCGAACGACGCGATCGTCGCCGCCGAGTAGCCCGTGCGCGTGCCGAACTCCCCGCGTTCCAGGCCGGCCCGTACCCGTAGCAGCTTCAACTGCCGTCCGAAGGCCGCGACTACGCCCGTCCCGGGCTCGTCCTCCGGTCGCCGTCCGCCGGGATCGCTCCCGGACCGTTCACCCTCGCCGTACGGCTCCACTCGCATCACCTCCCCGGGCCAACGCGTCCGCGGAAGCGTCGTCACGCCGTACGCCGCGTACAGCGCCCACCCCCGTCCGCGTACAGAATCCGACACGTCGGTGCGTCACCACTCGTCACGCTACGCCACCACGGCGCGCTGCAGCGGGCGGATCTCGAATCCCGGCTGCCGCACACACTCACCGCCTACAGCACCCCTCTGTCGGCGCGAACCCCCTGGTGGGCACCTTGCCGGCGCCGAAACCGTGACCCCATGACCTACGAAACGGCCCGAGCCCTCGCCCAACCGGGCCCCGCCCTCCAGCACTTCGCCATGTCCTTCAGCTCCACACCCCGCGGCGCCCGCCTCGCCCGCCGCCTCGTCGCGGTGCGGCTCGACGCCTGGGGCCTGCCGTACGGGAGTGAGGTGCACGATGCGACGGTGCTGATCGTCGCCGAGTTGTCCGCGAACGCGGTCCGCCATGGGCGGGTGCCCGGCAGGGACTTCCACGTCCGGCTGATCGCGGCCCCGGGAATCGTGCGCGTCGAGGTCACCGACACCCGTGCCGAGCGCCTCCCGGTGGCGCCGCCGGCGGCCGTCCCCGCGGAGCCAACTGCCGACGGTGGCCGCGGACTTGCCCTGGTGGCCGCCCTCGCCACCCGCTGGGGCTGGAGTCCCCGCCCGAACGCACCCGGCAAGACCGTCTGGGCGGAGTGCTGCCGCCCGTCGCAGCACGGCGGGGGCTGAGCTCCGTCAATCGATCCGGCGCCGTATGTCCGCCGCCAGCGAGTGCATCGACATGCGGAAGATCTCCGCCTGGTGGTCGCCGATGAAGGACGTGTGGCCGAAGACCTCCAGGGTGACGAGGCCGTGCATGTGGCCCCAGGCGCTCAGCATGAGGGCGATCGCCGGCGCGGGCAGGGAGTTCGGGCCGTCCGCCGGAGCCAGGTGGGCGAAGTCGGCGAGGAGGGTGGGGGAGAGCTCGGGCGTGCGGGCCGCGGCGAGTTGGGCGGTGGTGTATCCGGCGAAGAGTTCGCGCTGGAAGATCGCGCTCAGCCTGCGCGTCGCCTTCGTCGTCGGACCCTCCTCGGGGGCCGCGTAGTCCCGTAACGGCGTGCCGTAGATGAGCTGGAACCGCTCCGGATGGGCCACCGCCCAGCCGCGGTACGCCTCGGCCGCGACCACCAGACCGGGCAGTTCGGCGCCGTCGGGAGCCTCGTCGATCGCCGTCTGCACGGCATGTGCCAGATCGTCGTACGTCTTGGTGATGAGCGACGTCACGAGCGCCGCCCGGTTCGGGAAGTAGTGGTACAGCGCCTGGACGGTCATCCCCAGATCCCGGGCCACTGCGCGCAACGACAGCGCCGCGGGCCCGCGCTCGGTGATCTGGCGCTCGGCGGCGTCCAGGATCTCCGCGGTGGCGGCGGCCCGGCGGCGATCGCGCAGGGAGGACACGGCGGGCGCACCGTCGGCCCTGGTGGCTGTTGAGGTCATGGAACGACGCTACGGCGTCAATCATCGCCGCGGAAGCGGAAGTTGAACAGTGTCAGGTAAATCTCACACTGCCAAAAACGGTGTCGCCGCGCCTACTTTCGCCTCATCCGCACGTTCGATCCGACATTCCGAGAGCGCATGGGAGACCCGCGCGTGTTTGAACGCATTGCCGGACTGGCGATCCGCCGGTCCCGGCTCATCCTCGTCATAGCCGCACTGGCGGTGGCCCTCATGGGCGCCCTGGGCGCCGGAGCCTTCACCAAACTCCTGGGAGGAGGCTTCGACGACCCCGCATCGGACTCCAGCCGGGCGGCCCGGGTCATCGACGAGAAGTTCGGCGGCGAGCCCAACCTGGTCCTCCTGGTCGGCGCCGACGGCGGCAGCCGCGTCGACACCGAGGCGACCGAACGCACCGGACGCGCCCTGGTGGCCGACCTCAAGAAGGAGAAGACGCTCGCGAACGTCGTCTCGTACTGGGACACCGGCAGCGCCGACCTCCGCTCGAAGGACGGCCGCGAGGCGCTGGTGATCGCGCACGTCAAGGGCGAGGAGACCGAGCAGCAGGAGAACGTCCAGTACGTCCTCGACACCTACGGGGGTACGTACGAGAACGCCCTCACGGTCCGGGCCGGCGGCGGCGCGGCCGTGGGCACCGACATGTCGACGCAGGTCGTCGACGATCTCGTCCTGGCGGAGACCATCGCCATCCCGCTGACGCTCGTACTGCTCCTCGTCGTCTTCGGCAGCGCGGTCGCAGCCCTGCTGCCGCTGGCGATCGCGATCATCGCGATCCTGGGTTCGTTCGCCCAACTGTCGCTGCTCGGCAGCATCACCGACGTCTCGATCTCGGCGACGAACCTCACCACCGCGCTCGGCCTCGGCCTGGGCATCGACTACGCGCTCCTGATGACCAGCCGCTTCCGCGAACAGCTCGCCACCGGCGCCGAGGTCGCCGACGCGGTGCGGCAGACCGTGCACACCGCCGGACGCACCGTCGCATTCTCCGCCGCGACCGTGGCCGCCGCGCTCGCCGCGCTCCTGGTGTTCCCGCAGTACTTCCTGCGGTCGTTCGGCTACGCGGGGATCGGCGTCGTCGCCCTGGCCGCGGTCAGCACGCTGTTCGTGATGCCGGCGCTCTTCGCGGTCCTCGGGCACCGGGTCAACAGCGGCCGGATGCCCTGGGCGATGCCGGGGCGGTACGCCGGCGGCCGGGCGTCCCTGTGGGGCCGGCTCGCCCGTACCGTCATGCGGCGGCCCGCGTTCACCGCGCTGCCCGTCCTCGCCGTCCTGCTGCTCGCGGCGAGCCCGCTGCTCGGCATCGGCTTCGGCACCCCCGACGAACGCGTGCTGCCCGAAGGCGCCGAGAGCCGGCAGGTCGCGGCCGCACTGCAGAAGGACTTCAACGGCAGCGACGAGGCCGCCCTGCACATCGTCCTCGAACAGGCCGTGGACAAGGCGCAGTTGGCGGCGTATGCGAGTGAACTGTCGGGCCTCAAAGGAGTCGTGCGGGTCGAGAGCAGCGCGGGGACCTACGCGGACGGCGCGGCGGCGACGGGGCAGCCGAACCCCGCACTCGGGCGGCCCGACGCCCAACGCCTCAGCGTGGTCAGCTCACTCGAGCCGCGCTCGGACGCCGCGCAGCGCCTCGTCGACGAGACACGGGCGGTCGATGCGCCCGACGGTACGAATCCGCTGGTCGGCGGAGTCGACGCCCAGCTCGTCGACTCCATGGACTCCATCGGCGGCAGGGTGCCGCTCGCCGTCGCGCTCGTCGCCCTCACCACCTTTGTACTCCTGTTCCTCTTCACCGGCAGCGTCGTGCAGCCGCTCCGAGCCCTGGTACTCAATGGAATCAGTCTGGGCGCGACCCTGGGTGTGATGACCTGGATCTTCCAGGACGGCCATCTCTCCGGGCTGCTCGGCTTCACGGCACAGCCGATGGAGGTCGCGATGACGGTGCTGATGTTCTGCATCGCCTTCGGACTCTCCATGGACTACGAGGTGTTCGTCACCAGCCGGATCAAGGAACTGCACGATCTGGGCACCGACACCGGGACCGCCGTCGCCGACGGGCTCGGGCACACCGGACGCATCGTCAGCGCGGCGGCCTGCCTGCTCGCGGTGAGCTTCTTCGCCTTCGGCACCGCCGAGATCAGCTTCATGCAGATGTTCGGCCTCGGCAGCGGTCTGGCGATCCTCATCGACGCGGTGGCGGTGCGCGGGTTCCTGGTGCCCGCCTCGATGCGGCTGCTCGGCCGAACGGCCTGGTACGCGCCGCCGCTCCTGCGCAGGATCCACGGCCGGTTCGGCCTCAGCGAGTCGGGACCCGCGGCGGCGCCGGAAGCCGGGAGCGGTGCCCGGACCGACGCCGGCGCCGCGATGGCTACGGCTTCCGCCCCACCGCCACGTAGCCCCCGGTGACGACGTCGGCCTGGCCGGGCACCGGGTCGCCGAGTTCCGGATGCCAGGCCTCGGCCGCGGTGATGCCCGGCTCGATCAGGTCGAGGCCCTTGAAGAAGGCGGCGAACTGGTCGCGGGTGCGCGGGGCGAGGGTCAGTCGGTTCGCCTTGTACATCTCTTCGACCTGCGCGGTCTGCTCCGGGTGGAAGTCGGCCGTCAGATGCGACATGACCAGGTGGCTGCCCGGGGCGAGCGCCGAGACCAGCCGCTCCACGATCTCGTACGCGCCGTCCTCGTCCGTGACGAAGTGCAGCATGGAGATCAGGGAGAGGGCGACCGGGCGGTCGAAGTCGAGGGTCTTGCCCGCCTGTTCGAGGATGGACTCCGCGTCGCGGAGGTCGGCCTGCACGTAGTCGATCGCGCCCGCGGGAGTGCCGCTGAGCAGGGCCTCGGCGTGGGCGAGGACGATCGGGTCGTTGTCGCAGTAGACGATCCGGGCGGACGGCACGGACTCCTGGGCCACCTGGTGGAGATTGGGCTCGGTGGGGATGCCGGTGCCGATGTCGAGATACTGGTGGACGCCGCCCTGCTCCGCGAGCCAGCGGGTGGCGCGGTGCATGAAGGCGCGGTTCACCTTCGCCATCACGGGGATGGTCGGCTCGACGGCGAGCATCTGCTGCCCCATCGCCACATCCACCTCGTAGTTGTCCTTGCCGCCGAGGAACCAGTCGTACATCCGGGCGGGATGCGGCCGGCTGGTGTCGATGCGCGGTGGGGTGGTGTCGGGCTCCGGTCCGGCCATGGTCGACTCCGAGGTACGTAGGGAGGCAGGAACCGCCACGATGGGCGGGGGCCCGCGCTCGGGAGATCATCTCCGGTTCACCATAAGCAACTTGGGGACCGGCGAGGTCAGGTTTCGTACACAAATCCGGGTACAGCTTCCGGTGTCCGAGCCCTCCCGGGCCGCCTAACAACTTACGGAGCCGCCATGAACGCGGAACCAGCACCACTCGCCACCGCAGCCCGTACCAGACGCATCGGACAAGGCGCCCGACCGCCTCTCCTGCTCGCCCTCGCGGTCGCTCTCCTCCTCGCGCTGCTTCCGGGGTGGACCGCGGCCGGCGCAGAGCCCGCCGCCGAGCGGTCCCCGCGGGGCGGCGCCGAGGTCGTGGACGTCACCCGGGTCGCCGACCGGCAGATCGATCTGTCCGTACGATCCAGCGCGCTCGGCGGCCGTACGGTGAACGTCCGCCTGCTCACGCCCGACGGCTGGGACCCCGCCGACCGGAGTCGGCACCGGCCCACGCTGTGGCTGCTGCACGGCTGCTGCGGCGACTACACCTCGTGGACCGGCTCCACCGACGTCGCCGAGATCGAGAGCCTGCGCGACGTCCTGGTCGTGATGCCGGAGGCCGGCCGGAACGGCTGGTACAGCGACTGGTGGAACGACGGCCGCGGCGGCGACCCAGCCTGGGAGACCTTCCACACCGAGGAACTGCGCCGACTCCTCGAAAGCGACTGGGGCGCGAGCAGCAACCGCACCGTGGCCGGACTGTCGATGGGCGGCCAGGGCGCGCTGCTCTACGCGGCACGGCACCCCGGCATGTTCAAGGCGACGGCCGCGTACTCGGGCTCGGCGCACCCCCTGCTCGACGAGGAGTCCGTAGACCGGCTCCTCGGACTCGTCGAAGGACAGGGCGACGACCCGCTGCGGCTGTGGGGCGACCCGGTCGAGCAGCGCCGGATCTGGGCCGCCCACGACCCGTACCACCTGGCGAAGCGGCTCAGGCACCTGCCGGTCTATCTGTCCTGCGGCGACGGTACGCCCGGACCGCTCGACCCGCCGGACTCCGCCGACGACGCCCTCGAAGCGGACTTCAACCGGCAGAACCACGCCGTCGCCGCGGAGCTCGAGCGGCTCGGCGCCCGGAAGCTCACGACCAACTTCTACGGCCCGGGCCGGCACACCTGGCCGTACTGGGAGCGCGAACTGCACGCCTCCCTGCCGATGCTCCTCGACGCGATGGGTGTGCGGTGAACCGACTCCGGTGACGTGACCGTCCGGCCGTCGAGCACTGCTGAGCACCGCCGAGCAGTGCTCGACGGCCGAGACTAGCGTGGAGGAATGAAGGCGTCCCTGCCGATGTCCGCCGTACGCCGCCTCGTGGGTTCCGTCGTGGTCGGGGTGCCGGCAGGTGTCCTGGTCGGGCTGCTGGTCGAGGGCTCGCTCGGGGTGCTCGTGGGGATCGCGGTCACCGAGCTGGTCTTCGTGGTCTGGGGCTGGGCCGTGCTGTGGCCGATGGACGCGGCCGCGACCCGGCGCAACGCCCGCCGGGAGGACTTCAGGCCCGCCGGCGAGGAGACCGCGGTGGTCGGCGTCGCGCTCTGCGGACTGGTCGCGATCGTGGTCCTGCTGCTGCGCGGTCCCGGGCACGGGGAGGCCACCGGCCAGGCGGCCGCGGCGACGGCGCTCTGCGGAGTCTTCATGGCCTGGGCGGCGCTGCATCTGATGTATGCCGCACGGTATGCGTACGTGTACTGCGAGTCCGGGGGCGGAATCGACTTCAACGGCACCGATCCGCCCTCGTACCGGGACTTCTTCTACTTCAGTTACAACCTCGGCATGACCTACCAGGTGTCCGACACCGATGTCTCCAGTTCGGTGATCCGGGCGATCGCGCTGCGGCACTGCCTGCTGTCGTACGTGTTCGGGACGGGCATTCTCGCCACGGCCATCAACCTCGTGGTCGGACTCGTCACGGGCTGAGCCACGGTGACAGGGGGATTCCCGGTCCTGGATGGCGACCGGGGAACCCCGGGAATAGCCTGAACCGGAGTGCACAGACCCGCGCCCGTATGCGGAAGGTGAGCACCGTGACCAGCAACGAGGACCGCAGGGAGTCCGTGGACGCCCTGGATCCGCACGTGACGACGGATCCGCCGGCCCCTTCGGAGCCCCTCGCGCCGCGTGAAGCCCGAGTCGGACCCAGTCCCGAGGGCGAACCGGAATTCCACCCGTACCACCACCCGGCGGCGGCCTGGGGCGCGCGAAGAGCGTCAGCCGATTCCTGCTCAAGGAGCGCGCACTGGTCGACGGTCCGCGGGCCATCAAGCGGATGAACCACGAGAACGGCGGCTTCGACTGCCCGGGATGCGCCTGGCCCGACGACACCAAGGGCCTGCATCTGGACATCTGCGAGAACGGCATCAAGCACGTCACCTGGGAAATGACCAACAAACGGGTGGGCCGGGAATTCTTCGCCGCCCATTCCGTCACCGAACTCGCCGGATGGAGCGACTTCGCCCTCGAGGACCAGGGACGGCTCACCGAACCGATGGTCTACGACGCCGAGTCGGACCACTACGTGCCGATCAGCTGGCAGGAGGCGTTCGAGACCTTCGGCCGCGCGCTCGGCGCACTCGACGACCCGAACCAGGCGGCGTACTACACCTCCGGCCGGCTCGGCAACGAGGCGACCTTCCTGTACCAGCTGATGGCCAGGGAACTGGGCACCAACAACCTGCCCGACTGCTCCAACATGTGCCACGAGGCGAGCGGCCGCGCCCTGCAGGCCTCACTCGGCACCGGCAAGGGCACCGTCGACCTCAAGGACTGGGAGACCACCGACGCCCTGTTCATCATGGGCGTCAACGCGGCCTCCAACGCCCCGCGGATGCTGACCGCGCTGGCCGAGGCCTACCACCGCGGCGCGCAGATCGTGCACGTCAATCCGCTGGTCGAGGCCGCCGCCACCCGCACGATCGTGCCGCACGACTTCCTCGACATGGCCCTGTACAAGACCACCCGGACCAGCACCCTCAATCTGCAGCCGCGCATCGGCGGCGACATGGCGCTGCTGCGGGGGATGGCCAAGGCGGTTCTCGAGCAGTCGGCGACCGATCCGAAGGCCGTGGACCGGGAGTTCATCGAGCGCCACACCGAAGGCTTCGAGGCGTACCGCGACATGTGCGAGGCCACCACCTGGGAGGAGCTCGAACGGCAGTCGGGCCTCAGCCGCGACGCCATCCTCAAGGCGGCCCGGGTCTACGGCGAGGCCGACCGCACGATCATCAGCTGGTGCCTCGGGGTGAGCCAGCACGAGCACGGCGTCGACACCGTACGGGAGATCGTCAACCTCCTACTGCTGCGCGGCAATCTGGGCCGAGAGGGCGCCGGTCCCTCGCCCGTCCGCGGGCACAGCAATGTGCAGGGCAACCGCACCTGCGGCATCGACCACCGGCCCGAGCCGGAGTTCCTCGACCGGCTCGGAGCGGTCTGCGGCATCGAACCGCCGCGCGCGCACGGCCTGGACACGGTCGGCACCATCGAGGCGATGCAGCGCGGCGATGTGAAGGTGTTCGTCGGCATGGGCGGCAACTTCGCGCTCGCGGCACCCGACACCCCCTACACCTACGAGGCGCTGCGCAACTGCGAGTTGACCGTGCAGGTCAGCACCAAGCTCAATCGCAGCCATCTGGTGCACGGCCGCCGGGCGCTGATCCTGCCGTGCCTGGGGCGCACCGAGAAGGACCACCAGCGCGGCGGCGTGCAGAGCACCTCGGTCGAGGACTCGATGAGCATGGTGCACCTCTCGCGCGGCATGAAGCGTCCCGCGTCGAAGCACCTGCTCTCGGAGCCGGCGATCATCGCGGGCCTGGCTCGGGCCGCGTTGCCCCGCAGCGACACCCCCTGGGAGTGGTACGTCGAGGACTACGACCGGATCCGCGACACCATGGCGCAGGTCCTGGACGGCTTCGAGGACTGCAACCGGCGGGTGCGGCTGCCGCTCGGCTTCCGCATCAGGCAGCCGGCCCGCGAGCTGGTGTTCCGTACGCCGTCGGGCCGTGCCGAGTTCAGCGCGGCCCCGCTGCCGGACGTGGTGCCCGAGCCGGGCACGCTCGCGCTCGGCACGATGCGCTCGCACGACCAGTGGAACACCACGATCTACTCGGACGACGACCGCTACCGGGGTGTCAAGAACCTGCGCACCCTGGTCTTCATGAACAAGGACGACATGCGCGAGCGCGGCCTCGCCGAATTCGACCCGGTGACCATCGTCAGCACCGCCAAGGACGGCAGCCGGCGCAGCCTGGAGGGCTATCTGGCCGTCCCGTACGACATGCCGCGGGGCTGTGCGGCCGGATACATGCCGGAGATGAACGTGCTGTGCGCGATCGGTGACTTCAGCGTCCAGAGCGACCAGCCTCTGATGAAGCATGTCAAGGTCACCATCACACGGGAGAGTTGACGCCCCGCCGGCATGTCGGTTTCTCACCTGCCGGTGCCGGGAACCCGAGACAGCCCTGAACGACAGCCAGCACACGGGAGGCCGAGGCAAGTGCCCGAACCCCGACCCGCCCCCGAGCCACAGCCCGTACTCGAACCCCCCGCGCGCGCCGCGGTGTTCCTCGTCGTCACCGTGCGCCACGGGGCGGAACAGCAGGTCCGTGACGTCCTCGAGAACCTGCCGGGCCTGCAGCGCTCGGTGGCGTTCCGGGCACCCGAGGACCGGCTCAGCGGCGTCACGGGCATCGGCTCCGAGGCCTGGGACCGGCTGTACGGCGGGCCGAGGCCCGCCGAGCTGCATCCGTTCCGCGAGCTGAACGGCGCCCGGCACCGTGCCGTCGCCACCCCCGGCGACCTGCTCTTCCACATCCGGGCCCGGCGCATGGACCTCTGCTTCGAACTGGCCCGCCAACTGCTGACCCAGCTCGGCGACGCGGTCACGGTCGTCGACGAGACACACGGATTCAAGTACTTCGACGAACGCGATCTGCTCGGCTTCGTCGACGGCAGCGAGAACCCGACCGGCGAGGCGGCCGGCACGGCGGTCCTGATCGGCCCGGACGAGGACCCGGACTTCACCGGCGGCAGCTATGTCGTCGTCCAGAAGTACCTGCACGACATGGCCGCCTGGGAGGCGCTGCCGACCGACGAGCAGGAGCGCGTCATCGGCCGCAGCAAGAGCACCAACATCGAGATGCCGGACGACGTCAAACCCGCCGACTCGCACGTCGCGCTCAACACGGTCACCGACGCCGACGGCGAGGAACAGAAGATCGTCCGCGACAACATGCCGTTCGGGACCATCGGCCGCGGTGAGTTCGGCACGTACTTCATCGGGTACGCGCGCACCCCGAGCGTCATCGAGCAGATGCTGCAGAACATGTTCCTCGGCGAACCCCCGTCCGTCACCCACGATCGCATCCTCGACTTCTCGACCGCCGTCACCGGGAACCTCTTCTTCGTGCCCCCGGCCGGATTCTTCGACGACCAGCCGGATCCGCCGGACCAGCCGGGTGCCGCCGCCGCGGAACAGGCCGACGTCGCCGTCGCACCGGCCGCGGCCGCCACGGAGCCGGCCACCCATGGATCGCTCGGCATCGGCAGCCTCAAAGGAGCAAGCAGCCCATGAACAATCTGCACCGGGACCTCGCCCCCATCAGCGCCGCCGCCTGGGCCGAGATCGAGGAGGAGGCCGGCCGCACCTTCCGGCGCAACATCGCGGGCCGTCGCATCGTGGACGTCACCGGCCCGGAAGGACCGGAGCTCGCCGCTGTCGGCACCGGCCATCTCACCGAGATCGCCTCACCCGCAAAAGGCGTACGCGCCCGGCTGCGCAAGGCCATGCCGGTCACCGAACTCCGGGTGCCGTTCACCGTCTCGCGGGACGCCGTGGACGACGTGGAGCGCGGCTCGGGGGACTCCGACTGGCAGCCGGTGAAGGACGCGGCCCGCAGCATCGCCTTCGCCGAGGACCGGATCGTCTTCGACGGGTACCGCGAGGCGGGCATCGACGGCGTACGCGACCGGTCGTCCAACCCGGTGCTCACGCTGCCCTCCGACGTCCGCGAGTACCCCAACACGGTGAGCCAGGCGCTGACTTCGCTGCGGCTCGCCGGTGTCGACGGCCCGTACTCGCTCCTGCTCGGCGCCGAGGCGTACACGGCGGTCAGTGAGACCTCGGACCACGGCTATCCGGTGGCGCAGCACCTCACCAGGCTCCTGGACGGCGAGCTGATCTGGGCGCCGGCGCTCGCCGGGGGAGTGGTGCTGTCCGGTCGCGGCGGCGACTACGAACTGCGCCTGGGCCAGGACCTGTCCATCGGCTACACGGGCCATGACGGCAGGGAGGTGGAGCTGTACCTGCAGGAGACCCTCACTTTCCTGATGCTCTCCGACGAGGCGGTCGTCACGCTGAACACCTGACGTCAGGGCACCCGGCAGTCCTTGGAATACTGGAGCGCGTCGGACCGGATCCGCCGGACCGGACGGACCAGTGCGAGCAGGACTTCGGGGAGGCAGACGTTGGCAGCCGTGGTGTCGGAGGTCGGTGGAGGCGTCCAGTCGCGGGAACGGCACGCGGTCGTCGTCGGCGGAAGCATCGCGGGGCTGCTCGCCGCGCGAGTGCTCGCCGACCACGCGGAGCGCGTCACCGTCGTGGAGCGCGACCGGCCGTCCGAGGCGGACAGCAGACGCTCCGGAGCCCCGCAGTCCCGGCACACCCATGTGCTCCTCGAGGGCGGGCAGAGCGCCCTCGAGGCCGTACTGCCGGGATTCATGGCCGAGTTGCGGGCGGCCGGCGCACCCCGGGTCGGCATGCCCGAGCACATGGTGCAGTGGCAGAACGGCGGCTGGTACCGGCGCACAGCCGCCACCACCCATCTGCACACGGGCACCCGCGCCCAGCTCGAACGCCTGGTACGGCAGCGGGTGTTGGAGCATTCCGCGATCGACGCCGTGCAGGGCACCGAGGTGGTCGGGCTTGTCGGTGACGCCGACCGGGTGCGCGGCGTGCAGTTGCGCGGACGCGACGAGGGCCCGCGGGCCGAACCCCGCACCCTCCGCGCGGACTTGGTGGTGGACGCCACCGGCCGGGGCACGAAGGCCGGGCGCTGGCTCACCGGGATCGGCGCCGAACCGCCGCACGAGGAGATCATCGACAGCGGTCTCGCCTACGCCACCCGCGTCTACCGCGACACCGAGTCCAGGCTCGGCACCACTGCCCTCGGCTACTACATGGTGCCCAACCCGCGCCAGACGCTCGGCGCCGTGGTGCTGCCCATCGAGGACGGCACGTATCTCGCCACCCTCTCCGGCCTGCGCGGCGACGAACCACCCACCGACGGCGAGGACTTCGAGGCGTACGCGAAACGCCTCCCGCACCCGATCGTGTACGACTGGATGCGCGCATCCGAGCCGCTCTCGCCGGTCGTCGGCTTCCGCCGCACCGCGAACGTCCGCCGCCGCTACGACCTGCCCGGCCGCCGCCCCGCCGGATTCCTGGCGACCGGCGACGCCCTGTGCACCTTCAACCCGATCTACGGGCAGGGCATGACCGTCGCCGCGCAGAACGCCGTCGCGCTGCGCGAGGCGCTCACCGATCCGCGCCGCACACCCGGCACCCGCCGGGTGCAGCGGGCACTGCTCGACTCGTCCCGGCTCGCCTGGGACATCTCCGCCGGTGCGGACAAGCAGATGCCGGGCGTGTGGGGCAATGCGCTCGGCACGCCCGCCGCCGCGCGCCCGGCCGGCTGGTATCTGGCGCGTGTGCAGCAGCGTGCCGGCACCGACCCCGTGATCGGCAGGGCGTTCCGGGCCGTGCTCGGCCTGAACGCACCGGTCACCGCGCTGTTCGCGCCCGAGGTGGCCCGCCGCGTCCTGTTCACTCCCGTACGGCCGGGCGCGGACCGGCCGCCGCTGGAGTCGGAGGCTGCCGGCGGCAGTTGATCCGGCGGGGCGGCGCCGAACCATTGACATGTCCCCTCACCGCGCTGCAGGCTCATCCTCGCTGACAACGTTGTCCAGATGGTCCCGAGAGAAGAGGCGGCTCGTGCGGGTCTTCGGAAGACATGGACGTGGCAGGGGAGCCGGGGCGGTCGTGGCCGCCCTCGTGGCGGGGACACTCGGGGCGGGCACCGGCCCGGCGGGAGCGGCGGACGCGGCCGCCGCGGCGGACAACTCGCCTCCGGCGGCGGGCCATTGGTCCACATCCTTCGAGCCCGGCACACCGCGGCCCGCCGGATTCCCCGCCGTCGGCGCCGCGCGCAACCTCCGCGGCGAGACCACCCGGGTCACCACCACGGTCAGTGACATCCGATCCGACCACCCGAACGACACGAGTACCTCCGAAGGCGTGCCGAGCCTCGCCGACCAGGATCCCGGCACCAAGTGGTACGCCAAGGACAGCGGCCGGCCCACCGCCGACGCGCCCGTGCACGCCACCTACACGCTCCGCAACTCCGCGGCCGTCACCGGCTATTCGCTCACGGCGGCCGACGACGCCGCGCCCCGCGACCCCGCCGCATGGACCGTCCTCGGCAGCAACAGCGACTCCGCCGCGAAGAACCCGGACGACGCCTCGTGGAAGGTCCTCGACCGGCGGAAGGAGCAGCGGTTCGACAGGCGCGGCCAGACCGGCTTCTACTCGATCGGAGCGCCGCGGGCGTACCGCCACTACCAGCTCCGGATCACCGACAACTGCGCCGACCGGTGCGAGGGTTCGGCCGACGACAGCGAGAAGCTGCAGCTCGCCGACTGGACCCTGCGCAGTTCGGCGGGCTCCGGCGCCTCGGCCCTCGGCGTCTCGGTCGAGAACGCCGACGCGGCGGGCGCGGCCGACGGATCGGCGGCCCTGCGCTACTCCGGGCGCGTCCTGGGCTCAGGGGCCGCCTCCTCCACGGTGGTGCTGCGCTCCGGCCTCGACGTCCCGATCGGGGAGAAGGCCGAGCTCCGCTACCGCATCCGTCCGCAGGACGCGGCCTCCGAGCCGGTGGCCCTCGACGTCGTGCACACCGACAAGGACGGCCAGCACCCCCGTACCCGCAAGGGCGAGCCCGGCGACGGGGCGCCCGAACCGGGCGAGTGGACCACCGTCTCCGCAGGCCTCGGCGACCTCGCGGGCCGGCGGGTCAGCGAGATCCGGCTCCGGTACGCGGACGGGCACGCCAAGTCCGGTGCCACACCCACCGGTTGGATCGACGACATCGTCCTCGGCAAGGCCGCCCTCGACGGCTCGGCCGCCTGGAGCTATCTCGACGCCCCCGACGTCGACCCGGCGCGCGGTGACGAGGACCGCACGGCCTGGACCCGGCCCGGCTTCGACGACGGTGACGTGCCGTGGAAGGAGGCCACCGGACCGTTCGGCGCGAAGAACGACGGCACGGACCTCGGCGACGGCTTCCCCGTCGAGACAGAGCTGAAGCTGCGCAAGGAGTCCGGGGACAACCTGGAGGCGTACTTCTTCCGGACCTCCTTCTCCCTCGACCGGGCCACGCTCGACTCGATGACCGGACTGCTCGGCACGGTCGTCCACGACGACAGCGTCACCGTCTACGCGAACGGCCACCGCATCGCCGGCCGCGGAGACGGACAGATCGAGAAGAACCTCCAGTACCAGAAGCCCGACGGCGGCGACGGCGAGGGCGATCCGGCCACCACCCGCTTCGGCGTCCCGGCGGCGGCGCTCAAGGAGGGCAGCAACACCCTGGCCGTCGAGGTCCACCAGAGCAACAGCACCAGTTCCGATGCCTACTTCGGGCTCGGCGAACTCGCCCAGACCACCGGAACCCTGCCCTTCACCGGCGACGAGCTCGACACCTCGTACGACTCGGACAAGCGTCCCGACGCGCCCGACGGCGGCGACTACGTCACCTGGATGCTGCGGTCCTTCGACGCGGCCCGGAACACACCCTCCCTGATGGGCGCCAACGAGGTGCTGCCGGAGGGCACTTCGTACGAGGACCTCACCGCCGTCAACGACCGGACCGTCGTCGACATCAACAACGCGCCCTCGGGGCCCGCCGATCCCAAGGTCCACAAGGCCCTGATCGACGGCGCGAGCAGCCCCTACCGGTCCATGTCCGACGGCCTGGGCAGCACCCTCGGGCGGCTCTACGACCAGGCCCTGAAGAACGGCGAACTGCCCAAAACGCAGGCGCTGTTGGACGGCCGGATCGAGAAGACCCCGGACTCGGACGCCGACTGGTACCAGGAGGCGAAGAACAACTACCAGTACAAGCGCCCGTTCGTCCGTATGGGATTCTCCGGCGAGAAGGGCCTCATCGAGCCGTGGGACAGCCGCGGCGGCTACGACGGCCTGGCCGGTGACGGCTCCTTCCCCAGCGGACACACCAGCCACGGCTACGCCCAGGGCATCACCCTCGCCACCCTGCTCCCGGAGCTCGCGCCGCAGATCCTCGCCCGCGCCTCGGAGTACGGCGACAACCGGGTGGTCCTGGCCTTCCACTACCCGACCGACATCATGGGCGGCCGGATCGTCGGCGCCAAGACGGCCCAACTGCGCTGGTCCGACCCGGAGTTCCGCGAGCTGCTCAGCCGGGCGCGGGACGAACTGACGACCGTGCTCGGCCAGAAGTGCCGGGAGATCGGGGCGGGCTCGACGCCGGCCGAGTGCGCCGATCACGGAAAGCCGTACCTGCCGACCGACCAGGCCCTGAAGGTGTACCGGGAGCGGATGTCCTACGGCTATCCGCACATCGGCGAGGAGGGCAGAGCGCCGTCCGTGCCGGCCGGGGCCGAGGACCTGCTGCGCACGGCGCACCCCAAGCTCACCGGCGCCGAGCGGCGCGCGGTGCTCGCCGCCACCCAGACCGACTCCGGCGCGCCCCTGGACGAACAGGGCGAGGGCGGCAGTTGGCAGCGCACCGACCTGGCGGCGGCGATGACCGCGAAGGTCACCGCGCACGAGGACGGCACGCTGACGGTCGACGGGGTGCGGGTCGACGCCGAGGGAGTACGGGTCGCGGAGAAGTGATCGCGCGGGGCCGGGCGCGTGCGTCCGGCCCGCGCTCGCCGGTGGGCGCCGTGCCGGACCCCGAGCACGGTCCCTAGAGTGCTCTCGGCAGCAGATCACCAGGTCGAGAGGTACGCACTCCAGTGGACACCGGCAGCTACTACGAGCCCGTCGACGAGCACCGCTACAAGCCCACCGCGCACGTCGGTGGCGCCTGGGACATCGCCGAGCAGCACTTCAGCCCGCTCGGCGGCCTGGTCGTGCACGCCATCGACCGGCATCTCGCGGGCCGGCCCGGCAGCGGTCTGCTGCTGTCCCGGATCAGCTTCGACATCCTGGGGCGCCTCGCACTCGACGAGTGCGAGATCCGGGTGGAGACGGTCCGCCCGGGGCGCACCATCGAACTCCTCGAAGCCGTCGTACGGATCGCCGGCCGCCCAGTGGTGCGGGCCCGCGCCTGGCTGCTCGCCGCCGGTGACACCACCGGCGTGGCGGGCGGCGCGGGCGAACGCCTCACCCCGCCCGACGACCTCGACCGGTGGGCCCTGGAGGAGCTGTGGCCCGGCGGCTACATCGCCTCCCTGGACATCCGCCCGGTCGCACCGCCACGGCCGGGCCGTACGACGGCGTGGGTGAGGACCGGCCTGGATCTGGTCGCGGGACAGCCGAGCAGCCCGCTCGCCTCGTACGTGACCCTGATCGACACCGCGAACGGCATCGCCACCCGGCAGCCGCCCACCGAGTGGATGTATCCCAATGTCGACCTCACCGCGCACTTCCATCGGCAGCCCACCGGGCCCTGGACGGGCCTCGACACGACGGTCGCCTTCGGCCCCACCGGTCAGGGCCTGACCAGCAGCGTCCTGCACGACGTGGACGGTCCGGTCGGCCGGGCCGAACAGATCCTCACCGTACGTCCCCAGCCATGAGCTAAGTGGCGTCGGTCAGCCGGACGCCGGTCTCGGTGAAGCGGCGCAGCGCTCGCGAGGGACCCGGGAGGTCGAGGCCGCGATCGGCCGTCCACGCGTCGGCGTAGTACGTGTCGTGGTACGCCTCGCCGCCGTCGCCGATCAGCGCGACGACCGGGCCGCCGGTGCCGTACCGGCGCATCCGGTCGAGCAGCTGGCAGGCGCCCCACAGACAGCTGCCGGTGGACGGGCCGGCCAACACACCGGTGACGGCGTGCAGATGGCGCATCGCGGCGATACTCGCCGCGTCCGGCACGGGGATCACCAGATCGACCAGGTCCGGGTCGAAGGCCGGCTCCATCCGGGGCCGCCCGATGCCTTCGATCCGGGACGGCATCCCGGTGCCGTAGTCCCGGCAGCCGGACGCCCAGCCGGGAAAGTACGCCGAGTTCTCCGGATCGACCACCGCGAGCCGGGTGTCCGCGCCGCGCCGCCGCAGGGCGCGGCCCACCGCGGCCGAGGTGGCGCCGCTGCCCACACCGACCACGATCCACGCCGGATCCGGCTCACCGGCCCGTTCCACATCGCGCAGGATCTCCTCGCCGAGACCGTTCGGGGAGGTGAAGTCCACCGCCCCGCCCACGTGCCGGAGATGGTCGAGGTAGTGGCCGCCGTGCGCCCGGGCGAGCTCGGCGGCCCGCTCGTACACCGCGAGCGGCGGGTCGACGGGATGCACGCGGCCGCCCCTCGACTCGATCCTGCGGCGCTTCGCCGGACCCGTCCGCCCGGGTACGACGGCCGTGTACTCCAGGCCGAGCAGCCGGGCGAAGTGCGCCTGGGAGACTGCCATGTTGCCGCTGGTGGCCTCGTACAGCGGAGTGCCCTCGTCGATGCGGCCGCGGCGCAGGGCGTCGATGAACAGGTCCCGTGCCGGTCCGTGCTTGAGGCTGCCGGTGGGGCGCCGCGACTCGTCCTTGAAGTAGAGCGCGGCACCGGGCGGGCCCGCCAGGGGGAACGGGTGCAGCGGGGTCGGCCGGTCGGCCGCCCGGTCGGCGAGCAGCCGGTCCACCGCCCGGCGCGCCCAGGCGCTCGGACGTTTGTCCCCGTTGTCGTGCGGCACGCGCTGATGCTCCGTTCCCCGAGGCGCCCACTGCTGCGTCGTCCCAGCTTGCACCGGGTGGCGGGAGGTGGCCAGGGCGGCGCCCGTACTTCACTGCCGGCCTGCCGGCGGCAGCACTCCCGTCCGGGCCACCTCCGCGTACCAGCGGGCACTGGCCTTCGGGGTCCGGGTGCCGGTCGGATAGTCCACGTACACCGCGCCGAAGCGCTTGCTGTAGCCGTGCGCCCATTCGAAATTGTCGAGCAGCGACCACAGGAAGTAGCCCCGTACGTCCGCACCGTCCTGCACGGCCTGGTGGACCGCGGCGAGATGATCGCGTACATAGGCGATCCTGGCGGGGTCGTTGACCGCGCCCGAGGGGTCCGCGTAGTCGTCGAACGCCGCGCCGTTCTCGGTGATGACCAGGGGCAGCCGGGGGAAGTCCGCGGCGAGCCGGAGCAGCAGGTCGTAGAGGCCGGTGGCGTCCACCGCCCAGCCCATCGCGGTGCGTTCGCCCGGCGGCTGGTGGAAGGCGACGTGCTCGGCCGCGGGCCAGGGGCTGTGCGCGCTGGCGCCGTGGCCGTCCGAGCCGTGTCCCGCCCGGTCCGGGTCGTGCGACACCACGGTCGGCGTGTAGTAGTTCACCCCGAGGAAGTCCAGCGGCTGCCGGATCTGTTCCAGGTCCCCGTCCCGTACGAAGGACCAGTCGGTCAGCGCCGCGGTGTCCGTGACGAGGTCGTCCGGGTAGGTGCCGCGCAGCATCGGGCCGGTGAAGACGCGGTTGGCGAGCGCATCGATGCGGCGGGTCGCATCGAGGTCGGGCGCGCTGTCGGTGAGCGGCCTGACCTGGTGGATGTTGAGGGTGACCGAGCATCGGGCGTCGGGGCGCAGCCGCTCGCGCAGGGCTTGGACGGCGAGTCCGTGGGCCAGATTGAGGTGGTGGGCGGCGCGCAGCGCGGCCGCCGGATCCGTGCGGCCCGGCGCGTGCACCCCGGAGCCGTAGCCCAGAAAGGCGCTGCACCAGGGCTCGTTGAGGGTGGTCCAGGTGTACACGCGGTCGCCGAGCGCATCCGCGGCGAAGCCCGCGTACTCGGCGAAGCGCTCGGCCGTGTCCCGCTCGGGCCAGCCGCCCGCGTCCTCCAACTCCTGCGGCAGGTCCCAGTGGTAGAGGGTCGCGACCGGTTCGATGCCCTTGTCGAGGAGCTCGTCGACGAGACGGCGGTAGAAGTCGAGGCCCTTCTGCACCGCGGGGCCGCGTCCGGTGGGCTGGATCCGCGGCCAGGCGAGCGAGAACCGGTAGGCGCCCACGCCGAGTTCGGCCATCAGGGCGACGTCCTCGCGCCAGCGGTGGTAATGGTCGGTGGCCCGGTCGCCGGTGTCGCCGTTGCGCACCCGGCCGGGCGTGCGGGCGTAGGTGTCCCAGATGGACGGGGTGCGCCCGTCCTCCGTGACGGCGCCCTCGATCTGGTACGAGGCTGTCGCGGTGCCCCACAGGAAGTGCTCGGGGAAGGTGCGAGGAGCGTCCCCGGTGTGCGCGGCGGACGGACGCCGATGTGCTGCGATGGTCACGAAAGTCCTCTCGGATAAGGGTGGTTGGGGGATCAGCGGGAAGCTGCGGCGGTCAGCCCTTGACCGCGCCCTGCATGATCCCGCTGACGATCTGCCGGCCGAAGACGATGAACATCGCGAGCAGCGGCAGCGTGCCGAGCAGCGCACCGGCCATGATCAGCGACTGGTCGCGGATGTATCCGGCACTGAGCTGGGTGAGGGCCACCGGCACGGTCGGATTGGTCATGTCGAGCACCACGAACGGCCAGAAGAAGTCGTTCCAGGCGTGCACGAACGTGATCATGAAGAGCACGGCCATCGGCGGCCGCGCGATCGGCAGCACGATGGACCAGAAGATCCGCAGCGAGTGCGCCCCGTCCACCCGGCCCGCCTCGACCAGCTCGTCAGGCAGCGCCTCCGACAGGTACTGCCGCATGAAGAACACACCGACCGCGCTCACCAGGGTGGGGAAGATGACCGCGGGCAGCTGCTGCTGCCAGCCGAGCTCGGACATCATCATGAACAGCGGTACGACCCCGAGCTGCGGCGGCACCATCATGGTCGCGATCACCAGCATCAGCAGGAAGTTGCGGCCCCTGAACCGCAGTTTGGCGAAGGCGAATCCGGCCAGCGTCGCGAACAGCACCGTCGACAGGGCGATCACCCCGGCCACGATCAGGCTGTTCGCCATCGCCTTGCCCATGGCGGCCTCGTCCCAGGCGCGGGCCAGATTGCTGAAGAGATTCGGGCCCGGCAGGAACGGCGGCGGGGACTGGCTGACCCGGGTGTTGTCGGTCGAGGCCGCGACCATCGTCCAGTACAGCGGGAAGATCGACACGATCGCCGCGATCGCGAGCAGGGTGTACGCGAGCGGGCCGGCGTGGTGCTGGCGCCCGGCGCGCTGACGGAAGAGCGGGCGCCGGCCACGGGCCGGCGGCGCTTCTTCGGGGGGCCGGGCGGCCGGAGCGTCCGTCCGGACCCGGAGACTCTGTGTGGTCATGGTGACGTGACTCCTGGTCAGGACGTACGGGCGCGCAGCCGCTTGATCAGGCGCTGCGCCAGGAAGGCGAGGACGAGCAGCAGGAACATCGCCCAGGCGACGGTCGCCGAGCGGCCCATCTGGTAGTTCTTCCAGCCCTCTTCGTAGAGCAGCAGGCCGAGCGTCTGGTACTGGTTGTCGGCGCCGCCGGTGACGCCGTTCGGGCCCTGGCCGAAGATCAGCGGCTCACCGAAGAGCTGGGTCGCGCCGATCGTGGAGAGCACGATGGTGAAGACGATCGTCGAGCGGATGCCCGGCACGGTGACCTGGGTGAACTGCTTCCAGCGGGAGGCGCCGTCGATGGCCGCGGCCTCGTACCGGTCGGCCGGGATGGCCTGCATGGCGGCCAGATAGAGCAGCGCGTTGTAGCCGGTCCAGCGCCAGATCACGATGGTCGAGATGGCGATCTGGGCGGGCCATTTGTCGGCCTCCCAGTTCACCGGGTCGATGCCGACCGTGCCGAGCGCCCAGTTGATCATTCCGAAGTCGCGCTCGAAGAGCATGGTGAAGACCAGGGCCGCGGCACCCACCGAGGTGGCGTACGGCACGAGCGAGGCGACACGGAAGAACAGCGAGGCGCGCATCCGGTAGTTGAGCAGATGCGCGAGGCCGAGGGCCATGAGCAGCTGCGGCACGGTGGAGATGACGCCGATGGTGACGGTGTTGCCGAGTGCGTTCCAGAAGCGTTCGTCGCTCCAGAGTGCGATGTAGTTGTCGAGCGCCACCCACTCCATGAAGTCGAGGGTGGACAGCTCGACCCGGTGCAGCGATATCCAGGACGTGTAGATCAGCGGATAGAAGCTGAAGGCGGCGAAGACGATGAAGAACGGCGCGACGAACGCGTAGGGCACGCCCTTGACGTCGAGCCGGTGCAGCAGCGCGCTGCGCCGCCGGCCCGCCCGGCCGTCGTCGCCGGACTCGGGTGGCGGGCCCGAACTTCCGGTGCCCGCCTGGGCGTTGGGGGTGGAGGTGGCCACCGCACGGATTCCTTCCGTCGAGCGGGGTGGTGGGGCCGGGCCCGGGTCCGCCCGCGCGAGAGGCGGGCCCGGGTCGGCATGAAGGGTGGCGGCGTGTCAGCCCACGGCCTTGTCGATGCGCTCGGCGGTGGTCTCCCACGCCTTCTTGCGCGCCGTGCCCTGCTGTTCGATCAGCGTCAGACCCTGCGAGAAGGTGTCCTTGATCGTGCCGTCCTTGCGGCCGAGCACCTGCTTGTCCGGGATCTCCTTGGCGGCGTCACCGAAGATCCGGCCGATCGGTGCGTCGCTGAAGTACTCGGAGGTGACCTTCTTGACCTCGGGGCTGTCCAGGGCCGTCTTCGAGGACGGCACACTGCCCTGCTTCTCGAAGATGTGCGCCTGCTGCTCCGGCGCGGTGAGCCAGGCGACCAGCTTCTTGGCCTCCTCCTTCACCGGGCTGTTCTCCACCACACCCAGGAAGGAACCGCCCCAGTTGGCACCCTGCGGGGCCTTCGCGACATCCCATTTGCCGGTGTTCTTCTCGCCCGCCTTCTCGCTGATGTGGCCGAGCATCCAGGCCGGGCAGACGGCGGTGGCGAAGGTGCCGTTCGCGAGACCGGGGTCCCAACCCGGCTGGAACTGGCGGAGCTTGGCCGTCAGACCGTCCTCGGCGGCGTCCGCAGCCAGGTTCCAGGCCTGCTTCACGGCCGGGTTCCTGTCGTAGATCAACTCGCCCTTCTCGTCGTAGAACTGCTGCTCGTGCCCGTAGACCATGGCGTTGAACAGGCCGCTGGACGCATCCATGTACGCGACCTTCCCGGCGCCCTTGTCGCCCTTGCCCTTGAAGTCCTTCTTGAAGGTGCGGCCGACCTCCACGTACTTCTTCCAGTCGCCCGCCCACAGCTCGGCGACCTTCTCGCGGTCGGTGGGCAGCCCTGCCTGCTCGAAGTAGTCCTTGCGGTAGCAGACCGCCATCGGGCCGATGTCCGTGCCGAGGCCGAGCACCTTGCCGTCCCCGGTGGTGATCTGGGACTGCTTCCAGGGCAGGAAGTGGTCGGTGTTCTTCACGTCCTTGAAGTCGGCGAACTTCGCGGCCTGGGTGTCGGTCATCTCCTTGGCGCGCAGGATCTCGATGCCCTGGATGTCCTTGAGGCCCTTGCCGCCGGCCAGGCGGGTCTGCAGCGCGGTGTAGTACGTCTGCTCGTCGCCGGCTATCTCGGCCTTGATGTCGACCTCGGGGTTCTCCTTCTCGTACTGCTCGATCAGGCCCGTCTCCTCGAAGCCCATCACACCGAACAGGCCCATGGTGATGGTGACTTTGCCGTCCTTCTTCCCGCCGCCCGTCGAGGCGCTGTCGGAGCCCCCGCAGCCGACGACGAGCGCGAGGGCGCCCACGGCCGCGACGACCGCCGACGCTCTGGTGCGCAACGACCTTTGAACAGGTGCCATATCTGTGGTTCCTCCCAGCGACGGCGCTGACGCACCGGAGTGACGCGGTCTCGAGGGCGTTGGGAACGTTCCCAACGCGAGGTGGGAACGTTCCCACCGGCGATGGGAAGACTCGTGCCAACTCATGTGCTGTGTCAATCACTTGAACGCGACTTCTTGCGGCGGCGGCCGTTCCGCATTCGTCCCGGCCGCCCACGGGGCTGCTGGGACCGGCGGCACGTCTGCCATGATTGCCGCTGGTCACGTCACACACGCGTCCCCGGCCGCAGCGGCGGGCACGGGGCGTGGCGGTAGCCAGGGGGAGGAGCACATGGCTGGGAACGGCCGTCCTACGATCAAGACAGTCGCGGCCCGCGCGGGGGTGGGCCGGACGACGGTCTCGCGCGTCATCAACGGCTCGGAGCTGGTGAGCTCGGACGCCCGCGACCGGGTCCTCGCGGCCATCGAGGAGCTGCAGTACGTCCCGAACTCGGTGGCCCGCGGCCTGGTCACCAACCGCACCAACGCGGTGGCCCTGGTCATCCCCGAGTCGGAGAGCCGGCTCGGCTCCGAGCCCTTCTTCGCCGCGTTGATCCGCGGAGTGAGCGGCGCACTCGCCGCGACCGGCACCCAGCTCCAACTCATGCTGGTACGGGACCAGTCGGAGCGCGACCAGCTCACCGCATCCCTGCAGACCCGCCGGGTCGACGGCGTCCTGCTGGTCTCCGTCCACGCACACGACCGGCTGCCGGGGCAGCTCGACGAGATGGGCCTGCCCACGGTCCTCGCCGGGCGGCGCGACGCGCAGGAACACCTCGGCTACGTCGACTCGGACAACTCGGGCGGCGCGACCCAGGCCGTCGGTCACCTCCTCGAGCGGGGCAGGCGCCGCATCGCCACGATCACCGGCGCGCTCGACATGGACGTCGGCTGCAGCCGCCTGGCCGGCTGGCGCACCGCGCACCGCGCGGCGGGCGTACCGGCCGACGAATCCCTGATCGAGGCCGGCGACTTCACCGAGGAGGGCGGCCAACAGGCGATGCGTTCGCTTCTTGAACGCTCACCGGACCTGGACGCGGTCTTCGCCGCATCCGACCTGATGGCGGTGGGCGCCCTCGCCGAACTGCGCCGCCAGGGCCGCGGCGTCCCCTCGGACGTCGCGGTGGTCGGCTTCGAGGACTCCGTCCTGGCCCGCCACACCAACCCACCCCTGACCACGGTCCGCCAGCCGGTCGAGGAACTGGGCCGCACGATGGCGCGGATCCTCCTCCAGGAGATTTCCGCCCGCACCGCGTCCCCGGCCACGGAGCCGGCCTCACATCAACAACTCACGCTGCCGACGGAGCTGGTCGTACGCGAGTCGACATAGCGCTTGTCGCATCCCGGGCACCGACGGCCGCCCGGACAAGCGGATGACTGAGCGGCGTGATCCCGGCCATCGAGAGCATTATCACCAGGCGGAGGGGGAGGCCTCGTGTGTCGGTGATGAGTCGATCGTGGTCATGAAGTCGAGTATGCGGCGGTTGATCACTTCTGCGTGGTCGATCTGCGGGCCGTGGCCGGTGCCGGAGATGATCTCGGCGCGGGCGCCCGGTACCAGGCGGGGTACGCGCTCCGCTTGCCGGTGTGGGTGCAGCAGGAGGCTCCGCTTGCCGAGTACCAGGTACAACGGTGTGCGCACGGTGGACAGTTCGTCGTCGGACAGCGGCCGGGGCGCCGGGCGGCGGATCCGGTAGGCGCGGACCGCGGTCCTGGTCATCGTGCGCAACTCCGGTACGACGAGGGCCGGTTGCTCCAGCCAGGCCGCCAGGCGCGGGCGCAGGGGCTTCGGTGCGAACGTCGCGAAGAGGCTGACGAAGAGCCAGACGAAGAAGCGGGGACCCACCTTCTCCAGGCCGCCGGGATCGAGGAGCGTGACCGAGGCGAGGCGGTGCGAGCTGCGGTGGGCCTGGTTCAGGGCCAGCCAGCCGCCGTAGGACGACCCCACGAGGTGGACTCGGTCGAGAGCGAGCTCGGCGAGCGCCTCGTCGAGCCACTGGGCGGCGTGTTCGGGCCGGTGCAGGGCGGCGGTGTGGACGCTGCGGCCCGGGTCGCCAGGGGTGTCCAGGGCGTAGACGGGGCGATCGGCGCTGAGGTCGGGGGTGTTCGGGTACCACATGGCGGAGCAGGAGCCCGCTCCGTGGATCAGTACGACGGGGGTGCGGGACGCGGCCGCCGAGTCGGTGGGGCCGTAGCGGTACACGTGCGTGGCCCCGAAGGAGGTCTCCACGTCGCGTTCCTCGAGTGCTGGTGCGCCCAAGGCGTGGACCGCGTCGCAGGCGGCGAAGTAGCGCTCACGCCAGGCGTCGCTCACATAGCGGCCGACCTCGGCCTGTGGACGGGCAGGGGTCTTGGGCATGGTCAACTCCGAAGCGGGTCGATTTCGTGGTACGAACGTACCATGATGATGGTACGGCTGTACCATCCAGGTGGCCGACGGGGGCCGTACCAGCGACGACGGAGAGTGGAGGGGCAGTCGGTGCCGAAGCGAGTGGATCACGGGGAACGGCGTGGCGAGATCGCCGAGGCGCTCGTCCGGGTGGCCGGACGGCGCGGGCTGCATGCCGTGGGGATGCGTGATGTGGCTGCCGAGGCAGGGGTGTCACTGCGCCTGGTGCAGTACTACTTCGAGACGAAGGAGAAGCTGCTGCTCTTCGGTCTCGAGTATCTGGCGGAGAGGTTCGGGGAGCGGGTCGCCGCCCGCGTCCGCGCCGCCGGACCGAGTCCGGGGCCGCGTGCGACGGTCGAGGCGCTGCTGATGGCGGCGCTGCCGGTCGACGAGGAGAGCCGCACGTTCCACCTCCTCTACACCTCGTACGCCGTCCTGTCCGTGCACGACCGAACCCTGGCGGCCCAGCCCTTCATCAGGAATCCCGACGCCGCCGAAGAGGTCGTGAGCGAACTGCTCCGGCGGGCGCACGAGTCGGATCGGCTCGCATCCGGCCTGGATCCGCGGTTGGAGGCGGCCGGTCTGCTGGCCATGTCCGCGGGGCTCGGCACCAGCATCCTCGTCGGCCAGCGCACTCCGGAGTCGGCGGCCGAGGTACTCACCCATCACCTGGACCGGATCTTCGGCGCCCGCGACGGCGATACGTGTGCGCACGACACGTCTGCGCACGACGCCTGACCGTGCGCCTCGGGCTCGCCGTCCACCGCTGCCCGCGAACGCGTGTGGGTGCGCGAGGCGGACCTCGCGCACCCACTCACCGTCGTTCGTCCCGAACTCGCCGATCAGCGATCCGAACTCGCCGATGTGCACGACGGACCGGCGGTCGACGGGCAGTCACTCGGGCGGTCAGACCGCCGGCGAAGGGAACGTCGGGTACTCGACGCCCGAGACGTGCTGGACGACTCGGATGACCTGGCAGGAGTAGCCGAACTCGTTGTCGTACCAGAGGTAGAGGATGGCGTTGTCGCCGTCGACCTTGGTCGGGCCCGCGTCGATGATCGAGGCGTGCCGGGAGCCGATGAAGTCGCTGGAGACGGCGTCCGGGGCGGTGGTGAAGTCGATCTGGCGCTTCAGGGGAGAGGTGAGGGAGACCTCGCGGAGGTGCTCGAGGACCTCGTCGCGGGTGGTCTCGCGGCCGAGCTGCAGGCTCAGGATGGCGATGGAGACGTCCGGGACGGGGACGCGGATCGAGCTGCCGGTGATGGTCGCGTTCAGGTCCGGCAGTGCCTTCGCGACGGCCGAGGCGGCGCCGGTCTCGGTGATGACCATGTTGAGCGGCGCGGAGCGGCCGCGGCGGTCGGCCTTGTGGTAATTGTCCAGCAGGTTCTGGTCGTTGGTGAACGAGTGGATGGTCTCCACATGGCCGCGCTCGACGCCGTACTCGTCCGCCATCGCCTTCAGCGGCGGCACGATCGCGTTGGTGGTGCAGGAGGCGCAGGAGATGATCTGCTCGTCCGGCTTGATCATGTCGTGGTTCACGCCGTGCACGATGTTCGGCACGTCGCCCTTGCCGGGAGCCGTCAGGACGACCTTGTCGACGCCGGGGCGCAGGTGCTGGGAGAGGCCCTCGCGGTCGCGCCAGCGGCCGGTGTTGTCGATGAGGATGGCGTCCTTGATGCCGTACGCCGTGTAGTCGACCTCCGAGGGGTCGTCGGCGTAGATCATCTGGATCTCGTTGCCGTTCGCGACGATCCGGCCGTGCTCCTCGTCGACCGTGATCGTGCCCTGGAACTGGCCGTGGATCGAGTCGCGGCGCAGCAGCGAGGCGCGCTTGATGATGTCCTGGGCGCCGCCCTTGCGGACGACGATGGCGCGCAGGCGCAGGCCGTTGCCCGAGCCGGCCTTCTCGATCAGCAGGCGGGCGAGCAGACGGCCGATGCGACCGAAGCCGTAGAGGACGACGTCCCGGCCCTCGCCGCGGCACTCGATCTTGTTCGCACCGGTGGCGCCCGCGACCGCCTCGGCGGTGAACGCCTCGACGGACAGGCCGCGGTCGTCGCTGCGGTGCAGCGCGGCGAGCATGCCGATGTCGATCTGGGACGGGCCGAGGTCGAGCGTCGTCAGGGCCTGCAGAAACGGCAGCGTCTCGGTGACCGACAACTCCTCGCCGGCGATCTGCCGGGCGAAGCGGTGGGTCTTGAGGATGCTGACGACCGACTTGTTCACCAGGGAACGGCTGTGCAGGAGGACGGTGACGTCCTGCTCGCGGTGCAGCTTCCCGATGATCGGGATCATCGACTCCGCGATCTCCTCGCGGTGCTTCCAGTTGGTGAACGAGTCCTCGTTGACAGTCACAGTCGGCCTTCATCTTTCGAGCTGGAGGGTGCTCATATGCTAACCCGCTCGAACTTCTGATCGTTCAGGGGTCTGCTGCAGGGGTCTGCTCCAGGTGTCTGCGCGGGCTGGGGGGGCGAGCGGCCGGACTGGTCACGCGTCCGTGCGGATCACCACGTCCAGGGTGCGCGGCCCGTGCACGCCCTCCACCCGCTCCAGTTCGATGTCGGAGGTGGCCGACGGGCCGCTGATCAAGGTCGTCGGACGTTCCGGTACGAGACGGGCCAGCGCCTCCGGCACTCCCACCTCGACCGAGGAGAGGTCGACCACACAGACATGCAGATCGGGTACCAGGGACAGGGCGCGGCGGCCCTGGTCGGGCGACCCGTCGAGGAAGATCGTGCCGGTCTCGGCGCAGGCCACCGCCGAGGCTGTGACCACCCCGTCCAGGGCGTCGAGCCGCGGAGCCGGTACGTCCGCGGAGTCCACCTGCACCGTGCCGCCGTCGAACGCGGCCAGCCAGGAACGATCGAGCCCGGCCGGCACCCCGACCGTGCGCACCCTGCGCTCGGCGAGCACCCCGGCGATCGTCTCGGCCGTGGTGTCCGCCGTGCACGGGTGCACCTGCGCCTTGTAGTCGACGAGCCGGTCGGTGAGCAGCTCGAGGCGCTGCTTGTCGGGCAGCGTGCGGCTGGTGCGGTAGCTCCGGTCCACCGTGGTGTCCGGCTTCGGGGCGAGGGTGAGCGCGTCCCGGATCCGGCCGAGGACCGCCTCGCGCGCACTGCCAGGGGTGACTGTCATCGCTGCTCCTCCTCGGAGTCGGAGCCGGAGCCGGAGTCGGGGCGGGAGCCGGGGCCGGAGTCGGCGTCGGTTCCGGAGTCGGCGGAGTGGGTGCCAGGGCCGTGATCGGCGCTCTCGCGGGACGTGCCCGGGCCACCGTCCGGAACCCCTTCCTCCGCGGCCCGCCGCAGCTCCGCCGCCCCCTCCGCGGAAGCGAGCCAGGAACGGAACGTCTGCTTCGGCGGCGCCGGAGTGTCCCGGCTCCCGCTCCAGCCGCTGAACGGCGGCGGCAGATGGGAGATCTTCCGGTCACGCCCGGCAACCACCCGCCCCAGAGCGGCCGTTCGCTGCGCGCTCGTGTAGAGCTTCGGCCGGGACATCACCGCTCCCGCCGCCTTCATGGCCAGCTTCTCCGCGCTCCGGCCCGACTCCTCCGTGTGCTGATGGCGCAGCTCGACAAGGAGCGACGGGATGTCGATCTTCACGGGGCAGGCGTCGAAGCAGGCCCCGCAGAGGCTGGAGGCGTACGGCAGCGAGCTGTTGGGGTCGTCCTTCGCCTCGTGCATACCGGCCAGCTGCGGAGTGAGCACGGCGCCGATGGGACCCGGGTACGTCGACCCGTACGCATGCCCGCCGGCCCGCTCGTACACCGGGCAGACGTTCAGACAGGCCGAGCAGCGGATGCAGTTGAGGGCCTCGCGGCCGACCGAGTCGGCGAGCGCGGCGGTGCGGCCGTTGTCGAGCAGCACCAGATGGAAGTCCTGCGGTCCGTCGCCCGGCGTGACCCCGGTCCACAGCGAGGTGTACGGGTTCATCCGCTCGCCGGTCGAGGAGCGGGGGAGCAGCTGGAAGAAGACCTCGAGGTCGCTGTAGCGCGGCAGCACCTTCTCGATGCCCATGACGGTGATCAGGGTGTCGGGCAGGGTGAGGCACATCCGCCCGTTGCCCTCCGACTCGACGACCGAGAGCGTGCCGGTCTCGGCGATGCCGAAGTTGGCGCCGGAGACCGCGACCTTGGTGGTCATGAACTTCTCGCGCAGATAGGCGCGGGCCGCCGCGGCCAGATGCGCCGGCACGGAGTCCAGGCCCGGGTCGACGCCGGGGATGCCCTTGAGGAAGATCTGCCGGATCTCGTCGCGGTTGCGGTGGATCGCCGGGACCAGGATGTGCGAGGGCTTGTCGTGCGCCAACTGCACGATCAGCTCGGCCAGATCGGTCTCGTGGGCCTTGATGCCCCGCTCCTCCAGATGTTCGTTGAGCCCGATCTCCTGGGTGGCCATCGACTTGACCTTGATGACCTCCCGACTGCCGGTGGCCTCCACCAGGCGGGTCACGATCGCGTTGGCCTCCACCGCGTCCCGCGCCCAGTGCACGGTGCCGCCGGCCGCGGTGACCTTCTCCTCCAGCTGTTCGAGGAGTTCCGGCAGCCGGTTCATGGTGTCGGTCTTGATCGCGGAGCCCGCTGCCCTGAGCTCCTCCCAGTCGGGCAACTCCCCGGTCACGGCGAGGCGTTTGGCGCGGATCGTGTGGGTGGCCTTGTGCAGATTGCCGCGCAGCTGCGCATTCTGCAGATCGGTGTGGGCGGCCTCGGGGAACTTCTTGTCGCCGCGCAGATTGCCCTCGCCGTACGGGGCGCGGGGCGGCGCGGCGGGCATGCCGAGGAATGTACTGCTCATCGTGCGGCCTCCGTCAGGGCGTACGGCGAAGTGCGGGTCGCGGCCAGGATCTGGGCCAGGTGCAGGGTGCGGGTGCCCGACTTGATACGGGACAGGCCGCCGCCGATGTGCATCAGACAGGACGAGTCGCCGGCCGTGCAGACCGCGGCCCTGGTGTCCTGCACGGCCGCGATCTTGTCCTGCAGCATGGCGGTCGAGGTGTCGGCGTTCTTCACGGCGAAGGTGCCGCCGAAGCCGCAGCAGGAGTCGGCCTCCGGCAGTTCGACGAGATCGATCCCGTCCACGGCCCGCAGCAGCCGCAGCGGTTTGTCGCCGACCCGCAGCATGCGCAGCGAGTGGCAGGTCGGGTGGTACGTGACGCGGTGCGGGAAGTACGCCCCGACGTCGACCGTGCCGAGCACGTCGACGAGCAGCTCGGACAGCTCGTACGTCTTGGCCTTCACCCCGGCCACACCGGACCGCAGGGCCTTGTCCCCGTACCGCTCGGCGACGATCTCGTGCTGATGGCGGACCGATCCGGCGCAGGAGCCCGAGGGCATCACGACCGCGTCGATGGAGGGATCGCCGAACTGCTCGGCGAAGTTCCGCACCAGCGGCACGGGTTCGCGCTGGTACCCCGTGTTCACATGCATCTGCCCGCAGCAGGTCTGCTCCGGCGGGAACACCAGCTCATGGCCGAGCCGGCTCAGTACGAGGGCGGTCGCCTTGACCGCGTCGGGGAAGAGGGTGTCTCCCAGGCACGTGGCGAAGAGTCCGATACGCATGGGGGACCTCCATGATCCAGTGGCTCCGGGCGGCACTCGGTGGATTTACGGTCCGACCATACTAGCGTCGTGCCGAGCTGGACCAGAGGTGTGCCGCGAGTGTGCGTCAGACCCGGACGTCGTGCTCGACCACCCCGCCGACCACCACCGTCTCGGCGACCGTGCCGGGGATGTCCTCCGGAGCGGCGCGCAGGATGTCGCGGGAGAGGACCACGAAGTCGGCGGCCTTGCCGACGGTCAGTGAACCGCGTTCGTCCTCGAGGAAGTTGGCGTACGCCGACCCCATCGTGTACGCGTGCACCGCGGTCCCCACGTCGACCGTCTCCGCGGGGAGCCAGGCCGGCCCGCCGTCGAGCGAGCGCCGGGTGACGGCCGTGTAGATGCCGACCATCGGGTCCATCTCGGCCACGTTCCAGTCGCTGGAGAAGGCGAGGACCGCGCCCGCCCGCTGCAGGCTGCGCATCGGCCAGGCCTTGTGCCAGCGGTCGGGCCCCACGTTCTCCGCCCAGTCCTTGCCGGGCCCCGCGACCTCCGGGGCGCAGTGCCGCGGCTGCATGCAGGCGACCACCCCGAGTGCGGCGAAACGCCCGGTGTCGGCCGGGTCGAGGCATTCGACGTGGACGACCTGGTGGCGGGCGTCGCGCGGTCCGTTCAACTCGCGGGCGTGCGCGACCGCGTCGAGGACGGTACGGATGCCGCGGTCGCCGGTGGCGTGCACGAAGCACTGGAAGCCCCGGGCATCCAGCTTGGCGAGCAGCTCCCCGAATTCGTCCGCCGGATAGAAGGTGTCACCGCGGTGCTGCCCGCATCCGGTGTACGGCTCGAGCAGGGCGGCCGTACGGGGCTCCACCACATCGTCGATGTACAGCTTGAGCGGGCCGACCCGCAGCCGGTCGTCCCGGTACCTCCGGGCCGCCGCCGCGAAGTCGTCCAGGTCGGCGTCGCCGGTGCCGCGCGGGTGGAACAAGGCCGCGACGATCCGCGACCGCAGCCGGCCCTCGGCGCGGGCACGCTCGAAGAGGGCCAGATCGTCCAGGGAGTTCTGCGGCTCGACGACGGTGGTGATGCCGTAACGGATCGCGTCGTCCAGGGACTTGGCGAGCCTGCCGTACTGCCGGTCGGGCGAGGCCCACGGGACGCCGAGCTCGCGCAGTGCGCGGTGGCCGTCGCGGGAGAGGCCCTTGACGGCGAAGTCCCTGATGAATCCGGTGGGTTCACCGGTCGCCGGGTCGGTCTCCGCCTCGCCGTACGGGAGCGAGGTGTGGTCGCGGTCGATGCCGAGGCGGCGCAGGGCGGCGGTGTTGAGCCAGGCGGTGTGCACGTCGTAGCTGAGGACGAAGGCCGGGGTGTCGCCCGTGACCGGGTCCAGGTCGGCGGCGGTGGGCATCCGGCCGCCGGGGATCGCCGAGTAGTCGAAGGCCTCCGCCTCGATCCAGGGGGCGTCCGGGTGCGCGGAGCGCCAGTCGCCGATGCGCCGGTGGATCTCGTCGAGGGTGTCCGCGCCGGCGAGTTGGACGCAGGCGTCGTCGGAGCCCAGGCGTACGTGGTTGTGCGCGTCGATGAAGCCGGGCAGGACCAGTTTCCCGGCGGCGTCGAGGACCCGGGTGCCGGGGCCCGTCCACTGCTCGGCCTCCGCGTCCGTGCCGACATGGACGAGCACCCCGTCGCGTACGGCGAGCGCCTGCGCCTCGGGCTGCTGCGGGTCGACGGTGTGGATGCGCGCGCCGCGCAGGACCAGGTCGGCGGGGCGGGAGGTGTGGGACATCGGGGGTGACTCCTGGGGTGGTGCGGGTTCTTGGTGGGCGTCCGGGTGCTTCGGGGTCAGTCGGAGGCGGCGAGAGGGCGGGCGGCGTCCGCCCGTATGCGGCCGCGGGCGAGCAGCCAGTACGTGGCGGCGGCGACGACCGAGCCGAGCAGGGTGAGGTCGGCGCCGCCGAGCGGTGCCACCAGCGGGCCCGTCCACAGTTCGGAGTCGCAGGTCAGGGCGGCGAAGGCCATACCGGTGAGCAGGGCTGCCGCCCCGGCGGGGTGGCAGCCGGCGCGGTACCAGTAGGCGCCGTCGCGTCCCTGGTGCAGCGCGGCCGCGTCGTAACGGCAGCGGCGCAGCACCATGTCCGCGAGGAACACCCCGCCCCATGGCGCGAACACGATGATCAGCAGGGAGAGGAAGGACAGCAGGGACTCGGTGAAATCGGTGAGGAAGAGCGCGTACAGCGAACCGGCCGCGGTGACGCCCGCACTGATCAGGATGGCCTTCGAGCGGCTCCACGGGATGCCGAGCACCTGCAGATTCAGGCTGGACGAGTAGAGCGTGATGATCGAGTTGGTGACGGACCCGCCGAGCACCAGGGCGAGGAAGAGCGGCTGGAACCAGCCCGGCAGGAGCCCCTCCGTGCCCGCCACCGCATCCGTCATGTCGGCCTGGGTGGCGGCCGCGACGCCTGCGATGCCGAGGGCGACGGAGGAGACGAAGCCGCCGATCGCGCCGGACCAGGTGATCGAGCGCAGCGAGGTCGACCGCGGCAGATACCGGGTGTAGTCGGCGGGCATCGGCAGGTACGAGAACGGCCCGGCCAGCATCACCACGAAGGCGAGGCTCCACCCGGAGGCCCCGGGCACGACGCCGGAAGGCCCGGTGTCGGCACCGGGCAGCAGGAACACGAGCAGGGCCGCGAAGCCGATCGCGAGGACGTACGCCATCCAGCGTTCGGCCCACTGCACGGTCGCATGGCCCCACATGGCGACCGCGAAGGTGAGCAGCAGCGTCACGCACAGCGCGAGTGCCCGCGCCAGGTCGCCGCCGTGCCACCCGAGGTCGCGGAAGAAGGCGTCGAGGGCGAGGGTGCCGACGACCGTGTTCACGATCGTGTAGCCGATGCTGACCACCCAGTTGAGCAGCCCGGCCGGCCAGTTGCCGCGCACTCCGAAGGCGGCGCGCGAGATCACGAGGGTGGCGGTGCCGGTACGGATGCCGCTCAGGCCGGCCGCGCTGATCGCGAAGAACGCCAGACCGCCGATCACCACGACGCCGGTGGCCTGCCAGAAGGAGAGGCCGAAGGCGACGGCGAGGGCGCCGTTGATGACGTAGGTGAACGTCAGATTGGAGCCGAACCAGAGCCAGAACAGGTCCTTGGCGCTGCCGTGCCGCTCGGCGTCCGGGATGGGGTCGATGCCGTGCGACTCGACCTGGAACACCTCGTCCGTGCCGGGCCCGGTGGGGGCGGGCGCGGTCGGTGGGATTGCCTCCGCTGTGCCCTGCTGTGTCATCCGGGTCCCTTCGGCAGCCTTGAACGACGTTCTAAAATATTGAACGGCATTCAAGATGCGCCCCGACTCCGGGAGGCGTCAAGACCCCGGCCGAAAACGACGGCACGGAACGGGAGCTAGGGTCGGTTGCCGCGGAAGCACAGGCGGACAGCTCGGGACGAGGAGGCGCGGCGGTGGCGGGGCGACGCAACGACGGACGGCTGGCCGGGGACCGGATCCTGCAGGAGGCCATGACCGCCATCGCCGAGGAAGGGCTCGCCACACTCACGATGGCCGCACTCGGCCGGCGCCTCGGGACCAGCGGCGGACACATCCTGTACTACTTCGGCAGCAAGGACCGGCTGCTGCTCGAGACCCTGCGCTGGAGCGAGAACGGCCTGGCCGAGGAGCGGCGGACGCTGCTCGGCCGGCGCGTGACGGCCGGCCGCAAGCTGGATCTGTTCGTCGAGCTCTATCTGCCGCGCGGTCCGCGCGACCCGCGCTGGACGCTCTGGCTCGAGCTGTGGGCCCGTACCTCCGCCGACGCGGAACTGCAGCGGGCCCAGGAGGAGATCGATCGTGGCTGGCACGACGATCTGGTCACGCTGCTCGCCAAAGGGATGGAGCAGGGTCGCTTCAAGGAGCGGGACCCCGAGGCCCGCGCCGGTGAACTCCTCGCCCTGCTCGACGGGTTGAGCACCCGCGTGGTGCTCGGCCAGCGCGCGGCGGACCGCGAGCGGGCTCTGGCGACGGCGCGCTCCGCGGCGACCCGGCTGCTCGACCGGGTGTGACGTCCCCTACGCCGCCCCCGTGCCGGCGCCGCCTTCGTTCCCGCCCTCGCCATCGCCCGCCACGAGCGTGCCGTGGAAGCCGCGGATGTGCTGTTCCACCAGGTCCGCGGCGCGGGCGCCGTCGCCGGCCCGGACCAGTCGGAGCAGCTCGGTGTGCTCGGCGTTGAGCCCGCGGGCCGTCTCCGGCCAGTCGTCGCCGGTGGCCTCCTCGGCCTGAAGGATGAGCGTCCGTACGGACTCCCGTACCGCCGAAGTCAGCGTGGAGATCAGCTCGTTGCCCGAGCTGCGGGCGATGTGGACGTGGAAGCTGGTGTCCAGGTCGTTGAACTCGGAGACCGGGAGTGCGGGGTCCTGCATGCGCTCGAGGACGGCCTCGGCCTCGGCGAGCTCCTCCGCGGAGGCCGAGCGCGCGGCCGCCTCGAAGCTGGAGCGCTCCAGGGTGACCCGCGCCTCCATCACGTCCTGGAGGCTGTAGCTGCCGAGCGCCACATGCAGGCGGAGCAGCCGGCCGAGGGCGCTGTCGGGGTTCTGCACGATGCGGGCGCCTGCGTCGGGGCCGCGGCCCGCGTTCGCCACCAGGACGCCGATCGTCTCCATCACCCTGAGGGCCTCGCGCAGGGCGGAACGGCTGACCCCGAGCACGGGGGCGAGCTCGCGCTCCGGCGGGAGCCGGTCGCCGGCCTTGAGGCGGCCGGTGAGCACCTGCTCCTCGATGCTCTCCAGGACCAGTTCATGTGTTCGTGACTGCCGGACCGGACGCCATTCGGCCACTGTCGGCACCTCCCCAAACCGCTTGCCGTATCCGTCCATGACTATGTCATAACGGGGCTAAGGTCCGACCATAAACCGGTGACGGCCGACCGGCGACCCGGGGTGCCGTGTCAGCGCGCCCCGCCGCGCACGGCACCACCCGGCCGCGATGCGAGGAATCGGGCCGGCAGCTCGCCCCCGCCGTGCACCGCGAGATCGGCCCCGTTGACGTAACCGGACAGATCGCCCGCCAGGAACAGGCAGGCGCGGGCCACGTCTTCGGGTACCGCCATCCGCTGCATCGGGACGACCGCCGCGACCGCGGCACCACCGTCCGGGCCGTAGACCTCGGCCGCGCTGTCGGTGCGGATCAGGCCGGCGGTGATGTGGTTGACCCGCACCCGGGGTGCCCACTCCAGGGCCAGCGCCCGGGTGAGCGCGAGGAGCCCGGCCTTGGCCGCGGAGTAGGCGGCGGTGCCCGGCTGCGGGTCATGGGCGGCGACACTGCCGATGTTGATGACCGTGCCGCCGGAGTCCTGCTCGCGCATCACCCTGTTGGCCGCCTGCGACACATGGAACGGCCCGAGCAGGTTCAGCGCCACGACCTTCTCCACGAACCGCGGCGAGACGGACGCCGAGTCGGCGTCCGGCGAGCCGCCCGCGTTGTTCACCAGGACGTCGAGCCGTCCGAACCGCCGTACGGCGAAGTCGACGAGCGCCGCAGCCTGGCTCGCCTCGCGCACGTCACAGGCGTGGAAGACCGCCTCCCGGCCGCCGGCCGACGGCAGCCGCGCGGGCTCGCTCCGGCCGCACACCACCAGCTCCGCGCCGGCCGCGAGGAACGTCTCGGCGATGCACGCGCCGATGCCCTTCGTGCCGCCGGTGACCAGGGCCACGCGCCCCGTGAGATCCAGCGGATTGCCGATGTCCATACGTGTGTGGGCCTCTCGTGAAGTCGGGGCGTCCGCCGCCTTGGCCGTACGGAGCGGAGTCAGCCGCCCGGCAGTCCGATGTGCGCCGCAAGCCGGGCCCGGTGCCCGGCCGCCGTGCCGAACAACTGCCCTGCTCCGTGCGCCCGTTTGAAGTAGCGGTGCGCGTCGTGTTCCCAGGTGATGCCGATGCCGCCGTGCAGCTGGATCATCTCGCCGGCCACCGCCGCGTACGCCTCCGCGCACACCGACCCGGCGACCGCCGCGAGCCGGGGCAGCGACCGCGGATCCAGATCGGCCGCCGCGGCCGCCGCGAGCGCCGCCGAACGCGCCGACTCCACCTGCACATAGGCGTCCGCCAGGCGGTGCCCGACCGCCTGGAACGAGCCGATCGGCCGCCCGAACTGCACACGCTGCAGCACGTGCTGGACGGTCAGCTCGAGACACCGCGCGGCGGCCCCGGTCTGCTCCGCGGCCAGCGCGGTCACCGCCAGATCCCGTACGTGCCGCAGGACCCGCGCCCCGTCGGCGGCGTCGCCGACCGGGGTCCCGGCCGCACCGTCGAACTCCCAACGAGCCTGCGCCCGCGTCCCGTCCATCGTCACCGACGGCTCGCGGCGCACTCCGGCACCGTCCACCGCGACCTCGAAGAGCCCGACCGCATCCGGTCCGGTCCGGGCCGCCGCGAGCAGCAACTGCGCCCCGCCGCAGTCCAGTACGTGCTCCTTGGCGCCGGAGACCAGCCACCCGCCGTCGGACCCGCGCACCGCCTCGGCACGGATCGCCTCCGGCTCCCAGGAACCGCCCTCGGCCCAGGCCAGCACACCCACTGCCGCTCCGTCGGCGAGCCCGGGCAGCAGGCGCGCGCAGGCGGGCCGGTCCCCGGTGGCCAGCAGCGCGCCCGCCACCAGGACCGACGACCCGAGGAACGGCACCGGGCTGAGCACCCGCCCCAGTTCCTCCATCACCACCGCCACGTCCCGGGCGCCGCCGCCGGCCCCGCCGTACTCCTCGGGCACGGCGAGACCCGCCGCCCCGATCTGCCCGGCGAGCGGCTGCCAGGCCGCGGCACCCTCCGTGCGCGCCAGCAACGCCCGTACGGCGGACCGCAGTTCGTCCTGCTCCGGTGTCGTCCGCATGCTCACGCGGTCGCCTCCGTACCGGCCGCCGACAGGACCCGGGCCCGGCAGGCGGCCGGGGTGCCCCAGGCGTCCCGCAGCGGACGGGCCTTGCGGATCCACAGCGAGAGCCCGAGCTCGTCGGTGTAGCCGAGCGCGCCGTGCAACTGCAGTGCGGTGCGCGACGCCCGGTAGGCGGCCTCGCCGGCCGCCACCTTCGCCGCCGCGACCTCACGGCCCGCATCCGGCGAGCACCCGGCCAGCGCCAACGCCGCCGCGTGCACCAGGGGAGCGGCGAACTCGAGCCCGAGCAGCGTGTCCGCAAGCCGGTGCTTGACCGCCTGGAACGAACCCACCTGCACCCCGAACTGGGCCCGCTGCTTGACGTGTTCGACGGTGCCCGCGAGCAGCTTCCGCCCGACACCGAGCGCCTGCGCCGCCGTCATCAGGGCCGCCACATCGGCGGCGTGCGCGGCCGCCGCGGTCACCTCGGGGCCCTGCGCCAGCACGGTCCCGACCTGCGGCGCCGCGAGCCGCCGCGCCGGATCGGCCGAGGGCTGCACCGGCCCCCAGCCCGCCGCGATCCGCAGCGTGTCCCCTTCCACCACGAGCACCGCGTCCGCGGCGTCCGCATCCAGGGCGTACGGCCCCTGCGCGGCGAGCTGCAGCGATGCGGACCGCTTCCCGGACGCGATCTCGGCGAGCAGGCCGCCGCCGACCGGGTCCGCACCGGACGCCTCCGCGTGCCGCCCGAGCAGCGCCGCCGCCGCGACCGTCTCGACCACCGGGCCGGGCACCGCATGCCTGCCCAACACCTCGAAGGCGACGGTCAGTTCGACCGGCAGCGGACCGAGGCCCTGGTACCGCTCGGGCACCGCGAGCCCGAAGACCCCGGAGTCCGAGAGCCGCGCCCACAGCGCCCGTCCGGGTCCGTGATCGCCGGCCGCCCAGGCACGCACCGCCCCCTCGGTGCCGGCGGCACCGAGCATGCCGTCCAGGGACCGCGCGAAATCCCGGGTCTCCGGATCGAGGAGGAACCGCATCACCGGCGTCCCTTCGGAAGGCCGAGCAGCCGCTCGGCGACGATGTCGCGCTGAATCTCGTTCGTACCGGCGTAGACGGGTCCGGCGAGCGAGAAGGTGTAGCCCTCGGCCCAGGCGCCGCCGTCCGGTGCGTCGGGCGCACCGTCGGAGAGTTCACCGAGCGGGCCGAGCACATCGAGCGCCGCCTCGTGCAGCGCGATGTCCAGCTCGGACCAGAAGATCTTGTTCAGACTCGACGAGGCACCCGATGCGCGACCGCCCGTATCCACGCCGGCGGCGAGCGCCGACACCCCTGCGTACGCGAAGAGTTGATAGGCGCGCGCCCCGATCACCGCGTCCGCGACCCGGTCGCGCAGCGCCGAGTCCGCCGGGTCCGCGTGCTGCCGCCACAGTGCGGTCAGCCGCTCGGCCGCGGCCGTGAACCGGCCGGGGCTGCGCAGGGTGAGCCCGCGCTCGTCGCCCGCGGTGCTCATCGCCACCCGCCAGCCCTGGTGCGGCTCGCCGATCACATCCTCGTCCGGTACGAACACCTCGTCGAGGAAGAGTTCCGCGAAGGCCGGCTTGCCGTCCAGTCGTCCGATCGGCCGCACCGTCACGCCCTCCGCGTCCAGCGGGAACATCAGATACGTCAGGCCCCGGTGCGGCCGGTCCGCGCCCGGATCGCTGCGGAAGAGGCCGAACGCCCGGTCCGCGAACGCCGCCCGCGACGACCACGTCTTCTGCCCGCTGATCCGCCAACCGCCCTCGGCCCGCACCGCGGTGGAGGTCAGCGAGGCCAGATCCGACCCCGCCTCCGGCTCCGACCAGGCCTGCGCCCAGATCACCTCGCCGCTCGCCATCGGCGGCAGGATCCGGGCGCACTGCTGCGCACTGCCGTGCTCCAGCAGGGTCGGCGCGAGCAGACTGATGCCGTTCTGGCTGACCCGGCCGGGCGCGCCCGCCGCGTAGTACTCCTCCTCGAAGATCAGCCAGTGCAGCAGCGGGACACCCCGGCCGCCGTACTCCTCGGGCCAGGAGACCACCGACCAGCGGTCCGCGGACAGCGTCCGCTCCCACTCCCGGTGCGCGGCGAAACCCTCCGCGGTCTCCAGGGACGGCAGCGGGACGTCCGGTACATGGGTGGCCAGCCAGTCGCGCACCTCGGCGCGGAAGGCGTCGTCGGCGGGTGTGAAGTCGAGGTCCATCAGGCACCTGTCCGCTGCTCGTCGTGGTGCGCGGCTGCGGTGCGCGTGCGGCTGTGTGTGCGGGCGCGGGTGTGGGCCGTCGGCATCGCCACTCCTTCCCTAACAAGTGTTTGGTAGATTAACGTACTGCCATGAGCAGCGTCGAGGAGTTCCGCGCCGAGATCCGTGACTGGCTCGCCACCCACCTCACCGGTGAGTTCGCGGTCCTGCGGGGCCGCGGCGGCCCGGGCCGTGAGCACGAGGCGTATCCCGAACGCCTCGCCTGGGAACGGCACTTGGCCGCCGAGGGCTGGACGTGCATCGGCTGGCCCGAGGAGTACGGCGGCCGGGGCGCCACACTCGAGCAGCAGGTCGCCTTCCACGAGGAATACGCCCTCGCGCGCGCCCCTGCCCGGGTCAACCACATCGGGGAGCAGCTGCTCGGCCCGACCCTCATCGCGTTCGGCACCCCCGAGCAGCGTGCCCGCTTCCTGCCGCCGATCGCCGCGGTCGAGGAACTCTGGTGCCAGGGCTACAGCGAACCGGACGCCGGATCCGACCTGGCGAACATCCGCACCAGGGCCGAGCTCACCGGCGGCGGGGCGGACGGCGACTGGTCCGTCACCGGCCAGAAGACCTGGACCTCGCTTGCCCACGAGGCCGACTGGTGCTTCGTGGTGGCCCGCACCGACCCCGCATCCCGGCGCCACCACGGGCTCTCGTACCTCCTGGTGCCGCTCGACCAGCCGGGCGTCGAGGTGCGGCCGATCACCCAGCTGACCGGGACATCCGAGTTCAACGAGGTCTTCTTCGACGGGGCGCGCACCGCGGCCGGGAACATCGTCGGCGCGCCCGGCGACGGCTGGCAGGTGGCCATGGCCACTCTCGGCTTCGAGCGCGGCGTCTCCACACTCGGCCAACAGGTGGGCTTCCGGCAGGAGTTGGAAGCCCTGATCGCGCTCGCCAGGAGCAACGGCGCGGCGGACGACCCGCTGATCCGCGACCGCCTCGCACGCGCCTGGGCCGGCCTGGAGACCATCCGCGCCAACGCGCTGCGGATGCTCGACGGTGTCGCCGCCGGCGCACCGGGCCCCGAGGCCTCCATCGGCAAGATCTTCTGGGCCACCTGGCACCGCGAACTCGGCGAACTCGCCATGGACGTGTGCGGCGCGGGCGGCATGCTGGTGCCGAGTGGGGCACCGGCGGCCGGCGAGCCCTACGACCTCGACGACTGGCAGCGGCTCTATCTCTTCTCCCGCGCCGACACCATCTACGCCGGGTCGAACGAGATCCAGCGCACGATCATCGCCGAGCGCGTCCTCGGCCTGCCCAAGGAGGCCCGCCCGTGACCGGAAAGCCCCCGCCCTATGTGCAGGGACACGGACTGCTCGCCGGACGGACGGCCGTCGTCACCGCCGCGGCCGGCGCCGGGATCGGCGGCGCCACCGCGCGGAAGCTTCTGGAGGAGGGCGCCCGGGTGGTGATCGGTGACGCGCACGCGCGGCGCCTCGGGGAGAGCGTCGTCGCCCTGGCCGGTGAGTTCGGTGCGGACCAGGTCGCCGGACTGCCCTGCGACGTCACCGACGAGGAGCAGATCGACGCGCTCCTCGCGCTCGCGGTCCGGCGCCACGGCGGACTCGACCTGGTGGTCAACAACGCCGGTCTTGGCGGCACTTCGGACCTCGTGGAGATGACCGACGACGCCTGGAACAAGGTCGTGGACGTCACCCTCGGCGGCACCTTCCGCTGCACCCGCGCCGCCCTGCGCATCCTCAAGGAGCAGGACACCGGCGGGGTCATCGTCAACAACGCCTCGGTGATCGGCTGGCGCGCCCAGCGCGGCCAGTCCCACTACGCCGCAGCCAAGGCCGGGGTGATGGCCCTGACCCGCTGCTCGGCCCTGGAGGCGGCGGACTACGGCGTACGGATCAACGCGGTCGCCCCGAGCCTCGCCATGCACCCCCACCTGGTGAAGGTCACCACCCCCGAACTGCTCGCCGAACTCACCGAGGGCGAGGCCTTCGGCCGATACGCCGAACCCTGGGAGATCGCCAATGTCATCGTCTTCCTGGCCAGCGACTACTCTTCGTACCTCACCGGCGAGACGGTCTCCGTCAGCAGCCAGCGGGCCTAGACGGTGCGTCCCTCGCCCGAGCGCCACGGTCAACTCCTGGCCACCGCGGCCGAGGTGTTCGCCGCCGAGGGCTACGACGCGACGACGGTGCGGCGGATCGCGGATGCGGCCGGGATGCTCGCGGGCAGCCTCTACTACCACTTCGACTCCAAGGAGGCGATGCTGGACGAGATCCTCTCGGGCTTCCTGGACGAGCTGCGGGAGGGCTACGACGCCGTACTGGCCGCCGCTCTCGGGCCGCGCGAGACCCTCGAGGCGCTGGTCACCGAGTCCTTCCGGGAGATCGACCGGCACCGCGCCGCGGTCGCCATCTACCAGAAGGAGTCCCGGCAGCTGGCGGCACAGCCCCGCTTCCGCCATCTCGCCGACACCCAGGTGCACTTCGAGCAGGCCTGGCTCGGCACCCTGGAACGCGGCGTCGCCGACGGGGTGTTCAGGGACGACCTGGACATCCGCCTCACCTACCGCTTCGTACGCGACACGGTGTGGGTGGCGGCCTCCTGGTACCGGCCGGGCGGACTGCACAGGCCGGAGGAGATCGCCCGCCAGTACCTCTCCGTGGTGCTCGAAGGCATAGCCGTACCTCGATGAAGACCGCCGTACCCCGGTGAACCCCCAAGCGAACGACCGACACCCCCAAGGAGCAGTCATGGCCGACGCCTACATCGTCGACGCCGTCCGTACGCCCGTGGGCCGCCGCAAGGGCGGGCTCGGCGGCGTACATCCCGCGGACCTGGGCGCGCACGTGCTGAGCGAGCTCGTCGAGCGGACCGGCGTGGACCCCGCCGCCGTCGAGGACGTCGTCCTCGGCTGCCTGGACGCCGTCGGGCCGCAGGCCGGCGACATCGCGCGAACCGCCTGGCTGGCGGCGGGACTTCCCGAAGAGGTGCCCGGGACCACGGTGGACCGGCAGTGCGGTTCCTCGCAGCAGGCCGTGCACTTCGCCGCTCAGGGTGTGCTCTCCGGCACCCAGGACCTGGTCGTCGCGGGCGGCACCCAGAACATGACGATGATCCCGATCGCCTTCGCCTCCCGGCAGGCCGCCGAACCGCTCGGTCTGACCGAGGGCCCCTTCGCGGGCTCCGAGGGCTGGCGGGCCCGCTACGGCGACCAGCCCGTCAACCAGTTCCACGGCGCCGAGCTGATCGCCGAGAAGTGGGGCATCACCCGTGACGACCAGGAGGCCTTCGCGCTGCGGTCGCACCAGCGTGCCGTACGGGCCGTCGACGAGGGCCGCTTCGACCGCGAGACCGTCGCGTACGGCGACGTCACCACCGACGAGGGCCCGCGCCGCGACACCTCCCTGGAGAAGATGGCGAACCTGGACCCGGTGGTGGCCGGCGGCACCATCACCGCCGCCTGTTCCTCGCAGGTCTCCGACGGTGCGGCGGCCCTGCTCATCGCATCCGAGCGCGCCGTGCGCGAGCACGGGCTGACTCCGCGCGCCCGTATCCACCATCTCTCGGTGCGCGGCGAGGACCCGATCAGGATGCTGTCCGCACCCATCCCGGCCACCGCGTACGCCCTCAAGAAGGCCGCGATGTCCCTGGACGACATCGACCTGGTGGAGATCAACGAGGCCTTCGCGCCGGTGGTACTCGCCTGGCTGAAGGAGACCGGCGCCGATCCCGAGCGGGTCAACGTCAACGGCGGCGCGATCGCCCTCGGCCACCCGCTCGGCGCGACCGGCGCCCGCCTGATGACCACCCTGCTGCACGAACTGGAGCGCACCGGCGGCCGGTTCGGTCTGCAGACCATGTGCGAGGGCGGGGGACAGGCCAATGTGACGATCATCGAGCGGCTGTGAACGGCGACCGGTGAAGGGGGCGGTCGGGTTTCTCCGGCCGCCCCTGTGATCCAGACGCCCCTGTGATCCAGACGCCCCTGTGATCCAGACGCCCCTGTGATCCGGCCGGCCATGTGAGTCGTCGTCGTACGTGCGAGTCCCGCCCTGTCACCGCGGCAGCGACTTCGGCAGCGACTTCGGCAGCGACTTCGGCAGCGACTTCAGGGTCGCGTGCGCCTCCGCCATCACCCGGTCCACCAGCTCGGCGCAGGACGGCAGATCGTCGATCAGGCCCGCGACCTGACCCGACGCCATCACGCCACGATCCGTACGGCCGTCCACCATCGAGGACTTCAGCATCATCGGGGTGTTCGCGGCGAGCAGCACCTGGCTCCAGGTGAGCTCCTTGCCGTGTTTCATGGCCAGGCCGTCGCGGACCAGAGTGGCCCAACTCGCCCCGGACTCCTTCTTGAACGCCGCCGCGTGCCCGACCGCCCGCAGCAGCGCCGCGGCCCGCCCGGACCGCTCGAGGGCGTCGACGAGCTCCGTACGCAGCATCCGGTGCGGCAGCCCGTCCACCCGGGTGGTCACCGTGACGTCCTTGACCGCGGCCGCCAGATACTTCGCCTTCACCGCGTCCGGCACCGTGCTGTCCGAGGTGAGCAGGAATCGGGTGCCCATGGCGATCCCCGCGGCCCCGTACGACAGAGCGGCCACCAGGCCCCGCCCGTCGTGGAAGCCACCGGCCGCCACCACGGGGATGTCCACCGCGTCCACGACCTGCGGCAGCAGCACCGTGGTGGCCACCTCACCGGTGTGCCCGCCGCCCTCACCGCCCTGCACAAGCACCGCGTCCGCACCCCAGGCGGCCACCTTCTCGGCATGCCGACGGGCCCCGACGGACGGGATGACCACCACCCCGGCGTCCTTGAGGCGCCCGATCAGCGCCTCGGACGGGGCGAGGGCGAAGGACGCCACCCGCACCCCCTCCGCGATGATCACATCGACCCGTTCGCCCGCGTCCCCGGCATCGGCCCGCAGATTCACCCCGAACGGCGCGTCCGTACGGGACTTGACCTCCCGTACCGCCGCGCGCAGTTGCTCCACCGACATGGTGGCCGAGGCGAGGATGCCGAGCGCGCCCGCGTTCGCCGATGCGGAGACCAGCCGCGGGCCCGCCACCCAGCCCATCCCGGTCTGCACGATCGGACACCGCACCCCGGTCAGCTCGGTGAGCGGCGTCCCGATGGCGGCCGGCCCGCCGCTCACGCCGGCACCTCGCGCTCGCGCAGCCCTTTCGGGTCCACCACCTCGCGGATCAGGCGGAGTTCGACGTCCGTGGGCTGCCGGGTGTACGGCACCTCTTCCGGTACGACGAGGGCGAACCCGGTGGCCTCGGTGACCTGTTGGACGCTGACGCCCGGGTGCAGCGACCTGAGCCGCATGGTGCGGTCCGGTGTCTCGAAGTCGAACACCCCCAGATTGCTGATGACTTCGGGAATCCGGTGGTAGCGCATGGCGGAAGGGCCCGCCTCGGCCGCCCGGTCGTGACCCACCCCGCTGACCATGTCCACCCGATCGACGAAGACCCGGGACGAATGCCGCGGCACCCAGTAACTCGTCGGATTGTTCAGGGTGTTGACCGGTGCGCCGCGCACACCGAGCAGCTGCCGGGTGGGGCGCTCCCAGGGGCCGATGCAGGAGATGTTCTGATTGCCGTGCCGGTCGATCTGGCTCGCGCCCATCATCACGTGCCGCCGCCCGGTCGCGGTGAGCGCCAGATGCTGCCGGAACGGCAGCCAGCCCTCCACCGCGTCCGGCCGCTGCCCCACCGCGGGCACATCGGCCATCAACAGCGCCTCACCGTCGGTCAGCAGCAGCTCCGGCGAGAACGTCAGCCGGGCCAGTCGCGCCCCGATCGTCGGCACCGTCCCCATCGGGCTCGCCAGCACCTCGCCCGCGTTCCGCCAGGCCTCCGCGCAGGCCACCACGCAGTACTCGGCACGCGTCACGGTGGAGGCGCCGGTGCTGCCGGACGGAGTTGCGGTCCCGTACGCGCTCATGCCGCATCGCCCTTCTTGGCGGACTGCTCCTGGTGGAACGCGGCGACGGCGGCCTGATAGGCGGCCTCGTCCCCGGACAGGAACCGCTCGCGGAACGCCGGCCAGGCCTCCGGGTCGCGGGCGGCGGCCACATAGGCGCGTTGGAAGGCCTCGTCCCGGTCGTGGTCGGGGGCGCAGGAGGTGAAGTGTGCGCCGTGCGGCGTCTCCACCACCCCGTGCACGAACAGCCGCTTCACGAGCAGCGTCTGCGGCCCGTGCTCCTTGAGCAGGTCCGCCGTCTCCACCACCTGTTCGCAGGACACATACGCCTGCTCCGCCGCCTCGCAGAACAGATCGTCGAAGTACGGGTCGGGGCCCAGGTACTGGCCGTTGCCGTACGGGTCGGCGCGGTTGAGGTGCACCAGGGCGGCGTCGAGGCGCAGCGCCTTCGCGGCCACCAGCTCCTCGCCGTCCTCGTACGGTGAAGTGACCGTGCGCAGCGAGGGGTTGACCCTCAGCACGTCCGAGCCGAGGCCGGCCCGTACCGGCATGAACGGCAGCCGGTGCGCGCCCGCGGTGAGGCCCCACATGAACATCGCCTCGTCCAGCTCCACGAACTCGAAGTCCCCGCGCTGCCGGGCCGCGGTGAAGTGCGGCTCCAGCGGCACCGAGTCCAGCGTCGCGAAGGCGGCGACCAGCTTCCGTATCTTCCCGGCGGCCGCGAGCAGTCCGACGTCGGGGCCGCCGTACGACACCACGGTCAGATCGGTGACGTCGGACCGCAACAGCGCCCTGACCAGGGCCATCGGCTTGCGCCGCGACCCCCAGCCGCCGATGCCGACCGTCATGCCGCTCTCGATGCGGCCGGCGACCTCCTCGGCCGTCATGATCTTGGTGCTCCGGTCCTGGCCTCGGTCCTGGTCTCGGTCCTGGGTCACGTCTGCTGCTCCTTGTCCGCGTCCGCCTTGTCGGTCTTGTCGGTGCCGAAGGTGTCGCGCACCCGGTCGGCGACGCCGCTGAGGTTGGCCTCGAAGGTGAAGCCCTGCTCGAAGCGGTAGCTGCGGCGTACGTCCACGGGGTCGATGCCGTTGATGGCGGCCTTGGCGAGCCGGATCAGGGTGCCGTCCTTGGCGGCGATCTCCCGCGCCAACTCCAGTGCCGAGGCGCGCAGGTGAGCGGCCGGAACCACCTGCCACACCGAGCCGTGCCGGTGCAGTTCGGCGGCCGTCGCGGTGCGCGAGGTGTAGTAGAGGGCGCGCATCAGGTGCTGCGGCACCAGACGGGCGAGGTGGGTGGCGGCGCCGAGCGCCCCGCGGTCCAGCTCGGGCAGTCCGAAGGTCGCGTCCTCGGCGGCGACGATCGCATCCGCGTTCCCGGCCAGGCCGATTCCGCCGCCGAGGCAGTGGCCCTGCACCGCCGCGACCACCGGGACCGCGCACTCGTACACCGCGGCGAAGGCCTCGTAGCAGCCGCGGTTGGCACCGATCAGGGCCTGGTGGCCGCTGTCGCGCTGCAGCTCCTTGATGTCGACGCCCGCGTTGAACCCGCGGCCCTCCGCGGCGAGCACCACACAGCGCACCTCCGCATCGGCGCCCGCTTCCCGGACCGCTTCGGCCAGGTCGTACCAGCCCTGTACGGGAAGGGCGTTGACCGGGGGGAAGGCCACGGTGACGAGGGCGATGCCGTCGTCCGGGACGGAGGTGGAGACACCCATGAGCAAATCAGCTACCTTTCCACCAAACATTTGTTAGGTGCGAAGGTAGCAGCGAACGGAGCGAGGCGGGAGTGCCTCCACCCACCCACCGGACCCGCCCCACCACCGAAGGGACCTCTCTCATGACCGCAGCGACCCCACCGACCGGACCGACCGGACCGACCGCGCCCACCGGCCTGTGCGCCGGCCGCGTGGTCGCCGTCACCGGCGCGGGCCGCGGACTCGGCCGCGCGCACGCCCTGGCCTTCGCGGCCGAGGGCGCCCGACTGGTGGTCAACGACCTGGGAGTCGGCCTCGACGGCAGCGCACAGCCCGACGGGCCCGCGGACCGAGTCGTCGAGGAGATCAGGGCGGCGGGCGGCGAGGCCGTCGCGCACGGCGGCGACATCACCACCGCCGAGGGCGCCGCCTCGCTCGTCGCCACCGCCTTGGACGCCTTCGGCCGTCTCGACACCCTGGTCAACAACGCCGGATTCCTGCGCGACCGGATGCTCGTCAACCTCGACGAGGACGACTGGGACGCGGTCGTACGCGTCCATCTCAAGGGCCACTTCCTGCCGTTGAAGCACGCGGCGGCGCACTGGCGGGCCGAGGCCAAGGCGGGGCGCACGCATGCGGCGCGCGTGATCAACACCAGTTCCGGGGCAGGGCTGCTCGGCAGCGTCGGACAGGGCAACTACTCCGCGGCCAAGGCCGGCATCCTCGGCCTCACCCTGGTCGCCGCCGCCGAGATGGGCCGCTACGGAGTCCAGGTCAACGCCATCGCACCGGCGGCCCGGACCCGTATGACGGAACGGACCTTCGCCGAGACCATGGCCGCGCCCGCCGACGACGGATTCGACGCCATGGCCCCGGAGAACGTCTCACCCCTGGTGGTCTGGCTCGGCTCCGCCGCGTCCGACGGGGTCACCGGCAGGGTCTTCGAGACCGAGGCGGGCCGCATCACCGTCATGGAGGGCTGGCAGCCGGGCCCCACCGCCGACAAGGGCACCCGCTGGACCCCTGCGGAGGCGGGGGAGGCGACCCGGGAACTGCTCGCCTCGGCCCGCCGACCACAGCCCGTGTACGGGGTGCGGTGACGCACCCTCACGCTAGGACGCATCAGGAGTGTGCGTCAGCCTCTGCCGGGAGCCGAACCACAGCGCCCGCCCGTCGCCGAACACCGGTAGCAGGAAGGCCAGATGGGCCAGGTACCACCAGGAGAGCGCGCGGTCGAAGGAGGTCAGCCAGAGGACCGCCCCGACCGCGACGCACACCAGGGGCCCGGCGAGCGCCACCAGGGCGGTCTGCCGGCCCGTCATCGTCCCGGCCGGGACCACCGACGTACGCCACCCGGTCCGTTCCAGGGCGATGTGTGTGACCGTGGGAATCCGCCGCAGCACGAGCACATGCGCCGACTCGTGCAGGGCGAACGGCACGAGCAGGCCGAGCAGCGCCGGCTTGGCGAGCAGCATCCACGCCATCGCGGCCGGCACCGCATCTCCGGAGCGGATCATCCAGAGCAGGGCCGCACCCGTCAGTACACCGGTGAACAGCAGCAGCGGCCAGACCTGCGACGCGACCGCCCCCACGACGGCGCGGATCCGGGGATCAGCTGCCGGACTGGCTGAGGAGTTCTGCACGGCGTTGCTTCAACCCCTGGTAGATGGCGGAGATCATGAGCAGGACGAGGGTGAGGACGACGAAGAGCACCACGATCGGGACCGGGTTCTCGACGCCGGTGGTGACCCCCATCGCCCCGTCCTTCTTCTTCACCGTCTCGAACACCAACGAGCCGAAGAACGCCTTGCGTTCGACGATCTCGTCAGTGCCCGTCGAGAACATGAGGACGAGCAGCGTCGTCGCCACGCCGACCAGCGTCAGGAGTGCGGCCCCGACGGCGCACTTCACTACCGACCGTGCCTTGAACATTTCTTCTCCTCGCTTCACTGCTGTGGATTCCTTGGATCGCGTACCAGACGAACGCCGCGGCCGCCGCGAGCAGACTGACGACGACCGCCCACGGCGGGAGGTTCAGCAGACCGAGCCCGATCAGCGCCACACCCGCGGTCACCAGGACCACCGAGAGCCCCAGGAACACGGAGAACGGATTGTCCTTCTCCGCGGGGAACACGATGCTGATGCAGGTGGTCATCACGGCCCCGCCCGCACATGCCGCCAACGCCGTTGCCCCTTGGGCCAGTTGCTCGGGACGCAGCCCCACGGCCAGCGCGGCCGCGGGCACGGCGAACACGGCGAGCAGCACCAACTGTGCCCGGATCAACCGGAGATACACCCGCCACGCCGGCTCCTGCGCCCCGGGCAGCAGACGCAGCTGCTGGGTGGCGGTGAACTGATAGAGCCCGCCGAAGGACAGCGCGGCAAGACCCCACAGCGGAGTGACCGACGGCTTGGCGAGCAGCAGGTACGCGAAGAGCGCGAGCGACATCGCCCCCGCGGCCACCGTCTGCGCACTGCGCAGCAGACACCAGTCGTACGGGCCGAGCACGCGGCGCAGCCGGACGCTGCCCGGAAGCTTCAGGAAGCGCGACTGGCGGATGTGCTGGTTCGGTGCGAGCGCGAAGGTCAGGACCAGGAGCAGCGCGGCCGCCAGCAGCGCACCTGCCGTCGTCAGCCACGGCCCGTGCGTGTTCCAGGCCCAGGACACCGAGGTGACCCAGTTGTACGCGGTCTCCTTGCGCAGATACGCGCCGGAGATGTCCTGCACGATCCCGGTCATCCGCGTCGAGTAGTACGCCAGGAGCGCGAACAGCACGAGCACGTTGAGCAGCCCCGCCATCCGGCTCAGACCCACCAGGATCCAGAGGCGGGTGAGCACTTGGTAGAGGGCGGAGAGGATCAGATACGTGAGGGCCGCGGGCAGCACGATCGAGGCGACGATGTAGCCGGCCGCGGACGGGCCGAGCAGGATCAGGGCGCTGACGGCGAGCGAGACCAGACCGGCGGCGGCGACGACGGCGGTCATCGCCGCCTCGTACATCAGGAACGCCGCCGAGCGCTCCCGGTTGGTGACCGGCAGCTGGTAACTGAGCTGGAGCATCCCCTCGGCGTTGATGAACAACACCTTCACCAGCAGGAACGCGATCTGGATCCACAGCAGCAGGGAGGCCGTCGCGGTGTTGAACAGCAGGTCCCAGACGGCCGTTTCGTCGGTCAGCGGACGCAGGAAGAAGTACGAGCCGGTGCACATCGCGGCGAGCAGCAGCGCGGCGCAGACCCCGGAGAACACGCGGACCGAGGCGGACTTGAACACGCCGGCCCGCAGCACCCGTCGGCGGAAGAATACGAGGAGCATCCGGGCCAGGACGGCGGAATGCTTCAGGCGGATGCCTGCGCGGAGGCCGGTCATCGCTGCGACGTCTCGAGGTAGTCGAAGACCATCTCGGCGACCGATCCGTGCTCCGCGACCAGGTCCCCGGTCGGCTCGTCGTACACCACGTGCCCGAGGTCCAGGAACACCGTGCGGTCGGCGAGGCGCTCGAGCACGGAGAAGTCATGGGTGCACAGCAGGATCGAACCGCCTTCCTCGCGGACCCGCCTGAACTCCTTCTCGGCGAGGTGCAGGGCCTCCAGATCGATGCCGTTCAGGGTCTCGTCGATGACGATCAGCGGAGGGCGGACGACGAGTGCGGAGACCAGCTGTGTTTTTTTCCGCATGCCGTGCGAGTAATCCTCCACCAGGTCGTCGTAACGCCCTTCCATGGAGAATTCTCGGAACAGTGCGAGCGCCTTCCCGTGATCGACCGTGACATCGAACAGGCGGGCCATCATGGTGATGTACTCGCGGGCGGTGAGGAATTCGGGAAGGTAGTCGTTGCTGGAGAGGTAGATCGCCTGCTGTTTGGCCTCGGGGCGGGCGTGTTCGTGTCCGCCGATATGAATCGTCCCGGACTGGAGTTTCACCAGGTCGAAAATGTTCTTGATCAGCGTCGATTTCCCCGAGCCGTTGGGTCCGACGAGACCGGTGATGGCACCTTCCTCGACGTCGAAAGACACATCGAGCAGGACGTTGACGATTCCGTCGTAGGAATAACTGACGTCTTTGACGCTGAGGAGAGACACAGTCGCGTGGTTCCTTTGCCGAGACGGTCGAGTCGGTCCGGTCCTTCGTAGGACTGGTGCCCGGGAAGTCCGGTTCCATTGCGGGGGGAGGGCTTCCCGGACACCAGTGGACCTACCGGTCGGTCAGCTACTTACATTCGGCGCTGACCTTGAGGCCGAAGTCCTTGAACGACCACGAGCCGGTGAACTTCTTGTTCTGCTTCACGACGCACCAGACCACCAGGCCGGCGAAGATCGTCGCGCCCAGGCCGAGGACGACGGCGGTGAAGATCAGGAACCAGGCGTCGTAACGCACCAGGCCACGGTCGATCTTCGCCCGCATGGAGGCGATGGCACGCGCCGGAGCGGTGGTCGCGGCCACGTAGGCGCCGATGGATGCGTTGGTGTACGCGCTGACGGCCTTGGCCTGAACGGACTCGGCCTGAGTCTCGTTCTCGCGCACCAGAGTTGCTGTAGTCACAGTTGCACTCCCCTGTGGTTCGGTATTGACCCGGTGAAGGTGTCACGGGAATTGCAAGCCGGACTAGTGTCCTCTTGGGCACCTTTCGGCGCAGGATTTGAAGGTCGCAATCACTGCGGCCTCCGCGCGCGTGGAGATGTCGAGTTTCACGAATACGCTGGTGATGTGCTTCTTCACGGTCCGCTCGGCGACGCACAGGCGCCGCGCAATGACCGTATTGGAAAGACACTTTCCCAATGCGTCGAGTACTTCGAGTTCTCGGGTGGTGAGCTGCGAGAGGTCCGCGTCGCGCACCCATTGCGGTGCGGCACAGACGCGGACCTCTTCATGGGAATGATCGACATGTGTGGTCAATGGCGTTCCTGATCCCCCGTGGGCGGCGGTCCACCGCCCGTGCCGGTGCGCCTCTTGTTGACGGAATGTATAGGTCGATTACGTCCGTCAGGGTCGTCACCCTATGGTCGGCTTCTACGACCGGACAAGCAAATGCAGTTGGGGGTACGGAAATCGGTACCGCCGGTACGTGGAGGCGGTACCGCCTTCACATCTCGCAGGTCGCGGCGTGGGCCAGAAAGTCGACCCAGGCCGCGGGGGCGACGGCGAGACGAGAGCCGTCCGGGAGCTTGGAGTCGCGGATGTGGATGAGGTGGGGGGTGGGGGCGACCTCTACGCAGTCGCCCTCGCTGCCGCTGCTGTACGTCGACTTGTGCCAGTCCAGGGCCACTTCGACGCAGTCGTCGCCGGAACCGCTGCTGTAAGTGCTCTTGAACCAGTCCAACTCGGACATGCTCATAGCGCTCCTCGCAATCGCTTCAGCAGGCCAAGGGAGTCTGCCGGAGTCAGGGCCTGCGAGCGCATCTTGGCATAGCGCTGGTGCAGCACGCTGATGTCCTTCAGGTCGGAGATCAGACGGCCGTTCTTCTGCCCTTCCGAGTAGCCGAACCAGCGATTGCCCGGCGTCTCCATGAGCTGGAGAGGCCCGTCCAGACCGGCATGCGACGGCTGGATGGATGGCATCAGCTGCAGCTCCAGGTTCCAGTGACGCTCAATCAGGTCCACCAGGTGATCGAGCAACTCCCGCGTCACCGCCTCCCCTCCGGTGCGCCGCTCCAGGACCGCCTGCTCGACGATGAAGCTGAACGCCGTCGGTGGCTTCCGGCACGTGGACAGGAGCTCTTGCCGCGCGAGCCGAGCCGTGACGCGCTGCTCCAACTCGTCCGGGTCCGGCAACGGAGGAACGCTCAGGGAAACAGCTCGCGCATACGCCTCCGTCTGCAACAGCCCCGGCACCAACCGGCATTCGTACGTGTAGAGGCTCACCGCCTCCGCCTCGAGCCGTGCCCACTGGCGGAACCAACTGGCCAGCCCCGGCTGCCGCGACAGGTGCCGCGCCGCACCCCGTAACGCCCCGAACGCGTCCAGCGCCTCCTCGGCCCGGTCCACGAAGTCCGGCGTCGGAAAGCGCCGGCCCTGCTCGATCGAAGCCACCGTCGGGACGGAGTACCGCACCCTGGGCGCGAACTCCTCCTGCGTCAGACCGGCCCGCCGCCGGAACGCCTTCACCACCTCCCCGAACGACTTGAGGCTGTCCGAAGCCTCCGGCTCGGCCCCCGCACCCGCGTACGGGTCCGCGATCTGGCGCCCGAAGGCGCCGTCACCGTACGTGTGTTCACCCGCTCCTTCGTCCAGCGGTCGGGCTCCAACGGAGCCCCTCCGGCGATTGAGGAGGCCCGTCCGGCAGGACTTTTCGGGAAGGGGCGGGTCCGGGGCTCACGCAGCCGCAGGCACCCGTACTGGCTCCGGAGCAGCCGCGAGCAGTGCTCGCGTGTACGGCTCGCGAGGTGAGTCGCAGAGGTCGTCCGCGCGCCCCGTCTCGACGAAGCGGCCGTGACGCATCACCGCGATGCGATGGCTGACCTGCCGGACGACGGCCAGATCGTGTGCGATGAAGACGAGGGCGAGCCCCAACTCCCGCTGCAGATCGGTCAGCAGATTGATGATCTGGGCTTGGACGGAGACGTCGAGCGCGGCGACGGGTTCGTCGCACACCAGGACAGACGGCTCGGGCGCCAGCGCACGGGCGATCCCGATCCGCTGCCGCTGGCCGCCCGAGAAGGCCCGCGGCCGGCGATCCGCGGCCGACGGATCGAGCCCCACCTGGGTGAGCAGCTCACCGACCCGTCGCCGCCGCGCCGCACGGTCCTCGAAGCCGCCGCGCGCCAGCAGTGGCTCGGCGATGATCCGGCCTGCCGTCATCCGCGGGTTGAGCGAGGCGTACGGGTCCTGGAAGACCATCTGCACCTCCTGCCGCAGGGCCCGCAGCGCCGCCCGGGACGGCCGCGTCACGTCCGAACCGCGCAGTTTCAGGACTCCCGCATCCGCCGGGTGCGCATGCACGAGGATCCGGGCGAGCGTGGACTTGCCGGACCCGGACTCGCCCACGATGCCGAGCGTTTCCCCCGCGTCCAGACGCAGGTCCACCCCGTCCACGGCGACCAGCGGATCGCGGCGTCCGCCCCGGGCCCGGCGCCCGAACTCCTTGCGCAGACCGGTCGCTTCGAGCAGCGGGGCACCACCGTCGACCGTGTCGGTCCGGGCGGCGCCCACCGGTACCTCCGACGGCACACGCCGGGGGACCTCCGTCACCCCGGAGCCGCCCGGATGGTGGCAGGCCACCCTGCGTACATCCGCCGCCCCGCCGTCCGCGACGAGCGGCGGCGGCACCGTCCCGCACTCCGCGTCCGCGGACGGGCACCGCGCGGCGAACGCGCAGCCCACCACCGGCAGCGACAGATCGGGCGGCGACCCGGGGATGCCGTACAGCCGGGTGCCGGACGGCGAGGAGAGGCGGGGCACGGCCGCGAGCAGCCCCGCGGAGTACGGGTGTCGAGGGCTGCCGAGCACGTCCGCGGTGGCGCCGTCCTCGACGACCGTCCCGCCGTACATCACCAGGACCCGGTCGCAGGAGCGGGCCACGACGCCGAGGTTGTGGGTGATGAGGAGGAGGGCCGTGCCGGTCTTCTCGTTGAGTTCGGCGAGGAGTTGGAGGATCTGCTCCTGGACCGTGGCGTCCAGGGCGGTGGTCGGCTCGTCGGCGATCAGGACGTCCGGTTCGTTCGCGAGGGCCATCGCGATCAGGATGCGCTGGCGCTGGCCGCCGGAGAACTGGTGCGGATGGTCGTCGAGGCGCCGCGCCGGATCGGGGATGCCGACCAGTTCGAGGAGTTCCTGCGCGCGCCGGCGGCGGGCGCGGCGGTCCCGGTGGCCCGCGTCGTGCTCGCGAGCGTGGGCGCGGAGGACCTCGTCCAGCTGCCGGCCGATGGTCAGGACCGGGTTCAGGGAGGTCATCGGGTCCTGGAAGATCATGCCGATCCGGGCGCCGCGTACGGTCCGCAGTTCGTCTTCGCCGAGGGTGGTGAGGTCCGTACGGTCCAGGCGTACGGAACCGGAGACGATCCGGCCGTTCCCGGGCAGCATCCGCATCAGGGCGAGCGCGGTGGTCGACTTGCCGGAGCCGGACTCGCCCACCACGGCGACGGTCTCGCCGCGCCTCAGGGTGAGGTCCACGCCCCGTACGCCATGTACCGGAGAGCCGTCCGGGGCGGTGAAGTCGACGCCCAGGCCGCGTACTTCGAGCAGTGCGGGTTCGAGGGAGGCTGGGGTGGTGGCGGTCATCGGCGGGTCTCCCGGTTGAGGGCCTCGGACAGCAGGGAGAGGCCGAGGACGAGCAGGGTCACGATCAGCAGCGGGCCGGCCGCGAAGTACGGGGCCTGGGACAGATACGGCAGCGCCTGGCTGAGCGAGTTGCCGAGGGTGGGCTCGGGCGGGCGTACGCCGACACCCAGGAAGCTCATGGCGCCCTCGAGGAATACGGCCACGGTGAGTGAGACGGCGAGCTGCACCACGAGCGGGTCGGCGCAGTTCGGCAGGATGTGGCGGATGAGGAGGCGGGCCCTGCGGGTGCCGCCGACGCGGGCGGCGACCGCGTAGTCACGCTCCCGCTGGACGAGGATCCCGGCCCTCAACTGCCTTCCGAACACCGGGATTTCGGCCAGGGTGATCACCACGATCACGGGCAGCCGGCCCGGTCCGAGGATCGCCGTCACGGCGAGTGCGAGGATCAGGCCGGGGAAGGCGAGTACGAGATCGAAGGCGCGCTGCACCACCGTGTCGAGCACCGGATGCACGGCCGCGAGCAGCGCGAAGGCGCAGCCGAGCAGCGCACCGATCGGCACGGCGAGCGCGATCACCTCCAGGTCCGTGCGGATGCCGTACAGGAGGCGGCTGAGCAGGTCACGGCCCAGGTCGTCGGTGCCGAGCAGATGGCCGCCCGTGCCGGGAGGGACCAGTGCGCGGCCGCTCTGGGCGGTGGGTGCGTGACTGCTCAGCAGCGGCGCGAGCAGTCCGGCGAGGACGACGGCGCCGACCAGGACGAGGCCGATCCGTGCCCTGGTCGTCGTCAGGGCGGCGAGATAGGGGTGGCGTGCGGCCGTCCCGCGCCTGACGGCGGGGGCGGAGGAAACTGTGCTGGTCATGGCGGTGATCACTCCCACCGGATGCGGGGATCGAGCCAGGCGTGCACCACATCGGTGAGCAGCTGGACGAGGACGAAGACGGTGACCAGAAGCAGCAGCAGGTCCTGGACGACCGGATAGTCACGGGCGGTGAGCCCGGTCTCGGCGAGCTGCCCGAGCCCCGGCCAGGCGAAGATCGCCTCCACCAGGACCGCGCCGCCGAGGAGTTGGCCGGTCTGCATGCCGATCAGGGTCACTACGGGCGGCAGTGCGTTGGGCAGGGCATGCCGCCACAGGAGCCGGCGCCGGGAGACTCCGGCCGCCGTCGCCGTACGGATGTAGTCCTCGGAAAAGGCCTGTTGCAGGCTGTCCTTGAGGTAGCGGCCGACGACGGCGGCGCTCGGCAGGGCGAGGCACAGCGCGGGAAGCAGCAGATACTGCAGTTCCAGATCGGGCGCCTCGAAGAGGCCGACCCGCCCGCCGGACGGCAGTACGGCGAATCCGACGGCGAGGACCAGCACGAGCAGCACTCCGGTGACGAACGGCGGCACGGCGAGCGCTCCGGTCGTCAGGGCCTGCACCACGCCCCGCACCGAGCGGCGCCGCGAGGTCGCACCCAGCACCCCGAGCGCGAGACCGATCGCGATCGTCAACAGCAGGGCGCCCAGGGTCAGTTCGACCGTCGCGCCGAATCCCTCGCCGATCAGGTCCGCGACCTCGCCGCCGACTGCGTACGACGGGCCGAGATCGCCGCGCAGCAGATCGCCGATCCAGTGCACATACTGGACGGCCAACGCCTGGTCGAGGCCCAGCTGTCGGCGGATCGCGGCGACGGACTCCTCGCTCGCGTCGGGTCCGGCGAGCGCGGTGGCCGCGTCCCCGGGGACGAGCCGCAGAATGCCGAAGACCACGACGGAGGCGATGACCAGGACGACGAGTGCGGACGGGATCCGCTTCAGCAGATAGCGACCCATGATCACGCCAAGTACGCGTGGTCGAGGGAGAGATAGCTGAACTTGTTCAGCGTGGCCCCGCGCAGCCGGGCCGCCGCGACCTCCACCTGGTCCTGGATCGCGAGGTCGATGATGAACGCCTCCTCGAGGAGCTGGTCCGAGACCCGCTGATAGCGCGCGTGCGCCGCCGGCCCGTCCGCGTCCCGTTGCTGCCAGGCCGCGCGGACCGCATCGGTGTATGCCTTGCTGCGGAAACCCGAGGTGTTCTTGGCCTCGTTGAAGGGGTACGCGCTCACCGCGAGTGTCGCCGGATGCACCTGGGCGAAGCCGTGCAGGTTGACCCAGAGGGCGGGCATGGTGCCGGAGATCAGCTTCTTCTGGAAAGTGGCCGAGTCGTGGGGCTGCAACTCGGTGCGGATGCCGGCCTGTTCGAGGTCGTACTGCACGATCTCGGCGATCGCCGTGTGCAGCGGCTGGCTCGGGTGGCCGAGCGGGACCCGGGTGCGGGTGGAGACTCCGGAGGACTTCAGGAGCGCGCGGGCCTTGCCGGGGTCGTGCGTGTAGTGGATGCGGTCGGCCTCGGTGTGGGCGGGCGAGGACCTGGGCCAGGGGGCGGCGGAGGGCAACCCGTAGCCGCCCAGGGCCTGTTGGACCACCCGCTCGCGGTCCACGGCCCAGGCGACGGCCTGGCGGAAGGACTTGTCGTCGGACGGCTTCGTCCCGACCGACGCCCCGACATAGGCGGCGCCGCTGCCTGTGTCGTAGCGCTTGATCCGGAAGTTCGGTGCCGCCTTCAGAGGCGCCAGATGCTTGCCGGACACGCCGTACGAGAGCTGGGCCTGGCCGGAGCGCAGGGCGGAGAGCAGGGCGTCGGGGTGGCTGTAGACGCGGAGTTCGACGGAGTCGAGATAGGGGCGGTCGGGTATCCAGTAGCGGTCGTTGCGGCTGAGGCGGACGCCGGTGCCGGGCCGCCAGCGGTCGAAGCGGAACGGGCCGGTGCCGTTCAGCCGCCGGCCCTTCAGCGCGTCGTCCAGGGTGTGCCGGTCCGTGATGATCATGAATTCGAAGAGGTCGAAGAGATTGGCCACGGGATGCGCGAGCTTGAGGACCAGCTCGTGCTCGCCGCGCTTCTGAAAGCCGGTCACCGCACGTGCTGTGGACGCCAGTTGGGCGGACCGTTCGGGCTTTCTGAGGTTCTCCACGGCGAAGATCACGTCGTCCGCGGTGAAGGCCCGCCCGTCGTGGAACGTCACGTCGTCCCGCAGCTTCAGGGTGATGCTCCGGCCGTCGTCGGCGTACTGCCAGGAGCGGGCCAGCTCGGGCTGTGGCCGGAGCTTCTCGTCGTAGCGGATGAGGGTGTTGTAGATCAGCCGCTGCTGCAGCGCCTGGTCGCTCTGGGTGAAGAGCAGGGCGGGGGTGAAGTCGACATGGATGCCCACGGTGAGGGACCCGCCGCGACGGGCGCCGCCCTCGCCGGCCGCCACCGAGACCGCGGAGCGGCAGGCGGTGAGCCCGCCGGTCGCGCCGAGCGCCAGAGCGCCGGCGCCTGCCGCGCGCAATGTGGCGCGTCTGGAGGGGAGTTGAGGGTGCGCAGGGGAGGCTGGGGGAGCGTGTACACGCATGGGTGTGACCCGTTCGTTTCGCTGCGGTAGGAAGTAATCACTCGCGCGGCAGGGCCCGGAAGGACATCGGGGCGGGCGGGCCGGCGAGGTGCTCGACGGTCGAGGGGACTACGTCAGCGGCGCACGGCACACAGCGCGCTGGACTGCCGACAGAGGTCGACGTGCCAACGGGCGACGAGGCGCGGATCCGGGTTCACGCGGAGCAGAATGACAGCGCACGCCACACGCGGTCAACGGCGTCCTCGGCGCCCTGCGTCCTCACTGTGAAGGCGCCATTGCGTCGGTCTTGCCCAGGGTTTGCAGCGGGCTTCTGAACAGGGGATTCAGCAGTACGGTGACGGCCGCGACCGGAAGTGCCGCCGGTCCAGCATGTGGGACCACGATCCGTTCGGGGTCGTCGCAGACGTGCGAATGGGCGACCGCCGCAGCCCTGATCTCCGCCAGGTACTCCGCCTCCAGCAGGCTCGACTGCTCGGTGATCACGACCTGTTCGGGGTTGAGCACATCGAGCAGCAGGCCGGTCGCGCGGCCGACCGCGCGGGCCCGCTGCCGCAGCAGCTCGTCGGCGCGCCGGTCGCCGGACGCCGCGGCGTCCACGATGAGCGCGGCGCTCTCCTCCGGCACGATTCCGCGCGCCACGGCCTCCCTGGCCAGCGCCGTGTCCGAGACGGTCGCCTCCAGACAGCCCGTACGGCCGCAGGGGCAGACCACCGTGCTGTCCGGCACCGGCAGATGGGCCACGTCGCCGGCCGCGGAGCGCGGACCCCGGTGCACCACGCCGGCGATGGCCACGGCCGCGTCCACCACGTTCCCCACGAACAGGTGCACCAGGGAGCGACGGGCCTCCGGCCGGCCGAACAACAGCTCCGACTGGGCGACGGCACGGGCGTGATTGTCCATGCGTACGGGAAGGCCCGTGTGCCGCTCCAACTCGGCGCCGAGCGGCAGCCGGTGCCAGTCGAGCGCATCGTGCCGGACCACGGTGGCGCGCCCCGGATCCACCCAGCCGCCGAGCACCGCGCCCACTCCGAGCAGCCGTCCGCCGCCCACGTACGGCGTGATGAACTCGGCCAGGGCGCGCCCCACCCGGTCGGGCAGCACACCCGCCGGCACACCCTCGTGCCGGAAACTCCCGCGGGCGAGGATCCGCCCGCGCAGATCGGCCACACAGAACGTGGACTGCGGGACCCCGATGTGCACACCGGCCGCCAGAGGGCCGCCGGCGGTGCCCGGGTGCAGATCGACCGGGATCTGCGGCCGGCCGACCGCGCCCGGCGCGACCAGCTCCGGCATCTCCCGCAGCAGGCCGAGCCGGGTCAGATCGGTGCACTGCCGGGACACGGCGGCGGGGCTCAGACCGGCGAGACGGGCGATCCGGCTCCGGGCCACCGGCCCGTGGTCGAGCACGGCACGCAGCACGGCGGCGGCGTTCGCGCCGCGCCGTCCGTCACCGGAGGTGGGGGTCGGCATCTCGGGATCCTTCCTGGATCGGACGTTCAACATGCCCTGTCCGCAGGTGATTTGGCGACCACATGTGACGTGCACGATGCCCCCGATGTCGGCCGCATTGCAGGGTCGTGAAGCGTCACCGGACGTCATTGACCACCCGAGATCCACCGAACCATGCTCAGTTCGAGCTCCCGCATCCAGCCGCTCCGGCTCATCCAGCCTCTCCGGCGCTTGAGGAGGCTTCAGCTCCAGCCCCTCCGGCGCTCGAGGAGGCCCCGGATCCGGCCTGTCCGGCGCTTGAGGAGGCTCCAGTTCCAGCCTCTCCGGCGCTTGAGGAGGCCTCTCCGGCAGGAGGAAACGGTGAAAGGGCGGGACCGGGAGACCCACCTCACCTGCACACACTTCGTTCCGCTCCGAGAGCAATCAACAACCCACCACGACCCCACCACGACCCCACCCCGAAGGGACAGAAACCCATGACCACCGCAACCACCCCCCTCACCACCCACAAGGTCGGCGGCCGCATCGGCGCCGTCATAGAGGGCGTCCGCCTCGGCGGCGACCTGGACGCCGAGACCCTCACCGCCGTCCGCACCGCAATCCTCACGCACAAGGTCGTCTTCTTCCGCGACCAGTCCCACCTCGACGCAGAGAGCCACGAGGCATTCGGCCGCCTGCTCGGCACCCCCGTCGCACACCCCACGGTGCCTTCCGTGGACGGCCGTTACGCCCTCGGCATCGACAACGACCACGGCGGCCGCGCCAACCAGTGGCACACCGACGTCACCTTCGTCCCCGCCTACCCCGCGTTCTCCATCCTCCGCGCCGAGGTCATCCCGCCGTACGGCGGCAACACCCTGTGGTCCAACACGGCCGCCGTCTACGCCTCGCTCCCGGAGCCGCTGCGCGTACTCGCGGACAGCCTGCGCGGCGTCCACACCAACGACTACGACTACGCCGCCGCCCGCCCCGAGGCCCGTACCGCCGCCCTGGAGCAGCACCGCAAGGTGTTCACCTCCACCAAGTTCCAGACCGAGCACCCGGTCGTCCGCGTCCACTCCGAGACCGGTGAACGCACCCTGATCCTGGGCAACTTCCTGCAGAAGCTGGCCGGCTTCCGCGCCGCCGACTCGCGCGCCATCATCGACCTGCTGCAGGCGCACGTCGAGCGCCCGGAGAACACCGTCCGCTGGCAGTGGCGCGCAGGCGACGTCGCCATCTGGGACAACCGTGCCACCCAGCACTACGGCGTGGACGACTCCGACGACCACGAGCGCACCCTGCGCCGGGTCACCGTCGACGGCGACGTACCGGTCGGCGTCGACGGCCGGCGCTCCGTGCTGCTCTCCCCGGAATCGGTCCCCGAGCCGAGCCACGGCATCGCCTCCGGCGCTTCGACGGACGGCAGCCTCGCCGAGGCGGCCTAGGTCCTGTCCGGCGGCCCAGGGCCTGTTGCGAAAATGTCCCGAGGCGGGCTGACCAGCGCTGCTTACGGCTCGTACAGCGGCAGAAAATGGATGACCGCCTCCTCGTAGGGGTGGGCATCGCGGACAGCCCGCTGGACGGCCCTGGCCTGATCCGCGTCACAGACCGATTCGATCCGGCACTCTTCGCTGTGCCGTACGAGACCGACTTCACCGTCGTACGGCTGTGCGCCAGGCAGGGCCTGCCAGCTGCCGGTCACTTTCCAGACACTGGAACACCTTGCGTACTCGCCCACCCGCCCCGCACCGGCCGCGTGGAGAGCCTCGATCACCACCTCCGCATGACTCTCGGGGACGGATATCTCGATCTTCAAGCGCGTCATGCCTGGACCCTAGCAACCCGTGCCACCAGCACTTTCACATCAGGGCCTAGGCGTCGTCCGCGGGGGAGTCCAGTCTCAACTCCACCAGCGCACCCGCCTGTTCGAGGCCGCTCTCCTCGACCACCCCGCGGATGCTCTGCGCCTCGCGTACGAGTGCGAACCGTACGTCACCGTCCGCTGTGGCGCGGTACCCGTAAACAGCGGGCCGCGGCAGCGAGTTGTACGAGAAGTGGGAGGAGAAGTAGTAGGCGCCCGTGTCGTACAGGGCCACCACGTCACCCGGCTCGATCGGCGGCAACGGGCGCGCCTGTGCCGTCAGATCACCCGCGAAGCAGCACGGGCCCGCGACATCGGTCACCTCGGTGGGGCCGGCCTTCGGGTGGCCCTTCGCGTCGAGGACCCCGACCCGCAGCGGCCAGGCCTCGGGCGCGAACGCCGTACGGGTGGCGACCTGCGCGCCCGCATGAGTGACGGCGATCCGGCGGCCGCCCGCCGACTTGGTGTACTCCACGAGCGAGGCGATCGTGCCGCTCTTGGCGAGCAGCGAGCGGCCGAACTCGGTGACGAGGGTGTAGCGGCCGCCGAACAAGTCCGGTACGGCTGAGCGGAGTTCGGCCACGAGGTCGTCGTACGTCGGCCGGTCGTCCTCGTCGTCGAAGTTGACGGGGAGACCGCCGCCGATGTCGAGCCCGGTGACCTGTTGCCGGCCGGCCTCGGTGTTGATCCGCTCGGCCAGGCCGTGGGCGACGCGGATGCCCTCGGCGACAAGCGGAAGCGGAACGCCCTGCGAACCGACGTGCACGTGCAGCCTGTTGAGCCAGGTCCGGTGCAGGAACGCCTCGACGACCGCGTCCTCGGCGCCCGGATCGCGCAGCGCCACACCGAACTTGGAGGTGTCGGTGGCGGTACTCATGGCGCCGATCGCGCCCGAGCCGACCTGCGGGTTCACCCGGATCCCGACCGGGCCCGCGGGTCGTCCCTCTCCCAACAGGCCGTCCACACGAGCCAGTTCCTGAAAGTTGTCGATGTTGACCGCGATGCCGTGACCGAGTGCGTACTCCAGCTCCTCGACCGTCTTCGCCGGGCTGTCGAACACCAGACGGTCGTGGGTGAAGCCCGCGGCCAGCGCCTGCTGGAGCTCGCCCGGCGAGGCGACCTCGCAGTCCATGCCGGCCTCGGCGAGCAGCCTCAGCACGGGGACCAGACCGCAGGCCTTCGCGGCGAAGGCGTGCCGCACGGGTGCCGGACCGTCGAAGGCGGTGCGGAACGCCCGGTGCAGCGCGTCGACCGCATGCAGGACGTCGTCGATGTCGAGCAGGCCGACGAGGGGCTGCTCCGGGCCGAGGATGCCCCGGCGGACGGCTTCCGCCAGGGCTGCCGCACGCCTCTCTGCCCGCTCTGTGGACCGGCCGGAAGACACCTGGGTCACTCTCCGTCGCTCGTACGTACGCGTGCTCTCCGGTCCAGTCTCCGGGTCGGTCACCGGCCGTGTCTTCTCCGCGCCCGACGAGGTCAGAGCTGCCGCGTTGTGCTCCCGTACACGTAAACGATCATGGTCGTCGGACGAGCCGCAGCCCGATGGCCGCGAGCAGCCGCATCGTCGGGTCCGACAGATCGACACCGAACAGCTCGCGGGCCCGCCGAAGGCGATAGCGCAGGGTGTTGGGGTGCACGCCCAGCCGTTCGGCCGCCCGGCGTGCGTCGCCGAAGGCGTCCAGATAGGCGGCCACGGAGGCCCCGTAGCCGGAACCGTGTGTCCGGTCGTGCTCGACCAGCGCGTGCACCGGTCCGGTGAGCGCCTCCCACAGGGGCTCGAGGCGGTCGAGCATGCGCAGGGCGACGGTCTCGGCGGCCACCTCGGAGCTGTCGGCCCAGGCCGACTCGAGCGGTCCGGCGCCGTCGCCCTCGGCGCGCTCGCGCAGCACCCGTACGACCAGTTCGGCCTCCTCGCGGGACGCGGGCAGCGACGACAGGTCGGGCGCCGTCGGACCGACCCCGGCGAAGACCACGCTGTGCGGCACCGTACGGGCCGTCTCGACCAGCCGGCGTCCGAGGCCGCCGTCGTCCAGCCCACCGGGGACGAGGACGTGGAGGCGCCGCCCTGATCGGGCCGTGACCGAACCGGACCGGTCCGCGGCCGCCTGCAGCGCCAGCACATCGAGCACACGCTGCTCGATGGCGCCCGCCGGACCCGGGAACCCGCCGCCCTCGCCCAAGGACTGCTCGCCGAAGACCCTCTCGCCGAAGGCCCGCTCGTCGTACGCCTCGATGGCGAGGACCCGGTACGGCCGGTCCGGTTCGATGCCCGCCTCGTGCGCGGACCGGGCCGCGTGCGGGGCGCCGTCGAGCACCGCGCGTACCGCCGCATCGCGCGCACGGGCCGCCGCGCGCCCCCACGTCTGATGGTGCGCGAGGTGCGGGACGGCCGCCCGGGCCGCGGTGCGCAGCGCCGCCACCGCCCCGTCCGGCAGCGGACGTCCGTCACCGGCCGCCCACAGCGAACCGAGGACCTCGGAGCCCAGCCGCACCGCGATCGCCAGGCGCTCGGCGAAGCGGTCGTCCGCGGGCAGCCGCAGCACGTCGCCGCTGTGCCACAGCTCCTGCAGAAAGCCGCTCTCGCGCAGCTCGGCCACCCGCCAGCGCGGCACCTGCTGCCCGAGGATCGTCAACCGCCGCATGGCGTCCGGTTCGTGCACCATCCGGGAGTACGCGAGCACCTGTGACTGCGGGTCCTCCACGGTGATCGCCCCGCCGACCAGATCGGCCAGCGCATTCGCCAGGCCCGCCAGATCGCCGAGCCGCAACCCGTCCACCGCCACCGGCCCGGACGCCCCGCCGGCCGCGAGCGCGGTCCGCAGCTGCCCCAGTGTCTCCGTCCAGCCCTGACCTGCACGGTGGCGGCCGAGTACCACCACACCGGTCTCGCCGGCCGCGGCGAGCAGCCCCGGATCCGGACCGCCGTGTCCCTGCCGCAGGACCACGGCCGCCGCTCCTGCCCGCCCGGCCCCGCGGACCACGTCCGCCGCGGCCGGCGACGCCGTGTCCGCACCGATGGCGAGCAGCACCAGACCCTCGGCACCGGGGACGGGCTCCTCACCGGGATCGTGCAGCGTCACCTCGGTCACCTGTGCCCCGAGCCCGGCCGGCGCCGCCACGACCTCGAGGACGCCGGGCGGCACCCGGGCGAGCAACTGCTCGACGGTGGCACCCGAGGCGGCGGGGGAGCGGTCCGGACGACCGTGCGTGGACATACGCCCATCATGACCGCGGGCGGGTCCCGGACCCCACAGTGAGGTGAGGAGGTCCGGAACCCGCCCGCTCAGTACCGCTCGCCGAGGGCGGTCGGGCCCCCGCTCACTCCTCCACGTTGATCGTGAACGTGTCGGTGGTGTTGCGGATGTCCTCCGCGTTGTCGCTCAGCTCCAGATTGCGGAAGGTGACCTCGCCGACCGCGGGTCCCTGGCCCTCCTCCGGCATCTCGTTCGCCCACAGCCCGAAGCCCGACTTGTCGTCGTACTCGTCACCGCTCTTCTGCGCCCCGCTGATGCTGACGTCCGTGAGGATCGTGTCGGCGACCGGGAACTCGGCCTGCCCGCCCACGTAGTTGGTCTGGAACATGATCCCGCTGTACGTCGGGTCCACGATGTCCACGTTGTTCACGCGGATGTTCTGGAACACCTTCGAGGCGGAGAACATCCAGATCCCAGGGAAGGTCTGCCCGTTCCAGAAGTGACCGCCCGCCCGCTCGATGCTGATGTCCTCGAGCGTGGTCGGTCCGGGCCCGAAGCCGTTCATCGGGTAGCCGAAGTCGAGCGAGCTGACCGTGATCCCGGAGTACACCAGGGTGTCGGCGATCCGGATGTTGCGGAAGGTGTTGTCGTAGCCGCCGTAGACCGCCAGGCCCGCGGCCCGCCAGGTCAGGACCGACGTCAGGTTCTCGTAGACGTTGTCCTTCATGTCCGCGCCGCCGGCGTCGATCGCCGAGAACAGGGCGAAGCTGTCGTCGCCCGTGGCGCGCGCCTCGTTGTTGCTGACCAGGTTGTCCGTGCTGCCGTTGGTCATGTTGATGCCGTCGGCGAACATGTTGCGGATACGGGAGTTCTTGATGGTGATGTTGTCGGTGTTCGCGCCCCAGTAGAGGCACACCATGTGCTCGTTCCAGATGTTGTCGATGGTGATGTCGGAGACATTGGCGAAGTCGAAGACCTTGCCCGGGCCGTCGATCCGCGAGGTGTAATTGCCGAAGTAGGCGAAGCCGGCGAACGACGAGCCCTGCGCGTCCGCGTCCGCGCGGAACCCGATGTCGGTGTTCTCCTGCCCCTCGGGCGCGTGGAAGCGGGTGAACCAGGGACCCGCGCCGACGACCTGCACGGCCTTCCCGTACACCTGGAACTTGCTGGACGTCTCGTAGTCACCCGCCGGCAGATAGACGCCTACCAGCTTGCCCGTGGTGTCCATCCGCACCTCGTCCAGGGCGTTCTGCACATCCTGATGGGTGAAACCGTCGGGGACCGCGTACGTCTCCGGGTCCGGGTTGGCCGCCTCCGTGGCCTCCTCGAAGCTCACGAAGTCGATGGCGTACTCGGAGTCGTTGCCGTCGTCCTTCTGCAGCTTGACCGTGCTGCCCGCCGGCACGGTCTCGTCGAGCATCAGCTGCGCCTCGTCGTAGATGTGCCGCGGGTCGCCCTCGCCCGGGGAGTTGCCCGGGCTGGCCTCCGCGCCGTACAGCCAGGCGTACTTGGAGGTGAGGTCGATCGCCTTGTGCAAGGTGCCGTCGACGTACACGTTCAGAGTCGAGTCGATGCCGCCGCCGCCCGGGGCGTCGGGGATGGAGAAGCGGGTGACCAGGGTGTTGGTGGCCCGGTCGGTGGTGAACTCGACGGAGTCGCCGGTCGATTCGAGGGTGACCGCGCGGCGGCCGGAGGCCTCGCCCGCGAGGTCGCCGATGGTGCGGTTGGGGCCCAGCACCGCGGCGCCGCCGCCGAGTTCGGCATCCTCCGCCTCGAGTATCGAGTACGGCATGGTGGCGCCCTCACCGGCTGCCGCTTGCGCCTTCCCTCGCGCCTTCTTCTTCTCCGCCGCGACCGCGTCGTCCGCCGCGGACGTGCCCGGCGCTGAGGGGGCGCCGGGTCCCTTCGCGGCGACCGGCGCGCGCTCCACGGCGGCCGAACTCGGCGTGGAGGCAGGCTCGGACACCCGGAACGGGCCCGCCGGCTTGCGGGTCACCGAGTCGCTGTCCGCCGACTGGTTCCCCATCGCGTCCCGGGCGCGCACGGTGTAAGTGACCGGCTCGTCGCTGCGCTGGGGGTCGGTGTACGTGGTGGTGTCCCCGGCGACGCTGGTGCGCAGCCGGCCGTCGGCGAACACGTCGTAGGCGGTGACACCCTTCGCGTCCTCGGCCGGCTGCCATTCGAGCGTGGTGCCGGACTCGGACGCCGACTGCTTCAGGCCGCCCGGTGCGGTCGGCGCGGTGGCATCGCCGTGCCGGTCCGCGTACACCTCGATTCCGGCGAGGCGTGCCGACTTGCCGCCGGGGCCTGCGGTGATCAGGACCCGGATGTGGCGGGTGGGGGCGCCGCCGAGGTCCGCTGTCGTGGTCCGTGCCGCCTTCGGGGTCCTGGCCGAGGCGCGGAAGGTCCGGCTCTTCGCCTCGGTGAGGTCGGTGAAGTCCCGTCCGTTGGTGCTGCCTTGGAGCTTCAGGGTCTGCTTCTGCGGACCGTCGCCCGCGGGCAGGTTCAGGACGACCTTGCCGACCCGGACCGTCGAGCCGAGGTCCGTGCTCACCCACTGGGGTGTCCCGGCGGTGGCCTTCGCGGAGCTCTCCCAGTACGTGCCCGAGTCGCCGTCGGTGATCTCGCCGGCGCCGTGGCCGTCCCGCGCGGAACTCGCCGACGCCGGCTGTCCGTCCGCGAGTTGGTCCTGCGCACCGGCCGACGCGGACGGCGCGGACATCGCGAGTGGCAACAGTGTGCCCGCGACCAGGGCCGCTCCGGCGCGCCCTCTCCAACGATGGAGTCTCATGACCTCTCCCACTCCTATTCGGATTTTGCAGTGATTTGTTGAAGAGTTGCAGAGGCCTGTCGATCGGTCTACAGGTACGACAGAACTGATCCGAGACGGCGCGATACGAGCGGTGCGCGAGCAAACGCCGTGTCGCGGTTGGGCCGATCGGGTGAATGACGTAAGAATTGGCCCGTGCAGACCGACAGTGCGAACCCGGACGGGGTGGGGCCTTGAACAGCCACGACGTCACCGACGAACAGTGGGAGGGGCTCGCCCAGGTCGTACCGCTGCGCAGCCGCAACGAGTGGCCCTCGTGGCCCGGACACCGCGCCCTGGCCGACGCCAGGACCGAGACCAGACGGCGCTTCGTGGTGCTGCGGGTCAATGTGTTCGCCGACGCCCGCGAGGTCGCCCAGACCCTGATGGCCGGCACACCCGTCCTGCTCGACCTGTCGGGCGCGGAGACCGAAGTCGCCCGCAGGGTCCTCGACTTCAGCAGCGGCGTCGTCCTCGGACGCGGCTGCGCCATGCACCGCGTCGACCGGAACGTCTTCCTGCTCGCGCCGTCGGGGACCGAGGTGCAGGGGCTCGTGGAGGGGACGACGATCCCTCGATCGTAGGAAGGTCACCAGGGCAAAACGGTTCGCCTCGCAGCGGGCCGCCTAACGTCCTGCCCCATGACAGCGCACTGCGAGACCCCCGCGTCCGACGTACGCCCGGCCGGTCCCGCACTCCGTGAACTGCGGCTCTCCGCCTTCGCCTCGCACCGCGGTACGGTCCTCGCCCTCGGCCCGTGCACCCTGGTGGCCGGCCCGAGCGGCAGCGGCAAGACGACCGCCCTGCGGGCCTACGAGGCGCTGGCGGGCCTCGCGGCCGGGGGCACGCTGGACGAGGTCTTCCCCGATCCGGGCGTCTGTGTTCCGGAGAGTGCACGGCCCGACCGGCAGCGCCGGCGCGGCTTCCGCATCGGCTGCACGGTGGACGGCGCGGCCGGTCCCGTACGACTCGATCTGGCCGTGCAGGCCGAACCGGAACTGCGGCTCGTCGGCGAGCGGTTGACCGCCGGCGGGCGTGTCCTGCTCGCCTCGGCGCTCCGCGATCCGGCGCGCCGCACGGTCGCCGCCTCCTGGCACACCGGCGGAACGGCGCAGGTCACCAAGGGGCCACTGCCCGACGACCGGCTCGGCACCGCCCTGCTGCCGCTGCGGGTGGCCGGCCGCACGGACGGCGAGCGCCTGGTGCTCGCGGCGGCCGAGCAGGTGGTGGTGGCGCTGCGCTCCGTCTTCGGCTGCGATCCGCGGCCGTCCGTGATGCGGGCGCCCGTGCCGGTCGCCGAGGGTCGGTTGCTGCGCGGCTGCGGCAATCTGGCCGAGGTGCTGCGGCGCACGGCCACCGAGTGCGGCATCCGGCACGCCGCGCTGGTCGAGGCCGTGGGCCGCGGGTGCGCGGGACCGGTCGCGGACCTGCGGGCGGAGGTGCTCGTGGACGGGACCGTGCGGGCCGTGCTCGACCGCGCGCTGTCCGGGCGGACAGCCGACGCGTGGAGCGCCTGTACGCCGCTCGAGCGGCTCGGGGACGGGGAGTTGAGATACGTCGCCCTCGCGCTGGTACTGCTCACCGGGCCGGGTGTGCTGCAGGTCGATCCGGTCGCCGAGGTGCCCGGGGCGTTCCAGACGCTGACCGTGCTCGCCGACGGCTTCGACCGCTGTCTGGACCGGCGGCAGGCCCGCGCACTCGCGGCCCTTGCGGTCGGCGTGGCCGAACAGCGGGGGCACATCGGCCTGGTGGCGACCGTGGGGGACGCCTCCTGGGCGGACGGGGTGGACGGTCTGACGGTGGTAGACCTGGACCGTGACGGAGAACGGGCCGGAGACGGCGGACGAGTCGGTGACGGGGATCGTGCGGGACGAGGATCGGCGACAGGACCTCGCGGCATTGCAGCGCAGACTCGCCGAGTTCGCGGCGGCGCGTGACTGGGGGCCGTACCACACGCCGAAGAACCTGGTCTCCGCGCTCAGCGTCGAGGTGTCCGAACTCGTCGAGATCTTCCAGTGGCTGACGCCCGAGCAGTCCGCCAGGGTGATGACGGACCCCGACACGGCCCACCGGGTGCGCGACGAAGTCGCCGATGTGCTCGCGTACTTGCTGCAGTTCTGCGAGGTGCTCGGCGTCGATCCGCTGGACGCCCTCGCGGCCAAGATCGACCGCAACGAGCGGCGGTTCCCGGTGAGTTCGGGGCGCGCGGAGGATGCGCCGGTGATCGGCAAACGCCGGCCGCCGTCGGGGCCGTGAAGCGGCCCGGGCGCACCTCTACGGCGTCAACCCACCCATGATCGTCACTCTGCGGAGTGGCGCACTTGTCCACAGCCGAACTTCTGTCCACAGATTTCCGTATTCCTCTGGCCTTTCGGTCTCCGAACGCTCACTCTGGGTAGTGGAGTTGAAGGAGCCGGTGTGAGACCGGGCTGGTGCGGCGGCGAGAGCGCCGCCAGGAGGGACGGGGGAGTCGTGGTGGACGCGGTGCGGTTGATCAGGGAGTGCCGGAGCGCGCTGGCCTCTTGCCAGGAGGTGCCGGCCATCATGAGCGAGGCCTGGCAGGCGCAGGCCCTTGCCCAGGCGATCGGCGGCCGGCTCGCGGTCGGCGGACCGCCCGAACTGCGCGGTGACGCCCTCGGACTGAGCGAGGTCAGCGGCCGCGGCTGCGGGACGCTCGACGTCCGGCCGCCCGGCGGCGGAGCGATACGGGCGGCGCGGCTGGACGAGGTCGCCGATATCCGGGAGGCACTGACCGGGCTCGGGAGCCTGCTCGGCGAGGTGGGCATCGCCCTGGTCGGGGTGGCCTGTTCGGCGGACGCCGATCAGTACTACTGGCAGTGCATCGAGTCGATCGACGCCGCCGACGAGTCGAGGGACCGTGTGCTCGAAATGCTGCGCCGGCTCACCGCACGGGAGCAGGGACTCGCGCCCGACCCGCTGGCCGGTCCGCCGTGAGCGGCCGGGGCGTGCAGGATGGTGGCCATGGATCTTCGCATCTTCACGGAGCCCCAGCAGGGGGCCACCTACGACACACTGCTCTCCGTCGCCAAAGCCACCGAGGAGCTCGGCTTCGACGCCTTCTTCCGTTCCGACCACTATCTGCGCATGGGCGGGGGAGACGGCCTGCCCGGCCCGACCGACGCCTGGATCACCCTCGCCGGCCTCGCCAGGGAGACCAGCCGGATCCGCCTCGGCACGCTGATGACCGCCGGCACCTTCCGCCTCCCCGGAGTCCTGGCGATCCAGGTCGCCCAGGTCGACCAGATGTCCGGCGGACGGGTGGAACTCGGCCTGGGCGCAGGCTGGTTCGAGGAGGAGCACACGGCGTACGGCATCCCGTTCCCGAAGGAGAAGTTCGCCCGGCTCGAGGAGCAGCTCGCGATCGTCACGGGCCTGTGGTCCACCGACACCGGCAAGACCTTCGACCACGACGGCACTTACTACCAGCTGTCCGGCTCGCCTGCGCTGCCGAAGCCCGCGCAGGCGAAGCTGCCGGTCCTGATCGGCGGACACGGCGCGAAGCGCACCCCGCGCCTCGCCGGGCGGTACGCGGACGAGTTCAACATGCCGTTCGCCTCCGTCGAGGACAGCGAGCGACAGTTCGGCCGGGTCCGGGAGGCCGCCGAGTCCGCCGGTCGAGCGGCCGGGGACCTGGTGTACTCCAACGCCCTGGTGGCCTGTGTGGGCAAGGATGACGCGGAGGTCGCGCGCCGGGCGGCGGTGATCGGCCGGGACGTGGCGGAGCTGAAGGCCAACGGCCTTGCGGGTTCCCCCGCCGAGGTCGTCGACAAGATCGGCAGGTACGCGGAGATCGGCTCCCGGCGGATCTACTTCCAGATCCTCGACCTGGACGACCTCGACCAACTGGAACTGATTGCGCACGAGGTGGGCGGTCAGCTCTCCTAGGGCTTGCTCGCGCGAAGACCCCTCCGGGGCCGCCCGGTGCGGCGGAACCCGGAGGGTGTGGCGGGCCGACCTGCGGGTAGCGGCCGTGCGGGACGGCGGTGTCGGCGACCGCTCCGCGGCACCGGAGTGGTCACGATCGTCGCCCCGCTCTCCTGCCGGAGCCGCACGCAGTGATGGGATGGGCCCACGCCCGGCCCGGCCCGGCGACGCAAGTGGGACGTAGAGAACACACAAGTACGACAAGGGGGACGCAGTGGCGCGAGCAAAGGCGCAGAGCCTGCGCAGGGTGGCAGGGGCGGTAGCCTCCGGAGCCGACCCGCGGCAGGCGGCTCAGGACGAGGTCCGGCGGCGCGCGGCAGGCGCGACCGGACGGTCGCGGGACGAGCGCGACGACACGGCGGACGGTCACGAACCGCAGGAAGAAGGCATGGACCCCGCCGACTTCCCGGCGGCCCGTGAGCAGGGTGGCTCGCTCGCCACCGTGATGGAGCAGAAGACCGTCTCGCTCGACGAGGCGGGCGAGGCGCTCAACCGCAGCGAGCAGAAGCGCGAGGACGGCGACAAGGTCCACGCGATCTGCCCCATGGTGCTGCCCAAGGGCCGCTCCTTCATCAGCATGCTGCCGGTGCTCTGTCTGCTCGTCCTCGGCATCGTCGGCACCGCGGTGGTCTCGGCCGCCGACGACTCCCCGCTGACGAACCCGCTGTTCGGCATCCACTACTGGGTCATCGCCGTGCTCGCCGTCGCCTTCGTCTGGTGGCGCCAGGGCATGGTGATGGTCCCGGACGGCTGCCAGGCCCTGATCACCCGCTTCGGCAAGCTGGAGAAGGTCGTCGGACCCGGCCGGGTCACCCTGATCAGCCCGTGGAAGCGGGTCTCGTACATCGTCAACACGACGCGCGAGTACCCCTTCAACGCCCCCGTGCGCGAGGCGCCGACCAAGGGCGGCGTCAAGGCCTCGATCGATCTGTTCATCCAGTTCCGGATCAGCGACCCGACCGAGTTCGTCTACACCCTCGGCGCCGTCCGCGGCTTCGAGGAGAAGCTGAGCAACGCGGTCAGTGAGACCATCCGCAGCCTGATCTACGAGCAGGAGGCGGCCGGCATCTACGACATGGTCGGCGAGGACACCAGCCGGCTCGTCGAGCAGCTGAACCAGCAGTTCCGGCCCGCGGTCGAACTGACCAACGCGAACATCACGCACGCCGAGCCGTCCGACCGTGCCTACCGCATGGACCTGGCCGCCCCCGAGATGGTGCGGATGGCCAAGGAGGCGTACACCCACGAGTACGCGCTGATGCTGCGCAAGGAGCAGGACGAGGGCGACCTGACCAAGGAGCTGGCGAGCAGCCAGGAGACGCTCTCCGCGATCCAGGCCGACATCGCCCAGTACCAGGCGCAGATGGACACCGCGGTGGAGCGCGAGACCAACCGCGCCCAGGCCCTGGCCCGTCAGCGGTACGTCCAGGCCGAGTCCGAGGCCAAGGCCAATGCGGCCCTGCTCGAGGCACAGGCCCTGGACATCCGGGCGGTCACCGCGGCCGAGGCCCCGGAGATCCTCGAGTACCGCTACCAGCAGCAGATCCTCGACACCCTCGAGCAGGTCGCCGACCACCTGCCCCGTCTGGTGCGGATCGGCGGGGACGGCAGCGGCGCCGCCGGCGTCGACTTCCTGCAGCTGGCCCGGGAGTTGGTGGGCGAGCGCGGTGACGAGCTGTTCACCGAGGCCGACATGGCCGCCGTGCGCGCCCGCCTGGACGAGGTGGCCGCGCGGATCGCCGAGCGGCAGGGCGAGATCGACGAACTGCGCGAGGCCGAGCGCCCCACCGTGCCCGAGGCCCCGGAGGCCGAGTCCGGCGGAGTCCCCGTACCGGCCGTCGACGGGGCGGCACCGGCGACCCCGCCCGCCCCCGAAGCGCTGTACGAGCCGGGGGCCGCATCCGTCGGCTTCCCCGGCGACCCGCTGTCCGAGCGCCCCGACCACACTGAGGAGGCCGGCGAATGAGCGCCGCACGCACTGACCGCAGGTCGGTCATCTCCGAGGCCGTGGCGCCCTGGAGCAATATCGCCCAGCTGCTCCGCGGCGGCGAGGCGGGCACCCTGATCCCCGTCATCATCCCGCGCAACAGCCGCCGACTGTGGTGGATGCTCCCGCTGTGGCTGGGCCTCTTCGCCCTGCTCATGGGCGTGATGCTGACGATCAGAGGGGCCGACTCGGACGGCGCCGCCGACCTCGCCTACGGCACCCTCGCCGGCCTGTCCTACGCCGGCGGAGGCCTCCTCCTGGTCATCGGCGCGCTCTGGTGGTGGCGCTCCTCGATCGTCGAGATCGAGCAGGGCACCAACGGCGTCCTGACCCGGTACGGCGCCGTCACCCGCACGCTCGACGCAGGCCGCCACTACCTGTGGCACCCCTGGTCGCGGGTGGACTTCGTCGTCGACACGGCGACCGAGATCCCGTACTCCGCACCGGTGATGGCCTGCCCGACGCAGGAGAACGTGCCACTGCGGTCCATCGAGTTCTTCCTGAAGTTCCGCATCACGGACGCGGTGCTCTTCGTCCGCGCCATCGGCGCGGGCAACTTCGACCTGGTCCTCTCCAGCGCCGTCCAGGACGCCATCCGCCAGCGCGCCCGCAAGATGCGCACCGAGCGGGCCTACGATCTGCGCGGCTCCGACGTGGCCGACATGCAGGAGCTGCTCAACCGTCAGCTGGACCGCTACGGCGTCCGCATCACCGGCTGCAACATCCCGGACGTCCAGCTCCCCACCCAGTACCAGCAGCACCTGGCCACCCGTGAGCGGGTCGCCAAGGAGCGGACGGCCTACGAGCAGGAGTGGGGCCTCATCCGCAAGCGCCGCATCGACAGCCTGGGCATGGACATCGAGCGGGCCAAGAAGGTGCGGGACGCCCGCATCGTCGAGGTGAAGGCCGCGCTCAACCGGGCACGTGAGGAGGTCGCCCAGCTTCTGGAGGAGCAGGAGACCAACGCCCAGCGGGTCCGCTTCGAGATCGAGACCCGCGGCCGCAGCGGCCTGATCTCCGCGGAGAACGAGGCCCGCGCCCAGCGCGCCCTCGCCAAGGCCTACCGCGACAACCGGGCGGTGCTCCAGTACGAACTGGCCCGCCGCCGGCTCGATGTGGGCGCCGAGCTCGCCTCCAAGGCGCCGCAGCCGGTGGTCGTCCGCACGGACGGCGGCAGCGGCGGCGACAACTCCGCACTGTCCACGCTGATCGCCGCACAGTTGCTGCCCCGCATGGCCGCGCTGCCGGCGGGCGAGGCCGCGACCTCGGTACACCGTTACTTCGACGACTCGGGGGCGCCCGAGGACGACTGACCGGATCATCCCGTCACCGGGCGGTCCCGGACGGCGCGGCCCTCGGGTCGCCGCCGGACCGCTCGGTGACGGGCAACTCCCGCACACCGGCAGCCAGTCGGCGGGCACGGCCCTTTCCGCTCACGAGGCACGCGCGGGCGCGTCGCCGCAGCCGTCAGCGGAAGATCGACGCGGGATCGCCCATGGCGACGACCGGCTTCTTCGCGGGGTCGAGCCACCTCAGGAGCGCCCGCATCTTGTCCCGCGCCACCGCCACGCAGGCCTGCGTCGGCCCGTGGTGGTCGACGTNCAGGAGCGCCCGCATCTTGTCCCGCGCCACCGCCACGCAGGCCTGCGTCGGCCCGTGGTGGTCGACGTGCAGGAAGATTCCACCGCCCCGCTCCGGGCCCATCGGGCGGGTGAGATTTCTCGGTGGGGTGCCCGGGCGGCGGTTGTAGTCGATGGCCACCACGTGGTCGAACGCCCCGGCGAGCGGTTCGCCCAGATACCCGACGCCGTCGACGGCATAGACGTCGTCCTGGTCGTACGGGAGCTTCGTGCCCGGGTTCGGCAGCAGCCCGCCGGCGTCGCTGAGGCCGTAGACGCCCACCGGGGTGCTCCGGTCGCCCGCCGTGTGGTGCTCGGTCCAGCCGCGCTGGCCGTTGCGGGCCGGCCAGGGTTGCGACGCCCGGTGCCAGCCGGCCTTCGGGTGGTGCTCGTACAGGGTCACCGTCGCATAGCTGGAGTCGACCGCCTCGCCCTGCACCAGGACGACCTGCCGTGCTCCGAGGCGGTCCACGGAGTGCTGCATCTGTCGGCCGAGCAGTGGAACGGACGCCGAGCGAGGGGCGGGAGGCCCCGGGCGCCCGGCGGACGGGGAAGCATCGGCGCTCCGGTCGGGACCGCCGTCGGCCGGGGATGGACCGGAGGCGCAGCCGCCGAGGAGCAGGGTGGCCACGAGCAGCGGAGCCACGGACCACGACCGGACATAATTGCGCATTGGCGAATTATCGGTCCAGGGGGTCCGCTTCCTGCGGAGCCGTGGTCGTGGCGTGTTGCGGCGTCCGGTGCTCCATGGCCCGGCCGGGCGACCCGTCCGGCCTCGTAGGCCGGTCGCAGGAAATCTTGCGGTCTACATCCAGTTTCGCTGTGAAATGCATCATTCAGGCGTGTTAGTGTCGTCACATCTCCTCGCGGGCGATTTGTTCATCCATGTCCGGAGTTGTAGATGTGCCGCAATGGGGCGGCCGCTTCCCCCGAAATCGACCCGAGAGGGCCTCTTTCGTCATGCGTACTTCCCGCTCCCTGCACTCCGCGCTCATCGCCGTGACCGCGCTCGCCGCCGTCGGGCTCTCCGCCGCCGGCGCCCTGGCCGCACCGGCCGCCACCGACGCCCGCACGGCTGCTGCCGCGACGGCCCACGGCCACCACCAGCGCACGTACGTGAAGACCGTCAAGCTGCGCGACGGCTCGACGGTGAAGGTCTACAAGCTCGGCAAGCGCGGCGCCCAGGCCGACATATGGGCCAAGGGCCGCAAGGCCGGAACCCTGACCGCGAAGGGCAGGAACGCCGACGCCGACCACAACGGCCTGCACATCAGGCTCTCGCCCAACGGCACCGTCACCTCCTGGGCCGACCGCGCCGAGCCGAAGCCCAAGCCCAAGCCGGTCACGCGGGTCCTGGTCAGGATCGACACCCTCGAGGACGGCTCGGCGGCCAAGGTCTACCGGCTCGGTGCCAGTCACTTCCAGGCCGACATCCACGGCAGCGCGAAGATCGGCACCCTGGACGCCGACGGCCGCGCGGCCTACGGGCAGAACAACGGCCTGCACATCGCACTCCAGCCGGACGGCTCCCTGACCTCCTGGAACGAGGACGCCGGAAGTCCCGCCCCGGAGGCTCCGGACACCCCGACCGGCGACACCGGCCAGGTCGGCACCCCGGCATCCTGAACGAGCCCGGTACAGCACCGACTTGTGTACGGGTATCCGGCTGCGTGCCGTACTGATCGCGACCGCGGCCCTGGGGGTCCTCGCGCTGCCCACGGTGGCTGCGTTCACCGACACCGCCGACCTGGCGCACCGACCACCCCCCGACGCCCCGCACCGCACGCCCCGAGAGGAGATACAGCCGGCCGCCAACATCGCCGGTGAAGCCGCCCGCCGGGCCGCGCAGCGCCTGCTCGGCGGCTCGGCGACGCCACTGGCCGAACAGGCTGAAGCGCCACCGTGCCATGCGCCCGCGCCCGTGCCCGTGGGCGATGTCTAGCGGCCGCCGAAGAGCCCTTGCGCCGCGTGTGCGAGGGCTCTTTCGTGTCCGGCGGGCGCCACACCATCCGGTAGGTCTGGGGCGGTCGCGGTCCCGGCCGCCAACACCCGGCCCCGCGGCCCGAGTTGGGTGGCCGAGGGGCACTCACGCGGGCCCGGGGCGCTACTCCAGGTGGCGTTGCGCCGACTCGCCGTAATGGTGCGCGCCTGACATGCAGGTAGGGAAGGCGCGCGGCACCCCGAGACCCGACCGGCTGTCCGGCCGCGCCTGGATCGAGGAGCCATGCGCGTCATATCCGCAGCCGCCACCGCCGCCCTGACCACCGTCGCCGCCGTCTCGTTCGCCGTACCGTCGGCGTTCGCGGACGAGCAGCCTTCGTTCTCCGCCACTCCGAACCCGGCGAAGCCCGGGGACTCCGTGGTGCTTTCGGTTTCCGGAGGCTGCCAGGCCGAGTCCGCCACCGCGTCGTCCGCGGTGTTCGAGCAGGTCGTACCCCTGTCGACCGGTTCGGCGGGGATCTACACGGGTACCGCGAAGATCCGTTCCGGTGCCTCGGCCGGTGCGCACCCCGTGCAGGTCGACTGCGCAGGCAGTGTGTCCAGCTATTCGATCAGCATCACCGGATCCGGGACGACGTCCCCGACTCCGTCACCGGTCAGTCCCGCGCCCAGCCGAGGCGTACAGGGCGGACTCGGCGGTTCGAGCGACGACCTGCCGGTGGCGCCGATCGCCCTCGGCACCGGGCTAATCGCGGCCCTGTGGGGCACCGTCTGGTTCAGGAGCCGGCGGCCCGGCCGTCGCTAGACCGGGTCTTCACGGACGGCCCGCGGACGTGCCGTCGGTGCGGGTGACGGCGAGCAGCGCCATGTCGTCCGCCTGACGGCCGTTCGTGTGCCGGTGCACGGCGTCGAGCAAGGTGTCCAGGAGACGGTCGGGGGTGGTGAAGCTGTGGTTCCGCAGGGCGGTGACCGGGTCGAAGAAGGCGCCGTCCCGGTCCCGCGCCTCACTCAGTCCGTCCGTGAAGGCGAGCAGCGTCGTCCCGGGCGGGAACGCCACCTCGACCGACTCGGTGGGCTCGCTGCCCAGATCGCCCATGCCCAGGGGCAGTGCCGGGACATCCGGCTCCACGGTCCGTACGCGGACCGGCCTTCCGTCGGGCGTATCGACGTTCTCGACCGGCGTCAGGAGCAGCGGACCAGGGTGTCCGCGGTTGACCACCCGCAGCAGGTTCCGGTCCTGATCGAGCTCTGCCAGTACGGCCGTGACGAAGCCCTCGGACACCGCGGGACCCTCGGCGAGCCGGGTCCCGCGCTGGACCGCGAGATCGAGCCGGTCGGCCACGGCCGCGAGGTCCGCCTGCTGCTCCGCGGCCTCGCGGAAGACCCCGATCGTGGTGGCCACCGCCCGGACCGCCTGCATGCCCTTCCCGCGCACATCGCCCACGAGCACCCGCACTCCGTACGGCGTCTCCTGGACGGCATACAGATCACCGCCGATGAGGGCGTCCGCCTCCGCCGCCTCGTACCGTGCGGCCACATCGAGCGTGCCCGTCCGCTGTGGCGGGGGAGGCAGCACCGCGCGCTGCACCGTCTCGGCCATGCCCCGCGCCGTGGCCAGGCGCCGGCCGTGCCGGGCGACGATCAGATGCAGGGCCACGGCAATGCCGCCCACCAGGAACTGCGTGACCATCTCGGTGATCGCCGTGGGGTCGTCGGCCGTGCCGTTCGCCAGCTCCAGCGCGATCTGTACGGCGAGGGCGAGCGCGGCCACCGCCACGGTGCCGCGCAGCGAGTACAAGGGAGCGATCAGCAGGGGCGCGGTCTCGAAGAACGGCGGCGAGGTGAACCCGGCGGGCGTGAAGACGTAGAAGGCGGCGCCGGCCAGGATCAGCGGGAGCGGCAGCAGCCGTACGATCCGCGCGGCACGTGCCGCGATCAGATCGGAGCGGCGGGGGTGACGGAGCCTGGGGGCACCCGGCCGGCCGGCGAGGTCGAGCATGTTCGGGTCTTCCTTCGTGAGGGTGCCGATCGGGCGGCGTGCTGTCGGAGCCGGATCGTCCGTACGACCTTGCCGTCGCCGTTCCGGATCATCCGAAAGCCGTTCCGGATCATCCGAAGGTCCGGGGCCGGGCGGTCGGCGAGCAGCCGGCCCCGACCACCCTCCCGGTCCGCGTCCGGATCCCCGCGGACCGGCAGCGCCGTGTCGGCGTCCTGCACGTCCCGCCCATTCTCGGCAGCCGGGACCGCGGCGAGGACGGGGCGATCGGGCATGTGTCCCCGCAAAAGGTCCCGACCGGCGGGACCTTGGTCCCGTTTCCTCTGCCGGCGATCTTCCCCCGCCGCCCCACCCGCTGCCCGCCCGAAGTGGAAAGTCCCTCGCCATGGCGAGCACGGCGCCGCATACTCGGACGGGTGTTCCTGACGATAAGTACCACCGGCAGCCCGGAGCGACCCGCGACCGATCTCGGATTTCTGCTGCACAAGCATCCCGAGAAATCGCAGGCGTTCGACACCTCGCACGGCACCGCGCACGTCTTCTATCCCGAGGCGTCCGAGGAGCGGTGCTCCGCCGCGCTGCTCCTGGAGGTGGACCCGGTGGCGCTGGTGCGGCGCGGCAAGGGCAAGGGCCGCGGCGGCGCTCCCGACTCGGCGCTCGCGCAGTACGTCAACGACCGTCCGTACGCGGCCTCCTCGCTGCTCGCCGTGGCCGTCGGACGGGTCTTCAAAACTGCGCTGCAGGGCACCTGTGCCGCCCGGCCCGAACTGGTCGGGCAGCCCCAGCCGTTGCGCATCGAGGTCCCCGTACTGCCCGCGCGCGGCGGCCCCGACCTGGTCGCGAAGCTCTTCGAGCCGCTCGGCTGGAGCGTGCAGGCCACCCGGCTTCCGCTCGACGAGCAGTTCCCGGAGTGGGGCGAGTCCCGGTACGTGAGGCTGGTCCTCGAGGGCGAGCAGGTGCTCGCGCAGGCGCTGCGGCACCTGTACGTCCTGCTGCCGGTGCTCGACGACGCCAAGCACTACTGGGTGGCGCCCGACGAGGTCGACAAGCTGCTCAGGGCGGGCGACGGCTGGCTGGCCGAGCACCCCGAGCAGAAGCTCATCACCAGCCGCTATCTGTCCCGCCGCTGGTCCCTGACCCGTACGGCCATGGAGCGGCTCGAGCTCGTACGCCTGGCGGAGACCGACGACAGCCAGGTCGAGGAGATCGACAACGCGGTGGACGAGGAGACCGACACCGAGGAGCGGCCCGTGCCGCTCGCGGTGCAGCGGCGCGAGGCACTGCTCGCCGAGCTGCGCACGGCCGGTGCCGGGCGGGTGCTCGATCTCGGCTGCGGGCAGGGCCAGTTGGTGCAGGAGCTGCTCAAGGACACCCGGTTCACCGAGATCGTCGGCCTCGACGTGTCGGTGCGGGCGCTCACCATCGCCTCGCGGCGCCTCAAGCTGGACCGGATGGGCGACCGCCGCGCGGAGCGGGTCAAGCTGCTCCAGGGCTCGCTCGCGTACACCGACAAGCGGCTGACCGGGTACGACGCGGCCGTGCTCAGCGAGGTGATCGAGCACCTGGACCTGCCGCGGCTGCCCGCCCTCGAGTACGCCGTCTTCGGCTCCGCGCGGCCCGCGACCGTCCTGGTCAGCACGCCGAACGTGGAGTACAACGTCCGCTGGGAGTCGCTGCCCGCCGGGCACAGCCGGCACGGCGACCATCGCTTCGAGTGGACCCGGGCCGAGTTCCGTGCCTGGGCGCACCGGGTCGCCGAACGGCACGGATACGCAGTGGAGTTCAAGCCGATCGGACCCGACGACCCGGAGGTCGGACCGCCGACCCAACTGGCCGTCTTCACGCGGATCGAGCACACCGCGGCACCCGCACCCACTACCAGCACCACCAGCACCAGCACCTCCACCGCCACAGCCACGAAGGGAGACGAGGCAGCATGACCGAGCACGACGACCGCCGCACCGACGCCCCGTCCGGCCCGCGTGAGCCCCGCAGGCTCCCGGTGACCGACCTCTCCCTGGTCGTCCTCGTGGGCGCCACCGGCTCCGGCAAGTCCAGCTTCGCCCGCAGGCACTTCAAGCCCACCGAGGTGATCTCCTCGGACTTCTGCCGCGGCCTGGTCGCCGACGACGAGAACGACCAGAGCGCCAGCCGCGACGCCTTCGACGTCCTGCACTACATCGCCGGCAAGCGCCTCGAGGCCGGCCGGCTCACCGTCGTGGACGCCACCAACGTCCAGTCGGAGAGCCGCAAGCAACTGGTCCAGCTGGCCCGGCAGTACGACGTGCTGCCCATCGCCATCGTGCTCGACGTACCCGAGCAGGTGTGCGCCGAGCGCAATGCGCAGCGCGCCGACCGGGCCGGCATGCCGCGCCGCGTCATCCAGCGCCACCAGCGCGAACTGCGCCGCTCCCTTCGGCACTTGGAGCGCGAGGGCTTCCGCAAGGTGCATGTGCTGCGCGGCGTCGACGAGGTGGACGCCGCGGAGATCTCCCTGGAGAAGCGGTTCAACGACCTCAGTCACCTGACCGGTCCCTTCGACATCATCGGCGACATCCACGGCTGCCGCTCCGAGCTGGACACCCTGCTCGGCAAGCTCGGCTACGTGGACGGCTCGCACCCCGAGGGCCGCACCGCCGTCTTCGTCGGCGACCTGGTCGACCGCGGCCCGGACAGTCCGGGCGTACTGCGCCGGGTGATGAGCATGGTCGAGTCCGGCGACGCGCTGTGCGTGCCCGGCAACCACGAGAACAAGTTCGGCCGCTACCTCAAGGGCCGCAAGGTCCAGCACACCCACGGCCTCGCCGAGACCGTCGCCCAACTGGAGGAGGAGAGCGAGGAGTTCCGCGCCCGGGTGCGGGAGTTCATCGACGGCCTGGTCAGCCACTACGTCCTGGACGGCGGCAAGCTCGTGGTCTGCCACGCCGGTCTGCCGGAGAAGTACCACGGCCGCACCTCGGGCCGGGTCCGCAGCCACGCGCTGTACGGCGACACCACCGGCGAGACCGACGAGTTCGGGCTGCCCGTGCGCTACCCGTGGGCCGAGGAGTACCGGGGCCGCGCGGCGGTGGTCTACGGCCACACCCCGGTGCCGAGCGCCAGCTGGCTGAACAACACCATCTGCCTGGACACCGGCGCCGTCTTCGGCGGCCGGCTCACCGCGCTGCGCTGGCCGGAGCGCGAACTCGTCGACGTACCCGCCGAGAAGGTCTGGTACGAGCCGGTGAAGCCGCTCGCCACCGAGGCGCCCGGCGGGCACCAGGGCCGGCCGCTCGACCTCGCGGACGTGCAGGGACGGCGCATCGTGGAGACCCGGCACATGGGCCGCGTCTCGGTCCGTGAGGAGAACGCGGCGGCGGCGCTCGAGGTGATGAGCCGCTTCGCGGTCGACCCGCGGCTGCTCCCGTATCTGCCGCCGACGATGGCGCCCACGGCGACCTCGGGGCGCGAGGGCTATCTGGAGCACCCGGCCGAGGCCTTCGCGCAGTACGCGTCCGACGGCGTCGAACGGGTGGTGTGCGAGGAGAAGCACATGGGCTCGCGCGCCGTGGTGCTGCTCTGCCGCGACGCGGAGGTGGCCGCGCAGTCGTTCGGCCTCGACACGGCGCCCGGCGGCGCGAAGGAGGGCGCTCCGACCGGCGCCGTCTACACCCGCACCGGCCGCCCCTTCTTCGACGACCCCGCGGTCACCGAGGAAGTCCTGGCGAGGCTGCGCGCCGCGGTCACCGAAGCGGGACTCTGGGACGAACTGGGCGCGGGCGAGTCGGCGGGCTGGCTGCTGCTCGACGCCGAGCTGCTGCCCTGGTCCCTGAAGGCCTCCGGCCTGCTCCGCTCGCAGTACGCGGCGGTGGGCGCGGCCTCCGGCGCGGCCCTGCCCGGCGCGGTGGCCGCCCTGGAGGCGGCGAAGGCGCGCGGCGTGGACACCGGCGAACTGCTCGACCGGCAGCGGGGCCGCGCCACGGACGCGGCCGCGTTCACCGAGGCGTACCGGCGCTACTGCTGGACGACCGACGGGCTCGACGGGGTGCGGCTCGCGCCGTTCCAGATCCTCGCCACCAGCTCCCGCAGCCTGACCGCACTCCCGCACGACGAGCAGCTCGCCCTGATCGACCGCATGGTCGAGCACGACTCGAGCGGACTCCTGCACACCACCCGCCGGCTCTACGTGGACACCGGCGACGAGGCCTCCGTACAGGCAGGCATCGACTGGTGGCTCGAGATGACCGGGCGCGGCGGCGAGGGCATGGTCGTGAAGCCGGTGCAGGCCGTGGTGCGCGACGGCGGCGGCCGCCTGGTGCAGCCCGGCATCAAGTGCCGCGGCCGCGAGTACCTGCGGATCATCTACGGTCCCGAGTACACCAGGCCGGACAATCTGCAGCGGCTGCGCAGCCGCTTCCTCGGGCACAAGCGATCGCTCGCCCTGCGGGAGTTCGCGCTCGGTCTGGAGGCCGTGGACCGGCTCGCCGAGGGGGAGCCGCTGTGGCGGGTGCACGAGGCGGTGTTCGCGGTGCTCGCGCTGGAGTCGGAGCCGGTTGACCCGCGGCTCTGAACAGGCGCACAGCGCCCGGGGGTTCGCGTCGCCGCGGCCAGGGGGCGTCTCCCCTGGGTCCTGTCCGGCGGATCTTCGCGGGCTCGCGGCGCCTGGCACGCTCCCCCAGCCTCCGGCCGGGGGTACCCCCACTCGCCGCACGCCCGAATCACCCGAGTACGTCCAGTACGAGGGCGATCCGGGCGCACTCCCCCAGCCTTCGGCCGGGGGGACCCCGAGAGCACGCACATGGGGGCACCTCCCGGCCGGAGGCTGGGGAGCCGCGAGCTGACCCGCGAAGATCCGCCGGACAGGACCTAGCCGCGGCGGCGGGAACCGCGCGGGTGGAGTACGGCGTACGCGCCGAGCAGGCGCGCGGCGTCCGCCTCCGGCAGCCGCCGTGCGCCCTCCCGCAGGGTCAGTCCGGACACCCGGTCGAGCCGGTAGCCCAGCCAGGCGGCGACCGGCTCCGGGTGGTGTTTGGTGCCCTCGCGCAGCGCCCAGCCGATCGCCTTGCGCACGAAGAAGCGGTCGTCGTCGAGCAGCGGATCGACTACTTCGCCGAACACCGGGAACCAGCGCGGGAATTCACGCTCCCGCCGCAGCGCGAGCAGGAACGTCAGGATGCCGCCCCGCCGCACCCACTGCCCCGGATCGGCGGCCCAGCGGCGGGCGGCGTCCACCACCTCGGGCCGGTCCAGGAGCATCCGCCCCGACACGAACGGCGCCAGCAGATCGACATGGGCCCAGGACCGGCAGTCCCGCAGCAACTCGTCGAGTAGCGCGCCCTCCTGTGTGTCCGTCGCCCGGAGCCGGTCCACCCAGCCGGCGAGCAGCAGCAGCGCGACCGACCGGTGCTCGTGCACGGGTCGCGACCACAGTGCCCGGACGAGCCCGGCGATCTCCTCGGGGTCCGGCTCGGGCCGGGCGCGCACCACGTCCCGCGCCACGGTGCGCAGTGCCGGCAGCGGCACGCCGATGTGCTCGAGGTCGCTGCGCAGGTACTGCTTCTCCTTCGCCGCACGGCCGGGCACGGCCCCCTGCGCGATCCGGTCCCGGATCTCCTGCGGCTGTGCGGGAACGGCCACGGCACACATGCGGACCTCGGCTCCGTACGGGAATGGGCGCCGCCGACCGTACCGGAAGGCGGGGCCCGTACCTCGCGGAAGGCGCGCGTGTGCGGGCGGCGCGGGGAAGGATGGGGGCATGGGATTCCACGTCGACTCCGAGACCGGACGCCTGCGGCGCGTCATCCTGCACCGGCCCGATCTGGAGCTCAAGCGGCTCACCCCGACCAACAAGGACGCACTGCTCTTCGACGACGTCCTGTGGGTGCGGCGCGCCCGCCAGGAGCACGACGGTTTCGCCGATGTCCTCAGGGACCGCGGAGTGACCGTGCACCTCTTCGCCGACCTGCTGCGCGAGACGCTCGACGTACCGGCCGCCAGGAGCCTCGTCCTGGACCGGGTCTTCGACGAGAAGGAGTACGGGCCGCTGGCCACCGGCATCCTGCGGACGTCCTTCGACGCGCTGCCGTCCGACCTCCTGGTGGACGCGCTGGTCGGCGGGATGACCAAACGGGAGTACCTCAGGGAGCATCCGGAGCCGACGTCGGTGCGCTTTCATGCGCTTGACCTGGACGACTTCCTGCTCGGACCGCTGCCCAACCACCTGTTCACCCGCGACACTTCGGCCTGGATCTACGACGGGGTGTCCATCAACGCCATGCGCTGGCCGGCGCGGCAGCGCGAGACCGTGCACTTCGAGGCGATCTACGCGCACCATCCGCTGTTCGCGGGCGAGCAGGCCGGGCCCTTCCACCGCTGGTCGGACGGGCAGCGGGACTATCCGTCGACGATCGAGGGCGGGGACGTCCTGGTGATCGGCAGGGGAGCGGTACTGATCGGGATGAGCGAGCGGACCACGCCGCAGGCGGTGGAGATGCTCGCCCACAAGCTGTTCGCCGCGGGCTCCGCCACCGCGATCGTGGCGCTCGACCTGCCCAAGCGCCGGGCGTTCATGCACCTCGACACCGTGATGACCATGGTGGACGGGGACACCTTCACGCAGTACGCGGGACTCGGCATGCTCCGCTCGTACACCATCGAACCAGGCGTCGGGGAGCGGGAGTTGAAGGTCACCGACCACCCGCCGGAGCATATGCACCGCGCGATCGCGGCGGCCCTCGGGCTCAGCGCGATCCGGGTCCTGACCGCCACCCAGGACGTGCACGCGGCCGAGCGTGAGCAGTGGGACGACGGCTGCAACGTGCTCGCCGTGGAACCGGGCGTCGTCGTCGCCTACGAGCGGAACTCGACCACCAGCACCTATCTCCGCAAGCAGGGCATCGAGGTCATCGACATCCCGGGCAGTGAGCTGGGCCGGGGGCGCGGTGGCCCTCGGTGCATGAGCTGCCCGGTGCAGCGGGATCCGGTGGACTGAAGGCGGCGCACCGCCCGGCCGTATAAGAATGTAAGTCGTCGTATAGACTTCCAGCATCGTCCTCGTCAGTCACGTCCCACGCATCCCGCGCATCCCACGAATCCCGCATATCCCATACATCCCGCACGTCCCCTGGAGCGTTCATGTCCACCGACCTCACCGGCCGCCACTTCCTCAAGGAGCTGGACTTCACCGCCGACGAGTTCCGCGGACTCCTCGCGCTGGCCGCCGAGCTCAAGGCGGCCAAGCGGGCGGGCACCGAGCAGCGGCGGCTCACGGGGCGGAACGTGGCGCTGATCTTCGAGAAGACCTCCACCCGTACGCGCTGCGCCTTCGAGGTCGCCGCCGCCGACCAGGGCGCCTCGACCACGTATCTCGACCCCTCCGGATCGCAGATCGGGCACAAGGAGTCGGTGAAGGACACCGCGCGCGTCCTCGGTCGGATGTTCGACGCCATCGAGTACCGCGGCGACAGCCAGCAGGCCGTCGAGGAGCTCGCCGAGCACGCCGGCGTCCCGGTCTACAACGGCCTGACCGACGACTGGCACCCCACCCAGATGCTCGCCGACGTCCTCACCATGACCGAGCACAGCTCCGCACCGCTGGAGCGGATCGCCTTCGCCTACCTCGGCGACGCCCGTTTCAACATGGGCAATTCGTACCTGGTCACCGGCGCCCTGCTCGGCATGGACGTACGCATCGTGGCGCCCCGCAGCTACTGGCCCGCGGACGAGGTGGTCGCCCGCGCCCGGGAGCTCGCCGCCGCGAGCGGTGCCCGGATCACGCTCACCGAGGATGTGGCGGAGGGCGTCGCCGGGGCGGACTTCGTCGCCACCGACGTCTGGGTGTCGATGGGCGAGCCGAAGGAAGTCTGGGCCGAGCGGATCCAGGCGCTGCGCCCGTACGCGGTGACGCTGGACGTACTGCGGGCCACCGGTAGGCCCGACGTGAAGTTCCTGCACTGCCTGCCCGCGTTCCACGATCTCGGTACGAAGGTCGGGCAGGAGATCCACGAGCAGTACGGCCTCGACTCGCTCGAGGTGACCGACGAGGTCTTCGAGTCGGCGCACTCGGTCGTCTTCGACGAGGCGGAGAACCGGCTGCACACGATCAAGGCGATCCTGGTGTCGACGCTGGCCTGAGATCTCTCCGGCGGCGTCGTGTCCCGCGCCGCGGGATCAGTGCCGCGCGGGCAGCCGGAACCACACGGCCTTGCCCGACTCCGTCGGCCGGTGGCCGCACTCCTGGCTGAGTGCCCGGATGAGGAGCAGTCCGCGCCCGTGCTCCTGCCACGGGTCGGGCTGCTCGGTGCCCGTCGGCCGGGTCAGATCGCCGGGCGGCGACGGGTCGGCGTCGTGCACCTCGACATGGCAGCCCGTCGGCAGCAGCTCGATGACCAGCTCGATCCCGGAGCCCGGCGGGGTGTGCTCGACCGCGTTCGCCACCAGCTCGGCCGTCAGCAGCTCCGCGGTGTCGCAGGCGTCGGCCGCGGCGATCTCGGCGAGCGCGGTGCGGACCAGGGCGCGGGCGACCGGGACGGCCGCGGTGCTGTGCGGCAGGTCGATGCGCCAGGTGGCGGGCGGGGGAGGGGTCGAGGGCACGGGGTTCCGTTCGCTGTGTGGCCGTCGGTGGGGCGGCCGCTGTCCTGATTTCAACGATACGAAGGCGCATTCGCTGGATATAGGGGCGTCGGTCTGTAGTGGGTGGGACGTCGGACACATTTCGGGATTCCGGGTGGGGGTGTGGTCGCTTCTTCAGGCCCGGCCTGGCGGCCTTGTCCTCAAGCGCCGGACGGGCTGATCTGAGCCTGGCGGCTCTGTCCTCAAACGCCGGACGGGCTGATTTGAGCGCGCTCCGCGGTTATCGCGTACCCGTGACGACGGTCACGACACGGTGATACCTTCGCTGGAAGGGATCCCGCCCCCGTGCAAGGAGGCCGCTCCGGATGAGCCCGTTCACCGGCTCCACGCCACCCATCTCCAGCTGGCAGCATCTGCGCGTCGCCGTGGACGAGACCGGCGTCGCCACCGTCACGCTGGCCCGCCCGGACAAGCTGAACGCGTTGACGTTCGGTGCCTACGCCGACCTCCGTGACCTGCTCGCCCAGCTGTCCAGGGAGCGGTCCGTGCGGGCCCTGGTCCTTGCCGGCGAGGGCCGCGGCTTCTGCTCGGGCGGGGACGTGGACGAGATCATCGGAGCCACCCTCGCCATGGACACCGCCCAGCTGCTCGACTTCAACCGCATGACCGGCCAGGTCGTACGGGCCGTCCGCGAGTGCCCCTTCCCGGTGATCGCGGCCGTGCACGGGGTGGCCGCGGGAGCCGGCGCCGTCCTGGCGCTCGCCGCCGACTTCCGGGTCGCCGACCCGTCCGCGCGGTTCGCGTTCCTCTTCACCCGCGTCGGCCTCTCGGGCGGCGACATGGGCGCGGCGTATCTGCTGCCCAGAGTCGTAGGACTCGGCCACGCCACCCGGCTCCTCATGCTCGGCGACCAGGTGCGTGCCCCCGAGGCCGAACGCATCGGTCTGATCAGCCAGTTGACCGACGAGGGCGGTGCCGACGCGGCCGCCGCCGAGCTCGCCCGGCGCCTCGCCGACGGACCCGCCCTCGCGTATGCCCAGACCAAGGCACTGCTCACCGCCGAGCTCGACATGCCGCTCGCCGCCTCCGTCGAACTGGACGCCTCCACCCAGGCCCTCCTGATGACCGGCGAGGACTACGCCGAATTCCACGCGGCGTTCAGCGCGAAGCGCAGCCCAAAATGGCAGGGGCGCTGACGATGGCGCCGGCGAGCGACGGCACGGGCGGCGGCCCGCTCAGTGTGGCGGTGATCGGCGGCGGACCCGGCGGTCTGTACGCGGCCGCCCTGCTCAAGCGCCTCGACCCCGACCGCGACATCACGGTCTGGGAGCGCAACGCCCCGGACGACACCTTCGGCTTCGGCGTCGTCCTCTCCGACGAGACACTCGGCGGCATCGAGCACGCGGATCCCGCGGTGTACGCGGCGCTCCAGGCCGACTTCGTACGCTGGGACGACATCGACATCGTGCACCGTGGCCGCCGCCACACCTCCGGCGGCCACGGCTTCGCCGCCCTCGGCCGCCGCCGGCTGCTCGCCGTCCTGCACACCCGCTGCCAGGAGCTCGGCGTACGACTGCACTTCGGCACCGAGGCACCCCCGGCCGTCGAACTCGCCCGCACCCACGACCTGGTGATCGCCGCGGACGGAGTGCACAGCCTCACCCGCGAGGCACAGGCGGACGGCTTCGGGCCGCGGATCGAGGAACACCGCTGCCGGTACATCTGGCTCTCCGCGCCCTTCGCCTTCGACGCCTTCCGCTTCGAGATCGCCGAGACCGAGCACGGCATCATGCAGCTGCACGGCTATCCGTACTCCGACAGCGAGTCGACGGTCATCGTCGAGATGCGCGAGGAGGTGTGGCAGGCCGCGGGATTCGAGGGTCTCGACGAGCAGTCCTCCGTGGACCGCTGCGCCAAGATCTTCGCCGAGGCGCTCGGCGGCCGCCCGCTGCGCGGCAACAACTCCGCCTGGACCACCTTCCGCACCGTCGTCAACGACCGCTGGAGCCACGGCAGTACGGTCCTGATCGGCGACGCCGCGCACACCGCCCACTTCTCCATCGGCTCCGGCACCAAGCTCGCCATGGAGGACGCCCTCGCCCTCGCCGCCACGATCCAGGAACAGCCGACACTCCCCGCCGCCCTGGCCGCGTACGAGGAGGAGCGGCGCCCGGTGGTGGCCTCCACTCAGCGCGCGGCCCTGGCGAGCCTCCGCTGGTTCGAGGAGCTCGAGCGCTATGTCGGCCAGCCGCCGAAGCAGTTCGCCTTCAATCTGCTCACCCGCAGCCGCCGCGTCACCCACGACAACCTCCGGCTGCGCGACGAGCGCTTCACCGAGGCCGTCGAGCGGGACTTCGGCTGCCCACCCGGCACACCGCCCATGTTCACGCCCTTCCGGCTCGGCCCGCTCACCTTGCGCAATCGCGTGGTCGTCTCACCGATGGACATGTACTCGGCGACCGATGGTGTCCCCGGCGACTTCCACCTCGTCCACCTCGGGGCCCGCGCACTGGGCGGCCCCGGTCTGGTGATGACCGAAATGGTCTGCGTCAGCCCGCAGGGCCGCATCACGCCCGCCTGCGCCGGCCTGTGGGACGACGAACAGGCCGCGGCCTGGCGCCGCATCACCGACTTCGTGCACACGAGCGCACCGGGCACCGCCATCGGCATCCAGCTCGGCCACTCCGGCCGCAAGGGGTCGACGCGTGTGATGTGGGAGGGGATCGACGAGCCGCTTCCCGAGGGCAACTGGCCGCTGGTCGCGGCCTCCCCGCTGCCGTACCGCCCCGACAGCCAGATCCCCCACGAGCTGACCGAGCCCGAACTCGCCGCGATCCGGGAGGAGTTCGCCGCCGCCGCGCGCCGTTCCGCGGACAGCGGCTTCGACCTGCTCGAACTGCACTGTGCACACGGCTACTTGCTCTCCGGCTTCCTCTCCCCGCTCACCAACCACCGCACCGACTCCTACGGCGGAGACCTCGCCGGCCGACTGCGCTTCCCGCTCGAAGTCCTCGACGCGGTACGCGCCCAGTGGCCCGACGACCGCCCGCTCACCGTGCGCATCTCCGCCACCGACTGGGCCCCCGGCGGCACCACCGGGGACGACGCGGTGGCGATCGCCCGCGCCTTCGCCGAGCACGGCGCCGACGCCATCGACGTCTCCACCGGCCAGGTCGTCTCCGACGAACGCCCCGCCTACGGCCGCTCGTACCAGACCCCGTACGCCGACCGCATCCGCAACGAGACCGGCATCCCGGTCATCTCGGTCGGCGCCATCTCCTCCTGGGACGACGTCAACTCCCTTGTCCTCGCAGGCCGTACGGACCTCTGCGCGCTCGCACGCCCCCACCTCTACGATCCGCACTGGACCCTGCACGCCGCCGCCGAACAGGACTACACCGGCCCCGGCGTCGCCTGGCCGGCCCCGTACCGCGCGGGCAGCCGCCGCCCCCAGACCGGCCGCACCGACGGACCCAAGCCCCGCCTCACCCTCAACTGACCTTCCACGTACGTCACTTCACTGTGACCGGCGGCGACTTCAGCTCACCGCGGCGAACAGCGCCCCCGCCTCGTACAGCCGCTCGTGCAGCTCACCGAACACCTCGGCCGAGCGCGTCCCCGGCCAGTCGGCGGGCAGCAGCTTGGGCGGCAACCCCGGGTCGGCGTACGGGAGATGGCGCCAGGAGTCGAGCGCCAGGAGATAGTCGCGGTACGCCTCCTCGGCCGGGGTGTCCGTGCGCCCGCGCCAGGACCGCAGCACCGGCTCGTGCCGCGCCAGGAACTCCTCGTGCTGCTTGGCGATCCCGGCCAGATCCCACCAGCCGGCCACCGCGTCCGCGCTCGGCGAGAAGCCGACATGGCGGCCGCGGAACAGCTCCACATACGGCGCGAGCCGCAGCCGCTCCAGGGTGTGCCGCGCCTCCTCGTGCAGCCGGTCCGGCGCGATCCACACCCCGGGCGCCACCGTGCCGAAGCCCAGCCGGGACAGCTGCGAGCGCAGTATGTGCCGCTTGCTGCGCTCCGACTCCGGCACCGAGAACACCGCGAGCACCCAGCCGTCCTCGGCCCGCGGCGGCCCGCTCGCGTACACCCGCCGGTCGCCGTCGTCGAGCAACTGGCGGGCGTCGTCGGACAGGGCGTACCCCGCGGCGCCGTGCGCCGTCCGCTCCGGACGCAGCAGCCCGCGGCGCTTGAGCCGGGACACCGAGGACCGAACCGACGGCGCGTCCACACCGGCAGGGGTCAGCAGCCGGATCAGCTCGGACACCGGTACGGGGCCGTCGAGGCGCCGCCCGTACGCGCCGTAGTAGGTGACGATCAGGGACCTGGGAGTGTGCAGCTCGGACACGTGATCACTCTAGAACGCGCTCCTGCGGCGGATTCCCCGGCCTGGTGCGCAGCCGGAACCGCTGCAGCTTCCCCGTCGGTGTCCGCGGCAGCGCGTCCAGGAAGGCGATCTCGCGCGGGCACTTGTACGGCACCAGCTCGGCCTTCACGAACTCCCGCAGCCGCTGCACCGTCCCCTCGTCCCGCGGCACCCCGTCGCGCAGCACCACATGGGCCGCCACCAGCTGTCCGCGCCGCTCGTCCGGCTTGCCGACCACCGCCGCCTCCAGCACATCGGGGTGCCTGAGCAGCGCGTCCTCCACCTCGGGTCCCGCGATGTTGAACCCGGCCGAGATGATCATGTCGTCGGCGCGGGCCACATAGCGGAAGTAGCCGTCGCTCTCGCGCACATAGGTGTCACCGGTGATGTTCCAGCCGTGGCGCACGTACTCCGCCTGGCGAGGGTCCGCGAGATACCGGCAGCCCACCGGGCCGCGTACCGCGAGCAGACCCGGCTCGCCGTCCGGCACGGGCTGCCCCGCCGCATCCACCACGCGGGCCTGCCAGCCCGGTACCGGAACTCCCGTCGTCCCCGGCCGGATCGCGTCGTCGGCCGCGGAGATGAAGATGTGCAGGAGCTCGGTCGCGCCGATGCCGTTGATGATGCGCAGACCGGTGCGCTCGTGCCAGGCCTGCCAGGTGGCCGCGGGCAGATTCTCGCCCGCCGAGACACAGCGGCGCAGCGCGGACAGATCGTGCCCGTCGAAGGCGTCGAGCATCGCGCGGTACGCGGTCGGCGCGGTGAACACCACCGACACCCGGTGCTCGGCCATCGCGGGCAACAGCTGCTTGGGGCCCGCCTGTTCGAGCAGCAGCGCCGCCGCACCCACCCGCATCGGGAAGACCACCAGACCGCCGAGGCCGAAGGTGAAGCCGAGCGGCGGACTGCCCGCGAACACATCGTCCGGCTCGGGCCGCAGCACATGCTGCGAGAAGGTGTCCGCGATCGCCAGCACATCCCGGTGGAAGTGCATACAGCCCTTCGGTCTGCCGGTGGTGCCGCTGGTGAACGCGATCAGCGCCACGTCGTCGGCAGCAGTGTCCACCGCATCGAAGGGCTCGGGACGCGCCGCGGCCCGTCGCAGCAGATCGTCCGGAGCGTCCCCGCCGAACGCAGTGATCGCCAGGCCCGGCACCTCGGCCTTCGCCAGATCGTCCACACTGCGTACGTCGCACAGCGCATGCCCGACCCGGGCGATCTCGCAGATCGTGGCCAGCTCCTGGGCGCGCTGCTGGGCGAGCACCGTCACCGCCACCGCGCCGGCCTTGAGCACCGCCAGCCAGCAGGCGGCGAGCTGCGGAGTCGTGGGGCCGCGCAGCAGCACCCGGTTCCCCGGCACCACACCGAGCTCCTCGGTCAGCACCCGGGCGATCGAGTCCACCTCGGCCCGCAGCCTGCCGTACGACCAGCGCTCGCCCGACGGCAGGACGAAGGCCGTCCGGTCCGCGCCGTACCGCTCGATGGTGCCGTCGAGCAGCTCGGCGCCGCAGTTCAGGCGATCGGGATAGCGCAGCTCGGGCAGCTCGAAGAGCAGCTCGGGCCACTGGTCGACGGGCGGCAGATGATCCCGCGCGAAGGTGTCCGTGTGCGCCGAGGCCGTCAGCTCCATGTGCGTCCCCTGACTGTCGTCGGGTCGTCCGAGCATCTCAATCCGTGGAACGAGCGTATCGTGGTGGTGACGACAGTCAACAGATCGCGATACGGAGGGGGTGTCGATGCCCGCGTTCGCACTGGAGACGGGGGACCGGGACCGGTGCGAGAAGCTGCGCACCCAGGCGGCGGAGCACCTCGCACCACTGGCGGGCCGAGGGGAAGAGGGCCGGATCAACCGCCCCTTGGTCCAGGCGCTCGGTGAACTCGGCCTGATCGACCGCCTGTTCACCTCCGGCTCGCTCGAGCTCTGCCTGATGCGGGAGTCCCTGGCGTACGCCTGCACGGAGGCCGAGACCGCACTCGCGCTGCAGGGCCTGGGCGCCCACCCCGTCCATGCGCACGGCACCGAGCGGCAGCGGGCCGCCTGGCTGCCGCGGGTGCGCGCCGGGACCGCGGTCGCCGCCTTCGCGCTCAGCGAGCCCGGAGCGGGCTCGGACGCCGCGGCCCTGTCCCTCGCGGCGGAGCGCGACCGGTCGGCTCCCGGGGACGGCCCGGGCTGGCGCCTGTCCGGCGAGAAGTGCTGGATCTCCAACGCCCCGGGCGCCGACTTCTACACCGTCTTCGCCCGTACGACCCCGGGCGCCGGAGCCCGCGGCGTGACCGCGTTCCTGGTCCCCGCCGACCGCACCGGACTCACCGGAACCCCGCTCGACATGCTCTCGCCGCACCCCATCGGCGCGCTCGCCTTCGACGGCGTCCCCGTCGGCGAGGAGGACGTGATCGGCGCGGTCGACGGCGGATTCCGCGTCGCCATGGGCACCCTGAACCTCTTCCGGCCGAGCGTCGGCGCCTTCGCCGTCGGGATGGCCGATGCGGCACTCGACGCCACCCGCGCGCACACCGCGCGGCGCACCGCGTTCGGCGGCCCGCTCAAGGACCTGCAGTCCGTCGCCCACCAGGTCGCGGAGCTCGCGACCCGCACGGAGGCCGCCCGCCTCCTGGTGTACGCGGCCGCCGCGGCGTACGACCGCGGCGATCCGGACGTGCCCCGGCGCGCCGCGATGGCGAAGCTCTTCGCGACGGAGACCGCGCAGCAGGTCGTCGACGCCGCCGTCCAGCTGCACGGTGCACGCGCCCTGCAGCGCGGACACCTCCTCGAGCACCTCTACCGCGAGGTGCGCGCCCCACGGATCTACGAGGGCGCCACCGAGGTGCAACGCACCATCATCGCCAAGGAGTTGTACCGCGAGACCGCAGCCGCGAGTGACGACACCTAGCGGGGCGTCCGCATCGCCCCCCCAGTCCCCACCCGGCACCACCACCACTGAGAGGAAGCACCCCGCCCGATGAGTGTGGAGCGCATCAACCCGGCCGAACTCTCCCCGCCCACCGGCTTCTCGCACGCCGTCACGGCCACCGGCGGCCGCCTCGTGCTGCTCGCCGGCCAGACCTCCCTCGACGGCGACGGGAAACTGGTCGGCAGCACCCTGCCGGAGCAGTTCGAGCAGGCCCTGACCAATCTGCTCACCGCCCTCGCCGCCGCCGGCGGCACCCCGTCCGACCTCGCCCGCGTCACCGTCTACGCCACCGATGTGGCCGACTACCGCGAGCGGGCGCCCGAACTCGGCCGTATCTGGCACCGGTTGGCCGGCCGCGACTACCCGGCGATGGCCGTCATCGGCGCGGTCCGCCTCTGGGACGAACAGGCCCTGGTGGAACTGGACGGCATCGCGGCGGTCGACTGAACCGAGCCCGCCAAGGGCCGGCCGATCCACGAAGATCCGCCGGACGGGCCCGAGCCCCACATGCCCGGGCCTCGACCCGGAACCCCGCTTCCCCGCGGAGCCCCGGGCCGAGGCGCGATGCCGGCTCAGGCCGTGCAGTACCCTCCGGCCACGGCTCAGTGCCGGCCGGCGAACCAGTCCTTCTGCGATGCCTTGCCCGTGAGCGAGCCGCAGTTGGAGCCGAAGTTCCAGGCCTGCTCCTTGCCGATCACGCCGCCCCACTCCACACAGGCGCCACGCGCCTCCACGTACACCGGGCCGGCGTACTGGGTGAAGTCGCCCTCCTCGTAGCTGTCCTCGTCGGTGTCCACGTTCCGCACGTAGGCGACCATGTGGGTGGCCTCGCCGGCGCTGCTGCGGACAGTGACCGTACAGTTCTCGCCCGTGGACGAGTTGTAGGTGAGGAAGACGGTGCCGGCGGCGCCGTCCGTGCCGACCGGCAGGGAGTTGACCACCGAGAATCCGGAGCCGCAGGCCCCGTTGTACTCGGCGGCCGCCTCGGCTGCGCCGGCGGCCGGAGCAGTCGCCACCAGCCCCGCGCCCACCACGCCGGCAGTGAGCAGGGACGCACCCAGAGTCTTCATCGAACGCTTCATGGCACCTCGATCCATCGAACCGAACGGCTTCGCCATGGTGTTGCTGAAGCCACCTGTTGAGACCTTTGTGCCTCTTCGGTGGTTGTACGCCGTTGGCGATTGTTTACGGCCGTCCGCGCGGGAGCCGGACGCGAGCCACCGCCAGACACACCCTGCGCGGAGGCTGCACCGTCCCGTACAAGAGGAGCAAAATCACTCCATAGCCGCACAGAACGCCCCGCGGCACACGAACCGGCACCACTGGAGACCCTCATGCCCGCCACCGCACACGCCCCGCACCCCGACCACACGCACCAGCACGGCGAGGGCTGCGGCCACGTCGCGGTCCCGCACGGCGACCACACCGACTACGCCCACGACGGCCATCTGCACCGTGTGCACGGCGACCACACGGACGAGTGCGAGGCCGGCGAGCACAGCACCCACGACGACCACGCCCACCAGCACGGCGAGGGCTGCGGTCACGTCGCCGTCCCGCACGGCGACCACACGGACTACCTGCACGACGGCCACCGCCACGCCCAGCACGACGGCCACTGGGACGACCACTGACCCGGGACACCGCAGCACACCACGGACCCGGCCGGGCGTCACGACG
>NZ_QUAK01000004.1 GCF_003429565.1 Streptomyces triticagri
GGTGCGGGGGCCTGGGGAGGGGATGTGGCCGGTGGCGTGGGTGATGTTGCCGGCGGGGTCGTAGGTGTAGGTCTCGGTGGGTGCGTTCGGTGGCTCGGGCGTGTGCGGGTGACCAGGGTTTTCGGCGTCGGGGTGGTGGCCTGGTGGCGCGTCCGCCGCGTGGACCTCCGTGACGCGGCCCATCGGGTCGAGGATGTACCGGGCGTCGTCGCGGGTGGAGAGGGTTCCGTCCGGGCGCCAGGTGTAGGTGTGTTGGGCCACGGTGTGGCCGGATGGGGACAGGGCGCGATGGAGGGTGGGGCGGCCTGAGGGATCGCGAGTGGTGGTGAGGGTGAGGCCGGGTGCGGAGGGTGAGCTGTGGGTCCTCAGGAGGGTGCGGGTGACTTCACGGCCGGCGGGGTCGTACGTCAGGGCTAGGTCGCGGCCCGCAGTGGAGATTCGGGTGAGGAGGGAGCCGGGGGAGTGGGTGTACGTGGTGGGAACGCCGGAGGGGGGCGTGCGGGAGGTGGGGCGGCCCATGGCGTCGTAAGTGATCTGCAGGGGCCGGCCGTTGACGGTTTCGATGAGGAGGCGGCCTGCGGTGTCGTAGGTGCGGGTGAGGTGGGTGTCCGGGTTGCTCGCGTCGACCAGGCGGTCACAGGGGTCCCAGGTGTAGGTGGTTCGGCTGTCGGGGGTTTCGCGGGTGGTGAGGCGGTCGAGGGTGTCCCAGGTGTGGTGGGTGATCGCGCCGTCCGGGCCCTGGATCGAGACCGTGCGGCCGGCTGCGTCGCGGGTGTAATGGGTGGTGCGGTCGTCGAAGTCGGTTTCGGAGAGGAGGTGGCCTGCCGGGTCGTACGTGTAACCCCATTGCAGGCCTTGGGGGTTGGTGACCTGAGCGAGGCGGAGGAGGGTGTCGTACGTGAAGTGGTAGGTGGCGCCGTCCGGATCCGTGCGGGTGGCAATGCGGTCGAATTCGCCGTATGTGAAGCGCGTGGTGGCGCCGAGGGGATCGGTGTGCGACGTGGTGTTGCCCTCGCCGTCGTACGTCCACATCTCGACGGCGCCGTCCGGGCCGGTGCGACTCAACAGGTGCCCGTCCACTGACCAGTTGAGGCCGGTGACCGCGCCGAGCGGGTCCGTCACCGAGACGGGGTGGCCGAGGGTGTCGCGCCGTACGAGGGTCGTGGCGCCGTCGGGGTCGGTGACTGAGAGGGGGAGGCCGGCGGTGTCGGAGGTGATGCGGGTGGTGGCGCCCGTTGGGTCCGTCACGGCGATGGGCGTGCCGCTGGGGTCGTACGCGTACCGCGTGACCGCTCCGGTGGGGTCGGTGACCGAGGTGAGGTTGCCGGCGTGGTCGTAGGTGTGGTGGGTGGTCGTGTCGTCCGGGGCGGTGACTGTGACGGGGTTGCCGGCGTCGTCGTAAGTGATCGCGATCCGGCTTCCGTCGGTGCGGAGTTCCTGGGTGAGCTGTCCGTCCTCGGTGTAGGACCAGCCCGTTGTGCGGCCGAGTGGGTCGGTCGTGGCGACCGTCCGGCCCGCCTCGTCGTACGTGTGGCGGGTGACGCCACCCGCCGGGTCGATGATCGCGGTGACCAGGTGGCGGGAATCGCATATGTAGTGCGAAGCGTCGCCGGTCGAGGAGGTGACGGTCGTGACGGTGCAGCCGGGGTGGTCGGGGTGGGTGCCGTTGTAGGTGAGGGTGAAGGCCAACGCCCCGGAGCTGCTGGTCTCGGCGACGACGCGGTCCTGATCGTCGTAGCGGTAGTGGTAGGAGCGGGAGTTGGAGTCCGTCCAGGAGGTGATGCGGCCGTGCGAGTCCGGGGTGAAGCGGGTGGTGCTGCCAGGGGTCGCACGGGTCTGCTCGGTCAGGTTGCCGTGGGTGTCGTAGGCGTACGAGACAAGGCGGATCCAGCGGACGTCGACCTCGTCGTCGAGGGTGGCGAGCTCGATGCCGGTGATCCGCTCCAGCGTCGGGTCGTGGAGGATGCGGAGGCGGTACCCGCCGGAGTGGGTGATCGCGGAGGGTGCGCCGGACGGGGTGTAGGTGAAGGAGATCCGGTTGCCGTGGTGGTCGGTGAGGGTGGAGAGGAGGCCGTCGGGGGTGAAGTGCCGTGTGGGGGCGCCGAGTTCGGTGATCGTCCAGGTTCCGTCGGTTGCCCGGGTGAGTGCCCGTCGGGGTGCCGTCGGCTCGGTGGGCCACACCGGGGCGCCCCCAAGAGCCGCGGGAGGGTAGGCGACGAGCAGCCCGTCCGGGGTGAAGTGGACGACGCCCTGCTCGTCGTGCTCCAGGCGTTCGTCGAGGCTCGACGACCAGCACGGGCCGAACCAACGCCCGCCCCGGTAGCCGGAGTCGGCGCGGCGGGTCAGGGCGAGGGGGAGAGTGCCCGGCAGCTCCACATCGGTGAGTTCGAGGAACATGCGGCCGGTGGCCAGGTCCACCGGGTCGGTGCGCCCGCTCGCGACGCGGTCACCGGGCCGTGCGTACGCACCTCTGCCTCTACCAAGGGCCCCGCGGGCCCACGGCATCGCGCCCCGGGAAGCGAGCCGCCCCAACGCCTGAGCGCCACCACGGGCGAGGTACGGCGCCAGTCGAGGCAGGGCGGCCCCGAGCAGCATCTCCCCCACGCCTCCGCCCAGCATCAGCTCCAGCGGAAGCGCGTACGGCATCGCGAGCAGGGCCAGTGTCGCCACGGTCAGCAGGAGCGGCAGGCCGACGTCGAGGAAGCGCTCCAGAAGGAACGACGGGTCGTCGTTGTACGGGTCGACCGCGTCGTGCACGTCCAGGGGCTTCTCACCGTGCGCGATCGCCGCTCGCCGGGACAGGAGCAGGCAGCCGGTCAACAGCGAACCCGCGCACAACGTGAGGCGGAGCTGGGCGGCGACGGCCGGTTCCGCGAGCGGGAGGCGCAGCGTGGTGCGCAGGCTCGCGAGAGTGGCGACCAGACGCCACACGATGAGCAGCAGCCCGGCCACGGCGGCCCAGATCAGGACCTGCAGCCCGGCCCCGTCCGCGAACCACTTCTGGATGCCCTGTGTGTCCTTGAAGTCGCCGACGAGGAGGTAGGCGAGGGAGGGCAGCACGACCAGGAGGGACAGGAGCAGGAAGAGCTTCTCGTGCCAGGGCAGGCGGGTGCGGGCGGCCCACGCATCCCACAGCAGCTGACGCTGGGAGACGCCCTGCCAGCGGGCGGGATCATTCGTCTCGTCGAGGGCGCGGGTCCGTTCGGTGACCTGCTCGCGCAGGCGCACTATACGGGCCGGGTCCGTACGGGAGTGCCCTACGGCCATGTGCAGGGCGCGCCGCGTACGGGCGTAGCTCGTCGCGATGAACCAGGTGTACGGGGGCTTGATCAGGGCGTACGACAGCAACGGTGAACCACCGGACGAGCCCGCGCCGGGGACCGCCCGCTCACCGGCCAGCAGCGTCTGAGGCAGCAGCACCCGCCCCCGGCGCCGCCGGCCCACATCCACCGCCGCCGCACCCACCAGCGCCCCGAGCGCGATCCATATCCCCCACTCCTGATGAATGTCCTCCGCCCACGGCTTCGCCCACTCCGCATCCTTGTTCGCAGCTGCGATATTGTTCACCCAGTGAGCCGCCCACGCCGCCACCAACGGAACCAGCCCACACACCCGCCACACCCACCACCCCCCACACACCATCAACCCCACACCGAGCCCGCCCAGCACCCCGTAAATGAGATGAATCCCCGGCGGGAACTGCGCCTCACTCCAGTCCGAGACCCCGTTCGGAGCAGGAAAAAGACTGGTCAGAATGCGACCCGGATCAGGGATGAAGGCATTGCTGAAAATGGACTGCGCAAGGACCCAACCCCCGTCATCCGGCTGCGACTTGTGCGCCCGCTCCGCGAACGACAACACCGACTCCAACAGCCCGAAACCCGTCCCGACCGACGCCCCCAACACNGCGACTTGTGCGCCCGCTCCGCGAACGACAACACCGACTCCAACAGCCCGAAACCCGTCCCGACCGACGCCCCCAACACCGCGAAATCGCTCAACCCCCACCCCGAACGCCACCAACACCGTCGACCAACGCACCACCCGCACCGGCGCCGACAACACCAACAACTGCACCAGACACCACACCGCAGCCAACACCATCATCAGTGCCACGACACGTCCCCCAGCGCGCTCGATGTTCGGACTCACGAATGTTCGCGAATGCAATTCTTCGCTACGCTATGGCGATTGTCGGAGTGTGCACAAGGGGTTACTGGTAACTCCCGTGCGTGAGGGGCGGGTCCGCCTGGGGTCTGTCGGTCTTACCGGGTGGCGGTGAGGACTGCTGTGAGGGCGTTCTGGAGGTCCTTGGTGAAGAGGGTGGGGGCTTCAAGGGCCGGGAAGTGGCCGCCCTTGGGCGGGGTGGTCCAGTGGACGATGTGGCGGTAGCGCTGGGAGGCCCAGGGGCGTGGGCACTTTTCGACGTCGCGGGGGTACATGGTGAGGGCGGAGGGGACGTCGACGCGGAGGTCGGGGTCCAGGGAGTTGTGACTCTCGTAGTAGATGCGGGCCGCCGATGCGCCGGTGCGGGTCAGCCAGTAGAGGGTGACGTCGTCGAGGATCCGGTCCCGGGAGATCGTCTCGAACGGGCTGTCCTCGGTGTCCGACCACTCGGCGAACTTGTCGAGGATCCAGGCGAGCAGCCCGACCGGTGAGTCGACGAGGGCGTAGCCGATGGTCTGTGGCCGCGTCGCCTGCTGCTTCGCGTACGCGGCGCGGTGGTTCCAGAAGTCGCGGGTCTCCTCGGCCCACGCGCGCTCGACGGCCGTCAGCCCGTCCGTGCTCAGTCCGGGCGGTCCCTCCGCGAACGTGGTGTGGATGCCGAGGACGTGGTCCGGGAATCGGCCGCCGAGGACCGTGGTGATGTTCCCGCCCCAATCACCGCCATGGGCCAGGAACTTGTCGTATCCGAGCCGTCCCATCAACTCCACCCAGGCGGCCGCGATCTTCTCGGTGCCCCAGCCGGTGGTGGCCGGCCTGTCGCTGTAGCCGAAGCCGGGCAGTGACGGGACGACGACGTGGAACGCGGGCGCGTCCGCGTCCTGCGGATCCGCCAACTCGTCCACGACATCGATGAAACGGGCGATGCTGTCCGGCCAGCCGTGCGTCATCAGCAGGGGCGTGGCGTCCGCACGCGGAGAGCGGCGGTGCAGGAAGTGGATGCCCAGACCGTCGACGGTCGTACGGAACTGGCCGATCCGGTTGAGCCGGTCCTCGAACGACCGCCAGTCGTACTCGGTGCGCCAGTAGTGCACGAGGTCGACCAGGTCGGCGAGCGGGACGCCCTGCCCCCAGCGGCCCGGGCCGGGTCCGGCGGGATGGATCGTCTCGGCCTCCGGCAGCCGTGCCGCGGCCAGCCGCGCGCGCAGGTCGTCGAGGTCGGCCTCCGCCGCGTGGGCTTCAAAGGCCTCTACGGCCGTCACTGATGCGTCAGTTGCGGGTGCGTCTGCTCGTACGTCGCTGCTCCGGGCGGGCATGAGGCCTCCTGGCGATCGTGGAACCATGGAACCTGCAATGGCGGTTCCATCTTTGTAGCAGCCTTCTGCACCGATCGGCAACCAGCTATGGTGGTTCCATGCGTACTGAGCCCCCCGACTTCCGCCTCGGCAGCGTGCTGGCGACGAGCTTCACGGGGACCCTCTCGGAGCGTCACGGCGAGCCCGTGGAGCGCATCCCGACGCCGCAGCGGCTCGTCGACTGGCTGGCGGAGTACGACCTCGCCGTGGACCCCTGCACCCCGGCGCAGCTCGACCGCGCCCGGGAGTTGAGGGAGTCGATCCATGCCGCGGCGACCGCGGCCGCGGCGCAGGAGGCTCTGCCCGCCGCCGCGGTCCGGGTCATCAACGACTTCAGTACTCAGGGGCGGGCCGCGGCGACCCTGACGCCGGAAGGCGAGCGGCGCTGGCGGCTCACCGCCGCCTCCCGCCTGGAGGACGCGCTCGGCGTCATCGCCGCGGACGCGATCGGCATCATCGCGGGCGAGCGCGACGGAAAACTGGCCCTGTGCGCCTCACCGACCTGCCGGGCCGCCTTCTTCGACGAGAGCCGCAGCCGCACCCGTAAATGGTGCGACATGAACACCTGCGGCAACCGCCAGAAGAAGGCCCGATTCCATGCCAACCAGCGCAGGAACCGCACACCTGCATGAGTGACGCGGCGCTTCGTCAGCGGTCGAGGCGGGCGGCGATCGCGCGGGCGCAGGCGAGCGGTTCGGCGTGGGTGGTGTCGATCTCCATGTCGTAGGCCACGCCCCGGTGGACGGACTCCGCCTGGAGGGCGGCCATGCCGGGGACGCGGTCGCCGCGGGCGAGTTCGCGGGCCGTGGCGACCTCGCTGTCGCAGCGGATGCCGACCCAGAGGGGGGTGAGGTCGCCGAGCGCGTCACGCCAGCGCTGCTGCGATGCGCTGCCGCCGAGGAAGATCTCGTCGATGAGGACGCGGGCTCCGGCGCGCACCATCGCCGCGATCCCGATGCGCCAGGCCGCTTCGAGTGCGTGGAAGTCCGCCCCGACGCCGACCGTGCCGTCCGCCCCCACTTCGATCCCGGCGTCGGACGCCCGCATACGGGCCGGCAGCGACTCGACGAAGGAGTCGGCGCCGAACGCCGGCCAGGGATCGAGCAGTACGTCCTGAAGGCACCGCACGATGCTCGTTTTCCCGGAGCTGGAACCGCCGTTGAGGATGATCAGCCGCGTGGTCATCGCGTCAGGGTAGAGGGGCCGTGGAGAGGGCCGCAGAGGGGGACTGTGGAGAGGGAGCGTGCTGAATCGGCCGTATGGGTAGTGACATTTCGGCCACGTTGGGCGCTGTAAGGCGTAGGGAGATGTCTGGCGTGGGGTGGGGAGGTCGGGTCCGGTGAGTCTGGTGGAGATGATCGCCCGGGCGGACGAGGGCGCGCTGGCGGCGAGCGGGCTTGCCTGCGTCGATCGGTGCCTGCCGCTGCTCGGCGGGCGCGACGATGCGCTGCGACCGGTGTGGGCGGCCCTCGATGCGGACGCCGACTGGTCCGCGCCGCTCGCCAAACTCCGTGCGGAGGTGGGGATTTCGGGCGACGGGCAGGCACGGACGGAGGCGGCGGACCGGGTGCGGTCGCTGCTGGTCGGTGTGCCGGACGTGCGTACGGAGGAGACGCTGCGGACGTGGTCCGACGGGTGTTCGGCGACCGCGCTGCTCGTGCACCGGAGTCTGGATCTGGCCGGCGGGGACGTGCCGCCCGAGGAACTGCGGCGTGGCGCCGAGCCGGTGGGGGTCGGCCCGCTGGTCGCCGGTGAACTGCGGCGGCAGGCCCGCATCCTGGAGGTGCTGATGGATCACGAGGGCGTCGGCAACGGCCTGCGGCGCACGGTCGGTATCTCGGCCGAGGGGCGCCGCATCCTGCGCGCGGCGGCGGCTCGCCGGGCGCGTACGGCGGGGTGACGGCGGGCGGCGCGGCGGCCGTGTGCGTCAGGCGGCG
>NZ_QUAK01000017.1 GCF_003429565.1 Streptomyces triticagri
GGCTGGTTGGCTACGTTCGGGAGGGATAACCGCTGAAAGCATCTAAGCGGGAAGCCTGCTTCGAGATGAGGACTCCCACCCCCTGGAGGGGTTAAGGCTCCCAGTAGACGACTGGGTTGATAGGCCAGGTATGGAAGCCCTGTGAGGGGTGGAGTTGACTGGTACTAATAGGCCGAGGGCTTGTCCTCAGTTGCTCGCGTCCACTGTGTTGGTTCTGAAGTAACGAACAGCCGTGCCGGCTGAACAGTTCCTCAATTGAAGAGAGTGCTTGTTCGCTGCCCTGTTCAATGTCCCGCTTCTGCGGGGCGACTTAATAGGGTTTCGGTGGTCATAGCGTGAGGGAAACGCCCGGTTACATTCCGAACCCGGAAGCTAAGCCTTACAGCGCCGATGGTACTGCAGGGGGGACCCTGTGGGAGAGTAGGACGCCGCCGAACAATTTTTGAGGACCCTTGGTCCCAGCGTTCACGCTGGGACCAAGGGTCCTTTTTGTTTTCCGAAGCGCGGCGGGTAGCCGGTTGCGCGAGAATGACTGCGGTACCGAAGACAGGAGTCACCGATGTCGACCAATCCTTCCGACGATCGACCCGGGCGCGATGAGCGGCGCCGGGACGACGGTGACCGTGGCGGGTACCGCGGGCGTCCGCGCAGGGACGATCGTGACCGTGGATCGCGGCGCGACGGCGACCGCCCAGGATTCCGCCGGGACGACCGGAACCGACGTGACGACCGTGACCGCGGAGACGACCGGCGCGGTGGGTTCCGCCGTGATGACCGTGGCGGCCGGGACGAGAGGGACCGGGGTTACCGCAGGGACGGTGACCGTCCGTCGTACCGCCGTGATGACCGTGACCGGGGCGACGAACGCCGTGGCAACGATCGTGGCGGTTTCCGCCGCGACGACCGTGACCGTGACCGTGACCGGGATCGGCGTGATGACCGTGGTCGGCGTGATGAGCGGGATCGGCGGGACTTTCGGGATCGGCGTGATGACCGGCGTGACGGTGATCGGGGTGGGTTCCGTAGGGACGATCGGGATCGCCGGGACGGGGACCGTGGTGGTTTCCGTCGCGATGACCGTGACCGTGGTCGGCGTGNTCGGGATCGCCGGGACGGGGACCGTGGTGGTTTCCGTCGCGATGACCGTGACCGTGGTCGGCGTGATGAGCGGGATCGGCGGGACTTTCGGGATCGGCGTGATGACCGGCGTGACGACCGTCGGGACCGTGACCGGGATCGGCGTGATGACCGTGGTCGGCGTGATGAGCGGGATCGGCGGGACTTTCGGGATCGGCGTGATGACCGGCGTGACGGTGATCGGGGTGGGTTCCGTAGGGACGACCGGGATCGCCGGGACGGGGACCGTGGTGGTTTCCGGCGCGATGACCGTGACCGGCGTGACGACCGTCGGGACCGTGACCGTGGGGGCTTCCGCCGGGACGATGACCGCCGGGGTGGCTTCCGTGGCCGGGACGACCGAGGCGGCCGCGACGAGCGTGGCCGTGGGCCGCGTCGGGACGACGGTCGCGGGAGGCCCGGTGGCGGGTACCGCGGTCGGGACGACCGGCGCGGTGGCAACGACCGCGGTGGCTACCGGAGCGGTGACGACCGTGCGCCGCGTCGCGACGACCGGCAGGACCGCGAGCCGATCAAGCGGCTGCCGATCCCGGACGACGTCACGGGCGAGGAGATCGACAAGGACGTACGACAGGAGCTGCAGAGCCTGCCGAAGGGGCTCGCCGAGGATGTGGCCCGCAATCTCGTCATGGTCGCGAAGCTGATCGACGAGGACCCCGAGCAGGCGTACGGCTACTCGAAGGTCGCGCTGCGGCTGGCCTCCCGGGTCGCTGCGGTGCGGGAGGCCGCCGGCTTCGCCGCGTACACCAATCAGAAGTATTCCGAGGCGCTCGCGGAGTTCAGGGCGGCTCGTCGGATGACGGGCTCGGCGGAACTCTGGCCGGTGATGGCCGACTGCGAGCGAGGGCTCGGCCGGCCGGAGAAGGCGCTCGACATGGCCGGTGCGCCCGAGGTGCAGCGGCTCGACAAGGCGGGCCAGGTGGAGATGCGCCTGGTGGCTGCCGGTGCGCGTCGGGACATGGACCAGCTGGACGCCGCGATCGTCACCCTGCAGAGCCCCGAGCTGGCAGCGAACTCGGTGCAGCCGTGGACGGCTCGGCTGCGCTACGCCTACGCCGACGCACTGCAGGCGGCAGGGCGTGAGGAGGAGGCGCGTGAATGGTTCGCCAAGACGCTCGAGGCGGACCGAGACGGCGCCACGGACGCCTCCGATCGCCTCGCCGAGCTGGACGGGGTGGAGTTCGTGGACGCCTTCGACGACGAGATCGAGGCCGATGCGGACCGCGAGGAGCGCACGGCCGAGCCGACGGTCCGCGCCGATGAGCCGGTGGCGGCCGACCGCAGCGAGCCGGAGGCCGAGTCCGGCCGCGACTGACACCGACCGATGAGGGGCGGGACCGATGCACCGGTCCCGCCCCTCATGTGTGTCCCGACCGGCCTGTACGTCAGTCCGCCAGGCTGCGCAGTACCAGTCCCGTCGCGGGCTTCGGGCCGAACGAGGTGGACTTGCGCGGCATCATCACGCCCTGCCGTGCCAGTTCCCGGACCGTGGCCTCGTCGACGGGGTGCATCAGGATCGCCGTACCGCCGTCCCGTTCCGCCTTGGCGACCGTCGACTGCGCATCGTGGATGTAGGCGACGTGCTCCGGGGAATCGGGCACCTGCCAGACGTGGTCCAGGAGCGTCGCATGCAGCACGGTCGCGTCCAGGTCACCCCAGGCGTCCGGCAGGTCGGTGCGGATCGTGCGGGCGAGCAGGTCGGGAGACGGCTGGTCGAGAAGGTGGTACGTCCCGTCGCCGGTGAGGAGGAAGGCGTTGGAGTCCGCTGCGGCTTCGGCGAGTGCGTCCAGGGCCTTGGTCAGGGGTCCGTCGACGGTCCGTATCCGGAACAGACCGGTGACCGCCTCGAGGGCCTTCGCGGGCGGCAGTTGGTGAAGGAGCCGGTGGATCGCGCGGACGCGCAGCGGGTAGCGGGCCGTGTCGACAAGGAGTACGAGACCGTGGTCCCAGGGGGACGGGCCGCTCTGCGCGGCACGCAGCCGCAGGTAGGTGGCCCAGCGGTGATGACCGTCCGCGATCAGTGCCTGGCGTCGCCTCAAGTCGTCCGTGACGGCGGCGAGTTCGGACGGGTCGGTGACGGCCCAGAGGCGGTGGTGGAAGCCGTCCTCGGTCGTGGTGGCGAGCAGCGGCGGGAGTTCGACGGTGCGCTCGACGACCGCCGTCGCGCCGGTGGATCCGCCGTCACCCGCGTAACTGAGCAGCAGGGGCTCCAGATTGGCCTCGGTGGCGCGCATCAGCTCCGCGCGGTCGGCGACCACGTCCTGCATCACGTCCTCGTGCGGCAGCACGATGTGTTCGGCGTGGTCAGAGAGTTCCAGGGCGCCGATGATGCCGCGCTGCAGGATGTCGCCGTTGCGCTGCTCGTAGACGTACAGCGCTTCGTGGTCGTCGCGGGCGAGGATGCCGTCGGCGAGCCAGCGGTGCAGGGTGTCGGCGGCCTGCTGGTGGCGGTCGCCGGTGCCGGTGGTCTGCGGCAGGATCAGCCGGACGATGTTGTACGGGTCGGCCGATTCGAGGTGGTGCAGTCCGTCGGGCCGTACCACCACGTCGTAGGGCGGTGAGGTGACCGCGGCGAGGCTGCCGACCCGCTCGGGGACGTAGCGCACGCCCCGGAAGGGGTGCAGTCTCAGGCCGCCTGGTGTGGTCATGCCTGCATCGTATGCGGGGGCGGCGGTACGAGATGATCTGGGCAGGACCACGAACGAGGAGCGAGACGCGATGAGCGACACCGTCAGGACGAGCCCGGCCGGCAGCGAGCAGACGCTGCACACGGTCTACGACACCGCGCTCCTCGATCTCGACGGGGTGGTGTACGCGGGCGGCGAGGCCATCGTGCACGCCGTGCCCTCGCTCCGTGTGGCGTGTGACGAGGGCATGCACCTCGCGTACGTCACCAACAACGCGCTGCGGCCACCTGACGTTGTGGCGGAGCATCTGACCGAGCTGGGTGTGCCGGCTCGGCCGGAGGACGTGATCACCTCGGCGCAGGCGGTGGCGCGGCTGATCTCGGAGCAGGTTCCGGCGGGCTCGCGGATCCTCGTCGTCGGCGGCGAGGGGCTGCGGCTCGCGCTGCGTGAGCGTGGGCTCGAGCCCGTGGAGTCCGCGGACGACGGTCCTGCGGCGGTCGTACAGGGGTACGGCGGGCCCGAGTTGGCGTGGGGCCGCTTCGCCGAGGCCTGCTACGCGGTGGCTCGGGGCGTGCCCTGGTTCGCGTCGAACACGGACCTGACCATTCCCAGTGGCCGGGGGATCGCGCCCGGCAACGGTGCGGCGGTCGAGGTGGTCCGTATCGCGACCGGTGCAGAGCCGCAGGTGGCGGGCAAGCCGTTGCCGCCGATGCACCGCGAGACGATCCTGCGGACCGGTGCGCGGCGGCCGCTGGTGGTGGGGGACCGGCTCGACACGGACATCGAGGGTGCGTTCAACGGTGGGGTGGACTCGCTGCTTGTGCTCACCGGAGTGACGGACGGCGCGGCCCTGTTGGCCGCGCGTCCCGAGCACCGGCCGACGTATGTCGACGCCGATCTGCGGGGGCTGTTGACCGGTCAGCCGGTGATCGTGGCCGAGGAAGGTGCGTACCACTGCGGTGGCTGGACCGCGCGGGCCGCGAGCGCCCTTGAGCTGGACGGTGACGGCGCGCCCCTCGACGGGTTGCGTGCGCTGTGCGCCGCGGCGTGGACCGAGGCCGGCGACGGGGCATCGGGCCTCGACTCGGGCAAGGCGCTGGCGCGGCTGGACCTCTGACGGCGCACGGACGGTGCGACCCTGAACCTCAGGCGGCCTCGTCCTGGATCAGCAGCTGGTCCTCGGAGGCTCCGCGCCGCCAGTACCCGGTGAACTTGACGCGGGCGCGGTCCATGCCGCGCTCCGAGACGAGATGGCGGCGCAGGGTCTTCACCGAGGACGATTCGCCGGCGATCCAGGCGTACGGGGTGCCGCTGGGCAGCAGCGCGCTGCGGACCGCGTGTGCGGTGCGGTCGGCGGCTGCGGGGCCGCTCGCTCCGGGCTCGTCGGTCAGCCAGGTGATCGTGGCGTCGGCCCGGGTGGGCAGGGGCTGGCGGTCGGCGGCGTCGCGGAGTTCGATCCAGACGCGTACGGGGAGCCCTGCCGGGAGGTGCTCGAGGATTCCGGCGATGGCGGGCAGTGCCGACTCGTCGCCGGCCAGGAGCAGCCAATCGGTGTCCGCGGGCGGGCGGAAGTCGTAGCCCGCGTTCTCGGCTTCGACCGGGGCGAGGACGCCGATGCGGTCCCCGGCCCGGGCCCGGGTGGCCCAGCGCGATGCGGGCGCGGTGGTGCCGTGCAGGGCGAAGTCGACGGTGAGGGTGGCCGCGTTGAGGTCGCGGATCGTGTACGTACGCATGACGGCGCGGACCGCCGGATCGAGTGCGCGCCAGGCCGCGTACCAGTCGGCGGAGGGCTCCGGCATCACCGGGGCGTCCTGATCGTCGTGCGGCAGGAACAGCTTGATCCGCTGGTCGCGGCCGGCGGACGCCATCCGTGCGATGTCGCTGCCGCCGAGGTCCACTCGGTGCATCGACGGGGTGAGGCGACGGGCACAGGTGACGTGGACGTCGAAGAACTGGAACGGTGTGTCGGTCATTCCGGGGCTCCTGCGTGGGGGCGTGGTCCTGAGCGTGGCTGCGACCACGGCCGGGTGGGTGTCCGGCGGCGGGCGACGGGACGGGCTGCGGGTCAGGGCGTGAGGCGCTTCGACTTCTCGATGGCGGCGGCCAGTTGCTCGAGTACGGGCGCGAAGCCGGCGTAGCTGTAGCGCTCCTCCATGGCCCAGGGCACGGTCTGTCCGGCCTTGACCGCGGGCAGCCGTGCCCAAGTGGGCTTCTTCGCGAGCTCCTTGGCGGGCAGCGCGTTCGAGCGGTTGTCGATCATGATCAGGTCGGCGTGGTACTTGTCGGCGTTCTCCCAGCTGAGGAACTCCCAGAAGCCCCATTCGTCGGACTTCTTGCCGGTCACGAGCTCGACGCCGAGATCCTTGAAGTAGTGCAGGTCGCAGTACGAGTCCGGTACGGCCACGTACATCTGGTCCGCTTCGCCGGTCATGGCGAGGACCTTGAGTCCGCGGTTGGCCTCGGCCGCCTTGCGCAGGGTCTCCTCGGCGCGCCGGAAGCGGGACTTGGCCTCGGTGACGCGGGGTGCGCCGAGGTCGGCGCCCAGCGACTCGGCGAGCTCCTCGTACCGCTTCAGTGGTTCGCGCAGGGAGACATGGGCGCCGGCGATGCCGATGGTGGGCGCGATCGCCTCGATCTTCTTGCTCGAGTCCTTGGGGACGAACCACAGGTCGGGCGGCGGGAACATGTTGCTGATCAGCACGTCGGGCTTCAGCGAGGCGTACTTCTCGATGTTGAACTGGCCGAAGGTCTCGCCGAGGCTGGTCAGTTTGTCGACATCGAGATTGCCGGCCTGGGGATTGGGCTTGCCGCCGATCGGCTTGCTGGGGCCGAAGACGCCGGTGCATTCGATGCCGTAGTCGTGCAGGGCGGCGGCGGTGCTGATGAACGCGACGATGTTCTCAGGGGTGCCGTCGGCCGTGACCTTCCGCTTGCGGTCGTCCCTGAAGGACCAGGCGCCGGATTTCGCGTCGCTGCCCGTGGCCTTGTCGTCCCCGCAGGCCGCGAGCAGTGCGCCGAGTCCCAGGGCGGCGCCGGCCGTGAGCAGTCCGCGGCGGGTGGGGCCGCTGCGGGGTGGGGCGACGGCGGGTATGCCGAGGGGAGTCCGGGGCTCGCTGCCGTGTTGCATCACGTGACCTTCTTCGCTTGCTGCAGTGCTTCGGTGAGGCTCTCGATGAGAGGTGCGTAGCCGGCGTGGCTGAACCGCGCCTCGTTCTGCCAGGGGACGACCTGTCCGGCCCGTACGGCAGGGAGCTTGGCCCAGGTGGGTTTGGAGGCCTTCAGCTCGTCGGGTTGGAGATTGCCGGTGCGGCGGTCGAGGAGGATCACATCGGCCGGGTACTTGTCGGCGTTCTCCCAGCTCAGTTCGGCGAAGACGCCGTTGGCTGCGGGATTGTCCGGCTTGACGAGGCGGACGCCGTGGTCCTGGTAGTAGCGCAGATCGGTGAAGTAGTCGGGGGCGCCGACGTACAGCAGGTCCGCCTGCGCCGAGACGGCCATCACCCGCAGTCCCGAGCCCTTGGCGGAGGCCTCGCGGGCGGCCCGGCGCAGCGCCTGCGACGCCTTGCGGAAGCGGGCCTCGGCGTCCTTGACCCGCTTCGACTGCAGGTCCGCGCCCAGGGATTCGGCGAGTTCGGCGAACCGGTCGATGACGCCGGTGAGTGAGCTCTTGGCGGTGAGGATGCCGATGCTCGGTGCCAGGGCCTCGACCTTCTTGACCGATTCCTCGGGGACGTACCAGAGGACGGGCGACTCGTTCATGGTGGTGATCAGCAAGTCGGGTTGGAGAGAAGCGTATTTCTCGATACTGAACTCACCCCAGGCGTTGCCGATCACGGTCACCTTGTCGACATCCAAGTCGCCGGCCTGGATGTCCGGTTTGCCGTTCTTGAGCTTGGTCGGGCCGAACACGCCCTTGCAGTCGACCCCGAGGTCGTGCAGGGCGGCCGCGGCTCCGACGTAGGCGACGAGGTTCCTGGGTGTCCCGTCGCTGCGGGCCGTTCTGTCCCGATCGTCCGTGAATGCCCAGGAACCTTTGCCATCCGCTGCGGCTCCGTCGTCCGCCGATCCGCAGGCGGCGAGCAGGGTGCTCGCGCCGGCCGCGCCGAGGGCGGCGAACAGGGTGCGCCGGGTCAACTGCGAGACTGGGCGGGCAGTTGGAGCGGTCGCGGTGCTGTCGGGTCTCGAGGGCGGTCCCGGCCGGTGGAGCGCCTCTCCCTGTCGAGGGATCATGGAAGGGTAGGCTAACCTAACTTCGTGCTGGTCGACAGTCCTCCGCGAGAGCAAGCGGACGCCCCCGAAGTCCCCGTACGGCGCAGGTCGCTGCGTGCGGCAGGGCTGCCGTTGGCGGTGTGCCTGCTGGTTGTCGTCGCGCTGGCGAGCATCGCGCTGGGCGCCAAGAGCATGTCCCTCGACGCCGTGTGGCACGGCCTCTTCCACTCCACCGGAACCGACGAGGACGTCGTCGTACGGCAGTTGCGGCTGCCCAGGACCGTCCTCGGACTGCTGGTGGGCGCCGCGCTCGGACTCTGCGGAGCGGTGCTCCAGGCGCTCACCCGCAATCCGCTCGCCGATCCCGGGCTGCTCGGCATCAACCTCGGCGCCGCGGCGGCGGTCGTCTCAGCGATCAGCTTCCTCGGTGTCACCTCTTTTACCGGTTACGTGTGGTTCGCCTTCCTCGGTGCGGCGGCGGTGTCCGTTCTCGTCTATGTCCTCGGCGGTACGCGCAGTGCCACACCCGCACGTCTCGCGCTCGCCGGAACGGCCGCATCCGCCGCGCTCTACGGATATGTCCACGCGGTCCAGCTGATGGACACCGCGGCGCTCGACAAGATGCGCTTCTGGTCGGTCGGATCTCTTGCCTCCGCGTCGATGACGACGGTCTGGCAGGTGCTGCCGTTCCTCGCCACCGGGCTTGTGCTCGCGCTCGCACTCGCCCGGCCGCTGAACGCCCTTGCCCTCGGCGACGACACCGCCCGGGCCCTGGGCGCCCGGCTGCAGCGCACCCGCGTCCTGGCCATGACCGCGGCCACCCTGCTGTGCGGTGCGGCCACCGCCGCCTGCGGGCCGATCGTGTTCGTCGGCCTGATGGTCCCGCATGCGGTCCGTGCTCTCACCGGACCCGACCAGCGCTGGATCCTGCCGTACTCCGCCGTGCTCGCGCCGGTGCTGCTGCTCGGGTCGGACGTGATCGGGCGGCTGGTCACGCGCCCCGCCGAGCTGCAGGTGGGCATCGTCACGGCGCTGCTCGGCGGTCCCGTCTTCATCCATCTCGTACGACGCAGAAGGCAGGTGCAGCTGTGAAGGCGCTGCGCACCGCAGGCGGCCTCTCCGTACGGCTCGATCCGCGGGCCTGTGCGATGGGTGTGCTGCTCTGCGTGGTGGCGCTCGCCGTGGCCGTACTGCTGATCGGGACGGGCGACTTCGGCATACCGGCCGCCGATGTCGTACGGACGCTGCTCGGCAGGGGCGAGGCGGCGCACGAGTTCATCGTGAAGGATCTGCGCCTGCCGCGGGTCCTGGTCGGCCTGCTCGTCGGTGCTGCGCTCGGCCTCTCCGGAGCCGTCTTCCAGTCGATCACGCGCAATCCGCTCGGCAGTCCGGACATCATCGGCTTCGGGCAGGGCTCCACGGCCGGGGCGCTCACGGTGATCGTGCTCTTCCAGGGCTCGGCGAACGCCGTCGCCCTCGGATCGCTGACCGGCGGTCTGGTGACCGGGACGCTGATCTACGCGCTGGCCTGGCGACGGGGCGTGCACGGATTCCGGCTCGTCCTCGTCGGGATCGGCATCGCCGCGATGCTCACCGCCGGCAACGCCTATCTGATCACCAAGGCGGAGATCGTGGACGCGGCCCGTGCGGTGGTCTGGATGACCGGCTCGCTCGTGGGGCGGGACTGGGACCAGGTGTGGCCGCTGCTCGGTCTGTGCGCGGTGCTGATGCCGCTCGTACTGGCCTGTGCGCGGCCGCTGCGGATGCTGGAGATGGGCGACGACATCGCCTTCGCCCTCGGCATACGGGCCGAACGGATCCGCCTGGCGGCGATGGGCTCGGCCGTCCTGCTGACCGCGGCGGCGACGGCGGCGGCCGGTCCGGTCGCCTTCGTCGCGCTCACCGCACCGCAGTTGGCGCGCCGGCTCACGCGCGCGACAGGGCCCAATCTGCTGCCTGCCATGCTCATGGGTGCGGCCCTGCTCGTCTCCGCCGATCTGGCCTCGCAGTGGGTGTTCGGGGCGGACCGGCTTCCGGTGGGCGTACTGACGGGGATGCTCGGTGGCGCCTATCTGGTGTGGTTGCTCGTCACGGAGCGCAGGGCGGGGCGGATTTGAACGGCCGAACGCGGGAGCGATCGAGCGACAGGCTGGGCGATTTGAACGACGAGCGGCGCGATGTGAAGACCAGCGCGATTTGAGGACCAGCGCGTTTTGAAGACCAGCGCGTTTTGAAGACCAGCGCGTTTTGAAGACCAGAAGGAGTAACGCTGTGAACCGGCTGACCGCGCAGGATGTGACCCTCGCTTACGACCGCAGTGTCATTGCAGAGGGCCTGACGGTGGACATACCCGACAACTCGTTCACCGTCGTCGTGGGGCCGAACGCATGTGGCAAGTCCACGCTTCTACGGGCCCTTTCACGGATGCTCAAGCCCACCGAGGGGCGCGTGCTGCTCGACGGCGAGGTCATTCACTCGATGCCGGCGAAGAAGGTGGCCCGGACCCTCGGGCTGCTTCCGCAGTCCTCGATCGCGCCGGACGGGATCACCGTCGGCGACCTCGTCGCCCGTGGGCGCTATCCCCACCAGGGCTTGCTCAGGCAGTGGTCACGGGAGGACGAGCGCATCGTCAAGGAGTCGATGGCCTCGACCGGGGTCGCCGAACTGTCGGAGCGCTATGTCGACGAACTGTCCGGCGGCCAGCGCCAGCGGGTCTGGATCGCGATGGCGCTCGCCCAGCAGACGCCGCTGCTGCTGCTCGACGAACCGACCACGTTCCTCGACATCCAGCACCAGATAGACGTCCTCGACCTGTGTGCGGACCTCCACGAGGAGCAGGGGCGGACGCTGGTGGCCGTACTCCACGACCTCAATCACGCGGCGCGGTACGCCACCCACCTCATCGCCCTGCGGGACGGGGCGGTGGTCGCCCAAGGCGCCCCGTCGGACATCGTCACGGCCGAACTGGTCGAGGAGGTCTTCGGGATGCCCTGCCGCGTCATCGACGACCCGGAATCGGGGACTCCGCTGGTGGTGCCCGCCGCGCGGCGGGCGGGTGGCGGCCGCGGACGGAAGCGGGGGCAGTCGGCCACCTCCACGGCGGGGGAGGAGACGCCGGAAGGCGGGAAGCCGCAGGCGGGGAAGGGGAGTCCGGGAGACTTGAGCGCCGGGCCAAAGGTCGCGGCCGGGACCTGAGTTCTGCGATCTGAGTTCTGAGTTCTGAGTCTGTCCGGGGGCTCGAGGGCTCCCGTGGCTCTGCGAGGACTCCAATGTCTCTTCGGGGACTTGAGTCCTGAATCGGGTGGCGAGACTGCCGGGCGCCGAGACGTCGGGTGCGGTGACTCGAGTCCTGTGCCGGGGCCGGAATCCGGGGTCAGAGCAGGGATCTGAGGCGCAGCAGGTCGCGGAATCCGGCCTCGAGCCGGACCCGGCCCGAGCCCCAGGCGCGTGCGAACCCGAGTTCGCCGTCGACCAGCGCGATCAGATCGTCGCCCGTCATGGCGAGACGGATCTGGGCCCGGTCGGCGGGCGGACCCTCGGTGGTGTCGTGCACGGTGATCCGGCCGTCGGTGAGCCTGCCGGCGAAGGTGACGTCCAGGTCCGTGATGTGGCAGCTCAGTGAGCGGTCGAGCTCAGTGGCGGACCGTACGTCGTCGTCGGCCCGCGCGAGATTGTCCGAAAGCCGGTCCAGCGCGGACCGGCACTGCTCGATGGTCGCCATCGGGACCGACCGTACCCCAGCGCTTCGCGGTAGCGTTTCGGCATGAGCGACACGATCCCGGGGGGAGCGGACGAGCACGGCGCCGATCCGGCTCCCGAGCCGTCGGACGGCGATGCGCCGGAAGCTGCTGCGCCGGATGCCGTGGTACCGCAGACCGCCGTGGTCGAGGCCGACGCGCCGGAGCCCGAGGCGCCGGAGGCTCCCGCGCGCTACGAACCGGCCGCGCCGCGTCCGCTCGGCGTGCACCGCGAACGCACCGGGAACGCCGACGTGGACGCAGGCCTCGACCGCCTCGCGGACGCCGACCACCTCGCCACCGACGGGCACATCGAGGTGTACGAGGATGTACACCGGGGGCTTCGGGACGCCCTGACCGCGCTCGACGCACGGCAGGGGCCACCCGCCCCCGCGCAGAGTCCCACTCCGGGGCCGGGCACGTCCGCGTACCGCCCGGCGTCGCCCGGGACGCCGATGCACGACAACAGGAGCTGAACCGAACGTGGCAGGAGTGGCACGCCGCCGCCTCGACGCCGAGCTGGTCCGCCGCAAACTCGCGCGCTCGCGCGAGCACGCCGCCCAGCTGATCGCCGCCGGACGCGTCACCGTCGGCGGCAACACCGCGACCAAGTCCGCCACTCAGGTCGAGACCGGCGCCGCCGTGGTGGTGGCCGCCGACGACAGCGATCCGGACTATGTCTCGCGCGGCGGGCACAAGCTGGCGGGCGCGCTCGCCGCCTTCGTCCCCGAAGGGCTGCGCGTCGAGGGGAGGCGCGCGCTCGACGCCGGCGCGTCCACGGGCGGCTTCACCGACGTCCTGCTCCGGGCCGGCGCCGCGCACGTGGTCGCCGTCGACGTCGGCTACGGGCAGTTGGCCTGGTCCCTGCAGAGCGACGAGCGGGTCACCGTGCGGGATCGTACGAACGTCCGCGAGCTGACCCTGGACTCCGTCGACGGGCAGCCCGTCGACCTGGTCGTCGGCGATCTGTCTTTCATCCCGCTCAGGCTCGTCCTGCCGGCGCTCACCCGCTGCGCCGCCCCCGACGCCGATCTCGTCCTGATGGTCAAACCGCAGTTCGAGGTCGGCAAGGAACGGCTCGGCAGCGGCGGCGTGGTCCGCAGTCCCGAACTGCGGGCCGAGGCGGTGCGCGCAGTGGCGGAGCGCGCCCGGGGCCTCGGACTCGGTGTGCGGGGTGTGACGGCGAGCCCGCTGCCGGGGCCGTCGGGGAACGTCGAGTACTTTCTGTGGCTCACCGCCGGGGCGCCCGATCTCGACCCGGCCGATGTCGACCGCGCTGTGGCGGAGGGACCCCGTTGACGACCGACCGCGAGGCGACACGCACCGTCTTTCTGCTCGCGCACACCGGACGGCCCGCCGCGATCCGCAGCGCCGAACTCGTCGTACAGGGACTGCTGCGCAGCGGGCTCGGGGTGCGTGTGCTCGAGGCGGAGGCCGCCGACCTGCCACTCCCGCCGGCCGCCGAGCTGGTCACCGAGGCCACCCCGGACGTATTGGACGGGTGTGAACTGCTCATCGTGCTCGGCGGTGACGGGACACTGCTGCGCGGCGCCGAATTCTCCCGTGCGTCCGGCGTCCCGATGCTGGGCGTCAACCTCGGCCGGGTCGGCTTCCTCGCCGAGGCGGAGCGGGACGATCTGGACAAGGTCGTCGACCGGGTGGTCACGCGGGCGTACGAGGTCGAGGAGCGGATGACCCTCGATGTCGTGGTGCACGACAACGGCACCGTCGTCCACACGGACTGGGCACTGAACGAGGCCGCCGTCCAGAAGGTGTCCCCCGAGCGCATGCTCGAGGTGGTCCTGGAGATCGACGGCAGGCCCGTCTCCGGCTTCGGCTGCGACGGCATCGTCTGCGCCACCCCGACCGGCTCCACCGCCTACGCGTTCTCCGCCGGCGGGCCCGTGGTGTGGCCCGAGGTGGAGGCGCTTCTGATGGTGCCGATCAGCGCACACGCGCTGTTCGCCAAGCCGCTGGTGACGTCGCCGGCCTCCGTGCTCGCCGTCGAGGTGCAGCCGCACACGCCGCACGGTGTGCTGTGGTGCGACGGGCGACGGACCGTCGAACTCCCCGCGGGGGCGCGGGTGGAGGTGCGCCGTGGCGCCGTACCGGTGCGGCTCGCGCGGCTGCACCATGCCTCCTTCACCGACCGCTTGGTCGCCAAATTCGCGCTGCCGGTGGCCGGTTGGCGCGGGGCACCACAGTGAACCGGTAGGGGAGGACCGGCCCGAGTGCGCCGCCGACGTACGGCCAGGGGCGCGGTCCGAGGCCCTAGGGGGAGACGCCCCTAGGCGGCCTGGACCACGGTGATCGCGCGCTGCCGCAGCACCCGGTGGACGGGCAGTCCGGTCGCGAGGCCGGCCAGCAGGATCGTGCCGCCGACGACCGCGGCGAGGACCGGCCACGGTATGTGCGGCAGGGGCGAGCCGAAGGCCGTGTCGAGGATCGGCGCCATCGTGCCCACGGATATCGCACCTCCGACGAGCAGCGCGGTCCCGGCGACGACCACCGCCTCCCAGGCCGCCATGGCCCGTACCTGGCCGGGCAGGGTGCCGACCACCCGCAGCAGGGCGACGTCCCTGCGGCGCTCGAAGGAGATCATCGCCAGGGTGTTGGCCGCGGCGATCGCCGCGAAGCCTGCGTACAGCGAGGTGCCCGCGTAGTCCATCCAGAGCTCACCGCGGGAACCCGCCGAACCCGTGTGATGCTGCGCCGTGGTGTGCATCCCGATCTTCGTCAGGCCGAAGCCCACGACGAGGACCAGCGGGACCACCGCCGCAGAGAAACGCCTGGGCTGCGAACGGACATTGAGCATCGCGAGCCGGGCGCTGCTGCCGAACCGCCCCACGCATGCCGACACCACCCGGGCGGCCGGACCCATGAGCCGAGGACCGAGCAACCCCGCACCCACACAGAACAGGATCAGCACCAGGAAGGCACCCTCTCCTGCGTCGTCGGCCGGCTGCCGGGACAGCAGTATCGCGAGGAGGACGGCGCCCGCTGTCGCGACAAGGCCCAGGAGCGTACGCGGCAAGCCCAGGCCCCGGCGGCCGGACGCCGCCTCGTCGAGCGCCATGGCCGGCCGCAGGAGCGAGAAGCGCAGCGAGGCCAGGAAGGCCGCGGCGCACGACGTCACCACCGCCACCGCCAGACATGCCGGGATCGCCACCCAGCTGAACGAGAACCGCACCTCATCCGGCACCAGCCCGTGCGCCACCATCGCGTCGAACCACCAACGTCCGACCACCGCACCGCAGACACACCCCACTGACGCCGCCGGCACGGCTGTCGCCACGGCCTGCCGTATCGCGGTGCGCCGGATCTGCCGGGGCCGGGCGCCGACGGTCCGTGCCAGAGCGAGCTCGCGGTGCTGCTGTGCGACCGCGGTGCTCATGGTGGAGGCCACGACGAAGATCGACATGTAGACGGAGCCGATCAGCAGGACGGCGGCGGTACTTCCGACCCCGTGCTCCGCCAGGGTGCGCCGGGCCGCGGCGGAGAGACCTTCGCCGTCCGTGGCCACGAGCAGCGTGGTGGCCGCGCTCACCACCGTGGCCGCGAAGAGGGCGGCCACGGCCGTGCCGGCGAAGGCGGGGCGATGGGCACGGAAGGTCGCTCGTGCCAGCTGAAAGGTCATGATCCACAGATTGCGCCGCACGGCCCCGTTCCCGCCATGAGGACAGCCGCACAGTGTTCCTGTGGTTTTCCCCAGGCGGTTCACTCCCGGGTGACGGCGCCATGTCCGGCCATCGGATCACCTGCGGCTTCGTGCGGGTAGTGCGGGGGCCGTCGCAGACGGGCGGCCCGACCTCGTAAGGTCGTGTCCGTGTTGGAGGAGATGCGGATACGGTCGCTCGGAGTCATCGACGACGCGGTCGTCGAGCTGTCACCAGGCTTCACCGCCGTGACCGGCGAGACCGGCGCGGGCAAGACGATGGTGGTCACCAGCCTCGGGTTGCTGCTCGGCGGGCGAGCCGACCCGGCCCTGGTGCGGATCGGTGCGAAATCGGCGGTGGTGGAGGGCCGTGTCACGGTGCCAGAAGGTTCCGGTGCGGCCGTGCGGGCCGAGGAGGCCGGGGCCGAACTCGATGACGGCGCACTCCTGATCAGCCGTACGGTGTCGGCCGAAGGGCGCTCCAGGGCGCATCTCGGCGGGCGTTCCGTACCGGTCGGCCTGCTCGGCGAGCTCGCCGACGAACTGGTGGCCGTGCACGGCCAGACCGACCAGCAAGGACTGCTCAAACCGGCCAGACAGCGCCAGGCCCTCGACCGCTACGCCGGCGACGCGGTCGCCGTGCCCCTCGCCAAGTACGCCGCCGCCCACCGCAGGCTGCGCTCCGTTTCCGCCGAACTCGACGAGATCACCACGCGCGCGCGGGAGCGCGCACAGGAGGCGGATCTGCTCCGCTTCGGGCTCGACGAGATCGCGGCGGTCGAGCCGCGGGCCGGTGAGGACACCGAACTGGCCACCGAGGCCGAGCGGCTCGGCCACGCCGAGGCGCTGGCGTCCGCCGCCAGCGCCGCCCACGCCGCCCTCGCGGGCAACCCTGAGGACCCGGAGGGCGTGGACGCGGGAGCGCTCGCGGCGGCCGCCCACCGAGCCCTGGACACCGTACGGTCGTACGACCCCGAACTCGCCGGCCTCGCGGACCGGATCGGTGAGATCGGCATCCTGCTCGCCGATGTGGCGGGCGACCTCGCGGGATACGCAGATGACCTGGACGCCGACCCGCTGCGCCTCGCGGCGGTCGAGGAACGCCGCGCGGCGCTGGCCCAGTTGACCCGGAAGTACGGCGAGGACGTGGCATCGGTCCTGGCCTGGGCCGAGGACGGCGCGGCCCGGCTCGGCGAACTGGAGGGCGACGACGAGCGCATCGGGGAGCTCACTGCCGAGCGTGATGCGCTCAGCGGTGAACTGGGCGAGTTGGCACGGGTGTTGACGGAGGCGCGCACGGAGGCCGCCGAGCGCTTCGCGGCGGCCGTGACCGCCGAACTGGCCTCCCTCGCCATGCCTCACGCGCGCGTGAGCATCGACATCCGGCAGACCGAGGTGTCCGAGGACGCCGACGGAGTCGAGGTGGCCGGCCGCCGTGTCGCCTATACGGCCACCGGCGTCGACGACGTGGAACTGCTGCTCGCGCCGCATCCGGGCGCACCACCGCGGCCGATCGCCAAGGGGGCATCGGGAGGTGAGCTCTCCCGGGTGATGCTCGCCGTCGAGGTGGTCTTCGCCGGCTCGGACCCCGTACCGACGTACCTGTTCGACGAGGTGGACGCGGGCGTCGGCGGCAAGGCGGCGGTGGAGGTCGGCCGCCGCCTCGCGCGACTTGCGAGGTCGGCGCAGGTGGTCGTGGTGACCCACCTCCCTCAGGTGGCGGCTTTCGCCGACCGGCAGTTGCTGGTCGAGAAGACGAACGACGGCTCGGTGACCAGGTCCGGAGTCAAGGCGCTCGAAGGGGAGGAGCGCGTACGCGAGCTCTCCCGGATGCTGGCCGGCCAGGAGGACTCCGAGACGGCGCGTGCCCACGCGGAGGAACTCTTGGAGGCGGCACGCACGGATGCGTGAACGCCGCCTCCCCGGCCGCCGTCGGGTGACTTCGTGCCCGGAGGCTTGCGGCAGGACGCCGCGAGCGGTTTCCAGGGCGCGGCGTTGAGCGCTGACGCTGCGCACTGTGCGGGACAGGCGGGGGCGAGTGCGTGAGGCCGAGTGCCTGAGGTGGAGTGCCTGCCAGGCAGGCGTGGATGCCTCGTGGCGTGGAGTGGCGTGTGCTGCCCTACGTGCTCGTGCTCCGCGACGCGCGCGGGACCCGTGAATTCGCGCGGCGAGCGGCGCACTTGGAGTCCCGTTCGAGCGGTCGGCGCCGGCCGCCGGGTGCGTGGCGCTCAGTCCTGTGCGGTGTACGGCAGTTGACGCGCTGCAGGCCCGGCCGCGACCCGCGCTCAGAGGGCGCCGAGGCCCGTGCACCGCCGAGACGGCCGCCCGCGTGACTCGCGATGTGGCGCGGTGCAGCGATGCGCGGCTGGCGCTGATGTTCCGTTCACGGCGAAGTGGCGGGCCTCGCGGCGTCTCCAACCCTGCCGGCGCGCCGCGCGGACAGGAGGACGGCGTTCCCGCAGCGCGGGACGAGGCCCGCCCGACCGAGGAAGTCGCCCGGCGCCCGGCCCCCCCGGCGCGGCACCACGGGGCAGTACGCGTACGTGCGAGGACCCGTCGCCACCCCCCGGCGAAGCGCCGCGTACGGCACCGCACCCCTGTGGTCCGCTCTCACGATCAGGCCACTACTGTGGTGGGCGCCCACGTCAGACAGGGCGTCAGCCAGGCGCGAATCAACCTACCCGTGTGGGTGATTCGGCAGCTCGCCCGCACCGTGCGACCGTGCCCCGTCGCATCGGCGGCAACGGACCGCCATAGGTCCTGTCCGTGAACCGCCGCCTGCCGTGCGGCGTCCGGCGCCGTCCAGCCTTCGGCCCGGGCCCCACTCGGCGCGACGGGACGACGCCCAGGTGCGTGCCCCGTACGAGGGATCGTCCCGGCCCGCCGAGAGTGCGCACCGGACTCCGCACGGCGGACGGCGGTCGGCGGACAGGGCTGGCATCCTGGGCGGCGCGCGGCGTGCCGCCCGCACAGCCTCTCATCCGCCCCCGTACACCCAGGAGTTCGGCCCGCGTGAGCCACCTCAGCACCTCCACACCGCAGGGACGGCTGCCGCTGCGGGCCGTCCAGGTCCTGGGCGGGGGCAGCGCGGGCAGCAGTGCCCACGTGCGTTCCCTCGCCGCCGGCCTGGTGGCCCGCGGCGTCCAGGTCACCGTGTGTGCTCCGGCCGGGCTCGAGCGGACCTACGACTTCACCGGCGCCGGAGCCCGTTTCGTGGCGGTGCCGCGGCGCAGCGATCCGGTGTCGGTGGCGGCCCTGTGCACCGAGACCGCCGACGCGGACCTCGTGCACGCACACGGGCTCAACGCAGGCGCACGCACGGCGCTCGCGCTGAACGCCCGGCGCAGGCGACCCGGGCATGCCAGAGCGCCTCTGGTCGTCACCTGGCACACCCGCCGGCACACGGAGGGCGCCCGCGCGCGCTTGCAGCGGCTCGTCGAGCGCCGGGTCGCCCGCTCCGCGTCGATCGTCCTCGCGACCTCGTCGGATCTCGTGGACCGGGCACGCAGCCGCGGCGCGCGGGACGCCCGTCTCGCGCCGATCGCCTTCCCGCCACCGCGCTCCGCGGACGGACCCGCCCCGGGCCACGGGGCACAGGACGACGGCGAGCGTGCCGGGCCCAAGGCGCGTGCCGAACTCGGTGCCGTGGAGCGGCCGTTGCTGATGGCCGTCGGATCGCTGCACCCGGAGCGCGGCTACGGCACACTGCTCGACGCCACGCGCGCGTGGACCTCCCTCGACCCCGTCCCGCTGCTGGTGATCGCCGGTGAGGGGCCGGAGCGGGCCGCGCTGCAGGCCCGTATCGACGCCGAACGGCTGCCCGCCCGCCTCGCCGGCCGACGCGACGACGTGGCCGGCCTGCTGGCCGCCGCCGACGTCGCTGTCCTGCCGAGCCGCTGGGAGTCGCGCTCGCTGCTCGCCCAGGAAGCGCTCCACGCGGGCGTGCCCCTGGTCGCCACGGCCGTGGGCGGCGTCCCGGAACTGGTCGGTGACGCCGCCGACCTCGTGCCGTACGGGGACGCCCGGGCCCTGGCCCGCGCCGTGATCCGGCTGCTCGCCGATGCGGAACGCCGCGCCGTACTGCGTACCAAGGGCCTCGCACAGGCGGCGACTTGGCCCAGCGAGGACGACACCGTGAACCAGGTCCTCAGCGTCTACGACGAGCTCGCCCGGCCGATGGCCCGCTGAACCTGCGCCACACACCGGGCACCGAGGGCACGGCACACCGCCGTCGGACTCCGAAGTGCCGTCGGACTCCGACGTCAGGCCACGTGCCTGCGGGCCCGCAGCGCCAGGCTCAGGGCGAGGACCGTCCCCGGATCGTCCAGGTCCGTACCGAGCAGCTCCGCGATCCGCGCCAGGCGGTTGTAGAGCGTCTGCCGATTCAGGTGCAGTTCCCGCGCCGTCTCGGCCTTGCGCCCGGCGTGTGCCAGAAAGGTCTCCAAGGTGGGCAGCAACGGCGGCTTCGACCGCAGATCATGGGCCTGCAGCGGCCCGAGCGCCCGCTCCACGAAGGCCGCCAGATCGGGATGGTCCCGCAGCCGCCACAGCAGCAGATCGGTGTCGAGGCGGCGCGCGTCGTGCCACGGGCGGTGCGGCAGCCCCTGCGCGGCCGCGGCGGTCTCCGCGGCGTGCCGCAGGCTCGCGGACACCGCGGTCCAGGCTCCCGCGACACCGACGACCACGACCGGCGGCCGCACCCCGGCCCGCTGCAGGCCCGACCGCTCCACTCCCGTACGCAGCGCCGCCGCGACCCGGTCGGCGACATCCGTACGGTCGCTCTCGGAACGCAGTCCGAGCATCACCGGAACCCGCCCCTCCACAGGGCGTACGCCGATCAGGAACGGCAGCCCGACGGAGGCGAGTTCCTCGGCCACCACGCGCGCGAGGAGTGCGAGCGCGCCACTCGGCGCAAGGCCGGCCGTGCCGTCCGGCAGCCGCATCACCACGGGCAGCAGCGGCCCGTCTCCCGGCCGGAAGCCGAGCACCCGGGCCTGCGCCGGGGCGTCCTCGGCGGACACCAGGCCCTCGGCGAGATCGTTGAGGAAGTCCCCGCGTCCGCGGGCGGCGAGCTCCTCCTCCTGGCGGGCCTGCATCAGGACGACGGCCAGGCTGCCGGCCGCGCGCTCGGCGGCCATCCGGTGCACCGGCAGCAGCCCGCCCGTCACCGGGAGCAGCACCACACGCGCGCGTGCGGAATGCGTGCCGGGTCCGCCGGAGCTGCCTCCCGGCACATCGACCAGGACGGCCCCGGACGGCGGCCGCTCGTTGCCCGACCGGCCGCGCAGGCCTTCCCATGCCTGCAGCGGATCCACCCCGGAGGCTTTCCCGGTACCGGCCGCGGCCTGCGCCTGACTTCCCGCCGCGCCGGCGCCGGCGATCCCGCCCGGCCCGGCCGCGTACAGCAGCCGTCCGTCCGGAGTCTCGAGGAAGACGGGATTGCCGCAGAACTCCGCGAGGATCGCCAGTACCTGGGGCACCCCGCCGCCGCCGAGCAGTGCGTGGGTGCACCGCTGGTGCACCTCCTCGGCCTCCTTGAGCAGCGCGTAGTGGCCGTTCACGATCTCGGTGTGGACCTCTTCGGTGACCGTCACGAACGGCACCTCGCGGTGCAGCTGGACCAGCGGCAGACCGGCCGCCCGCGCGGACTCCACGATCGCCACCGGAAGCCGGGTGAAGCGCGGGCCCAACTCCACCACCAGAGCGGCGATTCCCCGCTCGGCGAGCCTGCGTACGAACACCCGCTGCTCGGCCGGGCGCGAGCCGAGCCCGAGGCCCGTGGTGAGGAGAAGTTCGCCGCCCTTGAGGAGCGACGCCATGTTCGGTGCCTCGCCCGCGTGCACCCAGCGGACCGTGCGCTGCAACCGGTCCGCACCGGAGACGACCTCCGGGAGACCGCTGCGCAGCCCGGGCAACTCGAGAGCCCGCTGCACGGTGATCCCGCCGTGCGGAGCGCGAGGGTGGTGCGTGTCCATGTGCGGACGCTATCGGCGCCGACCTGCGAGGAACATCACGCATCGGCCACAGCCGGGCGGTACGACCCGGCGGCACCGACAACTCGTCGTATCGACAAGGGGATTGCGCGACGCAGTGCCGCGTGTGGCATGCATCACACTGATGGGGCGGCGTGACGCACGCAGGAGGAGAGAGCGATGACGGGACGTACGGGCAGGGTGGTCTGTGACCTCACGATCACGGCCGACGGATACTCGGCCGGGCTCGGCCAGAGCGAGTCGCGCCCGTTCGGCGAGGACGGCGGCGACGGCACGGGCGACCGGCTGCACGCCTGGGACCGCCCGTGGAACGGCTGGTGGGGCGACGAACCGCCGTACCACGCACCGGTGTTCGTGCTCACCCATCACGCGCGGGCGCGTGCCGCGGCCGACGAGGACGCCGACGTCCTGATCCTCTGCGGCGCGACCACCGCGAACGGCCACCCTGGTCACGCACCTGACCTACCGGGTGCTGCCCTGAAGCGGCGGGGGCGGCAGCCGTGGCGCCCGCCCCTGCCCGCTTCGTCTCAGCCCCCGTACGCCCCCGAGGCGGTCAGCCGCAGTGCCGTGTCGATCAGCGGGACGTGGCTGAAGGCCTGCGGGAAGTTGCCCACCTGCCGCTGCAGGCGCGGGTCCCACTCCTCGGCGAGCAGGCCCAGGTCGTTGCGGAGCGCGAGCAGCCGCTCGAAGAGCTCCCGGGCCTCGTCGACCCGGCCGATCATCGCCAGATCGTCGGCGAGCCAGAACGAGCAGGCCAGGAAGGCCCCTTCGTCCCCCGCCAGACCGTCCACGCCGGCGTCGTCACCCGTCGTCGGATAGCGCAGTACGAAACCGTCCTCGGTCGACAGCTCCCGCTGGATCGCCTCGATCGTGCCCACCACCCGCTTGTCGTCCGGCGGCAGGAAGCCCATCTGCGGAATCAGCAGCAGCGAGGCGTCCAGCTCCTTCGAGCCGTACGACTGCGTGAAGGTGTTGCGCTCCGCGTCGTAGCCCTTCTCGCAGACGTCCCGGTGGATCTCGTCGCGCAGATCGCGCCACTTGTCGATCGGACCGTCCGCGTCCCCGGACTCGATGAGCTTGATGGTGCGGTCCACCGCGACCCAGGCCATCACCTTGGAGTGCACGAAGTGCCGCCGGGGGCCGCGGACTTCCCAGATGCCCTCGTCCGGCTGGTCCCAGTGCGTCTCCAGGTAGCGGATCAGCTTCAGCTGCAGCAGGGAGGCGTAGTCGTTGCGCGAGAGGCCCGTCATATGGGCCAGGTGCAGTGCCTCGGTGACCTCGCCGTACACGTCGAGCTGCAGCTGATGCGCGGCGCCGTTGCCCACCCGGACCGGCTGCGAGCCCTCGTACCCGGGCAGCCAGTCCAGCTCGCTCTCGCCGAGCTCCCGCTCGCCCGCGATGCCGTACATGATCTGCAGGTTGTCCGGGTCGCCCGCGACCGCGCGCAGCAGCCACTCGCGCCAGGCGCGGGCCTCCTCGCGGTATCCGGTGCGCAGCAGGGAGGACAGGGTGATCGCGGCGTCCCTGAGCCAGGTGAAGCGGTAGTCCCAGTTCCGTACGCCGCCGATCTCCTCGGGCAGCGAGGTCGTCGGCGCGGCCACGATGCCGCCCGTCGGCGCGTACGTCAGCGCCTTGAGGGTGATCAGGGAGCGTACGACGGCCTCCCGATAGGGACCGTGATACGTACAGTGCTCCACCCACTCGCGCCAGAAGTCCTCGGTCGCCTCGAGCGCGGCCTCCGGCTCGGGCAGCGCGGGCGGCTGCCGGTGCGAGGCCTCCCAGCTGATGGTGAAGGCGATGCGCTCACCGGGCGAGACCGTGAAGTCCGCATACGTGGTGAGGTCCTTGCCGTAGGTCTCCGCCGAGGTGTCGAGCCACACCGAGTCGGGTCCGGCGACGGCGACCGTGCGCCCGTCCACCTTGTGCACCCACGGCACCACGCGCCCGTAACTGAAGCGCATCCGCAGCGCGGAGCGCATCTGCACGCGCCCGGTGACACCTTCGACGATCCGTACCAACTGGGGTGCGCCGTCGCGCGGCGGCATGAAGTCGGTCACCCGGACCGTGCCGCGCGGGGTGTCCCATTCCGATTCAAGGACAAGTGAATCGCCCCGATAGGAGCGGCGGTCGGCGGCGGGCGGCTCGGCCCCCGCGCCGTGGGCGGGTCCCAGCCGCCAGAATCCGTGTTCCTCTGTTCCGAGGAGTCCTGCGAAGACCGCGGGGGAGTCGAAGCGGGGCAGGCACAGCCAGTCCGCTGTGCCGTCCCTGCAGACCAGCGCCGCGGTCTGCATGTCTCCGATGAGTGCGTAGTCCTCGATGCGCCCGGCCACGTGCATCTCCAGTCGAACGGCCACGTCCGCCCCGTGGGGCGCTTGCGTTGCGGTCAAGGGTCGTTGACGAGCTGTCGTACCGGGATCGGGCGGGGTTGGTGCCGTTTGCCGGCCTGGCTCGGCAGCGAATGTCCGAGCAATATACGACGCACCCCTGTGATCCGCGCGCGGGTCGGAGATACGCGTTGCGGCTGATCGGGTGAGGGTTTCCGGTCCTGTACGAGGGGTGTTCGCGACACCACGCGGAGTGCGGGATCAAGGTCGTCCGGGAGCGGTCGGGAGGCTGGCCGGAAGCAGGCTCGTTCTGTCGCTGTTACCCTGGTAGCCCGTGGACCGGAGGGCGATTCCGACTGGAGCGCGGCCCCCGAACCGCAGCGACGCCGTCCCACCGAGACTCTCGGCCGGACGCCGGTACGCAAGACCACCTCGCGACCACGGGAGCCCCCTCTTGGCCATGCCGCCCAAAGCCTCGACGACCAAGCACATCTTCGTCACCGGGGGTGTCGCCTCCTCCCTCGGCAAGGGCCTCACGGCCTCCAGCCTGGGTGCACTGCTCAAGGCCCGTGGCCTCACGGTCACGATGCAGAAGCTCGACCCCTATCTGAACGTCGACCCGGGCACCATGAACCCGTTCCAGCACGGTGAGGTGTTCGTCACCAACGACGGCGCCGAGACCGACCTGGACATCGGCCACTACGAGCGCTTCCTCGACGTCGACCTCGACGGCAGCGCCAACGTCACCACCGGCCAGGTCTACTCGCAGGTCATCGCCAAGGAGCGGCGCGGCGAGTACCTGGGCGACACCGTGCAGGTCATCCCGCACATCACCAACGAGATCAAGCACCGCATCCGGCGGATGGCCACCGACGACGTCGACGTCGTCATCACCGAGGTCGGCGGCACGGTCGGCGACATCGAGTCGCTGCCGTTCCTGGAGACGGTCCGCCAGGTCCGCCACGAGGTCGGCCGGGACAACGTCTTCGTCGTACACATCTCGCTGCTTCCGTACATCGGCCCGTCCGGCGAGCTGAAGACCAAGCCGACCCAGCACAGCGTCGCCGCGCTGCGCAACATCGGTATCCAGCCGGATGCGATCGTGCTCCGCGCCGACCGCGACGTACCGGTCTCCATCAAGCGCAAGATCTCGCTGATGTGCGACGTCGACGAGGCCGCGGTCGTCGCCGCCATCGACGCCAAGTCGATCTACGACATCCCCAAGGTGCTGCACACCGAGGGCCTGGACGCCTATGTGGTCCGCAAGTTGGACCTGCCGTTCCGCGATGTGAACTGGACCCAGTGGGACGACCTCCTGGACCGGGTGCACAACCCCGACCACGAGGTCACCGTCGCGCTCGTCGGCAAGTACATCGACCTGCCCGACGCGTACCTCTCGGTCACCGAGGCGCTGCGCGCCGGCGGCTTCGCCAACCGCGCGCGCGTGAAGGTCAAGTGGGTCACATCGGACGACTGCAAGACGCCGGCCGGTGCTGCCGAGCAGCTCGGCGACGTGGACGCGATCTGCGTCCCCGGCGGCTTCGGCGACCGCGGTGTGAACGGCAAGGTCGGCGCCATCACGTACGCCCGCGAGAACCGGATCCCGCTGCTCGGCCTCTGTCTCGGCCTGCAGTGCATCGTCGTCGAGGCGGCCCGCAGCCTGGCCGACATCCCGGACGCCAACTCCACCGAGTTCGACGCCGCCACGGCCCACCCGGTGATCTCCACCATGGCCGAGCAGCTCGACATCGTCGCAGGTGAGGGCGATATGGGCGGCACCATGCGACTGGGCATGTACCCGGCCAAGCTGGCCGAGGGCTCCATCGTGCGCGAGGTGTACGACGGCAAGGAGTACGTCGAGGAGCGCCACCGGCACCGCTACGAGGTGAACAACGGCTACCGCGCCGAGCTCGAGAAGAAGGCGGGCCTGGTCTTCTCCGGCACCTCGCCGGACAACAAGCTCGTCGAGTACGTCGAGTACCCGCGCGAGGTCCACCCCTACCTGGTCGCCACCCAGGCCCACCCCGAGCTGCGGTCCCGGCCGACCCGTCCGCACCCGCTCTTCGCCGGCCTCGTGAAGGCGGCCGTGGAGCGGCAGCAGGCCGGGGGCCGGCCGAAGCCGAAGAAGTAGTACCAGGCGATACGGTTGCCGGGGTACGGGCCTCCTCGCGAGGCGCCGTACCCCGGTTTCTGCATGTGGAGGACGTAACTCATGACCATCAGGGACACCGCCGAGGAGTGGCGGATCACGGCCACCGCGACGCCGTTCACGGGCAAGAAGACGAGTGTCCGCACCGACGATGTGATCATGCCCGACGGGACGAGCGCCCGTCGCGACTACCAGGTGCATCCCGGCTCGGTCGCCGTCCTCGCCCTGGACGACCTCGGCCGTGTCCTGGTGATCCGTCAGTACCGCCACCCCGTACGGCACAAGCTCTGGGAGATCCCGGCCGGGCTGCTCGACGTGCCCGGGGAGAATCCACTGCACGCCGCGCAGCGCGAACTGTTCGAGGAGGCGCACGTCAAGGCGGGGGACTGGCGGGTGCTGACCGATGTGTTCACCACGCCGGGTGGCTGCGACGAGGCGGTACGGATCTTCCTCGCCCGCGATCTGGCCGAGGCCGAGGGCGAACGCTTCGCGGTGTCCGAGGAAGAGGCCGACATGGAGCTCGCCCGGGTGCCGCTCGACGAGCTCGTACGGGGCGTGCTCGCCGGGGAGCTGCACAACAACTGCCTTGTGGTGGGCGTCCTTTCGCTCGTCGCGGCACAGCACGGCGACGGCCTCGATGCGCTGCGGCCCGCCGAGGCGCCTTGGCCGGCGCGTCCCTTCGAGGCCTGAACCACCGCCGTGGCACCCGACGCCCCGAGGGTGCGGACCGCACCCCGTCGGTGTGACGATCCGCTGATCCGAACGGGCGATGTGCCCGCCACGCTCGCCCCGGATCGTCGCGGAGCGTGAACTACGCTCGGAATTCCCCCGTCCGCAGCCGCGGCGGGCACTGTGCGCAGGCGGACGGGAGCGTGGCCCGTGACGGATCAGTCGGTGGACACCCACAGGTCGACACCGGTGTCGGACACTTCGGCACCGGGGGCGGGCCCGGACCGGGGAGGCCCCGAATTCGTCGGCAGGCAACGTGAGTTGAAGGAACTGCGGGCCGACATCGAGCGCACCGGGCTCGACACCCTCACCGGCCGCAAGGCGCCCCGGGCCCGTGTGCTGCTGATCGCCGGGAGACCTGGAAGCGGTCGCACCGCGCTCGCCGAAGAACTCGCGGGACAGCTGCGTGCCGACTACCCCGACGGCACCCTGCGTGCACGGCTGACCGACCCCGGCGGCGGGCGCGTGCCCACCGAACGCACGGCGCGCGAACTGCTCGGTGCGCTACGGGTCCCGGTGGCGCCGGGATCCGCCGAGGACCAGCTGTCCGAGGCGCTGCGCGGGGCACTCGACGGACGCCGGGTGCTGCTGGTGCTCGACGACGCCGCCGACGCCGAACAGGTCGAGCCGCTGCTGCCGGACACCCCGGACTGCCTGGTCGTCGCCGTGTCGGAGGGACCGCTGACCGGGATCTCCGACGTGCGTCCGTGCACGCTCGGCGGGCTCGACACCAAGTCGGCGCTCGAGCTCCTGAGCGGATTCACCGGCTCGGTGCGCATCACCTGCGACCCGCGCGCGGCCGAGAATCTCGCCGAGCTGTGCGCGCATCAGCCGGCCGCTCTGGTTCTCGCCGGCGGCTGGCTCGCGGCCCGGCCCAAGGCCTCGGTGGCGGAGCTCGCCAAGCAGCTGCACAACACCGGCGACGAGGGGGCGGGCGGCGGCAAGGGGTCCCTGGCCTCCCTCGCCGCCCTGTCGCGGGTGCTCGGCTTCGTGCACGACGGGCTGCCGGGCCCCGCCGCGCGGATACTGCGACTGCTCTCGCTTGCGCCGGCGGGCTTCGCCGACCCGCACACCGCATCGGCGCTCGCCGGATGTTCGGTGTCCGCGGCCCGTACGACACTCGACGACTTCGTCGCCCTCGGGCTGCTGCGCCGGGCGCCCGCACCCTCCGGACTGCCCCAGTACGCCGTACCCGCCTGTCTGCTGCCGCAGTTGAGCTCCCTGGCGGCGGCGCACGAGCGCCCCGCCGAGGTGCAGCTCGCGCGGGCCAGGATGCTGGAGCGGACGGTGCGGCTGCTGCAGTCCTGCCGCGCGGTCACCGAACCCGAGGACTCGTCCGCCCGCCGCAAACTCGCGGGCATGCCCCGTGCGCTGCGCTTCCCGACTCCCGGCGCCGCGGAGGAATGGCTGCGGGTACGGCACCCCGCCCTGCTCGCCTCGGCCCGGCTCGCGGTCGCCGACGGAGAGCTGGACACTCTCGCCCGCCGTTTGATGGCCGCACTGACCAGGGCACTTGTCGCCCACTACGGGACCGGGGCGGCGGCACCCGAGCTGTACGGGATCCACCGCCTCGTCCTGGACGTGGCCTCCCGGCGCGACCTGCCGAGGGAACAGGCGGCCGCCCTGCTCAATCTCGCCGATCTGGACGCGAGCACGGGCCGGACCCGGGAGGCGCTCGCGCGTTATCGGGAGGCGCTCGACGTGGCACGCGCTGCGGGCGACCCCTATGCGACCGGCCGGGCGATGGAATCCGTGGGCGGTGCCTACCAGGAACTGGGGGACTGGCCGCGGGCCGCCGACTGGTTCGGCCGTGCCCTCGCGCAGCGGCTGACGCGCGGGGAGCGCCTGGACGCCGCGCGGCTCTACGGACGCATCGGCACCGCGCACACCTATGCCGGGCGGTACGGGGACGCGGTCCGCAGCTGGCGATCGGCGGCGACGGGATACCGCAAGGCCGGTGATGTCCCGTCCCACGCAAGGGCGTTGAGCGAACTGGCCCGGGTCCAGGAGTACGCCGGGCGGCCGGAGGAATGCCTGCGCGCCTGCCGCGAGGCCGTCGACTGGGCGCGCGAGGCCGGCGAAGTGCGGCTGCTCGCCGCGCTGCAGGTCAGGCTGGCCGACACCCTCGAGCGGCTCGGTGATCCAGCTGCCGCCGGGCTGCACCGTGCGGCGGCCGAGCGCATGCTGGGGGAGGAGCTCAATGAACAGGGAACCACTCCTTCCGCCTACGAAATCCGTAGTGCTCCCGACGAAGATTGATGCTTTGGAAGGCTAGACAGCTCAATATCCTTCATTAAACTGGTTGGGCCGCGGGTTCCCGTGGCGTATCCCAGTGCGTCACGATACGTACGGGTGTGAGCCTCCTGCCCGAAAAATCCCAGAGCCAAGGACCGTGATCGACGATGAAGGTCGGCATCCCCCGCGAGGTCAAGAACAACGAGTTCCGGGTGGCCATCACCCCCGCCGGAGTGCACGAGCTGGTGCGCCACGGTCATCAGGTCTTCGTGGAGCAGAACGCCGGCGTCGGCTCGTCGATCACGGACGCCGAGTTCCAGGGCGCTGGCGCAGAGATCCTGCCCACGGCGGACGAGGTCTGGGCCACCGCCGACCTGGTGCTCAAGGTCAAGGAGCCGATCGCCGAGGAGTACCACCGCCTCCGCAAGGACCAGACCCTCTTCACCTATCTGCACCTCGCCGCCTCGCGCGAGTGCACCGAGGCCCTGCTCGAGTCCGGCACCACCGCCATCGCCTACGAGACCGTCGAGACCGCCGGCCGGCAGCTCCCGCTGCTCGCGCCGATGTCCGAGGTCGCGGGCCGGCTCGCGCCGCAGGTCGGTGCGTACCACCTGATGAGGTTCAACGGCGGACGTGGTGTGCTGCCCGGTGGCGTGCCCGGTACCGCGCCCGGTCGTGCCGTCGTCATCGGCGGCGGTGTCTCCGGGTGGAACGCCACCCAGATCGCCGTCGGCATGGGCTTCCACGTGACCCTGCTCGACAAGGACATCAACAAGCTGCGCGAGGCCGACCGGATCTTCGGCACCAAGGTCCAGACGATCGTCTCCAATGCCTACGAGCTCGAGCGTGCCGTCGTCGAGGCCGACCTCGTCATCGGTGCGGTGCTCATCCCGGGCGCGAAGGCGCCGAAGCTGGTCACCAACGAGCTGGTGGCCAAGATGAAGCCCGGAAGTGTCCTTGTCGACATTGCGATCGACCAGGGCGGCTGCTTCGAGGACTCGCGTCCGACCACCCACGCGGAGCCGACCTTCCAGGTCCACGACTCGGTCTTCTACTGCGTCGCGAACATGCCCGGCGCGGTGCCCAACACCTCGACGTACGCGCTCACCAACGCCACGCTCCCGTACATCGTGGAGCTTGCGAACCGCGGCTGGGTCGAGGCGCTGCGTCGTGACCCGGCGCTCGCGCTCGGCCTCAACACCCATGACGGCAAGGTGACTTACCGCTCCGTCGCCGAGGCGCACGGTCTCGAGAGTGTCGAGCTGAGCACTCTTCTCGGCTGAGCCGCACGAGCCGGGCGTCAACGCTCGGCGTCAACTCCGCGCATCCGGCCGGACCTTGTTCGCGAGGTCCGGCCGGGTGTGTATCGATCACTTTGCGGCGCTCGCTCAACTAGCGTGGAACGTAACCCTTCGACCGATTCGCACACCGTGCAAAGCGAGCCGAAGGTCTCTGCGCACCCTTGACAGAGGGGTGTTCAGTTACCGACACATCGGGCCGGGTCCGGCGGATTGTGTTGCTGCGGACCGGTGACACGCCATAGAGTCGCCAATCGTCGGCATGGTGTCACGCTGACCTGTCTAGAAGTTTCCTGGTCACCAAGGAGGTAAGACGACTTGTGAATGAGTCGACATTTACTCCCGGGGGTGGCCGTCCAGGAACGCCTGCGCAGGGACCGGGACCCGAGGGATCCGAGGCTGTCGGCTCTGTCGCTGTCCGCATCTTCGCCGACGTCCAGAACACGCAGCGCACACAGCAGTCGCTGACAGCCCACCAGAGCATGGATGGCCATCAAGTGAACGCCATGGCCGGCGACCGGAGTGGCGAGAACCCCACCCAATTCGCTGACTACGAAGAGCTGCCCGAGGGGCACTTCTACGACCCCGACGCCGAATACGAGCCCGACCCCGAGTACGCGGCCACCCTCGCGCCCGACGCCGCGCGTCAGCGCCGCGAGCGCATCGGCCCGACCGGTCGGCCGCTGCCGTACTTCCCGATTCCCGGGCCGCTGACCGACCACGGGCCCGCGAAGATCATCGCGATGTGCAACCAGAAGGGCGGCGTCGGCAAGACGACGTCCACCATCAATCTGGGCGCCGCGCTCGCGGAGTACGGACGGCGCGTGCTCCTGGTCGACTTCGACCCGCAGGGAGCGCTCTCGGTGGGCCTCGGCGTCAACCCGATGGAGCTCGACCTCACCGTCTACAACCTGCTCATGGAGCGGGGCATGGCGGCCGACGACGTGCTCCTGAAGACGGCCGTGCCGAACATGGACCTGCTGCCGAGCAACATCGACCTGTCGGCGGCCGAGGTACAGCTGGTCTCCGAGGTCGCCCGTGAGTCGACCCTGCAGCGTGCGCTGAAGCCGCTGATGCAGGACTACGACTACATCGTGATCGACTGTCAGCCCTCGCTCGGTCTGCTGACCGTGAACGCGCTGACCGCGGCGCACAAGGTGATCGTGCCGCTGGAGTGCGAGTTCTTCGCACTGCGCGGTGTGGCCCTGCTGACCGAGACGATCGAGAAGGTCCAGGAGCGGCTCAATCCCGACCTGGAGCTCGACGGCATCCTCGCCACGATGTACGACTCGCGCACGGTGCACAGCCGTGAGGTCCTCGCGCGCGTGGTCGAGGCCTTCGACACGCACGTCTACCACACGGTCATCGGGCGCACGGTCCGCTTCCCGGAGACCACCGTCGCCGGCGAGCCGATCACCACGTACGCCTCCAACTCCGTTGGTGCCGCCGCCTATCGCCAGCTTGCCAGGGAGGTGCTCGCCCGGTGTCACGCCGAGTGAGTCTGCCGGGGGCCGACGAACTGTTCCGTACGACCGGTGGCATGGCGCTCCAGGCGTCGTCGCCCAGGCGGCAGGCCAATGGCGAGGCACGTGTACCGGCGCCGGCGGGTGAGAGCGACGGCGCGGCGGCGAAGGACGACTCGGCGAAGGGCGCCCGTGGTGAGGGCCGCGAGAGCGCGGAGCACGCCACGGCCGACGAGGAGTCCGGCGAGCATCGCGGGAGTTCCGCCGGCGGTGACGGCAAGGGCGCGGCGAGGTCGGGACGGCGTGCCGGGCAGGAGGGTGCGGCCGGGCCGTCCCCGGCCGGCCAGGCCGAGCGCGGGGCGGCGGCGTCGGGTCAGGCGCGTCGGCGCGGCCGTGGTGGCGGGCGCAGGCCCAGTGGGCGCGAGCGTCACGACGAGAAGATCACCGTCTATGTCTCGGCCGAGGAGCTGATGGACCTCGAGCACGCCCGTCTCGTCCTGCGCGGCGAGCACGGCCTTGCCGTGGACCGTGGGCGGATCGTCCGCGAGGCGGTGGCCGTCGTGCTCGCCGATCTCGAGTCGCGGGGCGAGGCGAGCATCCTCGTCCGGCGGCTGCGCGGGCGCTGAGCGCGCGCCGCTTCTTCGTGTTCTTCGTGCCGGGCTTCTTGTGTCCCTCTCGCGTCCCTGGTCGCGCCGCTGCTCCGGGGCCCGCGTCCCGCGGTCGCCGGGTACGGAAAGGTAGCCTGCGCCTGCCCGTTGCCGCGGGCCTCCCTGTACGCCGCACCCTGGACCGCGATGCCCACGGACGACCGACCCGCTGAACCCGACGCCGTACCCGAGCCCTCGCCCGGCCGGCGCGGCCGCCGCCTGCTCGGCCGGGGGCCGAGGGGCGTTGCGGAATCTGCCCCGTCCGGGGCGGCGGGTGAGCCGGGGGATGCGTCCGAGTCGCTGCACAGTTCTGCCGAGGGTGGCCCGGAGCCCGAGGCGTTCGCGGTCGACGGCGGAGTTGGTGCCGAAGGCTCCGGCGTGGCTGCGGTGGTCGGTGATGTGCCCCGGCCGCCCGTACCGGATGGGGCCGAGCCCCATGAGGTTCTTGCCGAAGGCGTGGACGTGGTGCCGCAGGGTGCGGAGGTCGGCGCTGAGCGTGCGGAAGCGCGTGTGGGCACCGGGGACTCCGAAGTGGCTGCCGAAGGCGCCGAGGTCGTCGTCGAGCACGCGCAGGTCCGTGCTGAGGCGGGCGGCGTGGGAGCCACGGCCGCGGGTGTCGTGGGTTCGGTGGCGGACTCCGGGGACGAGGACGGGGACGGGGACGGGGACGGCGGGGCAGAGGCCGGGGAGCCGGAGGACGCCGACGACGGTCGGTTCAAGGTGCGGCTCGCGAACTTCGAGGGGCCGTTCGACCTGCTCCTGCAGCTGATCTCCAAGCACAAGCTGGACGTCACCGAGGTCGCCCTGTCCCGCGTCACCGACGAGTTCATGGCGCACATCCGGGCCATGGGCGCGGAGTGGGACCTCGACGAGACCACCGAGTTCCTGGTGGTCGCCGCCACCCTGCTCGATCTGAAGGCCGCCCGTCTGCTGCCCGCGGCCGAGGTCGAGGACGAGGCGGACCTCGCGCTCCTGGAGGCGCGGGACCTGCTCTTCGCGCGCCTGCTCCAGTACCGCGCGTACAAGCAGGTCGCGGACATCTTCACGGCACGGCTCGACGACGAGGCACGGCGCTACCCGCGGACCGTGGGCCTCGAGCCGCAGCACGCGGAACTGCTGCCCGAGGTCGTGATCAGCATCGGGGCCGAGGGTTTCGCCAAGCTCGCCGTCAAGGCGATGCAGCCGAAGCCCAAGCCCGAGGTCTACGTCGACCACATCCACGCCCCCCTGGTCTCCGTGCAGGAGCAGGCCGGCGTCGTGGTGGCCCGGCTGCGCGAGGCCGGCGAGGCGAGTTTCCGGGACCTCGTCGAGGACGCCCCGGACACACTCACGGTCGTGGCCCGCTTCCTCGCCCTGCTCGAGCTGTACCGCGAGAAGGCCGTCGGCCTCGACCAGGACGAGGCACTCGGCGAACTGACGGTCCGCTGGACCGGCACCCAGGACACCCAACCGCTGGTCACGGACGAGTTCGACCGGGCACCCGACCCCGTGGACGAGCACCCCGTGGACGAGCCCGGGACCCGCGCGCCGGAGCACGCGGGCGACGTGGAGGAGGAGCACCGATGAGTGCCGAGGAGCGGGACGAGGAAGCCCCCGCCGGTCTGCTGACCGTGGCCGATCTGGAACTCAGGCCCGCCCTGGAGGCGGTCCTCATGGTGGTCGACGAACCGGCCACCGAGGAGCATCTGGCCAAGATCCTCGACCGGCCGCGCCGCCGGATCTCCGCGGCGCTCCGGGAGCTCGCCGACGAGTACACCGCGCAGGGCCGCGGTTTCGAGCTGCGCCTTGTGGCCGGCGGCTGGCGCTTCTACACCCGGCCCGAGTACGCCGCGGCCGTGGAGCGGTTCGTGCTCGACGGCCAGCACGCCAGGCTCACCCAGGCGGCGCTCGAGACGCTGGCCGTGGTCGCGTACCGCCAGCCGGTCAGCCGCTCGAGGGTGTCCGCCGTACGCGGGGTGAACTGCGACGGTGTGATGCGCACCCTGCTGCAGCGCGGTCTGGTGGAGGAGGCGGGCGCGGAACCCGAAACAGGTGCGATCCTGTACAGGACGACAAACTACTTTCTGGAGCGGATGGGCCTGCGCGGCCTTGACGAGCTCCCGGAGCTCGCGCCCTTCCTCCCCGAGGCGGACGCCATCGAGTCCGAGACCCAGGAAGGTGTGCCGTCGTTCGATCCGGACGCCCCGGATTTCGAGGACGCAGACGACAAGACGGAATTTTGATGCGAAGCAGCGGCAGGAACAGCAGCGGACGTGGCAACCACCGCGGCGCGGGCAACAAGCGCGACGACAAGCAGCAGCGCTCGGGCCGCCCCCGCCCGGAGGAGCGGCGCCACGAGGGCGGGGCTTCCTCCGGCGGGCGGGGCGCCGGCGCACGCGGCGGCGCGAAGGGCGGCCCCAAGGCGCCCCAGTCGGGCGGCAAGGGCGGCAATCGCCGAGGTGGCGGCACCCCGGGCCGTTCCCGCGAGTACGAGACCCGGCAGGAGGAGCGCAACCGCGAGCGGTACGCGAACAAGCCCCGGGTGAGCACGCCGAAGACGTTCCCCGGCGCCGAGCAGGAGGGCGAGCGGCTGCAGAAGGTGCTCGCCCGCGCCGGCTACGGCTCGCGGCGCGCCTGCGAGGAGCTCATCGACCAGGCCAGGGTCGAGGTGAACGGCTCGATCGTGGTCGAGCAGGGCCAGCGGGTCGACCCGGAGAAGGACGAGATCAAGGTCGACGGCCTGACCGTGGCGACCCAGTCGTACCAGTTCTTCTCGCTCAACAAGCCCGCCGGTGTGGTCTCCACGATGGAGGACCCGGAGGGGCGCCAGTGCCTCGGGGACTACGTCACCAACCGGGAGACCCGGCTCTTCCACGTGGGCCGGCTCGACACCGAGACCGAGGGCGTCATCCTGCTCACCAACCACGGTGAGCTGGCGCACCGCCTGACCCACCCCCGGTACGGCGTGAAGAAGACCTATCTCGCGGCGATCCAGGGCCCGATCCCGCGCGACCTCGGCAAGCGCCTCAAGGACGGCATCCAGCTGGAGGACGGCTACGCGCGCGCGGACCACTTCCGGGTGGTCGAGCAGACCGGCAAGAACTACCTGGTGGAGGTCGTGCTGCACGAGGGCCGCAAGCACATCGTGCGGCGCATGCTGTCGGAGGCGGGCTTCCCCGTCGACAAGCTGGTGCGCACGCACTTCGGCCCGATCGGTCTCGGCGACCAGAAGTCGGGCTGGCTGCGGCGCCTGAGCAACACCGAGGTCGGCATGCTGATGCGCGAGGTCGACCTGTAGGCCGTCCCGGCCCGTCGCTCGTACGGCGGCCGTTCCCGCACCGGCGGGGGCGGCCGCCTTATGCGTTCCGGGCGAGGCCCCGCGATCGCCCAGGGGGTTGTGCTCCCGAGCCGTAACGGCTTTTATAGTCACTGTGACTATTAATGAGCGCGGGCCGCGTGTGCCCGACGGATACGACCCGGGGGCGTTCGAGCCCTTCGCGGTCACCGTCGATCTGGCGGTGTTCACCGTGCGGCAGGGCGCCCTGCACGTGCTGCTCGTGGAGCGTGGCGAGGAGCCGTACGCGGGGTGGTGGGCGCTGCCGGGAGGTTTCGTACGCCCCAGGGAGTCCGCCGAGGAGGCGGCCCGCCGGGAGCTCGCGGAGGAGACCGGGCTCGACGCGGACGCCATCACCGCGCTGCACTTCGAGCAGCTGCGCACCTACAGCGAGCCGGACCGCGATCCGCGGATGCGGGTCGTCTCTGTGGCCTTCGCCGCCCTGCTGCCCGCACTGCCCGAGCCGCTCGGCGGCGGGGACGCGGCCCGCGCCGCACACGTGCCGTACGGGACGGTCCACGACCTCGCCTTCGACCACGGCCGGATCCTCTCCGACGCGCACCGCCGGATCGGCGCCAAGCTCGAGTACAGCTGCCTGGCCACGTCCTTCTGCCCGCCCGAGTTCACCCTCGGTGAGTTGCAGGGCGTCTACGAGACCGTCTGGGGCACCGCGCTCGACCGGCCCAACTTCCGGCGCAAGGTGCTTGCCACCCCCGGATTCGTCGAGCAGGTCGACGGGCCGCCGCGCCGCAGCGGCGGCCGCGGCAAACCGGCCGCCCGCTATCGGGCCGGCCCCGCGAACGCCCTGCACCCCCCGCTGCTGCGACCGGAAGGACGACCGGAATGAACGCCTACGGCAATGCCCAGGACGGCTGCGGCGACAGCGACGGCACGGGCAGGAGCGCTGGACGCGACCGGACCGGCGCCGCCGGGCCCGGCCGTCCGCCCGGCAAGCGCCCCGCCACCGGCGCGCTGCTCGGACTCGCCCTCGGCGATGCGCTCGGCTTCCCGACGGAGTTCAACGACGTACCGGCCATCCTGGGCAAGTGCGGGCCGTGGCGGGAGATGGAGCTGATCACGCCCGCGACGGTCTCCGACGACACCCAGATGACGCTTGCGCTCGGCCGGGGACTGCGGACCGCGATGGAACGCGGGCAGCTCGCACCGCAGCGGCTCACCCGGCCCGTCCGTGAGGAGTTCGTCGACTGGTACCACTCGCCCGAGAACAACCGCGCCCCGGGCCGCACTTGCCTGGTCGCCTGCGAGGAGCTGGATCGCCGGCCGGACCGGGCCTGGCAGGAGGCGAGCCAGATCCACTCCAAGGGCTGCGGGGCGAACATGCGGGTCGCACCCATCGGTCTCGCCCCGGGGCTGGGCGAGGAACAGCGGGCCGGCGCCGCACAGTTGCAGTCCGCCCTGACCCATGGGCACCCGACCGCCCTGGCTGCCAGTGACCTCACCGCGCACGCGGTACACCTGCTCGCCCAGGGAGCCGAACCCACCGGCCTGGTCGGCCTGTTGCGCTCGTACGCCCTGGACAACCGCACCCGGTACCACGAGCGCTGGCTCGGCGATCTGTGGACCCGGTCCCAGGACCCGAGCGCGGAGCATTTCATCGGGCGCGGCTGGGACGAGTGCCTGGCCGTCCTCGAACGGCTTGGCGCGGCGGTGCGCGCCGGCAGCGTCGAGACGGACCCGTGCCTGGCCACGGGAGAGGGCTGGATCGCCGAAGAGGCCTTCGCCACCGGCCTGTTGTGCTTCCTGCTCTTCCCCTCCGAGCCCGTCACCGCGATCCGCCGGGCCGCCTGCACCTCCGGTGATTCCGACTCGATCGCCTGCCTCACGGGCGCCTTCGCGGGCGCCCATCTGGGCGCGGGCGCCTGGCCGGCGTCGTGGGCGGAGCGGATCGAGTACCGGGACGAGCTGCTGGCGCTCGGGGAGGCCTGGGACGGCTGAGCGCGTCCTACGGAAGACCGCCTCCTACGGAAGACCGCCTCCCACGGAAGGTCGCCCCTTACGGCAGACCGCCCCCTACGACGCGGGCGCGTCCAGGGCCGAGGCGCGGCGGACCCGGTGCAGCAGGTCCGCGACTCGGGCGCGGTCCGGCTCGTCCGGCAGCGGGGAGCCGTCGACCGCCGCGTCCGCCTCGTCGGCGAGCCGGGACATCCGCAACTCGAGGTCGGGCCAGGGGACTTCGCCCCGTTTGACGGCGAGCAGCTCGTCCCTGGCGTCGCCGACGTCGATCACCAGCTCTCCCGAGCGCAGCAGATCGCGGCAGCTCATCAGGAGCCGCAGCAGGTGCATCGCGTGCTTCCAGCGCGGGGCGCCGTACTGGCGTACGTCCGCGTCCAGCTTCTTGCGCTGGCCGAGCGCGTACCCGATGAAGGTCCGGTGCACCTGGCGGGAGAGGAATGCGCCGCGCAGCGCCAGCAGTTCGCGGCCGGTGGCGTCGACGTGCTCGACGAGCGGGGAGTGCAGACACTCGAGGATGTTCGGGTTGGCGCGCAGCGCGAGCTCGCAGAACCGCTCGAACTCCCAGGAGAACTCCTCCTCGCGCGGCCCCTCGACATGCGTCGGCGGCTTCTCGAACCGCCAGAACAACGGCGTGGGCGCGACATAGACGCCACGCCGGTCGGTGTCGCTCGCACCGGTGGCGAGGCCGAAGGCGCGCGAGCCGATCACACAGGAGTACACCGTGTGATCGCGTACCAGTGTCGTGTCCTCGGGGCGCATGACCGGCGACGATACGCCAAGGGGCGGGGACGGCCCGAGCCGTTTTCCGGGCCGGGCCGTGCCCCGGGGATCCGGCGGCCTCAGCCGCGGACGATGGAGTCGCCGGACACGGTGATCTTCTCGGCCGGCAGTGGTGCGGTCGCCGGACCGGACTCGACCGAGGCGTCCTCGATGCTGAACTTGCTTCCGTGGCATACGCAGTTGATGGTGCCGCCCTCGACCGACTTCACCACGCAGCCCTGATGCGTACAGACCGCCGAGAAGGCCTTGAAGTCGCCCTCGGCCGGCTGGGTCACCACGACCTTCTCCTCGGCGAAGATCTTGCCGCCGCCGACCGGGATGTCCGAGGTGGGCGCGAGGGCGTCCTCGTCCGTACCGCCGTCCGCCGACTCCTGGTCGTCCGGTTCGTCCTCGTCCGGTGAGTCCTCGCCGGTGGGTTCGGCGGTCGGGTCCGTCGTCTCGTCCGTGCCGTCGGTGTCCCCTCCGTCGTCGCTGTCGCCGCAGCCGGTGAGCGCGGTGCCGGCCACTGCGGCGCCCGCGACCAGGACGGCCCTGCGGTTCGTACGGTTCGTACGTTGAAGAGTCATGCCGTCATCCTGGGGCCGCGAGCCCCGCGGGCGAAGAGACACGGCAGGGAATACCTCCGGACGGGCACCCGGGCGGACGGCATCGGCGATAGGCATCGGCGGCCGGCGTCCCGTCTCGGCAGCCGGGCGCCCAGGACCCGGCCCGGCAGGTCTGACTACCCTGGTCCCGAGCACAAGGCACAGGCACGCGGGTCCCAGGTCTTCCGCGTGCTCGCGCATCTCGAGTCAGACCGTCCGTGGTCCGGGACAGCCCGGCGCCGCGGCCGCCCTCCGCAAGGACTACGCCCAGTGAGAACCGCAGTCGTCATCGGCACCGGCCTGATCGGCACCTCCGTGGCCCTGGCCCTGGTGGGCCGCGGCGTCACCGTGCACCTCGCCGACCACGACCCCGAGCAGGCCCGCACCGCGGCCGCCCTCGGCGCGGGGACGGACGCGGCGCCGGACGCGCCCGTCGATCTCGCCGTGATCGCCGTACCGCCCGCCCATGTGGCCACCACCCTGTCCGCCGCCGTCGCGGCGGACACCGCCCGCGGCTATCTGGACGTGGCGAGCGTCAAGAGCGGACCGCGGCGCGAGCTCGAGGAGCTCGGCGTGGACCTGTCCCGGTACATCGGCACCCACCCGATGGCCGGCCGGGAGCGCTCCGGTCCGCTGGCCGCCACCGCGGACCTGTTCGAGGGCAGGCCCTGGGTGCTCACCCCGACCAGGGACACCGACACCGAGGTGCTCAATCTGGCGCTCGAGGTCGTGGCGCTGTGCCGGGCGGTCCCGGTGGTGATGGACGCCGATGCGCACGACCGCGCGGTCGCACTCGTCTCCCACATGCCGCATCTGCTCTCCAGCATGGTCGCGGCCCGCCTGGAGCACGCCGAGGACACCGCCGTACGACTGTGCGGCCAGGGCATCCGGGACGTCACCCGGATCGCCGCCTCCGACCCCCGGATGTGGATCGACATCCTCTCCGCGAACCCCGGCCCGGTCGCCGATCTGCTCGGTGCCGTCGCCACGGATCTGCAGGAGACGGTGGAGTCGCTGCGCGCCCTGCAGTCATCCGACGAGGCGAAGCGGCTCGGCGGCGCGGCGGGCGTCGAGGACGTGCTGCGCCGCGGCAACGCCGGCCAGGTCAGAGTGCCCGGAAAGCACGGCACGGCCCCGGCCGCGTACGAGACGGTGGCCGTCCTCATCGACGACCAGCCGGGACAGTTGGCCCGCATCTTCGCCGACGCGGGGCTCGCGGGGGTCAACATCGAGGACGTACGCATCGAGCACGCCACCGGGCAGCAGGCCGGTCTGGTGCAGCTGATGGTCGAGCCCAAGGCGGCGCCCGTGCTGACCGCGTCGCTGCGGGAGCGGGGCTGGTCGATCCGGCAGTGACCGGTACGGGCGAACAGCGGGCGGCGGACCGGCCGATCCGCCGGTGACCCGCGCCGGCGGGACGGCAGCCGATGCGGCCGTCCGAGTGACACGCGGGAGCCAGTAACCTTGTGCGGGGCGCCGCGCTCTTCGAGCGCCGAGAATCCGCCCCGCCCCGTCCCGCAGACCCTCGTGAGCAGGAAGGTGTCCACCCCCGTGGAAACCGCAGCAGCCGCCCGGACCGCCCCGGCCGTGATCGTCGCCATCGACGGCCCTTCCGGTACGGGCAAGTCGAGCACCTCGAAGGCCGTCGCAGCCCAGCTCGGCCTGAGCTACCTGGACACCGGGGCCCAGTACCGCGCCATCACCTGGTGGATGGTGAACAACGGCATCGACATCACGGACCCGTCCGCGATCGCCGGCGCCGCCGACAAGCCCGAGATCGTCTCCGGTACGGACCCGTCCGGACCGACCATCGCGGTCGACGGCACGGACGTGGCGGGCCCGATCCGCACCGAGGAGGTCACCTCGAAGGTCAGCGCGGTCAGCGCGGTCCCCGAGGTGCGCACCCGGATCACCGAGCTGCAGCGCTCCATCGCCGCGGGCGCGGGAGCCGGCATCGTCGTCGAGGGCCGCGACATCGGCACCACCGTGCTGCCGGACGCCGACCTCAAGATCTTCCTCACCGCTTCACCCGAGGCCCGCGCGGCCCGGCGCAGCGGAGAGCTCAAGGGCGCCGACGTCGCCGCGACCCGCGATTCCCTGATCAAGCGGGACGCCGCCGACTCCGGCCGCAAGACCTCGCCGCTCGCCAAGGCCGGGGACGCGGTCGAGGTGGACACCACGGACCTCACGCTGCAGCAGGTCATCGAGTGCGTCGTCACCCTCGTCGAGGAGAAGCGGGCGGCGAAGTGACCGCATCCGACACCGCGGCACCCACCGAGCGGGGCGCCGAGGTCGGCCGCCGTATCGGTGTCGGCCTGATGTACGGCCTGTGGAAGCCGCGGGTGCTCGGCGCCTGGCGGGTGCCCGCCGCGGGACCGGTGATCCTCGCGGTGAACCACGCACACAACCTCGACGGCCCGATGCTGATGGGCACCGCACCGCGGCCCGTGCACTTCCTGATCAAGCAGGAGGCGTTCATCGGGCCGCTCGGCCCGTTCCTGCGCCGCATCGGTCAGGTCGAGGTGGACCGCTCGACGGCCGACCGCACGGCGATCACCCGGGCCCTCGGCGTCCTCGCGGACGGCGGGGTGCTCGGCATCTTCCCGGAGGGCACCCGCGGCGAGGGCGACTTCGCCTCGCTCAGGGCCGGCCTCGCCTACTTCGCGGTCCGCAGCGGGGCGCCGATCGTGCCGGTCGCGGTGCTCGGCAGCGGTGAGCGCAAGGGGCGCCTGATATCGGGGCTTCCGCCGCTTCGGAGCCGCGTCGATGTGGTCTTCGGTGAGGCCTTCGAAGCGGGTGACGGGTCCGGTCGCCGCACCCGCAAGGCGCTCGACGAGGCGACCGTACGGATCCAGGAGCGCCTGACCGGGCACCTGGAAAACGCCAGGCGCACGACCGGGCGCTGAGCGAGACTTCTTCCCATGGGCCGCCGCCGCGGCGGCCCGCCCGAGTGGCCCCAGGCCACACCTTCCCGCGGTGCGAACAGCGACAGCGGTACGACAGTGACAGAGGTACGGACTTCATGAGCGACGTAAACGAGCCCGGCGGCTCGGAGCACGAGCACGGGGAGCTCGGCGACGCCGAGTACGAGCAGTTCATGGAGCTCGCCGCGGAGGAGGGCTTCGACGTCGAGGACGTCGAGGGCGCCATCGAGGAGGCGGGCCACGGACCGCTGCCCGTGCTCGCCGTCGTCGGCCGCCCCAATGTCGGCAAGTCGACCCTGGTGAACCGGATCATCGGCCGCCGTGAGGCGGTCGTCGAGGACAAGCCGGGCGTGACGCGCGACCGCGTGACCTACGAGGCCGAGTGGTCGGGCCGCCGTTTCAAGGTCGTCGACACCGGCGGCTGGGAGCAGGACGTCCTCGGCATCGACGCCTCAGTCGCCGCCCAGGCCGAGTACGCCATCGAGGCCGCCGACGCGGTGGTCTTCGTGGTCGACTCCACGGTCGGCGTGACCGACACCGACGAGGCGGTCGTCAAGCTGCTGCGCCGGGCCGGCAAGCCGGTGGTCCTCTGCGCCAACAAGGTCGACGGCCAGAGCGGCGAGGCCGACGCCACAGCCCTGTGGTCCCTCGGCATCGGCGAACCGCACCCGGTCTCCTCGCTGCACGGCCGCGGCACCGGCGACATGCTCGACGCGGTCCTGGAGGCACTCCCCGAAGCCCCGAAGGAGACCTTCGGCGCCACCGGCATCGGCGGCCCTCGCCGTATCGCCCTGATCGGCCGGCCGAACGTCGGCAAGTCCTCGCTCCTGAACAAGGTGGCGAACGAGGACCGGGTCGTCGTCAACGAACTGGCGGGCACCACCCGCGACCCCGTCGACGAGCTCATCGAACTCGGCGGCGTCACCTGGAAGTTCGTCGACACGGCCGGCATCCGCAAGCGGGTGCACCTGCAGCAGGGCGCGGACTACTACGCCTCGCTGCGCACCGCCGCCGCGGTGGAGAAGGCCGAGGTCGCGGTCATCCTGATCGACGCCGCCGACACCATCAGCATCCAGGACCAGCGCATCGTCACGATGGCCGTCGAGGCGGGCCGCGCGATCGTCGTCGCGTACAACAAGTGGGACACCCTCGACGAGGAGCGCCGCTACTACCTGGAGCGGGAGATCGAGACGGAGCTCGGCCAGATCGCCTGGGCGCCCCGGGTGAACGTCTCGGCCCGCACCGGCCGGCACATGGAGAAGCTGGTCCCCGCGATCGAGACGGCCCTCGCGGGCTGGGAGACCCGGGTGCCCACCGGCCGCCTGAACGCCTTCCTCGGCGAGCTGGTCTCCTCGCACCCGCACCCGATCCGCGGCGGCAAGCAGCCCCGGATCCTCTTCGGCACCCAGGCCGGCACCAAGCCGCCGCGGTTCGTGCTCTTCGCCTCCGGCTTCATCGAGCACGGCTACCGGCGCTATGTGGAGCGCCGCCTGCGCGAGGAGTTCGGCTTCGAGGGCACGCCGATCCATATCTCGGTACGGGTGCGGGAGAAGCGCGGGCGCAAGAAGTAGCCGCCCCGAGGGGCTCGCCGGGGCCCTCAGCGCGCCCTGCGCGGCCCCGGCGGGAGTGCGGCCTGCGGGCGGCTCAGGGAGTGCGGCTGCCTGCCCACCGCGTACCACTGCCCCGGCTGCGGCGCGGAGCGGTCGGCGTGCTGAGCGCCGGACGGACGCCCGTGCCCGCCCATCGAGCCGGGGAGGTCGAGCGGATCGCTCAGCGGGTCGGAGCCGAACGCCTTGAAGCCGAGCTCGTCCTCGCTCGAGCGGTCGCCCGGCAGTGTCCTGAACGACCTGCGCCACTCCGCGTACAACTGGTCGTAGATCGGCGTGCCCGAGCGGCCGCCGGAGCGGTCGTGCGCGGGTCGCATCGGCGGGATGGGCTGGCGGGAGGGGTCGTATGGCTGCACATCTGTGCCAACGACCCCGGGGCCGGACGGATGCGGGCGGATTCACGCCAGTCCCTGCATCGTCGGCGGACCACCGCCGGGGCGCGGACCGGGGCGGAGCCGGAGACGCGGCAGGGGCCGCCGGCCCAGGGGTTCGTGCCCTGGGCCG
>NZ_QUAK01000018.1 GCF_003429565.1 Streptomyces triticagri
GGCTGGTTGGCTACGTTCGGGAGGGATAACCGCTGAAAGCATCTAAGCGGGAAGCCTGCTTCGAGATGAGGACTCCCACCCCCCTGGAGGGGTTAAGGCTCCCAGTAGACGACTGGGTTGATAGGCCAGATATGGAAGCCCTGTGAGGGGTGGAGTTGACTGGTACTAATAGGCCGAGGGCTTGTCCTCAGTTGCTCGCGTCCACTGTGTTGGTTCTGAAACCACGAACAACCGTCGTAGCCATGTTGGTCACGGCTCCGGTTGATGTGTTTCATAGTGTTTCGGTGGTCATAGCGTGAGGGAAACGCCCGGTTACATTCCGAACCCGGAAGCTAAGCCTTACAGCGCCGATGGTACTGCAGGGGGGACCCTGTGGGAGAGTAGGACGCCGCCGAACTAATTGTGATGAAGACGCTGGTCCTGGAACTTCGGTTCCGGGACCAGCGTCTTTTTGTTTTCCGGTGTACCCCTCTGTATGTCCTCGCCGGGCCTGCGGGTAAAGTCGTGGGGCATCGTCAGCACATCCCCCACAGGAGGCCCCGGGTGGAGGTCCAGGAGACCCGCGTTCAGACGGACCGGGTGCTCACCATTCCCAACATCCTGAGCATGGCTCGCCTCGTCGGTGTGCCTGTGTTCCTGTGGTTGATTCTGTGGCCGGTCTTCGGCGGTCCGAACTGCGACGTATGGGCGTTGGTGGTGCTCATGCTGAGCGGCATCAGCGACTATCTCGACGGCAAGCTGGCGCGTCGATGGAATCAGATCAGCAAGCTCGGCCGGCTGCTGGATCCCGCTGCCGACCGGCTCTATATTCTGTCCACCCTTGTCGGACTCACCTGGCGGGAGATCCTGCCGCTGTGGCTGACGGCTCTCCTGCTTGCGCGCGAGCTGATGCTGCTGGTGATGGTCGGCATCCTTCGCCGGCACGGGTATCCGCCGCCACAGGTGAACTTCCTGGGCAAGGCAGCGACGTTCAACCTGATGTATGCCTTCCCGCTCCTTTTGCTCAGTGACTCAAGTGGCTGGCTGGGGTCACTCGCTGCTATTTTCGGATGGGCGTTCGCCGGCTGGGGTACGACGCTGTACTGGTGGGCAGGGATCCTCTACGTGGTTCAGGTCCGCCGCCTGGTAAGGGCGGACTCCCAGGCCGATTGAGCCCGCCTCTTCGTGGCCGTGCAGAGGGAGTTGGCCCGCAGCAGATCTGAGCGGACACTTCCGGACGGGCCTGGTCGGCAGGACAGTCGTCTCTTCAAGGAGGACTCTTCCGACATGAAGGCCGTCGTGATGGCCGGAGGCGAGGGCACACGCCTTCGCCCCATGACCTCGAGTATGCCCAAGCCGCTCCTGCCGGTGGCCAATCGGCCGATTATGGAGCATGTGCTGAGGCTGCTCAAAAGGCATGGGCTCACCGAAACCGTGGTGACCGTGCAGTTTCTCGCCTCCTTGGTGAGGAACTACTTCGGTGACGGGGAAGAGCTCGGTATGGAGCTCACCTATGCCAATGAGGAGAAGCCACTCGGGACCGCGGGGAGCGTGAAGAACGCCGAGGAGGCGCTGAAGGACGATGCGTTCGTGGTCATTTCCGGGGATGCGCTCACGGATTTCGATCTGACTGATCTCATCAATTTCCACAAGGAAAAGGGCGCGCTCGTCACAGTGTGCCTGACTCGGGTGCCGAATCCCCTCGAATTCGGTATCACCATCGTGGATGAGGACGGCAAGGTGGAGCGCTTCCTCGAGAAGCCCACCTGGGGCCAGGTCTTCTCCGACACGGTCAACACCGGCATCTACGTAATGGAGCCCGAGGTCTTCGACTATGTCGACCCGGATGTGCCGGTCGACTGGTCCGGAGACGTCTTCCCTGAGCTCATGAAGGAAGGCAAGCCCGTGTACGGCTATGTCGCCGAGGGCTATTGGGAGGACGTGGGCACACACGAGAGCTATGTAAAGGCGCAGGCCGACGTCCTCGAGGGCAAGGTCGATGTGGAGCTCGACGGATTCGAACTTTCGCCGGGAGTGTGGGTCGCCGAAGGCGCCGAAGTGCACCCGGATGCGGTCCTGCGAGGACCTCTCTACATCGGGGACTACGCCAAGGTCGAAGCCGACGTGGAGATTCGCGAGCACACGGTGATCGGCTCCAACGTCGTGGTGAAGAGCGGAGCGTTCCTGCACAAGAGCGTCGTGCACGACAACGTGTACATCGGCCCGCACAGCAATCTCCGAGGCTGTGTGATCGGCAAGAACACCGATGTCATGCGTGCGTCCCGGATCGAGGACGGTGCGGTCGTCGGTGACGAATGCTTCATCGGCGAGGAGTCGATCGTCCAGGGCAACGTGCGGGTGTATCCGTTCAAGACCATCGAGGCGGGTGCGTTCGTCAACACCTCGGTGATCTGGGAGTCCAGGGGGCAGGCACATCTCTTCGGGGCAAGGGGCGTCTCCGGGATCATCAATGTCGAGATCACACCGGAATTGGCGGTTCGGCTGGCCGGCGCCTATGCGACGACGCTGAAGAAGGGCTCCACCGTGACCACCGCTCGCGATCATTCGCGGGGCGCGCGGGCCCTGAAGCGGGCGGTGATCTCGGCACTGCAGGCCAGCGCCATCGATGTACGGGACTTGGAGAACGTACCGCTCCCGGTCGCCAGGCAGCAGACCGCACGGGGGAGCGCCGGCGGGATCATGATCCGTACGACACCGGGGGTGCCGGACTCCGTCGACATCATGTTCTTCGACGGGACGGGGTCGGACCTGTCGCAGGCGAGTCAGCGGAAACTGGACCGGGTGTACGCACGGCAGGAGTACCGGCGGGCGTTCCCTGGGGAGATCGGTGACCTGCACTTCCCGTCGAGCGTCTACGACTCGTACACCGGTTCGCTGCTGCGGAACGTGAATACGAGCGGGGTTCGGGAGTCGGGCCTCAAGGTGGTCGTGGACGCGTCCAACGGCAGTGCCGGCCTGGTCCTGCCCAGTCTGCTCGGACGGCTCGGCGTGGATGCGCTGACGATCAATCCGGGTCTTGACGAATCCCGGCCGACGGAGACGAGCGATGCCCGGCGAGCGGGGCTCGTCAGGCTCGGCGAGATCGTGGCATCGGCGCGGGCGGATTTCGGCGTGCGGTTCGATCCGGTCGGTGAGCGTCTGTCGCTCGTCGACGAGAAGGGACGGATCGTCGAGGACGATCGTGCCCTGTTGGTCCTGCTCGATCTGGTGGCGGCGGAGCGGCGCAGCGGTCGGGTCGCGCTGCCGGTCACGACGACACGCATCGCGGAGCAGGTCGCCGCGTATCACGGCACACAGGTCGACTGGACCACCACGTCTCCCGACGATCTGACGCGGGTGGGGCGCGGTGAAGGTGCGGTCTTCGGGGGTGACGGTCGCGGCGGCTTCATCATTCCGGAGTTCAGCGGGGTCTTCGACGGCGCGGCCGCCTTCGTACGGCTCATCGGTCTCGTGGCCCGTACGCAGCTCACCCTGAGCCAGATCGACGCACGCATCCCGCGCGCACACGTACTGCGCCGGGACCTGGCAACTCCGTGGGCGGTGAAGGGACTTGTGATGCGTACGGTCGTGGAGGCGGCAGGAGACCGTTCCGTGGACACCACGGACGGGGTACGGGTCGTGGAGGCCGACGGGCGCTGGGTCATGGTGCTCCCGGACCCTGCGGAGGCGGTCACCCATCTGTGGGCCGAGGGCCCCGACACCGCTTCGGCACAGGCGCTCCTGGACGAGTGGTCCGCCGTCGTGGACAGCGCCGGTCGCTGACCGGAGCACGCCGGGCGGCAGGGGCTACCCGTGCCGCCCGGCGCGCCGATGGGGCCATTCGGAGGTAGTGGCCACCACGTGCGACGATGTGCGGCATGTCGCAGCAGCCCCCCGTTCGGAGCACCTCCGGAGCACGGGCGCGCCCCGACGCCTCGATGTCGCTGTTGACCAATGTGATGGACCACAGCCTCGACGACGGCTATGCCGAGGCCGCGGAACGCAAAGGGGCGCAGGGCGACAGCGGACTGCCCCGGACGCTGCGCGCCAAGCTCGGACTCGCTGCCGGTCTGGTACTGGCCGCGCTGGTGGTGACGGTCGGCGCGGCTCAGGCACGGGTGGAGGCTCCCGTGGTGGCCAAGGAGCGGGAAGAACTGATCGACCGTATCGAGCGGGAGACGGACACCGCGGACCGGATCGAGAAAGAGGTGGACGAGCTGCGCGCCGATGTCGGTCGGCGCCAGCAGGAAGCGCTGCGGGAGCACGGTGGCGACAAGGCGGCGCTGGTGGCCCTGTTGTCCGGCGCGACCGAGGTGACCGGCCCCGGAGTGAAGCTGGTCGTGGACGATGCGTCCGGCAGTGAGTCGTCCGGCGGAGGCCCCCGCGAGAGCTCCGACTTCTCGGACAACGGACGGCTGAGGGACCGGGACATGCAGCACATCGTCAACGGCCTCTGGCAGTCGGGTGCGGAAGCGATCTCGATCAACGGGCAGCGCCTGACCGCGCTCTCGGCGATCAGGGCCGCGGGAGACGCCATACTGGTCGACAACCGGCCGCTGGTGCCCCCGTACACCGTCCTGGCAGTCGGGAACGGCAGCCGGATGAGTTCCAAGTTCCAGGACAGTGCGGACGGCCGGTACCTCCATGCGCTGCAGGAGAACTTCGGTATCAGGACCGCTATTTCGGTCGAAAAGGATCTACGGCTTCCCGCGGCGCCGAGTCTGGCCTTGCGCAACGCGGAGCCGCGAGCAGGAGAGGGCACATCGTGATCGCCGTACTGGGCCTCGTGGTGGGAGTGGTGGTCGGGCTGTTCATCCGGCCCGAGGTCCCCGCAGTGGTCGAGCCGTATCTTCCGATCGCGGTGGTGGCCGCGCTCGACGCGGTGTTCGGAGGGCTGCGCGCGATGCTCGACGGCATCTTCGACGACAAGGTCTTCGTCGTGTCCTTCCTCTCCAACGTGGTGGTCGCCGCGCTGATCGTGTTCCTGGGCGACAAGCTCGGGGTCGGAGCGCAGCTGTCCACGGGCGTGGTGGTCGTGCTCGGTATCCGGATCTTCTCGAACGCCGCGGCCATCCGCCGGCACGTGTTCCGGGCGTGAGGCGATGAGCAGCGAGGACAAGCCCACTGCGGACGCATCCGGCCCCGACGAGCCGCCGATCGAACGGCGTCAGCCGCTGCCGCCCACGCAGCCCGAGCCGGTCTCTGACGAGCAGGATCAGCCGGAGCGCCCGGAGGAGGAGAAGACCACCGGCCGGCAGCGGCTGCTGGAGAGCCTCTGGCCGCCCCGGGTCACCCGTGCGCAGCTGATCGTGGCCGTGCTGCTGTTCGTCCTGGGCCTCGGTCTGGCGATCCAGGTGCGGTCCAACAGCGAGGGAAGCGCACTGCGCGGCGCACGTCAGGAGGACTTGGTCCGCATTCTCGATGAACTCGACGGGCGTACTCAGCGTCTTGAGGACGAGAAGCGGCGACTCGACGACCAGCGGACCGAGCTGGAGAACAGCTCGGATCAAGAAGAAGAGGCGCGCAAGCAGACCGAGGAGAAGGAACGTCAACTGGGTGTGCTGGCGGGCACGGTGGCGGCCGAAGGGCCCGGGATAAGCCTGACCATCGCCGATGCGGGGGGCAAGGTGGAGGCAGACATGCTCCTCGATGCGATCCAGGAGCTGCGTGCGGCGGGTGCGGAGGCGATTCAGATCAACGATGTGCGGGTCGTCGCCGGTACCTACTTCACGGACACCGAGGGCGGGGTGCGTATCGACGGGCGCAAGGTGGCGTCCCCGTACCGGTTCAAAGTCATCGGGAAGCCGCAGGACTTGGAGCCCGCGCTGAACATTCCCGGCGGTGTGGTGCAGACACTGGAGAAGGAGCAGGCCACGGTGTCCGTCACACGGGGCGAGAAGATCGTCGTGGATGCCTTGCGACGGGCGAATCGTCCTGACTACGCTCGGTCGTCCGCCCAGTGAGGACGGATCGGGCAGGGCTTCCGGCGACGGGGCGGGAGCTAGCGGGGGGTCGGGGCACCGGACTTCTGGTGCGTGGTGGAAACTGTCGGGTGGATACGGACGTTGTGAGGGTGTCCGGTTCGGCCGGTGAGAGAGTTCAGGGTTCGTCCTGCCCCACGGGCGGGTCTGTTTCGGTCAAGGGGAATCGCCCGTGAAGTTGTTTGCGAAGTTGTTCGGCAAGAGCTCCCGCCAGGACGGCGAGGGTTCGGCCAGGCATCGCGCGCCGCGTCAGGCGGATGCCGAGAGCCAGGGGGAGCGCCCGCTCTTCCGCGATGAGGTCGCCGGCCCCGGGGGTGACAATTCGGGCGGACAGGGCGCGTCGTCTGTTGACCCTGCCGCTTCCGGCCGCATAGGTTTCGGAGAACCGTCAACCTCAAGTACGGGTGGAGGGTTGACCCCCGACCCGTACGCAACCCATGCCCCCGCTGGGCATCCGCGGCAGGAGGACCCGTCCATGTCGGCCCTGGTCTGTACGAGGTGTGGCAACCGCAATGCGGAGGCGAGCCGCTTCTGCTCCAACTGCGGTGCGCCCTTGCGGGCCGGTGCTCCGGGTGAGCGGCCCTCCGAGACCACGTCGACGATCTCCATCTCGGGCATCGAGGCGTACGACGCCGAAGCCACCGGCCAGACACCGATCCCCACGCTCTCCCCCGAGGCCCAGGCGGCCGTGGACGCCCTGCCGCCGAGCTCGGCGCTCCTGGTGGTGCGCCGCGGTCCGAATTCGGGCAGCCGCTTCCTCCTCGACGGTGAGCTGACGACGGTGGGACGGCACGCCCAGAGCGACATCCTTCTCGACGACGTGACGGTGTCGCGGCGTCATGTGGAGTTCCGTCGCGGTGCGGACGGCGAGTTCACGGTGGCGGACGTCGGCAGCCTCAACGGCACGTACGTCAACCGCGAGCGGATCGACTCGGTCCCGCTGGCGAACGGCGACGAGGTGCAGATCGGCAAGTACCGGCTGGTCTTCTACGCGAGTCAGCGGAGCATCTGACCGATCCCCGGACGCTGTCCGGGGGCGCGCCCCCAGGGAAGGTCCATGCTTCATACACCGAGGGGCGGCGCCGGACAGGGCGCCGCCACCGCGGAGAGCCGGCTGATGAGCATCGGCACCGCGCTGAATCTGCTGCGTGACGAATTCCCCGAAGTGACCATCTCCAAGATCCGTTTCCTGGAGTCCGAGGGTCTGGTCGACCCGGTGCGGACGCCGTCCGGGTATCGGAAGTTCAGCCCGGAGGACGTGGAGCGGCTCGCTCAGGTCCTGCGGATGCAGCGCGATCACTATCTGCCTCTCAAGGTCATCAGGGAACACCTGGTGGCCGTGGAGCGCGGTGAGGCGGCCGTGCCGTCGGTCCCCGAGCGCCGGCGGTCGGACAACGGCGATTCCGCGGTGTCGGACGGGCGCACGGTTGCGCTGATCGGTCGGGCGGAACTGCTCGCCGCGGCGCAGGCGGACGAGTCCGAGCTGACCGAGTGGGAGTCGTACGGGCTAATCGCACCCGTGGAGGGCGGAGGGTATCCGCGTGAAACTGTCGAGGTCGCGAAGCTGCTCGCGGCGCTCGGCGGCCTCGGCATCGAACCACGGCATCTGCGCGCCATGAAGGGCGCCGCGGATCGACAGGCCCTGCTGGTGGACCAGCTGGTCGGAGCATTGCGACGACATCGGAACCCGAAGACCCGGGCGGCCGCGGAAGAGCGTACGAAGGAGCTGGCCGGGCTGACCGTGGAGCTCCATGCGGCCCTCGTCCGGACGGCTCTCGGCGTGCGGCTGCCCTGACCGTACGGGTGCCCGACTACCCAAACCTGCCGGGCAGGTCCTAGGGTTGCTGTGTGAATGAGCTCGACGTTGTCGGTGTCCGGGTCGAAATGCCCTCCAACCAACCGATCGTGCTCCTGCGTGAAGTGGGAGGTGACCGGTACCTCCCCATCTGGATCGGACCAGGTGAGGCGACCGCGATCGCCTTCGCGCAGCAGGGCATGGCGCCTGCGAGGCCGCTCACGCACGACCTTTTCAAGGACGTGCTCGAGGCTGTGGGCCAGGAGCTCACCGAGGTGCGGATCACGGATCTGCGGGACGGTGTCTTCTACGCGGATCTGGTCTTCGCCAGTGGCGTGGAAGTCAGTGCCCGCCCCTCCGACGCCATAGCGCTCGCCCTGCGCACCGGTACGCCGATCTACGGCAGTGACGATGTGCTCGACGACGCGGGAATCGCCATTCCGGACGAGCAGGAGGACGAGGTGGAGAAATTCCGCGAGTTCCTCGACCAGATCTCGCCGGAGGACTTCGGTACCAACAGCCAGTGACCGGTGGCCGATGGCCTGCTTCAGGCCATTCGGTCAGCCTTTCCCAGCCATATCGCCTGCGAAACGCGTTTCGGGGTGATTATCACCCGGCGTGGCGAGTGTGGCGTTCGTTGACGTGCCCCTGGGTACTCCCTACCTTCGAGAAGGCAGGTCAAGGACGGAGGTCGGCGTGAGAAGCAGCGGCGACGGTTCGGCGGCGGGCAGTCCGTATCCGCTGCACAGCGACGCGGCCGGGCAGGTTCCGATGCGGTCGGCCGAGGTGCGGTCGGGTGCTGGGGATGCGTCCGACCGGATCGGGTACCGCGGGCCGACGGCGTGCGCGGCCGCCGGCATCACCTATCGGCAGCTCGACTACTGGGCGCGTACCGGTCTGGTGGAGCCGAGTGTCCGCTCGGCCCAGGGGTCGGGCTCGCAGCGGCTGTACAGCTTCCGGGATGTCGTGGTTCTCAAGATCGTCAAGCGCTTTCTCGACACCGGGGTCTCGCTGCAGAACATCCGTACGGCGGTCCAGCATCTGCGGGACCGGGAGTTCGCGGACCTCGAGCGGATGACGCTGATGAGTGACGGTGCCACGGTCTACGAGTGCACCTCGCCGGACGAGGTGGTCGGTCTGCTGCAGGGCGGGCAAGGGGTCTTCGGGATCGCCGTGGGTGTGGTCTGCCGCGATGTCGAGGCGGCCGTTTCGCAGCTGCACGGCGAGCGTGTGGACACCGGCGAGACGCTGATCGGGAACCACCCGGCCGACGAGCTGGCACGCCGTCGTAACCGGGCGGTCTGAGCGGGCGGGCCCGCCGGCGGCGGATTGTCAGTGGCGTAGGGCAGCATCGGTGGTGTGAGACCGGTGCCCTCGATTCTTCACCTGGACATGGATGCCTTCTTCGCCTCGGCGGAGCAGGCGGCGAAGCCGAGCCTGCGCGGCAAGGCGGTCGTTGTGGGCGGCCTGGGGCCGCGTGGCGTCGTCGCCACCGCGTCGTACGAGGCCCGACGCTTCGGAGTGCATTCAGCCATGCCCATGGCTCAGGCGCGCAGGCTTGCGCCGAACGCCGCATATCTGGTGCCGCGATTCGGGCTCTACCGCGACATCAGCGAGCAGGTCATGGGCCTGTTGCGCGAGCTCTCGCCGCTGGTGGAGCCACTGAGCCTGGACGAGGCGTTCGTGGACCTGGAGACGGCCGGTGCCGCATGGGACGAGGCTTCGGCGCGTGAGACGGGGCGGCGCTTGCGGGAGCGGATACGGGAGGTCACCGGGCTGACCGGGTCGGTGGGTCTGGCCAGCTGCAAGATGCTCGCCAAGATCGCGTCCGAGCAGGCCAAGCCCGACGGCCTGGTGCTCATCCCCGCGGGCATGGAGCGTGAGCTGATCGCGCCGATGCCGGTCCGTACGCTGCCCGGGGTCGGACCGGCGACGGCGGATCATCTGAGGAGGGCCGGGATCGTCACAGTCGGGGAGATCGCGGAGGCGGGCGAGGACGAGGTGGTGCGCCTGCTCGGGAAGGCGCACGGGATCGCACTGCACGCGATGGCACTCGCGCATGACGAGCGGCCGGTGGTGGCCGAGCGGGACACCAAGTCGGTGTCCGTGGAGGACACCTTCGATGTGGACATCCACGACCGGGTACGGGTCCGGCTCGAGGTGGGGCGGTTGGCCGAGCGGTGCGTGCAGCGGCTGCGTGCGGCCGACCGCTCGGGGCGCACGGTGGTGCTGAAGATCCGGCGGTACGACTTCTCGACGCTGACCAGGTCGGAGACGCTGCGCGGGCCGACGGACGATCCCTCGGTGGTGCGGGAGGCTGCCGCGCGGCTCCTGGACGGTGTGGACACCACGGGCGGGGTGCGGCTGCTCGGGGTGGGAGTGAGCGGGCTCGCCGACTTCACCCAGGAGGACCTGTTCGCGCAGGCGCATGTGCATCCGGACGGGGTGGTGGAGGAGGAGCTGACGGCGGAGCCCGCCGGCTCAGGGCCGGGCGAGGAGGTTGCTTCGGGAGCCGGCGCCGGCGAGGAGGCAGAGGCGGCGCCGCGTGCGGAACCGGCGGAGCGGATCTGGGCCGCTGGGAAGGACGTGCGGCATACGGAGTTCGGGCCGGGGTGGGTGCAGGGCAGCGGGCTCGGGAGGGTGACCGTGCGGTTCGAGACGCCGGACTCCGCGCCGGGGCGGGTGCGTACGTTCCGGACGGACGATCCGGACCTGGATCCCGCCGAGCCGCTGCCGCTGGTGACCGGAGGGGAGGTGGCCGGCACCGAGGTGCCGGGTGCGCCGACCGGCCCGTGAGGGCACGGAGACGGGTGAGGGCACAGAGACGGGTGCGGCGCCGCCGCCGGTTCAGTGGGTGTCGTCCGTGCCCGCGATGCGGCCGAAATCCCGGTCCGGCGGGGGCGGCGCGGGCCTGCCGGGAGGCGCGACGTCGATGCCGTAGTGGCGGTACAACTGCAGTTCCTGCTCGGGGGAGAGATGGCGGCCGACGCCGAAGTCGGGGGCGTCGCGGATCAGGGAGCGGACGAAGGGCACACGCAGCGCACCGTCCACGAGATCGCTGGGTTCCAAGGGGACGAAGGCGTCCCGGCTGAAGAGACCCGTGCGTATCGCTGCCCATTCGGGTACGCCCGTCGCATCGTCGAGATAGACCTCGTCGACCGTTCCGAGCTTGGTGCCGTCGCGGTCGAAGGCCCTGCGGCCGATCAGGCTGCGCGGATCGATGTCCGTCTGCACGGTCCCTCCAGCACGTCGCAACTCATCCGTATCCCCTACGAAAGAGCAGAACGGCGGCCTCGGCCACTCGAGGGTTCGGGCGCGGACCTCGCTGGTAGGCTGGCAGACGGCTGTCGACCCCGTGCGGGAGAGCTCTCCGGTGGAGATCACCGGTGGCGCCGAAGGAGCAAATCCTCCCCGGAATCTCTCAGGCCCCAGTACCGCACGGACGAGGTCACTCTGGAAAGCAGGGCGGGTGTCAACGGCTTCCGCTCTCACCGACGGTGCAAGCCGGGTGGCGCGGAGCCTCCCGGTGAAGCTCTCAGGTTGAGATGACAGAGGGGGAGGCCGTCCGGGTACCCGCGCCGTGGTGCCCCTCGTAGGTCGCGAACGACCAGGAGGCCTCCGCAATGACCGCCAATCGCATTCCGCTCACCGAGCTGGAGCGTGGAATTCCGTTCGAGCAGCGCCATATCGGCCCGGACGCCGAGGCCAGGGCCAAGATGCTGGCCCAGGTCGGATACGGATCGCTCGACGAGCTGACCGCGGCCGCCGTGCCGGACGTGATCAAGAGTGCGGAGGCACTGCGGCTCGAACAGGGCCGCAGCGAGGCCGAGGTGCTCGCCGAGCTCCGCTCGCTCGCGGACCGCAACGACGTCGTGACCCCGATGATCGGCCTCGGCTACTACGGCACCTTCACCCCGCCCGTCATCCTGCGCAACGTCATGGAGAACCCTGCCTGGTACACGGCGTACACCCCGTACCAGCCCGAGATCTCGCAGGGCCGGCTCGAGGCTCTGCTCAACTTCCAGACCGTGGTGGCCGAGTTGACCGGTCTGCCCACTTCCGGAGCCTCCCTGCTCGACGAAGGCACCGCGGCGGCCGAGGCGATGGCGCTCGCGCGGCGGGTCGGCAAGGTCAAGGACGGCGTCTTCCTGATCGACGCCGAAGCGCTCCCGCAAACCGTCGCGGTGATCCGGACCCGGGCCGAACCGACCGGTGTCGAGGTCGTCGTGGCCGATCTCTCGGAGGGCATCCCGGCCGAGGTCGCCGAGCGCGGAGTGTTCGGTGTGCTCCTCCAGTACCCGGGTGCCTCGGGCGCGGTACGGGATCTGAAGCCGCTGGTCGACCAGGCGCACGAGCTCGGTGCGATCGTCACCGTCGCCGCCGATCTGCTCGCCCTGACGCTGCTCACCTCGCCGGGCGAACTCGGTGCGGACATCGCGGTGGGCACCACGCAGCGCTTCGGAGTGCCGATGGGCTTCGGCGGTCCGCACGCGGGATACATGGCCGTACGGGAGAAGTTCGCACGCAGCCTGCCCGGGCGCCTGGTCGGCGTCTCGGTGGACGCGGACGGGAACCGGGCGTACCGGCTCGCGCTGCAGACCCGTGAGCAGCACATCCGCCGTGAGAAGGCGACCAGCAACATCTGCACCGCCCAGGTGCTGCTCGCCGTGATGGCCGGGATGTACGCCGTCTACCACGGCCCGCAGGGGCTGAAGGAGATCGCCGCCCGCACGCACCGCTACGCCGTGATCCTCGCCGAAGGGCTGAAGGCGGGCGGAGTGGAGGTCGAGCACGGGGCGTACTTCGACACCGTCACCGTACGCGTGCCGGGGAAGGCGGACGGGATCGTCGCCGCCGCGCGTGAGGGCGGCGTCAATCTGCGCCAGGTCGACGGCGACCGGGTGTCCATCGCCTGCGACGAGACCACCACGCGTGCTCAACTCGCCGCAGTATGGGCGGCGTTCGGTGTGGACGCGGATGTGGATGCCCTGGACGGCACGGTCCGGGACACGCTGCCGGAGGCGCTGCTTCGCACCGACGCGTACCTCACGCATCCGGTCTTCCACCAGTACCGCTCGGAGACCTCGATGCTGCGCTATCTGCGCCGGCTCTCCGACCGCGACTACGCGCTCGACCGGGGCATGATCCCGCTCGGCTCCTGCACGATGAAGCTGAACGCGACGGCCGAGATGGAGGCCGTCACCTGGCCCGAGTTCGCCACGCTGCACCCCTTCGCGCCGGGCGACCAGGCGCAGGGCTATCTCACGCTGATCCGTGAGCTGGAGGAGCGGCTCGCCGAGGTCACCGGCTACGACAAGGTGTCGCTGCAGCCCAACGCCGGTTCGCAGGGCGAGCTCGCGGGTCTGCTCGCGGTGCGCGGCTACCACCGGGCGAACGGCGACGAGCAGCGCACCGTGTGCCTGATCCCGTCCTCGGCGCACGGCACTAATGCCGCGAGCGCCGTGATGGCCGGAATGAAGGTCGTCGTGGTCAAGACCTCGGACGACGGCGAGATCGACATCGAGGACCTGCACGCGAAGATCGAGAAGCACCGCGACGAGCTCGCCGTGCTGATGATCACCTATCCGTCCACGCATGGAGTGTTCGAGGAGCACGTCGCCGACATCTGTGCCGCCGTGCACGACGCGGGCGGTCAGGTGTACGTGGACGGGGCGAACCTCAACGCCCTGGTGGGCCTTGCGGAGCCGGGCCACTTCGGCGGCGACGTCTCGCACCTGAATCTGCACAAGACGTTCTGCATCCCGCACGGCGGCGGCGGTCCGGGCGTGGGCCCCGTCGCGGTCCGCGGCCACCTGGCCCCGCATCTGCCGAACCACCCCCTGCAGCCGGCGGCGGGCCCGGAGACCGGGGTGGGCCCGGTCTCCGCCGCCCCGTGGGGCTCGGCCGGCATTCTGCCGATCTCCTGGGCGTACATGCGGCTGATGGGCGGCGAAGGGCTCAAGCGGGCCACGCAGGTCGCGGTGCTCGGCGCGAACTACATCGCCAAGCGGCTCGAGCCGCACTACCCGGTCCTGTACACCGGGCCGGGTGGGCTCGTCGCGCACGAGTGCATCATCGACGTACGGCCGCTGACCAAGGCGACCGGCGTGACCGTGGACGACATCGCCAAGCGGCTGATCGACTACGGCTTCCACGCACCGACCATGTCGTTCCCCGTCGCCGGGACGCTGATGATCGAGCCCACCGAGAGCGAGGACCTCGGGGAGCTGGACCGCTTCTGCGAGGCGATGATCGCGATCCGCGGCGAGATCGAGCAGGTCGGCTCCGGAGCATGGTCGGCCGACGACAATCCGCTGCGCAACGCCCCGCACACGGCCGCCACGCTGGCCGGCGACTGGGAGCACCCGTACACCCGCGAGGAGGCGGCCTTCCCCGTGGGCGTGGAGGCCTCCGACAAATACTGGCCGCCGGTGCGGCGTATCGACCAGGCGTACGGGGACCGCAATCTGGTCTGCTCCTGCCCGCCGGTGGACTCCTACGACGACTGACACGGCGGCTGATACGACGACTGAGCGAAGGGCGGTCGGCCGGCTGGCGTAGAACGCCCGGCCGGGCGGCTGTTGACGCCGGACATGCGTCGGGGCCGGTTCGGAGGACTCCTCCGGGCCGGCCCCAGGTCGTACTGCCGCGGTCAGGCGGCGCGCATCACGCGGTCCGCGGCGAGCGGACGGTGTGGTGCGATGATCCTGCCGTTCGGCAGGAGTTCGCCGGTGTCCTCGAAGAGCAGGACGCCGTTGCACAGCAGGCTCCAGCCCTGCTCCGGGTGGTGCGCGACAAGCAGTGCGGCCTCCCGGTCCGCAGAGTCGGCGGTGGGGCAGGGTGGCTGATGCTGGCACATGGGTGTGTTCTTTCGCTGCGTCGAGACGTGTGTCCTGCGGCTTGATGCGGTGTCCATAACCGCCCCCCGTATCAGTTCGGTCGGTCCCAGTGTTGCCCCGCGGGCGTCGATCCGCAGGGATTTCGCGGCAGCTCGTCCTCTGCGGGTAAGGACGCATCACCCGTGCGGACGGTTCAGCTCAACTGGGCCGCCCGGGCGGGTGGTTCAACATGGCCGAAAGGCACTAGTCATCTCGGTGCGGTGCCCCTGATTGCCCATCAGGCCCCTCAAGCCCGTCAGGCCCGTCAAGCCCGTCAGGCCCGTCACGCCGGAGCGGCGAGCATCGGCGCCGTGGCCAGCCGGAGGGACAGGGCCGGAAGCAGATCGTCCACGCGCTGCGGATGGTGGGCCGCGATGCCGGGCGGGGCGGGGGCGAGCGGGATGAGCAGGTCGCTGTCCGCGGGGGTGTCGGTGGTGCCGTCGGACGCGCAGTCGGTGTGCAGCCACAGGGTCAGCATGTACAGCTCGGGTACCGACAGGAGTCTCGGCTGGTACGCCGCGGGCAGCGATTCGGCCTGGCGCAGGGCCCGTTCGGTGGAGGCGAGATAGGGGCCCTCGAAGAAGCGCGAGAAGGTCCAGCCGTCCGCGGTCAGGACGGCGTCCGCGGCCGCGGACGTACGGCCGTCGCTGCGGATGAGGAAGCGCCAGCCGGTCAGGCGGGTGCGGGCCGGGGTGGTGGACCCCGCGGTCATCGGGGTGAGGAGATGGATGGGAAGCGGGCGTTCCGGCGTGGACGGTCCTGCTGCGGACCGCAGTGACGGGGTGGGCGCCTCGCGCACGGCGGTGGGGGAGTCGAGTGCCGCGAGGACGCTGCGCAGGGCTGGCGCGGGGGCCGGGGATACGTGCAGCGGCATGGTGGGTCGCCTCTCACTTCGACAGGCTGGAGAAACGCAGGGCAGGCACGAACGGCGTCGTCGGTGCGGGGCCGTCGGTCGGTGCCGTGGGGGAGGGCACCAACTCATCGCCTCGTTCGCGGAGTTTATACGACGTATGTTCGCCCGATGTTTCGGCTAGCTGTCCCGTACATTGCAGGCAAGGGTCAATTCGGTCGAATCCCGGGGAGGTTTTCCCTGGAACTGTCCGGTGGTCAACCATCTCACCTCGTCTGCAGCCGAGAGGGCGGAAGGCCGGTTCTCGTCGGCGCTTTTCCCAATGCATTCAGGCCGCTGCAACTGCGTAATGCAGCATGCCGGGCGAATGTGCCGCGGGACAAGGGGGTTGAGCGCATGCGTGGTCGGGCATGTGCGAGGCGTTATCGATCACACCACCTGGGCATCATCCCCCGTGACGCGGCGGCGGGAGCGGCGGGCTGCCCAATCGAGGAGGGAAGCTTCGATGGGGGAGAAGGTCGCGGCCGGGGCGTTCGACCTGTCCGACCGCCGGAGGTACCGGCGGAAGCTGCAGCAGTGCCTGGCCGCACTGCGCCTGCTTCTCGACGGTCGACACTTCGACCGCCCGCGCAACTTGATGGGGCTCGAGATCGAATTGAACCTCGCGGGGCCGGACGGACTGCCGAGGATGATGAATGGCGAGGTGCTGCAGAGAATAGCGAGCGGGGATTTCCAGACCGAGCTCGGGATGTTCAATCTCGAAGTGAACATTGCTCCGCACCGGTTGAGCGGACGCGTCTTCGATCAGCTGGCCGAGGAGATACGCACCGGCCTGGCCTACGCCCACCGAAAGGCGTCCGAAGTCTCCGCCGGGATCGTGATGATCGGTATTCTGCCGACGCTCACCCCGGACGATCTGGTGTCCTCGAATCTCTCCGCCGTCGATCGATACGCCCTTCTGAACGACCAGATGGTCGCGGCCCGCGGTGAGGATTTCACGCTCGACATCGAGGGTGTGGAGCGCCTGCGCTGCACCTCCGCGTCCATCGCACCCGAGGCCGCCTGCACCTCGGTCCAGCTCCATCTGCAGGTCACCCCCGACCGGTTCGCCGATGTGTGGAACGCGGCGCAGGCGGTCGCCGCCGTGCAGATCGCGCTCGGCGCCAACGCNACCGGTTCGCCGATGTGTGGAACGCGGCGCAGGCGGTCGCCGCCGTGCAGATCGCGCTCGGCGCCAACGCCCCCTTCCTGTTCGGTCATGAACTGTGGCGCGAGTCCAGGCCACCGCTCTTCCTGCAGTCGACGGACACCCGCCCGCCGGAACTGCAGGCGCAGGGCGTGCGGCCGCGCACCTGGTTCGGCGAGCGCTGGATCGATTCGGCACTCGAGCTCTTCGAGGAGAATCTGCGCTACTTCCCGCCCCTGCTCCCGCTGCACGACGACGAGGATCCGCTGCGGGTGCTCGACGCCGGCGGGGTGCCGGAACTTGCCGAACTGGTCCTGCACAACGGCACGGTGTACCGCTGGAACCGTCCGGTCTACGGCATCGCCGACGGCGTACCGCATCTGCGGGTGGAGAACCGCGTGCTGCCCGCGGGACCCACGGTCACCGATGTGATCGCCAATGCCGCCTTCTACTACGGGATCGTGCGGGCGCTCGCCGAGGATGCGCGGCCGGTGTGGACGCGGCTGCCCTTCGAGTCGGCCGCGGCGAACTTCGAGGCGGCCTGCCGGCACGGTATCGACGCCGAGATCGAGTGGCCGCGGCCGGGCCGGTTCGCCGGTGTCGGCAAGCGCGCGGCCGTGGATCTCGTACGCGAGGAGCTGCTGCCGCTCGCCGCCGCCGGACTGGACGCCTGGGGTGTGGAACCGGCCGACCGCGACTTCTATCTGGGAGTGATCGAGGAACGCTGCCGGCTGCGGGTCAACGGAGCCTCCTGGCAGGTGGCCACCTATCACCGGGCGCTCGACGAGGGCCACGACCGGCAGACGGCGCTGGCGGCCACCACCCGCCGCTACGCCGAGCTGATGCGGCACGGCGAGCCCGTGCACACCTGGCCGGTGGGTGTCGTCGCGGAGCCGGTCCTGCCGTGAGCGTCCTGTGCGTCCCGGGGCCCGGCCGAGGCCGCACCGCAGGCCTCAGCCCTGGCCGGCCGACATGATGGCCTTGAGGATGACCTCGTGGATCTGCGCCGGGTCGTCGACCTGGTGGCCGGAGCCGCCGGTGGCCTCGGCGATCTCCTGGACCTCCTGCTCGTCGCCGTCCGGCCCGACGGCGATCGCGATCAGGGGTACCGGACGCTTCGGGTCCGCCAGTTTTTCGAGTTCGGTGACCAGGCCGCTGCGGGAGATGGAGCCGGGGTCCTCGTTGGCTCCGTCCGTCAGGAGCACCACCGCGTTGAACTTCCCGCTCACGTACGAGGACTGGGCCTCCTTGTAGGCGGCGAGCGTGGTGTCGTAGAGGCCGGTGGCGCCGTCCGGGACCGGCTGCAGGCGGCCGAACTCGGCGGTGAGGCGGTCGCGGTGGGTGCTGCCGTCCTTGGTGCGGTCGCCGAGGCGCTGGGTGGGTACCAGCTTGCGGTAGTCGCGCTTGCCGTCGAGCAGCGTGGAGAACTCCCAGAGCCCGATCTCGTCCTCGGGTGTGAACTGCGAAAGCGCCTGGATCAGCGAGGACTTGGTGACGTCAAGGCGCGACTGGTCGTGGCCGGGCACGACCTGTGCCATCGACCCTGAGACGTCCACGACCACGCCGAGCCGGGCGCTCTGCACGGTGATGGTCCACATGCCCAGGGTCTCCTGGACCTGCTTGGCGGACGGCGGCTGGGACGAGGCGGCCGTCCGGTACGGCTGGGGTTCGCTGCCCCCGGCCGAGGTGACGAGCGCTCCGGTCGCCTCGCCGGTGCCCGTACGGAATCCGTGCGAACGAAGAGTCTTGGCGCCGCGCTGCTCGCCGATCAGGGCCATGAAACGCAGCGCGGCCCGGCTCTCGTCGGTGGAGAGCCGGGATTCGTCGACGAGCGTGAACGGGTAGTCGAGCTGGGGCGAGCCGTCCTTCGGGTAGAAGAGCTGCAGGCTGCCCGCCTGTTCGGCGTCGTCGTTGTGGGTGAAGGCGGCCTGCTCCGAGACGACGAGGGCCTGGTTGCGGCGCGGATTGCCCCGTTCGGTGCCGGAGTCGTCACGGGCCACCGTCTCCAGGGCCTGGGCGTCGCTGTCACTGGTGCGCTGGGCGAGCAGCTTGGCCGTGGCGGCGACCTGGGTGTCGCTGTCGGCCCCGCCCGACTTCTTGGCGGACGCGCCGATCTTGGTGAGCGCGAGGAGGCCACTGGCACTGCGTGCCGGATCGGCGGCGCCGAGGCGGAGCTTGTCGCCGGCGGTGGCGGCGGCCGTCAACTCGGCCCAGGAGTACTTCTTCTCCGGCCAGCCGAGCGACTTGGCCGCGGACGGGACCATGCCCATGGTGACCGGCGAGGTCGCGATGTTCCCCGCGGCCGTGAGGGGGACGCGCTCGTCGCCCGCCGACGCCTGCTCCACCCACAGGCTCGAATCGGGCACCCACACCTCGAAATCGGGCGCACCCTTGCCGGAGCGCAGCGAGTCCGCGACCTTGTACGCCTCGCGGTCGGTGACCCGGATGTCCAGACAACGGCCGTCCGAGGTCACGTCGTTGTCCCGCACGTATTCGGCCGTCTCCGTCAGGGCGGGGGCGACGTCCGGAGAGGCGACCAGGTCGAGACGTACGGCGTCGTCGTCGCACGAGTCACCGAAGGACGGCAACAGTCCGTTCTGTGCGACCACCGCGGTGCCGCCCGCCACAGCAAGGACCAGTACGGTGGCGATCGCCACGGTACGACGGCGGGCACGCGGTGCCTGCCGCGTCCCGTCCGTCGCGTACGGGTCGGACATGTTGTGTCGTCCCATGGCAGTGGTGCCCTCCCTGAGTGAACAAGTCATGCAGGGGTGCGAACGCCAGATCCGGCGTACCGCCCCCCGACGGCCTGTCGCACACGATCTTCGTACCTGCATTCGAGACCATAGCGGGGCAGGGAGGGGGATGCGGCGGGATTGAACAAGTGGAGGCAGAGGTGCAGTCGGAGGTGGGTCCGGTGGCCGGTTCTTTTCCCGTCGAGGGCAGATCACGGCGAATTCTGCGGGACGAGACACTGCTCGTTCTGGGGCTTTCGCTAGGTGCGAGCGGGGTGTCCGCGCTGATCAGCTTTGTCGGGTCGGTGACGAAACCGGGCGGTCTCAAGGACCAGGCGGCGACCCTGAACGCCTCGGCCGCCCCAGGGCGTCCATGGCTTGATCTGGCCTGGCAGTTGTTCGGGATCGCAACCGCCCTGGTGCCCGTCGCGCTCGTCGCTCATCTGCTCCTGAGAGAGGGCGCCGGCTTCCGGGCGATCGGCTTCGACCGGCGCCGTCCGTGGTTCGATCTCGGCAGCGGGGCGGGCGTCGCCGCGGTGATCGGAAGCACCGGAATCGCCTTCTATCTCACCGTCAGAGCGCTCGGGTTCAACCTCACGGTGGTGCCGGAGGCGCTGCCCGAAGTGTGGTGGAAGTTCCCCGTTCTGGTGCTCTCGGCGATGCAGAACTCGATCGTCGAGGAAGTGATCGTCGTCGGCTATCTGCTGCGCCGGCTCGACCAGTTGGGGTGGTCGCCGATGGCCTCGCTCGGGGCCAGTTCGGTGCTGCGCGGCTCGTACCACCTCTATCAGGGCGTCGGCGGTTTCATCGGCAACATGGTCATGGGTGTGGTCTTCGTGTTCCTGTACCGGCGTTGGGGGCGGGTGGGGCCGCTCGTGGTGGCCCACACCCTGCTCGATGTGGGGGCGTTCGTCGGGTACGCGGTGCTGGCCGGCAAGGTGGGCTGGCTGCCCACCGCCTGAGGCGCGCGCCCGCGTCGTCCCCCGGAGTCCGTCGTACCCCCGGAGCCGTACAGCCGCGTCAGACCAGCAACTCGCCTTCGATCACGGTGACCGCGTGTCCCGTGAGCAGGGTGCGGTCGCCCTTGAGGGTGGTGCGGACACGGCCGGAGCGTGCGGAGGCCTGCAGCCCCGTGAGTTCCGGATTCCCGAGGCGTTGCGACCAGTACGGGGCGAGGGCGGTGTGCGCGCTGCCGGTCACCGGGTCCTCGTCGATGCCCACGCGTGGGAAGAAGCAGCGTGACACGTAGTCGTAGCCGCCGGCCGGGTCGGCGGCCCGTGCGGTGGCGATGATGCCGCGCCGCGAATGGCGGACCAGACCCGCCAGGTCGGGTGCGAGAGCCCGTACGGCCGCCTCGTCGGTGAGCTCCACGAGGAGATCGCCGCAGTGCGGGCCGGTGTCGTGGGCCGAGAGCGGTTCGGCACCGAGTGCCGCCGCGAGGCCTTCGGGGACCGGCTCCTCGGTGAGGGGTGCCGTCGGGAAGTCGAGGGTGATCGAGCCGTCGGCCGCGGTGTGTGCGGTGAGTACACCCGCTCTGGTGGCGAAGCGCAGGGATCCCTCCGCGGTGCCCGTGCTGTGCAGTACGTGCGCGGTGGCCAGGGTGGCGTGCCCGCACAGGTCGACCTCGGTGGCCGGGGTGAACCAGCGCAGCGCCCAGTCCGCCTCGCCGCCGGGCGGCAGCGGATGGGCGAAGGCCGTCTCGGCGTGATTGACCTCGAGGGCGACGCGCTGCATCCAGTCGTCCGTCGGGAAGGCGTCCAGGAGCATGACGCCGGCCGGATTGCCGGTGAAGGCGCGATCGGTGAAGGCGTCGACGATGCGGATTCTCATGACCGCAGGCTAGGCAGACGTGGAAACGGTCGGCCAAGGCCAATCCAGGGTGTCTGGCCTCAAATCCCGGGGCCACTCAGAGGGACCGGCATACGGGACCTGCCGGCGGCATGGCGGAGCCCGGATGGCCGACGCTCGCGAGCGCATGACAGGGTCCCGGCATGAACAGGAACGACAACTACCTCCGTGACCTCTTCTCGCTCGACGGCCGGACCGCGCTGGTCACGGGCGGCAGTTCCGGCATCGGACGGGCCGTCGCAGAAGCCCTCGCGCGGGCGGGTGCGAGCGTCGTGGTCGTCGCACGCACCGAGTCGAGTCTCGACGAGACCGTCGCCGACCTGACCGGGGCAGGCTGCCGGGCGGCGCGGGTGAGTGCGGATCTGGGCAGCCGTGCCGGGGTCCGCGCGGCCGCCGATGAGGCCGTCGAGCACTTCGGCGAGCCCGACATCCTCGTCAACTGTGCGGGCATCAACCTCCGCCCACCGATGGGCGAACTCGACGACGACGTCTGGGACACCACGATGTCGGTGAACCTCGACGCGCCGTTCCTGCTTGGCCGTCGCTTCGGTCCCGGCATGGCCGAGCGCGGTTTCGGACGCATCATCCACATCACCTCCCAGCAGGCGCACCGCGCCTTCGTGCAGAGCGGGGCGTACGGGGTCTCCAAGGGCGCCCTCGAGTCCCTCGCACGCTCCCAGGCGGAGGCCTGGTCCCCGTACGGCGTCACGTGCAACACACTCGTGCCCGGGTTCGTGATGACGCCGCTCAACGCCCGGCTCTCCTCCGACCCGGCGCGGGTCGAGGCGCTCGCGGCGCGCACCATGGTCGGCCGGAACGGGCTTGCGGAGGACTTCGCGGGTGCGGCGGTGTTCCTGGCCAGTGGTGCCTCGGCGTACGTCACCGGTCAGTCGATCTTCGTGGACGGTGGTTTCTCGGTGCACTGACGCGGGTGGCGACCGGGGGTGCCGGGGAGGGGGCCGCGTACTCCGGCACCCCCTCCCCGCAGTTCAACCACCCTGGCGCCGGGCTCACTTGCCGCAGTACTCCGCCTCGATGAGCTCGCCGCCCTCGCCGTTCCAGTCGCCGTTGAGATTGAAGGCGAACGAATGGCCGCCGTGCTCGGTCGTCACGGCGTCGGAGACCGAGCCGAGGATGCCGCCGGAGTGGCCCCACACCTGTCGGCCGCAGCTGAGCTTGCGGTGGCTGAGGCCGAGACCGTAACTCGCCCCCGGGCGCTCCTCGCCGACGGGGACGGTCGTCTTCATCGCGGCCAACTGCCGCTCGGGCAGCAGTCGGCCGCGCAGCAGGGCCGAGTAGAAGCGGTTCAGGTCGGCCGCGGTCGAGATCAGCTCGCCGTCCGCCCAGGCGCTGGACGGATTGAACTCCGTGACGTCGTACGTCGGTCCCGTGGCGTCCTCGGCGAGCTTCGAGTACGCGCGGCTGCTGGGCCGGGGCACCAGCGGGTCCGTACCGGGCAGCGTGGTGGCGTGCAGCCCGAGCGGCTCGATGATGCGCCGGCGCACCTCGTCTCCGTACGGCCGTCCGGTGGCTCTCTCGATGATCAGGCCTGCGAGCAGGTAGTTGGTGTTGGAGTACCGCCAGTCCGTGCCGGGTGTGAAGTCCGGACGGTGGCGCATGGCGATCGCGACCAACTGCTCGGGGGACCAGGTGACGTAGCGGTTCTTGAAGAAGCCGTCCGGCCGGGCGGTGGCGCGCGCGAAGTCGTCGTCCGCGAGGTAGTCGTAGATGCCGCTGGTGTGGTTGAGGAGTTGGCGGATCGTGACGCGTCCGCCGTCGTGGCCGTGGCCGCGCACCAGGCCGGGAAGCCGGCGCTCGACCGTGTCGTCGAGGTCCACGCTGCCCTCCGCCTCGAGTTGGAGCAGCACCGTCGCCACGAAGGTCTTGGTGACACTGCCGGTCCGGTAGCGCTCGTCGGTGCCGCGCGGGTCGCCGGTCTCGAGGTCGCCGACGCCTGACGTGCCGCTCCAGGTGCCGTGTCGGTCCGTGGCCCGGCCGATCACCCCTGGCGTGCCGTCCCGGACGGTCGCGTCCATGGCGCTCCGAGTCGCTCGGTGGTGGTGGTCGGTGGCGGGCGACTCGGCCGCCGCGGCGGGGGCGGCGAGCAGACCCACCGCCAGCGCCGCAGCCGTGGTCGTGCCCACCAGGGCGGTGGTGGTCCGTGCTGACATCTGCTGTCCCTTCGCCTGCGGCGGGTTCCGCGATCGATCCCAGGGACCGGGCCGCGCGGCGGGCGGGTTGCCCGAGCCCCGCCGGGTTGAGCGGATTCCGGCCCTTCTTCGAGGCCGTGACCAGCGCATTCGTCAGGGATTGCCAAACGAACTATAGCGATATATCGTTGACGCATCGCGACAGTACATCGATGAGAGGGGTGGTTGCGATGCGTCCCCATGGACACGAGTACGAACACGAGCACCAGCACGGCCGTGGCCGGTGGCGGGGTCCCGATGGGTCCGGACGTCCCGGTCGGGGTGAATTCGAGGGCCTGCGGGCCGCGTTCGGGCCCTTCGGCCCCGGCTTCGGGGGTCCCGGTGGCCCCTGGGGCGGGCGTGGGCGCGGCGGGCCGCGGGGCAGGGCTCGGCGAGGCGACGTACGTGCGTCGATCCTGGCCCTGCTCAAGGAACGCCCGATGCACGGCTACGAGATGATCCAGGAGATCGCCGAGCGCAGTGGCGGCGCCTGGAAGCCCAGCCCGGGGTCGGTCTATCCGACGCTGCAGCTCCTCGAGGACGAGGGGCTCATCGGCTCCGCGACGGAGGGCGGGAAGAAGCTCTTCTCGCTCACCCAGCAGGGGACCGAGGCGGCTGCCGAGGGTCCCGACGCTCCTTGGGAGCAGGCCGGCCGTGGCGTCGACTGGGAGTCGGTCAACGAGATCCGGCAGGCCGGATTCGGTCTGATGGAGGCGTTCGGCCAGGTCTGGAAGACCGGATCGCCCGAACAGCGCGAGAAGGCGCTGGGGGTCGTCAACGAGGCTCGTAAGAAGCTGTATCTGATCCTCGCCGATGAGGACTGAACGCATCCCGGCGGGGTCCGTGCCGCCCGGTGATCCCGATCGCCGGAGTGCACGGATCCCGCGCGGAGCGGCGGCGCCGCGCATCTGAGAGGTGTGCGGCGCCGCTGTTCTGTGTCCGGGCGGCGGTGGAGGGCGTGCGGTCAGGCGACAAGTGCCGCGAGCTTGCGCAGCGACTCCTGGAGCGCGGCGCCGGCGGAGTCCTTGAGCTTCCCGGCCATCAGTGAGACGGCCGCGCCGGTGAACTCGCCGTCGATGCGTACGGTGGTCGCGTCGCCGTCGGGCGCGAGGCTGTAGCGCGTGCCGACGTTCACGCCCATCGGGCCCTTGCCCTTGATGGTGAGGGCGCGGCCCGGCTCGAGTTCGGTGACCGTCCAGACGACCTCCGCCGGGAAGCCCATCAGCTTCATGTTCTCCTCGAAGGTGCCGCCCTGTTCGAGCGAGGCGGGCGCCCCCTTGGGGAAGCCGGTGTGGGTCGCGCTCCACTCGCCGTAGACGGAGAAGTCGCTGAGCTTCGCCCAGACCTTCTCGGTCGATGCTTCGATACGTGCTTCCGCGCTGACGTCGGCCATGCGACCACCCCTTCTCGTCGGTGCTGCTGCGGGCGCAGCGCCACGGTCGCGGAACGTAGCGGCGGGGTCCGCAACTTACAAGACTGACGGCCCGTCAGAGATTGTGGTCAGGCGCCCTGGGGAGGCGGATCGCCCGGCTCCAAGAGGCCGATCCGGCGGATGACGGCCGCGTCGAAGCGGTCCGACGCCCGCGGGTGCCGGTGCTCGTCGTGGCAGTGCCAGGCCTCCCAGAAGAGATCGGCGAGCAGGGCGTCGGCCGGCGCGTGGACCCGGTACACGTACTGCTTCCCGTCGATCGCCGGCAGTGCGACCAGCCAGCAGCCGGAGTCGTCGTCGGTGCGCGACGGCACCGGGGGAACGGTGCGGCGCGGGCCGGGAGGCATGAGTGCCGTCCTTCGGGGCGGGGCGGATCGGGTGGCGTGCCGCGGGCAGGGTGGGCGCGACGGGGTCGACAAGGGCTCCGGGCAAGCCGGTTCGTCGTTCCGTGGGACGTGTGGCGGCGGGGCGTGGTTGCGCCGGCGAGCGAAGCAAGGCGGCGCGCGCGTCCGGGGGCGGATACGGGTGATCTCATCCGTAAGGAGGAGGGCTCGTACGCGCATCCCCACCCTGCGTCGGACGACCGGACCGTTCTGCCCGGGGATGCCTGGACCTCCGGGGGCTGATGAGGTGGGGTACGTGCACAGTTCCGCCCACCCGGCCCCCGCGGCCGATACGCCAGAAGCCGAGCCCGACGTCCGACTCAGCGAGGAGTTGACGTCCGTGGTGGCGGGCGCGCGGCGGCGGGCCGTACGTGACGGTGACGGCCAGATCGACACCGCGCATCTCCTGCACTCCCTGCTCGAGGCCGACCCCGCCGTCCGTGCCGCCTTCGCCGACGGCGCACAGGTGGCCCGCCTCCTCGGGTATCTGGTCCAGCGCAGCATCGGCTACGGACTCCAGTGGCAGGGCACCGTCGAGGACTCCGGCGCCGTACCCGTCGTACGCGAGGCCTCCGCCTTCTCGCCCTCCGCCGAGGCCGCCATGCACGCGGCCGTCGAGGCCGCCGCCCGCCGTGGGGCGCAGCGGGCCTCGGGCAACGATCTGCTCGACGCCCTGCTGGCCGACCCCGAGTGCCGTGCCGTCGAGGTGCTGCGCAGGGCCGGGGTGCGACCCGAGGAGCCGTCCGCCGAGAACGGCTGACATGCGCGCTCCGGGTGCGCGCGGCGCTCCGTCTCAGGCCCTGAGATGTCAGGGGTATCGGTGGTGACGCTCATGACCGGTGGTGTCATCATGAGCCGGTGTCTACGTCTGCGGGGATCCAAGGGGTCCAGGGGAGTCGCGGGAGGAATGTCGGTCTGGGGCTCGCCCTCGTCTCGGCGTTCTCGTTCGGCGGTTCGGGAGTTGCGGCCAAGCCGCTGATCGAGGCGGGTATGGACCCGCTGCACGTCACCTGGCTGCGGGTGGTCGGTGCCGCTCTGGTGATGCTGCCGGTGGCCTGGAAGCACCGCGATCTGCTGCGCCGCCGCCCCGCGCTGCTCGCCGGCTTCGGCCTCTTCGCCGTCGCCGGTGTGCAGGCCTTCTACTTCGCGTCCATCTCCCGGATCCCCGTCGGTGTCGCCCTGCTCATCGAGTACCTCGGGCCCGCGCTGGTGCTCGGCTGGATCCGCTTCGTGCAGCGGCGCCATGTGACCCGGGCCGCTGCGGTCGGCGTGGTACTCGCGGTCGGCGGGCTCGCCTGCGTCGTCGAGGTGTGGGCAGGGCTGTCGTTCGATGCGATCGGGGTGCTGCTCGCGCTCGGTGCCGCGTTCTGCCAGGCCGGCTACTTCATCCTCGGGGATCACGGCAGCGACGCCGGGGACGCGGCGCCCGATCCGCTCGGGGTGATCGCCTTCGGGCTGCTGATCGGCGCGGTGGTGCTGACCGTGGTGGCGCGGCCCTGGAACGCCGAGTTCTCGATCCTGACCGGGCAGGCCGAGATGGACGGCACCCCTGTGCCTGCGCTGCTGCTGCTCGCCTGGATCGTGCTCGTCACCACCGTGCTCGCCTACGGTTCCGGGGTGCTCGCGGTGCGTCGGCTCTCGCCGCAGGTCGCCGGGGTGGTCGCCTTCCTGGAGGCGGTCGTCGCCACGGTGCTCGCCTGGGTGCTGCTCGGTGAGCACCTCACGCTGCCGCAGATCTTCGGCGGATTCGTCGTGCTGCTCGGCGCCTTCATCGCACAGTCCTCCACGCCGGCCAATCCGCCCGACGAGCCGGTCGCCTGCGGGGTTCCCGCGGCGGAGAAGCAGTTGTCCGAGAAGGGCAGCAAGGCCTAGGGTGGCGATCATGCATTCGACGGCGCTCGTCCTTCCGCCCCCTGCCGCCTGAGGCGGGCGGCTCTACCGGCGACGAACGGACCGGACCCGGCACGACCGGGTCCACTGAGCGCTGCCCGCAGACGACAGTCATCCACTCTGTCTCTTGCGGAGAAGCCACGTGTCGAATGCTCTTCCCACTCCTGTGCCCGGACCGCTGTCCGGTGTCGCCCTGCCCGTCGGGCGGGGACTCCTCTATCTGATCGTCGCCGGTGTCGCCTGGGGGACGGCGGGCGCCGCCGCGTCCCTGGTCTTCCGCGCCAGCGATCTCGGCCCCGTAGCCCTGTCGTTCTGGCGCTGCGCGGGTGGTCTCGTCCTGCTGGTCGGTGCCCTCTCCCTGGGGCCGAAGCAGGCCGTGCGGCGGGTTCGTGTCGGTCGTACGGCCGTGCTCGGTGCGGCCCTCGCCCTCTTCCAGACCGCCTATTTCGCCGCGGTCCAGAGCACCGGTCTGGCCGTCGGCACGGTGGTCACGCTCGGTGCCGGGCCGGTGCTCATCGCGTTGGGGGCCCGCCTCGCCATGGCCGAGCGGCTCGGCCGCGGCGGTGTCGCCGCCGTGGCCGGTGCGCTCACCGGGCTCGCGGTGATGGTCCTCGGTGACGGCGGGGCGACCGTACGCCCCTGGGGTGTCCTGCTCGCGTTGCTCTCCGCCTCTGGGTACGCCGCGATGACGCTGCTGACCAGGTTCTGGGGCCGGGACGGCGGCGGGGACGACGCGTATGCCACCACTGCCTGGACGTTCGGATTCGCGGCCTTGTGTCTGCTGCCGCTCGCCGGGCTCGAAGGACTGGTGCCGCACACCGCCGAACGCGCGGATGTGGTCTGGCTGTTGCTGTACATCGCGGCCGTCCCCACCGCGCTCGCCTATGCGCTCTACTTCGCCGGGGCCGTGGTGGTGCGCTCGGCGACCGTCTCGGTGATCATGCTGCTCGAGCCGGTCAGTGCGGCGGTGATCGCGGTGGCTCTGCTCGGTGAGGCGCTCACCGCGGGCACCGTGGTGGGCACGCTGCTGATGCTCGCAGCGGTGGCCGGACTGGCCGTCGCGGAGACGCGGGGAGCGGTGGCGGCCAGAAGGGACGCGGTGCCGCCCAGGCCGTAGCGACGGGCGGGCCGGATGCCGGAATCGGGGTGCCACGCGCGCGTGGCACCCCGAT
>NZ_QUAK01000021.1 GCF_003429565.1 Streptomyces triticagri
CCCGGCCCGGACACCGCCCGCACTCCCCCGGCGGGCCCCGGCGCCGAACAGCCCCGCCCGGCCCTGCCGCGCCGCCACCGCCTGCCCGGCCCGGGCGGCAGCCTTCCGCTCGGCCTGAGTACGGACCGGGCCCCGTCCCCGCTCTGGGAGGTCGCCGTCGACGACGTGCCCGTGTCGGTGAGCGCCCGCGGCGACCTGGTGGCCGTCGCGACCGCCGGAGGCACGGTCAGCGTGCTGGCCGCGGCGACCGGCGACACGCTCGACTCCCTCAGCGTGCCGGGCGGCGCCGAACGGGTCGAACTCTCCCCCGATGCACGGGACTTGGTGGCCACCGGGCCTCGCGGGCACACCTTGTGGAACCGGATGTCCGGCCGGTCGCAGCCCACCGCCGGTGCCGCCGGCGCGGGCGCCGCCTGGTCGGCGGACGGCGAGCAGGTCGCGGTCGCCGCGGGGCACCACGCGGTCGTCCTCGACGCCCTGGGCCGGGAGGCCTGGCGCACCGACGGCCGCGATTCGCCGGTCACCGGCGTCGCCTGGCTGCCGCAGGGACATCTGGCGGTGGCCGCGGACGGGCGCGTACACACCCATGAGTCCCAGACCGGGCATCCCGTCGGCAGCTATGCGTGCGCCGGCCGCGAGCTCGCGCTCGCCGTGTCCCCGACCGGGAAATGGATGTGCGCGGGCAGCGCGGACGCCGAGGTGCACGTCTGGCGCACCCCCGGCGGCAAGGGCCTCAGCGTGCGGGGCTATCCGGAGCGGGTGTCCCGGCTGTCCTTCGACGAGACGGGGTACTGGCTGGCCACGGACGGCTCCCCGGACGTGACCGTCTGGGACTTCTCGCGGGGCGGCCTCACCGACCGCGCCCCGCGCCGGCTCCGCCACCACCGTACGGTCACGGCCCTGGCCTGGCGGCCCGGCACCGACGGCCATCTGGCCACCGGCGGGCGGGACGGCGCGGTGGCCCTCTGGTACGCGACCAGCGGCCGGGCCCACTCGTATCTGAGCCCGGCGCGTCTGCTCGGCCCGGAAGGCGGGGACGGTGTGGACGGCGGGGACGGCCCGAGCGCGGTGACCGCTCTGGCCTGGGCGGGGCCGCGCCGGCTGATCACGGCGCGTGGGCACGGCCGGGTCCGCGCGCACGAAATGCCCACCAGGGCCGCACTGTAGCCGGCCACGGCCGCCCGGCCGGCCTCCAACTCCCCTGCGTGCACCTGACGTTGTGTGGGTACGAGGCAGCCAGCCGCGGAACGGGAGGCCGGCCGGTGAGATGGTTCAGGGACAGACAGCACCGGCGCGCACCCGCCACCGCGGAGGCCGACACAGCCGACACCAGCACAGGCACCGGCACCGACACCGACACCGACACCGACACCGAGGACCGTGTCTGCGACTGCTGTGGCCGGCCCCTGTCCCGCGCCGGCGCCTACGCCCTGCCCACCGAGCGGGTCACCTCGTCCCAGGCGTACTGGGAGGCGGTGTTCGCGCGTACCAAGGCGCTCGTCGAATCGCTCGACACCTCGCAGCAGTTGCAGTTCTACAGCCGGCAACTCCGCGCCACGGCGGCCGAGGAGACGCCCTGGTACGTCTGCGAGGACTGCGCCGCGTACTTCCTCTTCGAGCGGGCGCCGGCCCGGCGGCACGCCGTCGAACGGACCGTTCCCGAGTTCAACGGCGCGGTGGATCCCTCGGGTTACGTCCTGTACGCCGCCGCGGCCTGGGAGCAGGTCTTCGGCCGGTGGCCCGCCCATGTCACCCGGCACGCGGTGACGGGCCACTGCCCGCGGTGCGGCAGACCGCTGCACACCGAGGCCATCACCTCCACGGTCCCGGGCGAGGACCGGGAGATCTGCCAGCCCTGCACCGGCCGCGCCCTGCACGGCTCCGGCTGAGGGCGGCAAGGTTTAGCGGCGCTCAACTCTGGCTTAGACATTGGGCGTTGTTGGGGGCAACTGTCGACTGCGAGCGTGGGGGCCGCTGTTCCGGTCCCTCTGCGAAGGAGTTCTGACGTGCCCGTGTGCGAACAGGTGGGATTTGCCGGTGGCGGAGGCAAGCTCGCCGGACGTCTGTTCCTGCCCGATCCCGATGCATCCGATCCCGGTGCCGACGGGACCGCTCCCTTCACGGCAGTCCTGGTCGCCGGGACATGGACGTCGGTCAAGGAGCAGATGGCCGACCGCTACGCCGAGGAACTGGCCCGGCGTGGCTTCGCGGCGCTGTCCTTCGACTTCACCGGATACGGCGAGTCCGAGGGTGTGCCGCGCGACTACGAGTCACCGGAGCTGAAGGTCCGCGACCTGCAGGGGGCGGCCGACTTCCTGGCCGCCCATCCTGCCGTCGCCGCCACCGGACTCGGCGTCCTCGGCGTGTGCGCGGGGGCCATGTACGCGAGCGCTTTCGCCGCGCAGGACACCCGGGTGAACTCGCTGGCTCTGGTGGCGCCGTGGCTGCACGACCGGCGTATCTGCGAGGAGAACTACGGCGGACCGGAGGGCATCGAGGCGAAGAAGGCCGCGGCGGCCGCGGCCCGGCGCCGGTACGAGGAGACCGGGGAGGTCGTCTACGTCCCGGTGGTCAGCGGCAGCGACCCGGAGGCGGCCATGCCGTTCGCCATCGACTTCTATCTCAACCCGGAACGCGGCGGGATCGAGCAGTGGCCCAACCGGTACGCCGTCATGGCCTGGACGGAGTGGCTGGACTTCGACGCCGTCGCGCTCGCTCCGCGGCTCGAGGCGCCGACGTTGCTGGTGCACAGCGAGGGCGCGGCGATCCCCGACGGTGCCCGCCGCTTCCACGCGGCCCTGGGCGGGCCCTCGGAGTTCTTGTGGACCGAGGGCGTCCAGTTCGACTTCTACGACCAGCCGCAGCATGTCTCGCTCGCCGCCGACTCGGCCGCCGAGCACTTCGCCCGCACGCTGTGATCAACCCGGCTCCCGCCACCCCTGCCCAGGAGGTACCTCGCCATGCCCGAATCCGGCACCACCGTCGCCGCCAAGTACGCGATCGCCGAGACCTGCACTCGTATGGCCGTGCATGCCGATCGGCGTGAATGGCAGCAGCTGCGCGCGCTGTTCGCCGACAAGGTCGTGCTCGACTACACGAGCCTGGCCGGCGGCGAACCGGTCCGGCTCGCCCCGCAGGAGATCGTCGACGCCTGGACCGGCACGCTCGGCGGCTACGACGCCACCCAGCACCTCGTCGCCAACCACCTCGTCGTCATCGACGGCGACCGCGCCGTGTGCACGGCCTCCTTCCAGGCCACCCACCGCCTGGCCGCCGCCCACGGCGGTTCCTTGTGGACGCTGGGAGGCGACTACCGCTGGGAGCTGGTCAGGGCCGGCGACCGCTGGTTGATCGACACGGTGGTGATGACCGCCACCTGGGGCGACGGCAACCAGGCACTGCCCTCGCAGGCGGCCGCGTGATGGCAGTCCGGGCAACGACGTCCGGGCCGTCACGCGGCGCAGTCCGCGGCAGCTCCCACGCCGTGCTCGGCGCGGCCCTGCTCGGTTTCTTCCTCATCTCTCTGGACGCGCTGATCGTCACGGTCGCCTTGCCCGACATCGGCCGCGGTCTCGGCGGTGGCATGGCGGGTCTGCAGTGGGTGGTGGACGGTTACGCGCTGATGTTCGCCGCCCTGATGCTCTCCGCGGGCGCGCTGTCCGACCGGGTGGGCGCCAAGCGGGCGTTCGGCGGCGGTCTCGGGCTCTTCGCTCTGGCCTCGGTCGCGTGTGGACTCGCGCCCGGGCTCGGAGTCCTGGTCGCGGCTCGGCTGCTGCAGGGGGCGGCGGCCGCCGTGCTGATGCCCGCCTCCCTGGCCCTGGTCCGGCAGGGTTTCGCCGATCGGGCCGAGCGGGCGCGGGCCATCGCGATCTGGACGGTGGGCGGCGCGGTCGCGGTGGCCGCGGGACCTCTGGTCGGCGGGGCGCTGACCGCCTCGGTCGGCTGGCGGTGGATCTTCTTCGTCAACCTGCCGGCCGGTGTGCTGGCCCTGGCTCTGCTCGCGAAGGTCCCGGCGTCGCCCCGGCTTCCTGCCCGGCTCGACGGGATCGGCCAGGTGACGGCCGTACTGACGATGGGCGGGCTGACGTACGGCGTCATCGAAGGTGGTGCCGAGGGCTTCGCGCGCCCGGTGGTGGTGTTCTCGCTGCTGGTGGCCGCAGTGGCGGCGGCCGGTTTCCTCCTCGCGCAGGGACGGGGTGCGCATCCGATGCTGCCGCTGCCGCTCTTCCGGACCCGGGTGGTGACGGTGTCCCTGGTGGTGGGCTTCATGCTGAATGCCGCCTACTACGGAGGGGTGTTCGACTTCAGCCTGTATCTCCAGCAGGAGCGGGGGCAGTCGGCGCTGCACGCAGGCGTGATGTTCATCCCGATGACCGCCCTTGTCGCCGTCGTGAACCTGGCATCGGCACGACTCGCCGCCCGGTACGGCCCGCGGGTGCCGATGGTGGCGGGCCAACTCGTCGGAGCCGTAGGCCTGTTGACCCTTCTCGGCATCGGAGCGCACACGAACGTATGGGTGGTGGCGGGGCTGATGGTGCCGGTCGGTCTCGGCGGTGCGCTCGCGGTGCCGGCGCTCACCGCGATGCTGCTCGATGCGGTGCCGGCCGACCGGGCGGGCACGGCCGGCGCCGCGCTCAACACCGCGCGTCAGGTCGGTGGGGCGATCGCGGTCGCGGTCTTCGGCGCGCTGCTGGCCGGTGGGGAGTCGTTCCTCACCGGGATGCACTGGAGCGTGCTGCTCGCGGCAGCCGGACTGCTGGCGACCGCCGGAGCCACGCTGACGCTGCCCGCGGCCGGGCGGAGCAGCGGACCCGCGATGACCTGACCGCCAGGTCACGGTGATGAGATGGCCCGACCGCCGAGTCACCGTGATGAGACGACCCGACCGCCAGGTCACCGTGATGACCGGACGCACTCCAGGATGGTCTCGATGACGGCCCGCAATCCGGCCGGCCGGCGCTCGTTTCGCCACATCAGTGCGTAGTCGACGGGACCCGCGTCATCGAACGGCACATAGGCGATGCCGGGCCGGGCGTGGTAGGTCCCGGCTCTGGCCGCCGCCACGGTGGCGCCCTTGCCTGCGCCCACGAGGGACAGCACACCCTCCCAGTCGCGCGCGGTCGGGCCGTGCTCGACGCGTCGGCCGCCGGGGGTGTGAGAGGGGTAGAACTCCGCACGCCATGCCGGTGACACCTCGGCAGCCGTGACCAGGGGCAGCAGCGCAAGGTCTTCCGACGACACCGTCTCCCGCTCCGCCAGAGGGTGGGAGGTGGACACCACCAAGGCCCGGGGCTCGGAGAGCAGCACCGGGCCGATGACGACGTCGGGCTCCTCGACGGGAGGCTCGGCGATCAGCAGATCCACCTGCTTCGCCCGCAGCGCCGCGACGGCGGCGCCGTAGGTCATGTTCGACAATTCGACCGCGCAGCCCGGGTGACGGGTCGCGAAGACGTCTCCGGCACGTACGAGGAGGTCTCCCATCCACGGGGTGGTGAAGCCGATACGCAGCACACCGCTGATCTGCGCACAGGCGGCCCTGGCAGTGGCCACGGCTCGCTGAATCCCCTCGTGGGCGGGCGCCAGGTCGTCGCGGAACCGACGGCCGACAGCGGTGAGGGCGACGCGACGGCTGCTGCGCTCGAACAGCGCGCCGCCGATCTGCCGTTCAAGTGCCTTGATCGTCTGGCTGACCCGACCGGGCGAGACCCGCAACAGCTCGGCGGTCCGCGCGAAATGCAGTTCCTCGGCCAGCGTGAGAAAGGTCTCGATCTCGTACCGCTCCACGGAACTCCCCGTCCGAAACGCAGTGTGTCCTCGCGAACGCAGTGTGTCCTCGCGCCCCTTGCCAGTTCAGGCCGATGGCTCGACTTCAGGCCGACAGCTCGACGAACAGTAGATCTTCCCGGTCACAGGGGTCCAGGCCCTACCCGTCCGCCCGCGTCATTCCTGGGGCCCGTCTCCTCGCGGCGGCCCCTCCGCATACGCCAGCGGCGGCGCGATCGCCTGGGCGTCCGCGCCCTCGCCGACCCAGAGGCCGATGAACAGCGCGGCGGTCGCCTCCAGGAGCCCCGCCCTCTCCAGACCGCCGCCGGACACCGGCACGCACCCGGCGTCGGACACCAACGCCCTTGCCAGCGCCACCGATTCGGCATCGTCCCCGCACACCGGTACGGCGAGCGGCCGGCCGTCGAAGACCGGCGGCCGCATGCGCCACACATCCTCGTGACAGAGGTTGAACGCCTTCACCACTCGGGCGCCCGGCGCCGCATCGGCGAGCAGTTGCGCGGCCGACACCCCGCCCTCGGTCTGCAGCAGGAAGCCGGGGCCGACCGGGTTGGAGCAGTCGAGCAGCACCTTGCCGTCCAGTGCCGCGCCCAACTCCCGTACGACATCGGCCCCCGCGCCGAACGGCAGCGCGGCAAGCACCACCTGCCCGAACTCGGCCGCCGCCCGCAGATCGCCCGCCGCACCACCGACACGTTCCGCGAGCGCCGCGGTCCGGGCCGCGTCCCGCCCGCCGACGAGCACCTCGTGGCCCGCCCGCGCCCAGTGGGTGGCCAGGGCATCCGCCATGTTGCCCGTCCCCAGTACACCGATCCTCATCACGCACTCCTCTCCCCGTCGCACACCGGCTTCGACGCCCCGAGACCCGTCTCGTGCCGTCTCGTCCCGGTCGTTCACACCGACGCTAGGGGGCCCGTGAGGCACCATTTGGTACGTGACGACGCCCGACGCCTTCCTCGCCGACTGCCGCGCCCGCCTCGCCTTCGACCTGCTCGCCAACACCTGGAACGCCGTGGTGCTCTGGGCCCTCCGCTCCGGCCCCATGCGCCCCGTCGACCTGCGCGAACGCATCGGCGGCATCAGCCCCAAGGTCCTGAACGAGACCCTGCGCCGACTGCAGTACAACGGCCTGATCACCCGCGAGTCCCACCCCGGCGCGCCGCCCCGCGTCGAGTACGGACTCACCTCCCTCGGCCGCTCCTTCCTGGCCCCCATCGACACCGTCGGGGCCTGGGCCTTCGAGCACGGCGACGAGGTCCTGGCCGCCCAGGACGCGGCTCGGGACACCGCCCACACCGACTGACGCCGGCCGCCGCGCCCCGGGCCGGCCGTCACGCCGGCAGCGCGTGCAGCTCTCTGCGGAGCGCCTCCTACGACGCCAGGTCCCGACCGGGACAACGCCGTGCAGCAACCGGGACATGATCTGCGCAGCCGGTCGGGACGGCGGCGTTCGGCGCGCCGATGTCACGTGCGAGGCCGCTCGGCACGTCGTGACGGCAGGACGAGCGAAGAACGCGCGCCGAAGGAGCCGCAGGGATGAAGACGATCGTGGTGTGCGCCTCGAAGTCACACGGAAACACGCGCCGGATCGCCGAGCGCATGGCGCAGGTGCTCGAGGCGAAGGTGGTCACTCCTCAGGAGGCCGATCCGGCGGAGCTGGCGGAGGCCGACCTCGTGGGGTTCGGTTCGGGGGTCTACTACGGCCGCATGCACCCCGGCCTCCTGAGGGTCGTCGAGGCGCTGCCGGCGACGGCCCGGGGCGGGCGGGCCTTCGTGTTCGCGACCAGCGGCTTCCCCGAGATCCCGTTCGCCCCGTACACCCGCGCGCCCGTACGGGCCCTGGAACGCAAGGGCCTCACGATCACCGGCCGCTTCACCTGCCGCGCCCTCGACACGATGGGCCCCCTCAAACTCATCGGCGGCGTCAACAAACACCACCCCACCCCCGGGGACCTCACCACCGCCGAGGCCTTCGCCACCCGACTCCGCGAGACGTACCGACCGGCCCGCTGAACCGTTGGCTCGGCGGCCCCGGCTCACGCGCCCGCGTCGCCCGTGAGCTTCTTGATCTGGGCGTCGATCAGGCCCTTCGGGAATGCCGTCTTCTTCGGGTCGAAGGGGTTGTACGTCAGGAACATCGCCACGGTCGAACCCGAGCGTGCGTACACGAACTTCATCGGCATCTCGCTGCTCATGCCCTCGGCGACCTCCTCGCCCTCCGCCAGGTCCCCGACCAGGTCGTACGCCACGCCCTGGTCGGCGCCCTCGGGTGCCTTCGCCGTGTCGACCCGGGTGAACTCCTGGTTGTCCTCGTCCGATGTGCCCGTCGCCTTGAAACCGTCGCCGCAGTTGTCGACCGCGGTCTGCAGTGCGTCCAGCGTCTTCTTCGCGTCCGCGGCGCTCTCGTAGGAGGACAGGGCGACCTGGCTGCCGAGGCCCTCCTCGAGGCGCTTCGCCTTCGGGCCCATCACCGCGCGGCGCTCGGTCTCGGCGGCGCCGGCGGGCGCGACCTCGTTGAGGGTGTCGATCAGCGGCTGGCACTCGCTGCCGGTGGCCTTCATCCCGCCGGAGGTGTCCACCTCGTCCGGGCCCGGCTTCTCCACGACGTAGCCCTTGAGCGGGCCCGTGAGATCGGCCTTGGCGAGGAGCAGTTTCGCCAACTCGGCGGCGGACAGCTTGCGTTCGGAACCGGAGCCTGAACCGGAGCCATCGGACCCGGAGTCGTCGGACCCGGAGCCGCCGGAGTCGGAGTCCGAGCCGCCGCCGGACTCCCCCGGCGCCGACGACGCGCCCTTGCCCCCGTCCGAGCCCTTCCCGTTCTTCCCGGCGTCGTCCGAGCCGCCGTCGTCCGAGCCCGACCCGCAGGCCACCACCGAGACAGCCAGGGCCGTCGTCGCCATCGACACCCCGAGCGCGCGCCGAACGGTAGACAGCTTCACGTACACCACTCCTGACGTTCCGGTGATCGACCTGCGCCGCACCGGCGGAATCGCCGCGACGGCGATGCAAGCCGGCTGCCGCGCAGGGCCGTTGAGTCGGCACGAGGCATGCGTGCCCCCGTCCCCCGAATGCTGCCGCAAATCATCGCGCGTCCGGTGCGGTTCGCGCAGGGACTTATGAGACGAAATCGTGCACGTGTGCGGTGAGTTCCGTCACGAACGCCCCGCCGCCACCGGGGGTGACCTCCGATGACGGCGCAGCGGCCGGTGACGTGCTCCGTCAGAGCGCGGTCAGGGCGTAGACGTGGGGCGCCGAGGTGGCCTTGTGCCAGGTCGAGCCCTTCTTCCAGGCCGAGGTCTTGTTCTTGCCGCAGGCGCTGGTCGAGATGACCTTCTTGCCGTTGCCCTTCGTGCCGATGTACGCGGACGCGACGGCGCAGTAGCCGTCCCTGCGGGTGTCCTTGGCCCGGATGTTGAACTTCACGTGCTTCTTGCCGCCGATCATCTTGTGGCAGGCCTTGTACGAGGTGGTGCCGAAGTCGCTGGAGATCGAGTGCACCTTGCAGTCGACCCTGGCGATGGCGCCCTTGGTCTTCCCCGCGGCCGCCGCGGTCGGGGCGAAGGCGATACTGCTGATGGCGAGGGCGGCGGACGTGATGCCGACCGCTGCGGATACGCGCTTGCGCATGGGTGAACTCCTGTGGTCGTACGTGCAGGTGGATGAGTCGGCACCAGCCTGCCGCGGGCCGCCGGGCCAGGAGTCCCGCGCGGCCCCCGGATGGGACGTGCTGCCCGTACCACCGCCCTGACCAGCAACGCACCACGCGGCCACGGGACATCGTGGGACGCTCGGCGAGGGGGACGGGATCGACGATGAGGCTTCCGGTGACCACGCGGGCGCGGATCCTGCTGCGGGCCTGGCTGTTCACCTGGCTGCACACCTGGTTTCAGATGCCGACCTGGCTGCGTAGACCGGGCGTACGGCGCATCGTGCTGCGCGGCGCGGCGACGCTGCTGCCGGCGTCGGCCGCCGTGGCGGTGTACGCGTGGACGCACTGGTCGATGGCGGGGAGCTCCTCGTCCCCGCCGTCCACCACGGTCGCGGTGACGGTCGGGCTCGCGGGCGGCGTCGGTGCGCTCCTGGCGTACGTCCGTCTGCGGGCCGACAGCGGTGGTCTGTTCGGCGCGCTGTTCCTGGCGATGGCGCTGCTCGCCGCGGTGGCGGCCGCGGACGCGACGGCGGCCCGCAGCGGTACGGCGGTCTGTGTCGTACGGGAGGTCAGCAGCTCGGAGCAGCACTCGAGCGGCGAGGGCGGTCCGCCGTCGAAGACGGTGCACCGCATCAAGCTGCGCTGTCCGGGCGGCTATCCGACCGAGCTCAGGGACGACCGGGTCGTGGCGGCGAAGGGCGAGGAGATCCGGGTCGCATACGACCCGCGGCGCCGGGTGTCCCCGGAGGCCGCCGGCCGCAGCACGCCGTGGGGCGCGGCCGTCGTGACCCTCGGCCTGACGGCCCTGAGCACGCTGCTCGCCGCCTGGCCGCGTGCGGCGGACCGGGCGGCGGGCGTAGCGGCCGGGTCAAGTCGGCCTGGGCGACGGTGACTCGGGTCACGCCGCCGTTCGATGAATTTCGGCCAATACAAGCGGTCGAAGTTTGAATAGTTCCGATTCCGCCGCAGGTCAGAGGGTCGTTCACGGTTTCACCAACCACGCCGGCCGGTACGGCGAGTAACCGATCCGATACGCGCCGGACACATCTGAGCTGGCCGAACACCCGTGCCACCACCGGCAGTCGAGTACCGCCATCCGGAAATCGACCACCCGCATGGCGCTCACCCTCCGCACCCGCAAGACTCCTCGCCGTGGCCACGCCCCACCCACCCGCACCGATCGAAGGAGCCCCTCCATGCGTCCCCTCCTCAAGGCCATAGGCGTTGCCGCCGCCGCGATCTGCGTCGCCGCACTCTCCGCCGGCACCGCGCACGCCGGACCGGAGGCCGAGTCCACCGCCGCGAGCCTGTACGCACCCAGCGCCCTGGTCCTGACAGTCGGTCAGGGCGACGATCCGGCGACCATGGTCGCGGAGCGCGCGGCGACCCTGACCTGTACGCCGACCGCGGGCGGCACACATCCGGCCGCGGCGAGCGCCTGCGCCGAACTCTCCGACGTACAGGGCCGGTTCACCGATCTGCTCGGTGCGGCACCGGACGCCCTCTGTACGAAGGAATGGCGCCCCGTCACCGTCACCGCGGCCGGCGCCTGGGACGGCAGACAGGTCCAGTGGTCCACCTCGTTCGCCAACTCCTGCGAGATGAAGGCCGCACTCGGCGAGGGCACGGCCCTCACCTTCTGACCGAGCCGGACCGGATCGGACCACCGGACCGGACCATCGGACCGGACCGACCGAACCAGACCACCGGGGCCCGGGCCCACTCCTCCCCGGACCCCCATCCCCGCGTCCCGGCGGCCCCCGTGGGGGGAGGCCGCCGGGACGCTCCCGTCGTTCCTGCCGCCCCGCGCCGGCCGGCCCTCACCCCGCCGGCCGGCGCAGCCCCGCGATGAGGACGGCGACGAGGCGGCGGGCGTCGTACGACGGGTCGTTGCTCGCGCCGACGCACAAGTTGCCGACACCGCGCATCAGTTGGAGGCCGCCGAGGTCCGCGAGGTCGCGGCGGACCTCGCCGGACTCGACGGCCGCATCGAGCAGTTCGCCGCAGACGGGCACCAGCCGGTCGAGGAAATAGGCGTGCAGGGCCTCGAAGCCGGAGTTGTCCGACTGGAGCACTCCGGCCAGTCCGTGCTTCGTGACGAGGAAGTCGACGAACTGGTCGATCCACTGCTCCAGGGCGGCGTACGGAGTGCGGCTGCTCGCCAGCAGGGCCGGACCGGCCTCGGCGCAGGCGTCGACCTGGTGACGGTAGACCGCGACGATGAGGTCCGCCCGGGTCGGGAAGTGGCGGTAGATCGTCCCCATGCCGACGCCCGCCTCGGCCGCGATGTCCCGCACCGGTGCCTCCACGCCCGAGGCGACGAAGACGGTGGCGGCGGCATCGAGCAGCGCCTGCTGATTGCGCCGGGCGTCCTTGCGCCTGGGGCCAGGGCGCACGCCCGTGGGCTTGTCCGCTCCCGGCGTCTCTCCGGCCTGGCCGCTGGCACTCACGCGTCGATCCCTTCCGTTCCCATTCCCGAGTTCTGCTCTCGCGTCTTGCAAAGCGGAACGACGTTCCGTATCGTCGTACTGGAGCGATGCTCCGTTTTCCTGATTGTGGCAGAGCCGCCCCGAAGTGCCACACCCCACCTCCCACGAGAGGCACAGCCATGCCCGAACCGATCCCGCCGACCTTCCTGTCCGCCCAGCCGGTCACCCTGCCCGCCCGCCCGGGGCGCGGCGAGGACCTCCAGGTCAGGGTGTCCGCGCCCGCCTCCGGGGACGACCTGCCGGTGATCGTCTTCTCGCACGGTTTCGGACAGTCCCTCGACTCCTACGCCCCGCTGGCGAACCACTGGGCGGCCCGCGGTTTCGTGGTCGTACAGCCCACCCATCTCGACTCCCGCCGCCTTGCCGTCCCGCCGGACGATCCTCGTACGCCCCGTGTCTGGCGGATACGGATCGACGATCTGCGGCACGTACTCGACGAACTCGACACCCTGGTGGCCGCGGTGCCGGGCCTGGCCGGACGGGTCGCCCTCGACCGGATCGCGGTGGCCGGCCACTCCTGGGGAGCGCAGTCGGTGGGCACCCTGCTCGGCGCGCGGGTCCTGGACGCCGGCGGGGTCCCGGGAGAGGACCTGTCCGACTCCCGTGTCACGGCCGGTGTGCTGCTCGCCGCGGCGGGTCTCGGGGACCAGCTGACGCCGTTCGCCCGCGAGCAACTGCCGTTCATGACACCGTCGTTCGCCACCATGACCAGGCCGGCCCTGGTCGTCGCCGGAGACCACGACCAGTCGCAGCTCTCCACCCGCGGCCCCGACTGGTTCACCGATGCGTACGTGCACAGCCCCGGCCCGAAGAGCCTGCTCACCCTGTTCGGCGCCGAGCACTCGCTGGGCGGGATCAGCGGATACGACGCGGCCGAGACCACCGACGAGAGCCCGGCCCGGGTCGCCCTTCTGCAGCGGTTGACCACGGCCTATCTGCGCAGCGCCCTCGACCCCGGGGACACCTCCTGGAAGAGCGCGGCCGCGGCGCTCGCGGAGGACGCCGAGCCGATCGGGAGCATCGACTCCAAGTAGCGGGAGCATCGACTCCACGTAAATCGACACCAAGTAAGGGGCGCCGACGGCCGGGCGAGGCCCTGACTGCGCACTGCCGTCCGCCCCGTAAACCGGTGGAGCCGGCCGCACCGCGGTGATTGCATGAGCCGCATGGTGTCCGCCGACCGTCTGCTCGCCTTCGCGGCGATGTCCCTGCTCCTTATCGTGATTCCCGGCCCCAGCGTGCTGTTCGTGATCGGGCGCGCCCTGGCCCAGGGCCGCCGCGCCGCGCTCACCACCGTGGCCGGGAACACTGTCGGGGCGTACCTCCTCGTCGTGGCCGTCGCATGCGGCGTCGGGGCGATCGTGGAGCGCTCGCTGCTCGTCTTCACCGCGCTGAAGCTGACGGGCGCCGCCTATCTGGTGTTTCTCGGCGTCAAGGCCTGGCGGGAGCGCGGTTCGCTGCCGGCGGCGGTGGCGGGGGTGGACGCCGCGCAGGGCGGCAGGCGGACGTTCTGGGAGGGGTTCGCAGTCGGGGTCACGAACCCCAAGACGATCGTGTTCTTCGCCGCCGTACTGCCGCAGTTCGTCGACCGCGGACAGGGTCATGCGGTGAGCCAGATGCTGCTGCTCGGCCTGGTCTTCAATGTCATCGCCATCGCCTGCGACATGACCTGGGGTCTGGCCGCCGCCTCGGCCCGCGACTGGTTCGCGCGGTCACCGGGACGGCTCTCCCTGGTCGGCGGCGCCGGCGGCCTCACCATGATCGGCCTCGGCGTCACCGTCGCCGTGACCGGCCGCAAGGACTGACGGCTCCGGAGCGGTACTTCAGGACTCCGCGGCAGCCGGCGCGAGTACGCACAGCTCGTGCCCCTCCGGATCCGTCAGGCACACCCATGGGACATCGCCCTGCCCGAGGTCGAGGTCCTGGGCGCCCAGCTGCTTCAGGCGGTCCACCTCCGCCGACTGGTCCTCGCCCGGATACGGCAGCAGATCGAGGTGCGCGCGGTCCGGGACGGTCTTCCCGCCGGGCGTACGGAGAAACTCAAGGTAGGGGCCGACGCCTTCGGCGGAGCGCAACACCGCCCGGTCGTCGGCCACTTCGTGCAGCGTCCAGTCGATGCCCTCGCCCCAGAACCGGCCCATCGCGCGCGGATCCTCGCAGTCCACCACCACCGCGGCGATCGGCCCGGTGTCCCGGTAGTGCTCCTCGGGCGCGAGCACACAGAACTCGTTGCCCTCCGGATCGGCCAGGACCACCCACGGCACGTTGCGCTGCCCGACGTCGACCGGCGTCGCACCGAGCGACCGCAGACGCTCGACGAGCTCCGCCTGATGCTCGGCCGAGGTGCTGGCGAGATCGATGTGCAGCCGGTTCTTCGTCGCCGTCTTGGGTTCCGGTACGGCCACGACGTCGATGCAGACCGCCGAGGCGTCCGGCCAGACGAAGTCGCCGCCCGGTTCCACATTGGCGACCCCGGGGCCCTCGCTCGACATCTCCCAGCCGAGCGCGTCCGCCCAGAAGCGGCCGACCGCCGCCTCGTCCACGGCCTTGAAGTTCACTTGTACCGGTCGCAGTGCCATGGCGCCGATCGTAGGGGGCGTCTGCGGAGTCCCGTGCGGTGCTCGCGGTGTCACGGTGCTTGCTGCCGCGGCCATGCCCGGCACTTGCCATTCCGCGTCGGCGCAGTGGCCGAGATACCGGTGGAACCGCTCCTCGGGGCCGAACAGGAACCGCAGGGCCGGGCTCAGAGCCGGTCGAAGAGGGCGCTCAGGGTCCGGGTCTCCTCCGCCGAGAGGCGGTCGGTGAAGTGGCGTCGTACCGCCGCCTCCAGAGCCGGGTGTACGGCGCTGACGGCCCGGCGGCCGGTGTCGGTGAGGTGGACGGTGACGCCGTTCGCGCGCTCGCGGGTGACGAGTTCACGCTTGCCCATGCGGGTGAGCTGGTGGGAGACGCGCGTGCGGTCCCAGCCGAGGGACGCGGCGAGTTCGCTCTGCCGCAGGGAGCCGCCGGCCTTGTCGAGCGCGGAGAGGATCGTCAGATCGGGCTCGGAGAGGCCGGACGCCTCGGCGGTGTCCGCGATCACGCGCGCCCGGACCAGTTCGTGCGCGCGCTTGAAGGCGGACCAGAAGTCGACGGGGTCCGATGGCCGGGCTCCGCCGCCCGCTCGCCGCGTTGACATATCAACGAACCTCTTCCTAGTCTGGCCTCAGTGTTGAGATATCAACGCTAACAGGCGACTGCGCCGGGCCCGCCCCGGGCCGGCTCGACTCCGAGAAGACTCCGAGAACACTCCGCGAATGCTCCGAGAAGACGGGTGGATGGGGACCATGAGAGCCATCGTGTATCGCGAGAACGGCGGCCCCGAGGTACTGGAGTCGGTCGACCGTGAGACGCCGGCGCCCGGGCCGGGCGAGGTGCGCGTCCGGATCGCCGTGTCGGGCGTCAACCCGACGGATCTGCAGGCGCGTTCGGGCGCGGGCCGGGTCGCGCCGCCCTTCGCCGAGGTCACTCCGCATCTCGACGGCGCCGGTACGGTCGACGCCGTGGGCGAGGGGGTGGGCGGGGGCCTGTTGGGCCGGCGGGTGTGGGTGTACATGGCGGCCGCCGGGCGCCCGACCGGTACGGCCGCCGAATACGCCGTCGTACCCGCGGAACGCGCCGTACCGCTCCCCGACGAGGCCGGCTTCGACGTCGGCGCGGCCCTCGGCGTGCCCGCACTCACCGCACACCGCGCGCTGACCGTGGCCGAGGACGGGCCGAGCAGGCTCCGGCCGGGGGCCCTGGAGGGCAGGTGCGTCCTGGCCGCGGGCGGGGCGGGGGCCGTCGGGCACGCGGTGATCCAGCTCGCGCGGTGGGCCGGCGCCACCGTCCTCGGCACGGTCAGCGGACCGGAGAAGGCCCGGCTCGCGACGGCCGCCGGGGCGCACCACGTGATCAACTACCGGGAGGGGGATCCGGCCGCCCGGATCCGCGAGATCGCCCCGGACGGTATCGACCTGGTCGCGGAGGTCGCGCTCGGCGCCAACCTCGGCCTGGATCTGGCCGTACTGCGACCGCGCGGCACGATCGCGGCGTACGCCGACGACGGATCCGGCGGCAGGCCCGTGGAGCTGAACGCGACCAAGGCCATGGTCCTGAACGCGCGTCTCCAGTTCCTGGTGCTCTACACCGCGGGCCCCGAGGCACGCGCCGCAGCCGTGGCGGACGTCACCGCCGCGCTCGACGCCGGCGCCCTGCCGGTGGGCGAGCAGCACGGCCTGCCGCTGCACCGCTTCCCTCTCGACCGTACGGCCGACGCCCACCGGGCGGTGGAGAACGCGACGACCGGCAAGATCCTGGTGGACGTCGCCTGACGCGCTGGTGGAGAGTGGTTCCCGACCAGCGTGGATGCGGGCGTCGGCGAACGGCGATGACCGCATCGGCGGACGCGGAAGAAACGAAGAAGCGCGGAAGGAACGAGGCGGCCGATGGGCACCAGACGTCAGCTCGAAGGGCTGCCCGAGGACGCCGATCTGCGGCGCGCGGACTCGCTGGCGCGGGAGATCTTCTCGGACGTCGCCAACAAATGGGCGCTCCTGATCATCGAGGCCCTGGGCGATCGCACCCTGCGCTTCAGCGAGCTCCGCGACGAGGTGGACGGCATCAGCCACAAGATGCTCACCCAGAACCTCCGCATGCTGGAGCGCAACGGCCTGCTCGACCGCAGGATCCACCCCACCGTCCCGCCGAAGGTCGAGTACACCCTCACCGGGCCGGGCCGCGCCCTGCGTACGACGATCGACGCCATGTGCGCCTGGACCCACCGGAACCTCACGCACATCGAAGCGTCCCGCAACCGCTTCGACACCTGAACTGCCGGGCGCAGGCTGCCGATCGCCACCTCCCGGTCGCCGGCTGCCGATCGCCGGGCGCCGGGCGCCGGCGCGTCAGTCGTTGGCGTGGCGCATGGCCCAGTACCCCAGGAACAGGCCTCTGTTCGTCCAGCACCAGCCGATGATCGCCGCCACCAGTGCCAGCACCGTGATCTTCCGTGCCCGTGACATGACCGCCGCCCCTCCGTGCGCTGCCCTCAACCATCCGTCAGGCTAGGGCATGCCCTAAGGGGTGACAGGCGCGCCATGGGCGGTTGGTCAGTGAGGAGTTGGTCCGTGCGATGACTCAGGACGAGGTCGAGATCCGGGGGCTGATCGAGCGGTGGGCCGGGGCCGTGCACCGGGGCGAGATGGATGCCGTGGTGGCGGACCACGCGGACGACATCGTCATGTTCGACGTACCGCCGCCCCATGAAGGCATCCGTGGCATCGACGCGTACCGCGCGGCCTGGCCGCCGTTCTTCGAGTGGCAGGCGCACGGCGCGACGTTCGACATCGAGTCCTTGGACGTCACCGCGGGCGAGGACGTGGCGTACGCGTACGCCCTGCTGCGCTGCGGAACCCCGGAGGAGTTCGCCGAACGGCCGGAGAACCGCCTCCGCCTCACCCTCGGCCTCCGCAAGGAGCAGGGCCGCTGGATCGTGGCCCACGAACACCACTCCTTCCCGTACACCGACGCCGGTTGAGCCGGCTGCCCGCGCCGGCTCGACCCGGGTGGGTCAGCCCTTCGGGCCTTTCCCGGGGCGCAGGGCGTCCAGGACCAGGTCGAGGAGGGTCGCGACCCGTTCCGGCGAGTCGGTGACCGCCGTCGAGTGGAAGACGCCGAGGAGCATCAAGGTGACGTCGCCCGGGTCGATGTCCGAGCGCAGCGTCCCGGCTTCCGCGCCGGCGCGGAGCATCAGGTCGATGGTGGACGTGATGCGCTCCCGGGTGGTCGGGGTGGCGATGCTGCCCGTGGCCCAGCCCGCGCGCAGCGTCTCGTACACGGTGCGCTTGATCTCGAAGAACTCGGCGTACCGATTCATCCAGGCGCGCAGCGCCTGAGCCGGTTCGAGCTCGGCGAGGAGTCCGGGTGCGCAGGCGACGACCGTGTCGAGCTCGGTGGCGTAGAGCGCCTCGACGAGTGCCTCGCGGGTGGGGAAGTGGCGGTACAGGGTGCCGATGCCGACGCCGGCCCGGCGGGCGATCGCGTCCATCGACGCGGTGCCGGGCTGCGCGGCGAAGGCGTCACGGGCGGCGGTCAGGAGCCGGGCGCGGTTTCTGCGCGCGTCGGCGCGGGCGGGGCGGCGCGGGGACGATGCCGCTGCAGCTGCCGCTGCTGTGCCGCCTGATTCGGTCCCGCCTGATTCTGTTCCGCCTGATTCTGTTGCGCCTGATTCGGTCCCGCCTGATTCTGTTCCGGCCAAAACGGAGGCCCTCCGGTTAGTGGTACGGTCGGCTGTGCGAGAGAAACGGAGTGACTCCGTTTCCGCCTCCTCCATCGTCCCACGCGTACGGGAGCAGCCATGACCTCTCCGCACCGTCCCGCCCGGCTCACCGCGTCCGGCGCACAGCGCGCCGGTGGCGCGGGCGAGCTCGCCGGCCGCACCGTCTCCCGCGTCGGCTTCGGCGCGATGCAGCTCGAGCGGCTGCGCGACGACCGCAAGGCCGCCGTCGCGCTGCTCCGCCACTGCATCGACCTGGGCGTCGACCACATCGACACCGCCCACTTCTACGGCCACGGCTTCGTCAACGAGGTGATCCGCGAAGCCGTACGCCCCGAGGACGACGTGATCGTCGTCAGCAAGGTCGGCGCCGAGCCCGACCCCGACGGCCCGCTCCCCCTCCGTCTCGCCCAGCGCCCCGAGCAGCTGCGGGCGGCCGTCGAGGACAATCTGTCGAGCCTGGGCGTCGACCGGATCCCGCTGGTCAACCTCCGCCGTACGGACATCGGTCCGGGCCTGCGCGCCGAGGGCGACCAGATCGTCGACCTGGACGACCAGCTCGCGGTCATGACCACCCTGCGCGACGAGGGCAAGATCGGCGCGATCGGTCTGAGCAGCGTCTCCCCCGACGTGTTCCGCCGCGCACTGCCCGCCGGCATCGCCTGCGTACAGAACTCCTACAGCCTGCTCGACCGCGGCGGCGAGGACCTGCTCCTGCTGTGCCTGCAGGAGGGCATCGCCTGGGTGCCGTACTTCCCGCTGGGCGGCTCCTTCCCGGGCATGCCCAAGGTCACCGAGGAGCCCGCGGTGACCGCCACCGCGCGCGACCTGGGCGCCACGCCCGCCCAGATCGGCCTGGCCTGGCTGCTCCACCACGCCCCGAACATCCTCCTGATCCCCGGCACCGCGAACCCCGACCACCTGGCGGCCAACATCGCGGCCGGCACCCTCACCCTCGACACCACGACCCTGAGCACCCTGGACGCGATCCCACCCCGCACGGGCGACATCGAACTCGACTGACGCCGGCACGCCCGTACGCTGCGAGACCCCGGAGTGGTCGCTGCAATGCCATTCCGGGTACCCGCCGCGCAAGGTCGACTTTCACGATGTCGCGCAACTGTGCGCCGAGTTCGGGCTGGCGACCCCCGAGGCCTACCGTGCGGGCGGTGCCGCCGGGGAGGACGTCGAGGGTGTGCGGAGAGGTGGTTGAGGCCGTTCGACGGGACCGGACGAGTGGCGACCGGCTTCGCCGCTACCCGGCCGTGCCGTCCTCGACCAGGGACTTGGCGAACCAGTGGTCCGCTCGGCCGTGGCCCTCGTACGGCGGGATCTCCTCGTAGGCGTGCGCCGCGTACAGCGCCCGGGCCTCGGTGAGTTGGGTGTTCGTCTCGCACACCATGCGCGTGGCGCCCAGCTCGCGCGCCGCGGCCTCCGCCGCCACGAGCAGCCCCCGTCCGAGCCCCGTACCGCGCCCGGCAGGCCGTACGAACATCCGCTTGAGCTCGGCCGCCCCCGGGACCTCGGGCAACAGCCGTACGCCGACACAGCCCAGGAACGCACCCGTACCGTCGCGCGCCACGAGGAACGCACCGCCCGGCGGGGCGAGATCGCGGTGCGGGTCGCGCTCCAGCGCCTGCCGCAGCTCGGCCTCCACGGCCGACCGCCCCATCACCCGCTCGGCCATCTCGCCGAAGTACTGCCACATCACGTCACCGATCTCCGGTCCGGTGACGGGCTCCTGCTCGATGGTCCACGTGGGCATGCCCACCATGGTCGGAGACCGCACGGTTGCGTGTCCATACGCGCGGGCGTCACGGCCGGGCCGCCCTTCGGACTGGGCCGAAACGGATGGCGCGGCGGCGCTCGGGGCCGATACCGGTGGGGAGTTGAGTACCGGTCTGCGATTCGAGGGGGACGACATGGCGAGGACGGCGATGACTGCGAGGACGACAAGTACGGCGAGGACGGCGAGGACGGCGAGGTCGGCGGTCAAGAAGACGGTGGCGCGTGCCGCGGCCGTGGCACTGCTGGCGACCGCGGGGGCCGCACTGAGCACCGCGACCGCGGCGGCGGGCGACGGCCACGGCGCACCCACCGGCGGCATCGCGCCGAAGATGCTGGCGCATATCGAGCCGATGGGCGCGACGGGCGACAACCACGGCTCGCCCACCGGGACCTCGCTCGCCTCCGCGGGCGAGGACATCGGCAAGGCCCTCTCGCCCCTCGGCGACGACCACGGCGCGCCCGGCAGCGCCGGCATCGCCCCGTTGGCCGACGACATGGCCGAGAAGTGACATGGCCGAGAAGTAGGGACCGGCGGCCTCTCGGCTCCGCCCGTACCCGCGCCGGGCGGAGCCGAGAGAGGTGAGCGACGGCTACGGCTCCACGGGAGCCGACGTCTCGTACACGATCCCCTGGGACTGGACGCCTTCCGTCGAGGAGGAGAACACCGTGTTGCCCTCGTAGGTGAAGGTGACCCAGAACCGGGAGTCGTCCTCGACGCGGTTCGGTGTCGCGTCGCACTGGAAGCGGCCGAGCGCGTCGGTGGTCGCGTTGCACTCTGCGCGGTTGCCCGAGTCGTTGGTGTCCACCACCTCGACCTTGACGGGTGCGCTCGGGACGCCCACCGCGTTCCCCACGTTCTCGACGAGGCCGCCGGAGGTGTGGACAGCGGACGAGAAGCGGTTGCTGGTGGCCTGGAGTTCGGTGAGCCGGGTCGGGACCAGGCCGGCCGCCGCCGCGGCCTGCGCCTTCGCGGCGGTCGCGTCGGACGGTGTCGCCGACGAGGCCCCCACTGCGGACTGTGCCCAGAAGACACCGCCCGCGAGAGTGGCGGCGGCGACGGGAGCTGCGATCAAGGCGATGCGCTTCATGTGATGTTCCTGTTTCGCTCGTGACGATGTGCCATCGGCGCGGAGCGGTGTCGGTCGGCACTCCACACCCCTCTGGGAACGTAACGGGACATCAAGGACACGGCTCGTCGGATGCCCGGCCTGGTAGGCCGATCGAGAGACAGCCGCGCCGCGGCCGGCCGGTGGAGCCGGTTCGCCGGAAGCGGGAGCTCAGGGCCGGGGCCCGCTGGCATAGGAACAACAGGAACACGGATCCATGAAGGCATTCTGGTGGGCCTTGACCTTGGCCCTGGCCGTGGTCGGGGCGGGGGCTGCGGTCGCGTTGCTGGTGTGGGTGTCGGCCGCTGACCTGGAGACGTCCAGTCAGGTGTGGGGCGTGGTCGGATCCGCGGCCGGGATCGGTGGGTTGGGGGTGGCGCTGGCGCAGTTGAGGGCATCGAGTACGGGTACAGGTGCAGATGCAGTTACGGGTACGGGTACGGGTCGAGTACGGGTACGGATCCCGCGCCCACCGGTCCGTCGGTGCGGGCGGGCGCCGGGTCGAGCGCCGCCGAGGAGGGAGAAGCCCTCTAGCCCCGCGGGTCCGGGGTCGTCTCGACGTGGTCGGCCACGGCGACCAGGAGCACCCGGGTGGCGGGAGCGGTGGCCCTCCAGCGGTGGCGGACGCCGCCGGTGAGGTAGAGGGTGTCGCCTCGGGTCAGGCGGTAGGTGCGGCCGCCCGCCTCGACCTCCGCCGAGCCGTCGGCCACGTACATCAACTCGTCGTTGCGGTGCCGGAATTCGCGGGCGGCATCGTGGTCGCCGGTGAACTCGAGGGCGTGCAGCTGGTGATGGCCACGCACCAGCGGGCGCACCCGCGCCTCGTCCGATGCGTCCAAGGCGGAGGCGGCCGCCGCCCGTACGACATCCACTTCGCGGGGCGGCTCGGCCGCGGCGAGGAGTTGGACGGCAGTCGTACCGAGGGCGTCCGCGATGAGTTGGAGGGAGCGCATGCTCGGGCGGGCGCGGTCGTTCTCGATCTGGCTGAGGAAGGGAGCCGAGAGGCCCGAGCGGGTCGCGACCTCCGCCAGGGTGAGATCGAGCGACCGGCGCCGCCGGCGAATGCCGGCGCCCACGCGGGGGCCTCCGCTCTCCTCGTCGCCCATCTCCGAACTCCCTCCGTCGCGCCGGCGTCCTCGGCAGGTGCAGCCTACGCACCGCAGTTCACGGCTCGTTCACGGCGTCACGCGCGGCTTCGTACGGCTGCGCACGACTTCGTACGGCTGCAATGGCGCTGTCACAAACACTCTCTAGGTTCTAACTCAATTGTCAGAATCAAAGAAATTTTGACGCTGACGCATCGACGATCTGAGGGACCACACAAGCCATGCCACCCATCGACCAGAACTCCCGCCGCCGCCGAGGCACCGGCCTCATCGCACTCGACGAAGCGGCCGCCTTCCCCGGCCACACCCTCTACGCCCCGCTCACCGGCTCCGGCGAGGTCTACCTCGTCGACCTGCACGGCCGCAGCGTGCACGAGTGGCGGCTCCCGTACCGCCCGGGCCGGCACGCCCGCATACTCCCAGGCGGGAACCTCGCCTACAACGGCGTCCTGCCCGGCGGACCGGCCCTTTTCCCCATGTGGCACAAGTACCGCGGCGGCATCATGCTGCAGGCCGCCCCGGACGGCACCGTGCTGCGCGAGCACCGCGACCCGCTGCAGCACCACGACGCGAACCACCTCGACGACGGCCGCATCCTCTACGCCGCCCTCGAACCCCTCACGGGCCCGGACGCAGCCGCGGTACGCGGCGGAGTGCCGGGATCGGAGGCCGACGGGGGCCACGGCTCCGGGCACAGCCCCGGCACCGTATGGGCCGACACCATCAGGGAGGTCGACGCCGACGGCCGCCTCACCTGGTCCTGGCGCGCCGCCGAGCACCTCGACCGGGACGCCTTCCCGCTGCACTCCCACTATGCCCGCGAACACTGGCCGTTGATCAACTCGGTGGCGGAACTGGCCGACGGCAACATCGTGGCGTCCCTGCGCAGTTCCTCCGCAGTCATCGTGATCAGCCGCGCCACGGGCGAAGTGCTCTGGCGCACCGACCCGGGCACGGTCTCCCAGCAGCACCACCCGACCGAGCTGCCCGACGGCCGCCTCCTCGTCTTCGACAACGGCGTCTTCCGCCCGAATGCCGTCGTCTCCGACGTCCCGTACTCGCGCGTCATCGAGATCGAGCGGCCGAGCGGCAAGGTGGTGTGGGAGTACCACGACCCGGCGCGCGAGGCGTTCTTCGCGCCGTTCATGGGCTCCGCCCAGCGGCTGCCGAACGGCAACACCCTGGTCACCGACTCCCCCGCGGGCCGGCTCTTCGAGGTGACCGCGGACGGCTATCTGTGCTGGGAGTACGTGGTCCCGCACTTCGCGCCGTACCGGGAGAGCGAGGTCCGGTCGCTGTTCCCGTCCGAGCCCAACGCCGTCTTCCGAGCCTACCGTTACGCGCCCGAGGAGCTCCCGTGGCTGTGAGCGCGCGCCGCCGGGGTCCGGAGCCGACCGCCCGCGTCCCTCAGCCGACCGACCCCGTGGACGAGCAGATCCCGCTCCTCCGCCTCGCACCCCTCGCCGTCCAGCACCTCCTCGCAATGATCGCGGCGCCGATCTCGACCGTCTTCCTCACCGCCACCGCCCTGCACCTCTCCCCCGCCCGCACCGCCTCGCTCCTCAGCGCCGTCCTCGTACTCTGCGGCCTCGGGGCACTGCTCCAGTCCCTCGGGCGGTACGGCTTCGGGGCCAGGTTGCCGTTCGTGATGCTGCCGGGCGGGGCCGCGGCAGCGCTGTTCCTGGGGATCGCCCAAGACCATGGTCCGGCCGTGGCGAGCGGTTCCGTACTGCTCGCCGCCCTGCTGCTCCTCGCGGTGACACCGCTCTACGCCCGGGTCGTACGGCTCTTCCCACCGCTCGTCATGGGCGTGACCGTACTGCTCATAGGCATCGCGATGGTGCGGGTGGCGGCGCAGTTGATCACCGGTGAGGACGGACAGCCGGGGCGCGCCGCCGTCACGCTCGCCGGGGTCACCATCGGCGCGACCTTCGCCGCCTTCCTACTGCTGCGCGGGGTCTGGCGGCAGACGGCGGTGCTGATCGGCATGGCCGTCGGGACGCTGCTCGCGGTGACGACCGGGCTCGGGGAGTTCGCTCCTGCGGAGGGTTCGGGGATGGCGCTGCCGGACCCGTTCCCGTACGGCGCACCGCAGTTCGACGTCCTCGCCGCCCTGCCGCTGCTGATCTTCAGTCTCTCCACGCTCGCGGAGATCACCGGGCAGACGGTGCTGAACAGCGAGACGGTCGGCCGGCAGCCGCGCCCGGAACGCGATGTGCCGCGGGTGGCGCGGGCGGACGCGGCGGTGTCGCTGCTCGGCGGCGCTTTCGGCACCTCGCTGATGGTCACCAGCTCCGAGAACGTCGGCATCACCAAACTCACCGGCGTACGCAGCCGTTACGTGACCGCGGCGGCGGGCGTCCTGCTCCTCACCGCCGGCCTCCTCGCACCGCTCTCCCGCCTGCTCGCCGGCATCCCGGCCCCGGTGGTCGGCGGCGCGGGCCTGGTCGTCTACGCGCTGATCGCCGCGATGGGCGCGGACATGCTCTCCCGCAGCAACCTCGCCGACCGCGGCCACGCGATGGTCGCCGCCCTCGCCCTCGCGATCGGCCTGGCCCCGGTGGTCACCCCAGGCCTCTACGACGCTTTCCCGGGCTGGGTCCGCACGATCCTCGGCAGCGGGGTGGTGGCGGGGACGCTGACTGCGGTGGTATTGCATGCGGTGCTGCGGGTGGGGGCGACACGGGACTCGCGCCGCATGGTGCGGTGACTTCGACGGGCAGGTCCGACGAGTCCTGAGGGCCGGTGGAGTCCAACTCGTCAGTGGACGCCCGTGGAAGGCGAACCGTCGCTATGTGAGGAGTGCCGTGATCATCGTTGCCGGGAAGTTGTGGGTGGGGGACGGGGAGCGGGACGCCTAGCTGGAGGGGTGCGCGGAGGTCGTGGCGCAGGCACGGGCGGCGGACGGGTGCCTGGACTTCGCGCTGTCGGCCGACCTGCTCGATCCGGACCGCATCAACGTGTACGAGCGGTGGGAGAGCGACGAGACGCTCGCGCGCTTCCGGGGTGCGGGGCCGACGGGCGATCAGGCCGCGAAGATTCGGGACGCGGAGGTGAGCAAGTATCGGATCAGTGGGGTTGAGGCGCCGTAGGAGAGGGCTCCGTAGGAGAAGGCTCTGCAGGAGAGCGGCGATCGCTTGGGCGGGGGCGCTGGTCGTCGTGTCGGTGGCTGCAGGCGGCTGTTCACCGGGTTCGTCCTCGTCCCCCTCCTCCTCGGAGAGCCGGGCAGGGGCGGGGAGTTGCGCGGAGACCGCACCCGTGCCCTCCGGCTCAGTGCCCGCCGTCGTGCGTGACTTCGACGCGAAGAGGAAGTGGTACGGCTCCGATGGGCTGTGGGTGGCCGAACCCGGGCTTCTCGACCCCGCGGACGGCGGGGGCGCCGACAAGGACGCGTACCGCACGAAGTACGCGTCGATCACCCTCGACGGGCAGGGCCGGGCGACGGACGAGCGGGGAGCTCCGCGCGTCGAGGCCGAGCGGCTCGGGGGCGGCGGGTCCGATTCCGTACGCGGCAGCACCGGCGGGTTCGCCACCGGCGACGGCGGCCGCCAGTGGTGGCCGACGATCATCCAGTTCCCCGGCCCCGGCTGCTGGCGGGTGACCGAGACGCTGGGCGCCACGGAGGTCCGCTTCACGGTGCACGTACCCGAGGCGTGAGTCGTGAAGTCGTGACCGACGAACCCTACGATCCGGCGATCTCCTGCCGGAGCTGGACGGTGAAGCGGCGCAGGAGGTCCATCGTCTCCCGGAACTCGGCCCGGCGGTCGTCCCTGCCCTCGGTGGGCCGGGTGCTCCAGACCCGACGCGCGAGAGCATTCGCGAGATCGACGGTGTCGCCGGCACAGAGCAAGTAGAGGGCTGAGCGCGCCTCCTGCATCCGGTTCGCCAACTCGTTGGCTCCGGGACCATCGTCACTCAGCCGTGTGTCCTTCAGATGGTCCAGCAGCTGAACCACGGCCGTGTTGAAGTTGATCCCGGCCTTGAGCTTCTGTTCGCGGAGCCACATACGGTCCTGCCGGCGCGCGGTGAACCACGAACCGAACACCACCCCCATGAGGCCGATCGCGGCCCCGATGGCCACGGACAGGATGTTCTCCACGGTCAACTCCCCCGACGTATGGCGCCGCCAGGGTACCTAGGGGGCGGGGTGAGAGGGAGCTGGAGCAAAAGTTCAAGTTGAAGTTCAAGTTCAAGTTCAAGTTCGAGTTCAGAATTCAAGGCGGGCCGCAACGCATGGCAGGGCAAGGGCTGCTGCGCGCCGCCCACACCGCCCACACCCGCATCCACCGCGTGCACCGCATGCAAGCCAAGCCGGACTGCACCTGCTGCTGAACTCCCCGGCGGCCTCTCTACTCCGTGACGAACGGTGCGTGGCCGATCGGGAGTTCACTCACCTGGAGATCGGAGAAGAGCAAGGTCAAGTTGTGCGCGTTGGTTTCGATGCGCACGGTGTGAAAGTCGATGCCGAGGGCCTTCGACCAGCGGCGAGCCGCCTCGGACTCGGGTAGAAGCCGGGCCCCCGGGTAGAGGCCGTGCCACTTCACGCCCCAGACGTAACCGTCGAGATCGACCCCGGTTTCATGGTCGATGAGCCGGTCGTCCAGCGAGATCCGCCAGGTCTCCGCGGGCACCGACGTCTCACACCGGGCCTCGACGCAGTACCGGAAGAGGTACCGCAGATGGGACGGCGCGATCCCGGTACGGGGATCTGCTGTCGCGTAGACGATGACCTCGTAGTCGCGCATGTAGTCGGTGTAACCGTGGTACACGACGGCCTGATCGAAGACCTCGTCCAACATCTGCTCGAGCTCAACAGCATCCATACCGCCCCTTCTACCCCACGCGGAAGGCCGCTGCTCACAGCGAGCTCACCGTTGGACGTCGACGATCCGGTAACCGCGCTCGGCGAGGGAGGTCAGGAGGTCGTCGGGGCGGATTCCCTTGGCCTGGGCGGTGCCGAGGAAGCGGAGGTCGTATCCGTAGAACTGCAGCGTGCACCAGGTCCATGTGATGCCGCCGGGGAGGCTCACCCCGCCGTACTGCGGGACGATCGCGGCGATACGGGAGGCCGGCAGGTCCAGGGAGCCGTAGACGCGGTCGCGCGTGCGGATCCGGTCCGGGGTGATGTGCCAGCGCGCCGGCGGGAGGAGCAGGGCCCGGTAGAGCCAACCCGCTGCCCAGGCCGCCAGGATGAAGGACAGCGCGAAGAGCGCTGCGTCGGCCGACCATGGGGCGGCTCCGTCGGGAAGCCGCTCCGTACGGCCGATGAACCACGAACAGGCGTAGTACGCGCTGATCAGCCGGACCGCGAGAGCGAGGGCCTGCCAGATACGCGGGCGGCCACGCCACGTGACGGGCTTGGCGGTCCACGCGGGTGCCGGCCCTTCGGCGGCCGCCTCGAGGAGCGCTGCCTCGCGCACGTCGAAGACGTAGTGCCATTCCTCGTCCAGCGGCCCGCCGGGTTCTTCAACTACACGCACTGGCATCCCGAGGCGACGGGTCGCGAGGACGAACGGGAACATCTGGATACGCATGTCGTCGACGCCCGCCACACAGAGTCTGTCGACCTCGACAGGCGCGTCGCGAGCATTGTCCGACTTGTACAACTGGAGCTCATAGCCCTGCAGTTGGAACGGCTGCTCGCGGGAGAATGCGTGGCGCGCAACCACTTGGCCGTACTCGAGCTGCTGCAACTCGCCGGGGTGAAGCCGCCATGTGGTGGCGCGCCGGCGGCGAGACGCGCGGCGGCAACCAATCCATATCGCGCCCAGGACTCCGATGGCGATGACCACCCGCAGGCTCGTACGCACGGGCATGAGCCAAGCGAGCAGGCCGGCGATAAAGGCCGCGGTCGCGGGCAGCGGTATCGGCGCGAAATACGGGGCGAGCGGATTGCTCTCCAGCACCGCCGAGGCTTCGCTCAGGCGCTTGGGCGTCGACGCCCGGGACCGCGTACGGTCGCCGTCCGCCGGTTTATTGGGCTCCATTACCGGTCACCCTTACTGGCTCGTAGTTGCCTTCCGGTTTCATTCGGCCTCCGTTATTGGGTGATACAGCACGAGGCGATATCAGATGACGTATGTGGCGAACCCAGGGCGAATCGGAGGGAAATCGGCGGGGAAGACTGGGAATCGGGTCCGACCCGCGAGCACTGCAGTCAGAAAATCCGACAGCCCACCGCCGAAAGGGAACCAATCTGGGGCACGGGCGTCCTTGACGAGGACCGTCCAATTATTGGGGGACTCCATGTCACGGCAATGCCAGAAGAGAGAGTCACCATTCTCGTCGCGCCCAAAGGTAACAATTTCGGCCGGCCGGTCGAGTTTGTAGGGAATTTCTTCACCGGCGGCCGCCAGCTCCTTAAGCGCCGTCAATTCATCCTCGACCTGCTGTGCGAGATCGAGCTGGGGCCACGGAGAATCAGGCTGATAGATGTGCAGAAAATCACCGAACACTCCCGGGCCGTACCGTTCGGTGATCTCCTTATAGTCATCCGGGAGACGGCGGCCGAGTTCAGATTCCACTCCTCGCCAGTCGCGGACCTCCGATTCCCTATTCGGCGGTGGGATCGCTTGCGCGAGACGCTTCACGGACATTGCGCACTCCTACTCCACTGCGAATATAAAGCAATCCAGCGAGAGGGAACCCGCTCCTCCGTACGGACTACTCGCGATGCACCGACAGCTTCCCACGGAAGTCAACGACAGTGACGCCCTTACGGCGTGTACGGGAGCTCCTGGCCTGCTCGCAAGCACGCTTCCTCGTATACGGCAACCATATCTTCGAGCGAGTTCCGCACTTCGTTCATCGCATATGTCGCTTCGTCAAGGTTGCCGCGTGAGAGTTCGGCGCCGAGCTCAGACACCGCCAACTGCAGGAGTTTGAGGGAGTCACCCTGGATCGCCAAGGCAGGAAACGCTCTCCCTGGGATTCTGATCGTGGTGTAATTTCCTGACTGCATCATGATCTCGGGCGTTTCCATACGGGTCATTTCCATCCCCTTGGAAAGAAGGTAATGAACGGGAATTCAGTAATGAGTGGCCCTGGGAAGATGTCCTGGCGTTGCCCCCTTCCGAGAGTTACATCGGCACGCGGTATTGAACTTGCCACCGAATGCCTAGTCCTGCTATTTATACCTTCGATTACGTAATCCCAGTCCGACAGGGCATGAGCTTCTCCCGTTGCTCTGCTGCCAACCACTGAAATCGGTCGACCTATTCGGTCGGCAGCATTTTGTATTCTGGCACGCTCAGAGCCTGACAAATTCCTCAAGTCTGCACCAGGCCCCACCGCAGGGCATGGTGCGAGTCCGAGTGGGTCGGTTTGGGTGTGGGGGTTGGTGACGTAGGTGGTGGGGTTGGGGGATGGGGTGAGGCCGAGGGGGTCGGGGGTGAGGTAGTGGGCTGTGGTGGGGTCGTAGTGGCGGTGGTGGTTGTAGTGGAGGGTGGTTTCGGGGTCGGCGTATTGGCCGGGGTGGCGGAGGGGGGTGTAGGCGGTGGAGGTGGGGGCCAGGTGGTGTGGCCCCAGAGGGTGGTGGTGGCGTGCCAGAGAGGGGTGCCGGTTTCGTTGAGGAGGTGGGTGGGGGTGCCGATTTGGTCGGTGACGAGGNCCAGGTGGTGTGGCCCCAGAGGGTGGTGGTGGCGTGCCAGAGAGGGGTGCCGGTTTCGTTGAGGAGGTGGGTGGGGGTGCCGATTTGGTCGGTGACGAGGGCGTAGAAGCGTTCGTCGATGGTGGTTTGGGG
>NZ_QUAK01000023.1 GCF_003429565.1 Streptomyces triticagri
CCGCGGCGCAGCCCGCACCGCCGGCCGGGCCCGCGACGGCGGGTTCCGGCCTCGCCGCGCTTCCGAGGACCGCACGCGGACGGGCCGCCGGAGCCGCCTTCGGGTCCACCGCCGTTCCACCGCTGCCGACTTCGGCGTCGACGTCGGCAGGGGTTCGTGGGCGTACGGGACGCCGGGGCGGCCCGGCGGGAGGCGGAGCGCTGCCGGGCACCGGGGCGGTGCCGGCGCCCGCAGCCGCACCCGGGCCAGGGGCCGACGCCGTCGGCATACCACCCCGTCCGACATCGACGCCGGCAGGCGGCTCCGCACCGGGCGGCGAGACACCGGCGCCCTCCGCAGCAGCACCGAACCCCCTGACCGGAACCACCGACGGAACAGCACACGGCGCCACCGGCATACCGCCCCGCCCGGCCTCGGCGCCGGCAGCAGCGTCCGGACGGGCCGCGCGGCGGCGTACGGCGCAGGGTGGGCCTGGTCCAAGGGCGGGGCGAGCGGCCGTAGTCGGGGCGGGACCCGGCGGTGTCGAGGAGCCGTCCGGGCCTGCTTCCGCCGTGGAGCCGCGGGGCCGCAAGGCGCGGCGGCGGGAGGCCGAGCGGAGCGGCGGGGCGCCGGAGCGCGCAGGCGGGACACCGAGCTCCAGGACGATCCTCGGGACCCCGGGGACCGGGAGCCGCGGCACCGGCACACCGCCCCGCCCGACGTCACAACCGGCACCGACGGGAGTCGGCAGCGGGGCCTCCGGCGAGGCCGCCCGGCCGGGCACCGGCTCCGGGCACATGGCGGACACCGGGCAACAGTCCGCCCGGCAGCCCGGCGGCGGACCCGCACAGGACGGCACGGACTGGGCCGCCTTCGCGCCGGACGACAGCGCGACGGGCCGGACCACCACCGACCCCACGAACAGCAGCACCGCGGGGCCGGGCGCGAACGGCGCCCCGAAGCCCGGCGGGCGCTACGACTCCGGCAGCTCGGATCCGGACGGCGCGGACCGGGAGTGGGCCGCCTTCGGCCGGGAGCACGACGGCGCGGACCCCGGCACGCTCCGGCCCCACGGCGAGAGCCCGGACAGCAGCACCGGCGGGATCTACGGCGACCGACCGGACAGCGGCACGGCGTGGACCACCGGCGGGCTCGGGACGCAGGGCGCCCCCGCGATGCCCACCTCCCGGCCGAGCGAAGGCGCAGTCGGCGGGCACCACTCCGACCGGCCGGACCACCCCCTCACCCGGGAGGACACCGGGAGGCACAAGCCCGAGCGCACCCGGTTCGGCGGCACCCGCCGGCACGGGTGGGCCACCGGAGCCGACGGGCCGGCCGGCGCGGAGACCGGCGGGCACACGGTCCGCCCGGCCGACATCGCCGCGTTCGACGACGGCGGGACCGCTGTGGCGGACCACCCCGCCCCGGCACCGCGGCGCCGCGGCGGGCGGCACGGGAGCGGCGACGGGCTCGCCGCGCTCGGGGCGCCACGCGGCTTCACGCTCGGGGCCGTGGTGCTCGGGGTGACGCTGGCGCCGTTGGCCCTGATCCTGCTCACCACCGGCTCGGACGAGGACACCGGCTCACGCGGCAACGGCACCGCGCCGTCCGCCGCACCGCCCGGCCCCGAGGTCACCGTCACCGCCACGGTGCCCGCTCCACCGACCGAGCCCACCCCGCCCGAACAGGCCACGCCACCACCGGAGTCGGACCCGCCGGAGACCTCGGCGCCCTCGTACCGGCGCGGGGACTTCACCCAGCTGGTCAACGCCCGCACCGGGCTCTGCCTGGACATCGAGGACGGCGAACTGAAGAAGCGCACCGATGTCGTCTCGATCAAGTGCAGCGCATCCGACACCCAGCGCTGGCGGGTGGACATCGACCGCGGCGTCATCCAGTCGCACGCCGACCCGTACTTCTGCCTGGACGGCCGCGGCGAGCCGGACCGCGCGGTGGTCATCCGGGCCTGCGACGCGGTCGACGACGACGACCCGTCCGGCCTGTCGTTCACCGTGGACGCCGCGGGCACCATCCGCGCGGTCGCGGTGCGGGGCCACGTGCTCACCCCGCGGGACGACAAGGAGGGCAGCGGCGTGGTCCTGCGCAAGGCCGACTCCGGCCAGGACCAGCGCTGGAGGTCCGGCAAGTCCCCCGTCTGAGGCCTTCAGACCGCGGGCCCACCGCCGACGACCCGTGCGCCCCGCTGCCACACGTCGGTGACCAGCGGCACACCCGGACGGTAGGCGAGGTGGACGTGACTGGGCGCGTCGAGGAGCACCAGATCGGCGCGCGCCCCGGGCACGATCCGGCCGACGTCGTCGCGGCGCAGCGCCCGTGCGCCGCCCGCGGTGGCCGCCCGGATCGCCTCGTCCGGAGTCATGCCCATGTCCCGTACAGCGAGCGCGATGCAGAACGGCAGCGAGGACGTGAACGAGGACCCGGGGTTGCAGTCCGATGAGAGCGCCACGGTCGCGCCCGCGTCGAGGAGCCGGCGCGCATCGGGCCACTCGGCGCGGGTGGAGAACTCGGCGCCGGGCAGCAGCGTCGCCACCGTGTCGCCCTGGGCGAGCGCGTCCACGTCGCTGTCGGTGAGGTGGGTGCAGTGGTCCGCGCTCGCCGCGTCGAGCTCGACGGCGAGCTGCACCCCGGGGCCGTACGACAGCTGGTTCGCGTGCACCCGCGGGGTGAGGCCCTTGGCCCGGCCCGCGGTGAGGATCGCGCGTGCCTGATCCCCGTCGAAGGCGCCCTTCTCGCAGAAGACGTCGACCCAACGGGCGTACGGGGCACAGGCGTCGAGCATCTCGCCGGTCACCAGGGCGACGTACGCGGCAGGGTCCTCGGCGTAGTCCGGGGAGACGATGTGCGCGCCGAGGAAGGTGACCTCGTCGGTGTGCTCGCGGGCGATGCGCAGGGCGCGGGCCTCGTCCTCGACGGTCAGTCCGTAGCCGGACTTGGTCTCGAAGGTGGTGGTGCCCTGGCGGAGTGCCTCCGCGAGGTAGCGGGCGACGTTCGCGGAGAGCTCCTCGTCGCTCGCGGCGCGGGTGGCGGCGACGGTGGTACGGATGCCGCCGGCGGTGTAACTGCGGCCCGACATACGGGCGTTGAACTCCCGGGTGCGGTCGCCGGCGAAGACGAGGTGGGAGTGGGAGTCGACGAATCCGGGGATCGCGGCGCGGCCGCCCGCGTCGTGCGCGGTGTCGGCGGCGGGGGCGGTGGCCGCGGGGCCGGTCCAGGCGATCTCTTCGCCGTCCAGGACGACGGCGGCGGCCTCGATCAGGCCCAGGGGGCCGTCGCCCCGGGTCTCGTCGTTCGTGACGAGCGAGCCGATGTTCGTGATGAGGGTGGTGGTCATGGGTCCTCCCGGTGGGTTGTTTCCCCAGCCCCGCCCCTTCCCGAAAGTCCTCAATCGCCGGACGGGCTCCATAGGAGCCCCTCCGGCGTTTGAGGAGGCCCGCCCGGCAGGGCTTTCGGGAAGGGGCGGGGCTGGGGAGCATTTCTAGGGCCGCAGCGCGGCAATCGCAGACGCCAACTCCCCCGCCACGTCCGGCACGGACAGGTGGACACCGGACCGCACCACGGTCCGCCCCGCCACCACGACATGACGGACGTCACCCGCGGCGCCCGCGAACACCACCGCCTCCGCCGCAAGCCGCGGCACCGGCCCGGCCGTCCGTACCGAATCGAGCGCGACGCAAGCGAAGTCGGCAAGGCGGCCCACCTCGAGGGCCCCCGCAGAGTCCCACCCCAGCGCCGAGTGCCCCGCCCCGGACGCGGCTCGAAGGAGCGCCGCCGCCGTCCAGTGCCCCCGCGTCCGCGACCGCAGCCGCTCGTTCAGCTCGAGCGCCCGCGCCTCCTCCAGGAGATCGATCACGGCGTGGCTGTCGGAGCCGAGCGACAGTGGCGAGCCCGCCCGCTCGAGCGCGGGCGCGGGCCCGATCCCGTCGGCCAGATCGCGTTCCGTCGTCGGGCACATGCAGGTACCGGTGCGGGAGCCGCCGATAAGGGCGATGTCCTCGTCGGTGAGGTGGGTGTTGTGGACGCCGGTGGTCCGCGGCCCGAGCACCCCGTGGTCGGCGAGCAGCCGGGTGGGCGTACAGCCGTGGGCCGCCACACAGGCGTCGTTCTCCGCGGTCTGCTCGGAGAGATGGACGTGCAGCGGCGCGTCCCGCTGCCGGGCCCATTCGGCGACCGTGCCCAACTCCCCCGCGGGGACGGCCCGTACGGAGTGCACCGCCGCCCCGATCCGCGCATGCCCTGCGCCCTTGAGCGCCGAGACCCGCTCGGCCCACTCCTCCGCGCTGCCGTCGGAGAACCGCTGCTGGTGCGTGTTCGGCGGCTTCCCGAAGCCGCCCGCCAGATACGCCGTGTCGAGCAGCGTGATCCGGATGCCCGCCTCGGCGGCCGCGGCGATCAGCGCCTCCCCCATGGCGTTCGGGTCGTCGTAGCGCGCCCCGCCCGGCGCATGGTGGAGGTAGTGGAACTCTCCGACGGCCGTGATCCCGGCGAGTGCCATCTCCGCGTACACGGCCCGCGCGAGGCGGAAGTACGAGTCCGGGTCGAGCCGCGAGGCGACCTGGTACATCACCTCGCGCCAGGTCCAGAAGGTGCCGCTGCCCACCTGCACGGTGCCGCGCAGGGCGCGGTGGAAGGCGTGCGAATGGGCGTTGGCGAGGCCGGGGACCGTGAGGCCGTGCAGCGCCTCGTCGCCCGGTCCCGGGCGCTCGGCCCCGCGCCGTACCGCCGCGATCCGGCCGTCGGCGGCGACGTCCACGGCCACGCCGGGCTCGACGTGGGAGCCGAGCCAGGCGTGCTCCAGCCAGTACGTCCGCGACGGCTCCTGTGTCGTCATCGGCACGCGAGACCCTCCAGTACGTCGGCGAGCGCGGTCACCCCGGCCAGGCAGTCGTCCTCCGCGGCGAACTCGGCCGGGGAGTGCGAGACGCCCGTGGGGTTGCGTACGAACAGCATGGCCGTCGGGATGCTCGCGGAGAGGATTCCCGCGTCGTGTCCCGCGCCGGTGCCGAGCACGGGGGTGTCCGGGCCGAGGATGCCGGTGAGCTCGTCGCGCAGCGCGTGGCCGAACTCGACGACGGGTGTGAACGACTCGCGCACCACGTCCAGGTCGACGCCGTGCCGCGCGGCGTGCTCCCGGGCGGCCTTCTCCACTGCGGTGACGACGGTGTCGAGTGCGGACTGGTCGGCGGCGCGGCTGTCGAGCCAGCCGCGGACCAGGGACGGGATGGCGTTGACGCCGTTCGGCTCGACGGCGATCTTGCCGAAGGTGGCCACGGCGCCGGCGAGTTGGGCCTCCCGGCGGGCGGCGAGGACCGTCTCGGCGTACGGGAGCATCGGGTCGCGGCGGTCCACAAGGCGGGTGGTGCCGGCGTGGTTGGCCTCGCCGCGAAAGTCGAACCGCCAGCGGCCGTGCGGCCAGATGGCGCTCGCGACGCCGATGCGGTCGCCGGTCAGGTCCAGGGCGCGGCCCTGCTCGACGTGGAGTTCGACGAACGCGCCGATGCGGGCGAGGCGTTCCGGGTCCGGGCCGATCGCCTCGGGGTCGTGGCCGGCCTGCTCCATGGCCCGCGGCAGGGTGACGCCGTCGGCGTCCCGGAGGCGGTGGGCCTGGTCGCGGGTGAGCTGTCCCGCGGTGAGCCGGGAGCCGACGCAGGCGAGGCCGAAGCGGGCGCCCTCCTCGTCACCGAAGTTGACGATCGCCAGGGGTCTGGTGAACTCTGCTCCCCTGTGGCGGAGTTCGTCCAGGGCGGCGAAGGAGCTCACGACGCCGAGGGGGCCGTCGAAGGGGCCTCCGTCGGGGACGGAGTCCAGGTGGGAGCCGGTGACCACGGCGTCTTCCCGGGTGGGGTCGCCGAGCCAGGCCCACTGGTTGCCGTTGCGGTCCAGTTCGTAGGTCAGGCCCCTGGTCTCGGCCTGAGACCGGAACCAGTCCCGGCAGTCACGGTCTGCCTCCGTCCACGCGAAGCGGCGGTACCCCTTCGACTCTGCGTCGCGGCCGATGGGGGTCAGGTCTCGCCACATCTCGTGGAACGAGGGGGGATTGTCCCCAGCCCCGCCCCTTCCCGAAACCGGGGCTCCGCCCCGGACCCCGCTCCTCAAGCGCCGGAGGGGCTGAATTTCAGCCCCTCCGGCGTTTGAGGAGGCCCGTCCGGCAGGACTTTCGGGAAGGGGCGGGGTGGGGTGCATGTCACTCACGCGCCGTCACCCTCGCGCATGGGTACGCGGACACCCCGCGACGAAGCAACCGACTCCGCACCGGAGTAACCCGCATCCACATGCCGAATGACCCCCATCCCGGGATCGTTCGTAAGAACTCGCCGAATCTTCTCCCCGGCCAGCGCGGACCCGTCCGCCACCGTCACCTGCCCCGCGTGGATGGACCGCCCCATCCCGACCCCACCACCGTGGTGAAGCGAGACCCAGGACGCCCCGGACGCCACGTTCACCATCGCGTTCAGCAGCGGCCAGTCCGCGATCGCGTCGGACCCGTCCAGCATCGCCTCCGTCTCGCGGTACGGCGACGCGACGGACCCGCAGTCGAGGTGATCGCGGCCGATCGCAAGGGGCGCGGCCAACTCCCCCGAGGCGACCATGTCGTTGAACCGCTCCCCGGCCCGGTCCCGCTCCCCGTACCCGAGCCAGCAGATCCGCGCCGGCAGGCCCTGGAAGTGGACGCGCTCGCCGGCCATCCTGATCCAGCGGTGCAGCGACTCGTTCTCGGGGAAGAGCTCGAGGATCGCCTTGTCGGTCTTGTGGATGTCCGAGGCCTCCCCGGACAGCGCCGCCCAGCGGAAGGGCCCCTTGCCCTCGCAGAACAGCGGCCTGATGTACGCCGGTACGAAGCCGGGGAAGTCGAACGCCCGCCCGTACCCGGCGAGTTGCGCCTCACCGCGGATCGAGTTGCCGTAGTCGAAGACCTCGGCGCCCGCGTCCATGAAGCCGACCATGGCCTCCACGTGCCGGGCCATCGACTCGCGGGCCCGGGTGGTGAATCCGGCGGGGTCCTTCGCCGCGTACGAGGCCATCTCGTCGAAGTCGACGCCGACGGGGAGGTAGGCGAGCGGGTCGTGGGCGGAGGTCTGGTCGGTGACGATGTCGATGGGCGCGCCCTCGGCGAGCATCCGCGGGAGCAGCTCGGCCGCGTTGCCGAGCAGGCCGATGGAGAGCGGGCGGCGGGCGTCGCGGGCCTCGACGGCGAGCTGCAGCGCGTGCTCGACGGAGTCCGCGCGGACGTCCAGGTAGCGGTGCTCGATGCGGCGCTCGATGGCGCGCGGGTCGACGTCGATGCAGATCGCGACGCCGTCGTTCATGGTGACCGCGAGCGGCTGGGCGCCGCCCATGCCGCCGAGTCCGGCGGTGAGTGTGATGGTGCCGGCGAGCGTGCCGCCGAACTTCTTGGCGGCGACGGCGGCGAAGGTCTCGTAGGTGCCTTGCAGGATGCCCTGTGTGCCGATGTAGATCCATGAACCGGCCGTCATCTGGCCGTACATGGTGAGGCCGAGAGCCTCGAGGCGGCGGAACTCCTCCCAGTTGGCCCAGTCGCCGACCAGGTTGGAGTTGGCGATCAGGACCCGGGGCGCCCACTCGTGGGTCTGCATGACGCCGACCGGGCGGCCGGACTGGACGAGCATCGTCTCGTCCTGCTTGAGGGTGGTGAGGGTGCGCACCATCGCGTCGAAGGAGCGCCAGTCGCGGGCCGCCTTGCCGGTGCCTCCGTAGACGACGAGCTGCTCGGGGTGCTCGGCGACCTCGGGGTCGAGGTTGTTCTGCAGCATCCGCAGGGCGGCCTCCTGCTGCCAGCCCAGGGCGCTCGGCCGGGTGCCTCGGGGGGCTCGTACGGCGCGGGGTCCTGACATGGGGGGCCTCCTCGTGTAGCTGTCGGTGTCCGTGGCGGGTGTTCGTAAACGTATTCACATCCTGTTCCGCTGAATAGACCTAGTCAAGAGCGCGTCCGGGGCATCGTCCTGCCGGGCCTGGGCAGAACGACCGCAGAACGACCACTTGACCACCCGCGAGCAGTCCCCCAGACCTCCGGAGGTTGATGTGTCAGGCACCGTCCCGCCCGTCGAGGGCCCGGCCGACGGACCACCCGAAGGCCCCGCCGGCGAGCCGGCCCTCAAGCGCGCCATCGGCCCGAAGCTGCTGATCCTCTTCGTCATCGGCGACATCCTCGGCACGGGGATCTACGCGACGACGGGCAAGGTCGCCGACAAGGTGGGCGGCGCCCTCTGGCTGCCGTTCCTGATCGGCTTCGTGGTGGCCATGCTCACCGCCGCCAGCTATGTCGAACTGGTCGGCAAGTACCCGAAGGCGGCGGGAGCCGCGCTCTACACCCAGAAGGCGTTCAAGATCCCCTTCCTGACCTTCATCGTCGCCTTCATGGTGATGTGCTCCGGCCTGTCGTCGGCGAGCGCCGCGGCCCTCGCCTTCAGCGGCGACTATCTGAGCGAGCTGACCAGCGACGCGGTCTCGCCCACGCTCGTCGCGATCCTGTTCGTGCTGGCGCTCGCGGCGGTCAATCTGCGCGGCGTCTCGGAGTCGGTGAAGGCGAATGTGGTCCTCACCCTGGTCGAGCTGACCGGGCTCCTGGTGATCCTCGGCATCGGCGCCTGGGCCGTGCTCGGCGGCGAAGGGGAGCCGTCGCGGCTGGTCGAGTTCGAGACGTCGGGCACCGGATACGCCCTGATGACGGGGGTGCTCGGCGCCACCGCGCTCGGCTTCTTCGCCTTCGTCGGCTTCGAGGACTCGGTCAACATGGCCGAGGAGACCCAGGATCCGCAGCGCACCTTCCCGCGGGCGATCTTCATCGGCGTGACCGTCACCGGCACCATCTACGTCCTGGTGGCGCTGATCTCCTCGCTCCTGGTCAGCACCGAGACCCTCGCCGGCTCGAGCGGGCCGCTCCTCGAGGTGGTGAAGGCCGCGGGCACCGACTTCCCGCCGAAACTCTTCGCCCTGATCGCCCTGTTCGCGGTCACCAACTCGGCGCTGATCAACATGATGATGGCCTCCCGCCTCTGCTACGGCATGGCCAACGAGCGCATCCTGCCGCGGGCGATGGGCAAGGTCCTGTCCGGCCGCCGTACGCCGGTGGTCGGCATCGTCTTCGTCACGCTGCTCGCGCTCGGCCTGGTCTCCACCGGTGAGATCGCGGGGCTCGGCGACACCACCTCGTTCCTGCTCCTGTGCGTCTTCGCGGTGGTCAATGTCGCGGTGCTCGTGCTGCGCCGCGACCCGGTCGGCCATGCGCACTTCCGTACGCCGACGGCGCTGCCGGTACTCGGCGCGATCACGGCCCTGATCCTCGCCAGCCCGCTCGCCGACCGGCCCGCCGACGTCTACATCCGCGCGGGCGTCCTGGTCGCCCTCGGCATCGCACTCTGGGCGGTCAACAAGCTGGTGATGCGGGTACGGGCCGAGGGCTGAACCCGGGCACCGGGCCTGTTGGTGGAGCGGGTCACTCCACGAACAGCCCTCGCTCCGCCGCCGTCGCGTCGAAGGCCTCGAGTCGGGACTGCGCCTCCGGCAGGTGGTCGCACATCGCCTCGAGCAGGGCGCGCCCGAGCAGCATCGGCGAGCAGGCCGTGTCGAAGGCGAGACCGGTGCCGACGGCGGCCGGCAGCAGCAGGTCGGAGACCCGGGCGACCGGTGCGAAGGCGCTGTCCGCGACCGTGACCACGGTCAGCCCGGCCTGCTGGGCGTGTTCGAGCGCCTCGACGACCTCGCGCGGATGCCGCGGCAGCGCGAAGCAGAGCAGCACGCTCGCCCCGGCCCGTACCGCGGAGTCGATGCGGTCGCCGAGCATGGTGCCGCCCTCGTCGAGCAGCCGTACGTCGGGGTGCACCTTGGCGGCGAAGTACGCGAATCCGTGCGCCTGGGCGGCCGCGGCGCGCAGGCCGAGCACCGGCAACGGCCGTGATCCGGCCAGGAGTTCGGCCGCGCGCTGCACGGGGCCCGGATCGGCGAGCAGGTCGGCCAGATGCCGGAGATTCTCGATCTCCGCCTCGACGGCCTGCTGGAAGGTGTTGTCCGGGGCACCCGTCGCGGCGGGCTCGGCGGCCTCCAGCTCGCGCAGATGCTTGCGCAGCGCCGGGTAGCCGTCGAAGCCGAGGGCGACCGCGAAGCGGGTGACCGAGGGCTGGCTGACGCCCGCGAGTTCGGCGAGCTCCACGGACGAGAGGAAGGGCACGTCCGCGGCGCGCCGGACCATGCAGTGCGCGATGCGCCGCTGGGTCGGGGTGAGCCGGTGCCCCTCGAACAGCTGCTGCAGCCGGGTGGCCGGACGATCGCTCATGGGTTCCTCTCGGGCGGTTCCTACGGGGGCGGCGGCTTCGGACGGCGTGTCCTACAGCGCGGCGAGCCGGTCGAGCAGGCCCGCCGCCGCCGTGACGTCGTCGGTCAGCGGGCGGTCGGCGGGGTCGTCGTCGAGCAGTTCCGCTGCGAGCCGGAAGGCGACACCGACCGGCAGTTCGGGCTCCGGCTGCAGATCGCGCAGCCGCAACGCCCGTACGGCGGCCACGAGTTCACAGCCCACCACGAGACGGTACGGCTCCGCCACACGCAGGGTCTGCCGGGCGGCGAGCGAGGCGAAGCTGGCCTGTTCCTCGACGCCGCGGGAGAGCACGGTGTGCCCGAGCGAGGACGGCGCCGACACCTCGCGCAGCTCGCCGAGGGCGGCCCCGGCGGCGTACTCCAGGATCATCACCCCGGACGAGGCGGCCTCGCCGTCCGCGAGGAAGGGGCGCAGGCGGGTGAAGCCGGGCTCGTTCAGCGCCGCGAGCCGTGCGGTGGACAGGCGCGCGGTCCCCATCAGGGCCAGCCTGAAGTGGTCGAGTGCCAGGGCGAGTTGGGCGAGGTAGAAGCCGCCGTGGTGGTACGCGGCGTGGTCGTCGGCCGAGATCAGCGGGTTCTCCGCGGCGGCGTTGAGCTCGATGGCGAGGGTCTGCTCGAGCGTGTCGGCGGCGTCGCGCGCGGGGCCGTGGATCTGCGGCAGACAGCGGAATCCGTACGGGTCCTGGATCCGGCCGAGCGGCGGCGTCGGGCGCTCCGGGGCGCCGAGGAGATGGCGGCTGTGCGCGGCGACGGCGTACGAGCCCCGGTGCGGTCGGGCCGCGTGCACCGGCTCGGCGTAGGCCTCGTAGGAGCCGTCCACGGCGAGCAGCGAGAGCGCGCCGACCACCTGGGTGGCGACGGTGAGGGTGCGCAACTCCTCGAGTGCCAGGGCAGCTTGACCGAGCGTCAGGGCGTTGCTGCTGATCAGTGCGAGGGCGTCGTTGTTGTCGAGCGCGAGCGGTTCGGGGGCGCGGCCGCCGCGCCAGGGGCGTTCACCGGCGAGTGCGAGGCCGGCCTCGGAGAGGGCCGCGATGTCGCCGGTGCCGACCGAACCGTACTCGTGCACCACCGGATACGCCCCGCTGGTGAGGGCCTCGCACAGGCTGGTGACCACGGTGGGGCGCAGGCCCGCGCCGCCCGCCAGGATCTGGTTGGCACGGACGGCGAGCATGGCGCGCACCTCGCGGGCGGGCAGCTCCTCGCCGATCGCGCCGGCGTGCGAGCGGAGCAGGCGCAGCCCGTGCTCGGCGGCCGCCTCGGTGGGCACCGACTCGCTCCGGTTCGCGCCGACGCCGGTCGATCTGCCGTACACCCGGCCGGCCGCGGCGAGTTCACGTGCGGTGTCCCAGGACACCTCGGCGCGCTTGACGGCCTCGCTCGCGGGTACGGGTGCGGCGGTGCGGTCGGCGAGCCGGACCACGTCCGCGGCCCGCAGACTCCGCCCGTCGAGGGTCAGCGACTCGGTCGGCACCCCGGCCGCCTGGTCCACCATGCGAGATGACATCGGGCGCAAATCCCTCCGTTCCGGACAGGGCGTCTTGATCGGCGAGCACAAGTCACCCGCTCTTTACGTGCGGGCATTGACAACTTATTCACTCAGCAAGAACTCTGCATGAGCATATACAGCCGGGCAAGAGGCGAGTGATGAGCTGATGATCGAATTCCAAGCAGTGCACAAGCGCTTCCCGAACGGCACGACCGCGGTGCACGACCTGACCCTGGAGATGCCCGAAGGCGGCATCACGGTCCTCGTCGGATCCTCCGGTTGTGGCAAGACCACCACCCTTCGCATGATCAACCGCATGGTGGAGCCCACCAGCGGCACCATCCACGTGGGCGGCACCGACGTCACCGCACAGGACGCCGCCGAGCTGCGGCGCTCCATCGGATACGTCATCCAGCAGTCAGGCCTCTTCCCGCACCGCACCGTCCTCGACAACATCGCCACCGTGCCGCTGCTCCTCGGCTGGGGCCGCCGCAAGGCCCGCGCCCGCGCCGCGGAACTCCTGGACACCGTCGGCCTCACCGCCGAGTCCGGCAAGCGCTACCCGCACCAGCTCTCCGGCGGGCAGCAGCAGCGCGTCGGCGTGGCACGGGCGCTCGCCGCGGACCCGCCGGTGCTGTTGATGGACGAGCCGTTCGGCGCGGTCGACCCGGTCGTACGCACCCAATTGCAGGACGAACTCGTGCGCCTGCAAAAGGAGTTGAGCAAGACCATCGTCTTCGTCACGCACGACATCGACGAGGCGGTACGACTCGGCGACCGCATAGCCGTCTTCCGCACCGGCGGCCACCTGGTCCAGTGCGCCCCGCCCGCCGAACTCCTCGCCGCCCCGGCCGACGATTTCGTCGCCGACTTCCTCGGCGCCGAACGCGGCCTCAAACTGCTCTCCCTCGTCACCCTCGCCGACATCCCGCGCACCCCCGCCGCCACCGTCCACACCGGCGAGAAACCACCGGCCGGCGCCGGCTGGCTGCTCGTCACCGACGCGGCCGACCGCCCCCTCGGCTGGTTCGACGCCGCCACCGCGCCCAAGGGCACCGCAGCCGGCGACACCCCGCTGCTCCCCGTACGCCCCCTGCGCGACGGCGACACCCTGCTGTCCGCACTCAACGAATCCGTAGCGTCCCCCGCCGGACTTGTCGCACGCGTGGACGACGCCGGCGCCCTGACCGGAGTGTCCGCACGGGACGCCATCCACGACGGCGCGGGCCTCGCACACGCCGGCGCCCTCACCACCGCGGCCGGCACCCCCGCCCCGGCCGACGAGCCCGTCACCGCGGACGCGGGCGATGCCGTATGACCATCGACACCAGCTGGATCGGCAGCCATGCCGGCGAACTCACCTCACTGAGCGTCTCGCACCTCCAAGCCGCCCTGTCCGCCGTCCTGTTCGGCCTGCTGATCTCCCTCCCGCTCGCCGTCGTCGCCCACCGGATACGACCCCTGCGCGGAGTGCTCCTCGGCCTGTCCAACGTCCTCTTCACGATCCCGTCGATCGCGATCTTCGTCCTGCTGCTCCCGGTCTCCGGACTCACCCGCACCACCACCGTCATCGGCCTGACCATCTACACCCTGGTCGTCCTCCTGCGGAACACCGTCGAGGGCCTCGACTCCGTCCCGGCCAGGACCAAGGAGGCCGCCGTCGCCATGGGCACCCGCCCGCTGCGGGTCCTGCTCACCGTCGAACTCCCGCTCGCCCTGCCCGTCATCATGGCCGGCGTCCGTATCGCCACCGTCATGTCCATCTCGCTGGTCTCGGTGGCCACCTACATCGGCGACGGAGGCCTCGGCCAGCTCTTCACCGACGGCTTCCAGCGCAACTTCCCCACCCCGGTCGTCGCCGGCGTCGTCCTCACCCTGCTGCTCGCGCTGCTCGCCGACGCACTCCTGGTCGCCGCCCAGTACGCGCTCACCCCGTGGACCCGTACCAGGAAGCAGAGGGCCTGAGATGTACGAACTCTTCACCGACCTAGGCTCCTGGCTGGTCGGCTCACAGCAGTGGACCGGCGGCGACGGCATCGGCCACCGCCTCGCCGAACACCTCCAGTACTCCCTGATCGCCACGCTCATCGCCGCGGCCATCGCGCTGCCCGTGGGCCTGCTCATCGGCCACACCGGGCGCGGCGCCTTCCTCGCGATCAACCTCTCCTCGTTCGGGCGCGCCCTGCCGACCGTCGGCCTGGTCGTCCTGGTCTTCCTGGCCAGCGGACTGTCCATGACCCCGGTCTACGTCGCCCTGGTCGCCCTCGCCGTACCGGCCATCGTCACCAACACCTACGCCGGGATGAGCGCCGTCGACCCCGAGGTGCGGGACGCCGCACGCGGCCAGGGCATGCGCGGCCACCAGGTGCTCCTGCAGGTCGAGTTGCCCCTCGCACTGCCGCTGATCATGACCGGCCTGCGGCTCGCCCTCATCCAGGTCGTCTCCACGGCGACCATCGCCGCGTACGTCTCCTTCGGCGGCCTCGGCCGCTACGTCTTCGACGGTCTGGCCCAGCGCGACCTCGTCCAGGTGCTCGGCGGCGCGGTCCTGGTCGCCGTGCTCGCCGTCGCCCTCGACCTGGCACTCGCCGGTCTCCAGCGTTTCCTCTTCCGCCACCGCCGCGGCGCCACAGCCTAAAGACCCCAAGGACTTCGCATGCCCCACCTGAACCGACGCACCCTGCTCGGCGGCCTGCTCGCCACCGCATCCGTCCCCGCACTCGCCGCCTGCAGCAGCGGCATCACCTCACTGGACGGTGACGGAGGCGGCGGCTCCGGCGGCGGCTCCAGCAGCGGCGGCCTCACCATCGGCACCGCCAACTTCACCGAGAACCAGATACTCGGGTACCTGTACGCGGCCGCACTCGGCGCGGCCGGCGTCAAGACCGACGTCCGCGCCAACCTCGGCACCCGCGAGATCCTGATCCCCGCGATCAAGGGCGGCGACATCGACCTGCTCCCCGAGTACCAGGGCGCGCTTCTGCACTATCTCGACCCCAAGTCCGAGATCACCGAGGAGGGCGAGATGCAGAACGCCCTCGCCGTCGCCCTGCCGAAGGGCACCCAGATCCTCCCGTACGGCCGCGCCGAGAACTCCGACGTCTTCGCCGTCACCGAGGAGGCCGCCGAGAAGTACGGCCTGCGCACCCTCGCCGACCTCGCGAAGCACAACGGCAAGCTGGTCATCGGCGCCGCTCCCGAGGTCAAGAAGCGCACGGTCGGCGCGGTCGGTCTCAAGGATGTCTACGGCGTCGAGTTCAAGGAGTTCAAGTCCCTCGACTCCTCCGGCCCGCTGGTCAAGGGCGCACTCAAGAAGGGCGACGTCGACGTGGCCAACCTCTTCAGCACCGACACCGACATCAAGGCCGAGGGCTGGATCGTCCTCACCGACCCCAAGAACCTCATCCCCGGCCAGCACATCGTCCCCCTCATCGCCGACCGCAAGGCCGACTCCACGGTCCGCAAGGCCCTGGCCCGCCTCGGCACCGTCCTCACCACCCCCGAACTCACCGAACTCAACCGCAAGGTGGACAAGGACAAAAAGAACCCCCAGGAGGTCGCCGACACGTGGGCCGAGGCCCACCTCTAGAGCAGATCAATCTCAGCCCGCCCGACGTCGATTTCAGCCCGCCCGGCATCCATTTCAGCCCGTCCGGCATCCATTTCAGCCCGTACGGCGTTTGAGGACATCTTTTCCAGCCCGTCCGGCGTTTGAGGACATCCTTTCCAGCCCGTCCGGCCAAGGACAAAGACCCACGGCCCCGCACCCTGGGGGGCACCCCACACCCAAACCCTGGGGTTAACCCCACTGTGCAGAGCGCAGCGAATCCGTACCGTGGAACACATGGACGCCCCCGACCCCGAGCTCAAGAAGGAACTCGACGCCACCCTGCACACCCGCAGGGACCTCGGCGAGGAGTACGACTCCGCACTGATCGAGTCATTCCTGGAGAAGGTCGAGCACCGCATCGACACGACCATCGACCGCAGAGTCCGCCGACAGGTCGCCGAACAACAGATGAACGCGGCCCGCGACGCCCGCTCCGGCCGACCCTCCGAGGACTCCTGGGGCGAGCGCTTCGGCTTCGGCGTCGTCTCCCTCGTCCTGTCGGTCCCCCTGTCGGCGATCGGCGCGGTGAACGCGGGCCTCGCAGGCCTGATAGTCACCTGGGCCGGAATCGTGGGGGTCAACGCGGTACATGCCCGCCTCCGCTTCCCCCGCTTCGGCGAATCCCGCGGCCGCGACTCCGCATCGGACTGGGAGCCCTGAGCGCGAAGCGCGGGGACCGCCGCACCCCCTGGTGAAGGGGGGCGGGACGACGGCGGTCCCCGCGAGGGACGCGGGCCGGGTCAGGACCAGGCACTGTGCGCCCTGGGCGTTCAGGAGGTCCGGGAGCCGCTCCGGAGGTCCTGCGCGCCGCTCGGTCGCCGCCAGGCTTCCGGTCGCCCCCGAGCTGCCACCCGGTGGTCTCCGTCCCCCTGCCGACACCACGACTATGACGGACCCGTGTTAACCGAGTGCTGCGCCCACATGTCGCCCCCGTACCAGTCCGGGGAACCCCGACCGGGCGCCGCTCGCGCCTACTTGGAGCCGCGCGCCAGAAACGCGAGCAGGTCCTGACGGCTCACCACACCCGTCGGCCGGCCCTCCACCAGCACGATCGCCGCATCCGCCCCGGCCGACCGCCCGAGCACCTGCATCAGATCGGCCACCGGCTCACCCGAGCCGACCTGCGGCAGCGGATCCGACATGTGCTTCTCCAACGGGTCGGAGAGCGAGGCACGCTGGGCGAACAGCGCATCCAGCAGCTCCCGCTCCACGACGGAGCCGACCACCTCGGCCGCCATCACATCGGGGTGCCCGGCCCCCGGCTTGACGATCGGCATCTGCGAGACGTCGTACTCACGCAGCACCTCGATCGCCTCACCGACGGTCTCCTCCGGATGCATGTGGACCAGCTTGGGGATACCGCCCTGCTTGTACCGCAGGACGTCGCCGACGCTCTCGGACGGGCCGGACTCCTCCAGGAAGCCGTAGTCCGCCATCCAGTCATCGTTGAAGATCTTCGAGAGGTAGCCGCGGCCCGAGTCCGGGAGGAGGACGACGACGACGTCGTCGGGGTCGAGGGTCTTGGCGGCCTCGAGGGCCGCGACGACGGCCATGCCGCAGGAGCCGCCGACGAGGAGGCCCTCCTCGCGGGCCAGGCGGCGGGTCATCTGGAAGGAGTCCTTGTCGGAGACCGCGATGATCTCGTCGGTGACCTCGCGGTCGTAGGCCGAGGGCCAGAAGTCCTCGCCGACGCCCTCGACGAGATAGGGCCGCCCGGAGCCGCCCGAGTAGACCGAGCCCTCCGGGTCCGCGCCGATGATGCGGACCTTGCCGTCGGAGATCTCCTTCAGATAGCGGCCGGTGCCGCTGATGGTGCCGCCGGTGCCGATCCCCGCCACGAAGTGGGTGATCCGGCCCTCGGTCTGCTTCCAGAGCTCCGGGCCGGTGGTCTCGTAGTGCGAGCGGGGGTTGTCCGGATTGGAGTACTGGTCGGGCTTCCAGGCGCCGGGGGTCTCACGGACGAGGCGGTCGGAGACGTTGTAGTACGAGTCGGGGTGCTCGGGGTCGACCGCGGTCGGGCAGACCACGACCTCGGCGCCGTACGCCCGCAGCACGTTGATCTTGTCCGTGGACACCTTGTCGGGGCACACGAAGATGCACTTGTAGCCCTTCTGCTGGGCCACGATCGCCAGACCGACGCCCGTGTTGCCGCTGGTCGGCTCGACGATCGTGCCGCCGGGCCGCAGTGCGCCGCTCTGCTCGGCCGCCTCGATCATGCGCAGCGCGATGCGGTCCTTCACCGAGCCGCCGGGGTTGAAGTACTCGACCTTGGCCAGGACGGTGGCCCCGAGCCCTTCGGTCACGCGGTTGAGCCTCAGCAGCGGGGTGTTGCCGACGAGACTGATCATGGAGTCGTGGAAGTGCACCCTGTTCTCCAGGCATGAAGGAGTGATGATGCGGCCAGCGTATGCGCTTCGCGCCCGGTCGTCGCAGCACCGCCGGTACTGCCCGAGGAGTACCCGGGAAGTGCTCCGTACCCGTCCGGACCTTTCCCCCGGCTCGCCGAGATTGACCGACCGTCCTCACGGGGCAAGCAGTTGATGTACGGGCTTCGAGGAGGTGGCTGCGTCCATGTCGAGGGCGAGGGTGGCACGGCGCATCGCCGCGGGCGCGGCGTACGGCGGAGGCGGGCTCGGGCTTGTCGGTGCGGCGACGGTCGGTGTGGTGCTCGCGGAGGTACAGCTGGCGAAGCGCTCGGTGGGCAGCGGCGGATCGTCGTCCCCTCCGGTCGCGGACGGTCTCTACGGTGATCTGGGCGGCGAGGATCTGGCCGCGGGTGGTCCGCTGCGTCTGACGCTGCTCGGGGACTCGACGGCGGCGGGGCAGGGTGTGCACCGCGCCCGTCAGACGCCGGGTGCGCTGCTCGCCCTCGGGGTCGCGGCGATCGCCGAGCGGCAGGTGCGGCTGCGGAACGTGGCGTTGCCGGGTGCCCAGTCGGACGATCTGGACCGGCAGGTGAATCTGGTCCTGGCGAATTCGTCGGCGGTCCCGGATGTCTGCGTGATCATGATCGGTGCGAACGACGTGACGCATCGGATGCCGCCGACCCGTTCGGTGCGGCATCTGGCGACGGCGGTGCGCCGGCTGCGTACGGCGGGCGCCGAGGTGGTGGTCGGCACGTGCCCCGATCTGGGTTCGATCGAGCCGGTGTACCAGCCGTTGCGCTGGCTGGCCCGGCGGGTGTCACGGCAGTTGGCGGCCGCGCAGACGATCGGCGCGGTGGAGCAGGGGGCTCGTACGGTCTCGCTGGGTGATCTGCTGGGGCCGGAGTTCAAGGCGAATCCGCGGGAGCTGTTCGGTCCGGACAATTTCCATCCGTCGGCGGAGGGGTATGCGACGGCCGCGATGGCGGTGCTGCCGACGGTGTGTGCGTCGCTCGGTCTGTGGCCGGCCGAGGAGATGCGCCCCGACGTCTCGCGGAACGAGGGCTTCCTGCCGGTGGCCCGGGCCGCGGCGGAGGCGGCGTCCGAGGGCGGTACGGAGGTCACGGCCGCGATGCCGACGGGGCCCCGGGGCCCGTGGGCGCTCCTCAAGCGCCGTCGCCGGCAGCGGATTCCGGCGGACGCGGCGGTGGGCGTAGCCGATGCCCCCGTGGGTGAGCAAGCGCTTAGAAAAGAGGTGGGAGTCACACGCCGCAAGCGGTGACCCGCGCTCTACGTGCAGGTAACTTCCCCCACGGTCGTACCTGCTCGAACGAACCGAACTGGGAGTTCCGATGCCCGAAGCCGTGATCGTCTCTACCGCCCGGACCCCGATCGGACGCGCCTTCAAGGGCTCCCTGACGGAACTGCGCCCGGACGACCTGACCGCCACCATCATCCAGGCCGCGCTCGCCAAGGTGCCCGAGCTCGACCCGAAGGACATCGACGACCTGATGCTGGGCTGCGGCCTGCCGGGCGGCGAGCAGGGCAACAACCTGGGCCGCATCGTCGCCGTGCAGATGGGCATGGACCACCTGCCGGGCTGTACGGTCACCCGCTACTGCTCCTCGTCGCTGCAGACCAGCCGTATGGCGCTGCACGCCATCAAGGCGGGCGAGGGCGACGTCTTCATCTCGGCCGGTGTCGAGACCGTCTCGCGCTTCGCGAAGGGCAATTCGGACAGCCTGCCGGACACCCACAACCCGCTGTTCGCCGAGGCCGAGGCCCGCACCGCGACCGTTGCCGAGAAGGGCGCCGAGTCCTGGCACGACCCGCGCGAGGACGGCCTGGTCCCGGACCCGTACATCGCGATGGGCCAGACCGCGGAGAACCTGGCGCGGCTGAAGGGCGTGACCCGCGCCGAGATGGACGAGTTCGGCGTGCGTTCGCAGAATCTCGCCGAGGAAGCCATCAAGAAGGGCTTCTGGGAGCGCGAGATCACCCCGGTGACGACGCCGGACGGCACGGTCGTGAGCGCCGACGACGGCCCGCGCGCGGGCGTCACGCTGGAGGGCGTCTCGGGCCTGAAGCCGGTCTTCCGCCCCGACGGCCGGATCACCGCCGGCAACTGCTGCCCGCTGAACGACGGCGCCGCCGCGCTCGTCGTGATGAGCGACACCAAGGCCCGCGAGCTCGGCCTCACCCCGCTCGCCCGCATCGTCTCCACCGGCGTCTCGGGCCTGTCCCCCGAGATCATGGGTTACGGACCGGTCGAGGCGTCCGAGCAGGCGCTGAAGCGGGCCGGTCTGACCGTCGACGACATCGATCTGGCCGAGATCAACGAGGCGTTCGCCGCCCAGGTGATCCCCTCGTACCGGGACCTCGGGCTGCCGCTGGACAAGGTCAACGTGAACGGCGGGGCGATCGCCGTCGGCCACCCCTTCGGCATGACCGGCGCCCGGATCACCACCACCCTGATCAACAGCCTGCAGTTCCACGACAAGCAGTTCGGTCTGGAGACCATGTGCGTGGGCGGCGGGCAGGGCATGGCGATGGTCATCGAGCGCCTGAGCTGAGCCACGCCGGGGGCCGGACGGCCGCGGCTCTCCCCTCGCGCCGATCGGCGCGAGGTGGTGTGATGGGCGCACGGGGCAACTGTCCCGGCGTTCGCTCAGGGGCGCACGGGGCGTGACCCCGGGAGCACCCAGAGCATCAGGAGCCGCTCGAGCCCCAGTCGTGACCCAATCTCCCCCAGGATGTGACCTATGTCCTGGGGGAGCCGCATATCTGCAGGTCACAGGGGTCGCCGTCTAAACCTCGGGCCCTAAGACCTGACCGTTTCGTGACCTAATGCACTGACAGTTTCCCGTCCCTGACGACAAGCTGGGGTAGGAAGTCGGGGGTCGACTGAAATCCGGGAGAACGACAGTGAGCGCCATGCCTCTTGCCCTGCTGCTCACCACGGCCGCCGCCACGGCCGTGGGCGCCGTTGCCCTGCACTCCGTGCGCGGGCTCCGGAAGCAGATCACGTCGCTGCGCGGCGAGCTCGCCGCGAACCGCGCCGAGATCGACCAGTCCGCACGGGTCCCCGCCGCCCGCACCGCGCCGGAGGGCTCCGCGCGCACCGACCTGGCCACCATCCGCGCCGCCGTCTCCGAGGCCCTCGCCGAGGAGCGGGAGCGCGAGCTCGCCGAGGCGCGGGCCTTCTGGGCCGCGCAGGAGGCCCGCGACGCGTCGGACGCCCCGTCGCTGCTCGGCAATCTGCCGCCGAATCTCGCCGAGGAGCTGTTCCTGCCCCGCCCGGCCGACTTCGCCGGGCTCGAGCCGGGTCTCGATGCGGGCTTCGAGCCGGAGCTGGACACGGTGGAGACCACCGAGGTCGAGTTCGCCGAGGACTCCCCCGAGCTGGCCGCCGCCCGCCGCCGGCACCCCTCGCACCCCGACTTCGTGCCCGTGCAGGCCGTCCGGGACACCGTGAGCGACCACGAGTCGACGGTGCACCGCCTGGAGGGCCTGGCGCACGCCCGTACCGAGCTGTCCGACGTACGCCCCGGCCCGCTCGGCACGCTCGACGTGTACGTCTTCACCGACGGCACCACGCTCTGTATGACCCCGGGCCACCGGGAGACGGCCGAGCGCCTCGCTCAGGCGCTGCGGGCCGGTGAGACCCCGGTGCTGCTCGGCGGGTCCGGCATCTCCGGTGCGTACACCCTGACGTTCGAGTGCGGCGGCGAGACCGTCTACATCCTGGCGGACCGGGTCATAGCCTCCGCCTGACGCACTGCCGGGCCGGGGCCGCTCAGGCGGCTCAGACCCCGGCCCGCTGCTGCGCCTCGGCCACCAGGCCGACCGCTTCGGCGAGTTCACCGGGATCGGTGAGGACTAGCGCCAAATCCCGCGCGGCGACCGTGACTTGATCGGCGGCAGCGAACATGCCAGCGTCCGGCATCTCCCGCGGTTCTGTCCCCGGCTCCTCGATGGCCTGGGTCCGCGCCGACAACTCCCTGGCCAGACTCAGCGCTTCGGCGGCCGCGCCGCGCTGCAGCCGGCTCTGCGGGGCGGCCCGCAGCCGGTCGGCGAATCGGTCGGCGGCGCTCGTGAGCGTAGTGGTATCCAGCACTCCGCGACCCTATGCGCCCTCCGCGGACTGTTGCCAACGCACCGCCCCTCGGGCACGGTGGCGTGAAGGACTATCGACCAGTCACGCCAGCGTCCGGAGGCGCCGATGTCCCTAGTCTTCTCCGAGGAGACCCATCGCAATATGCTCGCCCGCATCCCCAACTGCACCGGCCGCGAAGTGTCCGACTGGCTTCGCGCCGTGGACGACGGCCCCGCCTTCCTCCGCTTCGAGGAGAAGGTCAGCTGGCTCCGCGGCGAGTACGACCTCGCATACGGCCACGCCAAGGCCATCGTCCACGAGTACGACATGAGAAGGGCCGCACGCCGGCTGATCTGAGCCGCGTGCCGCACCGTCCCGCTACCCGGCACGGACCGTCCGACCACTCCACACAGAGCCGAAGGCCCCGCGGACTGCTCCGCGGGGCCTTCGTCGTGGTCCGTCCGGCTGCTGCTGGGCTCAGCTGCGTCAGTCGTTGCCCTGCAGGATCGCGATCAGGCGCAGCATCTCCAGGTAGATCCACACCAGGGTCATGGTGAGGCCGAAGGCGGCCATCCAGGACTCCTCGCGCGGGGCGCCGTACGCGATGCCGTCCTCGACCTGCTTGAAGTCGAGGGCCAGGAAGAAGGCACCGAGCAGGACGCCGACGAGGCCGAAGATGATGCCCATCGTGCCGCTGCGGAAGCCGAGGCCGTTACCGCCGCCGAAGACCATGAACAGCAGGTTGACCGCCGTCAGAGCCAGGAACGAGATCGCGGCGATCATCAGGTAGCGCACGAAGCGTGCGTTGACCCGGACGATGCGGGTCTTGTACAGCACCAGCATGGTGACGAAGACCGCCATCGTGCCGAGTACCGCCTGCATGGCTGCGCCGCTGGCGACGAACTTGTTGACGTAGTTGCTGATCGCGCCGAGGAAAAGTCCCTCGAGGCCCGCGTACGCCAGGATCAGCGCGGGGACCGGCTTGCGCTTGAAGGACTGCACGAGCGCCAGGACCATGGCGACCAGACCGGCGCCGATGGCGAGGCCGAGGGCCATGTCGGTGACCCACGCCACCGCGGCACCGGCGATGACCAGGCCGAGCGTGATCGCGGTGCGCGAGACGACGTCGTCCATCGTCATGCGGCCGGTGGTGGTCGGGGCGCCGGGGAACCCTGGCTGGGCTCCGGGCTGTGCGTAAGGGTTCTGCGCGTACGGGTTGGTCGGTGCCTGCGGGGCCTGCGCGTACGGATTGCCTCCGTAGGGGGCGCCCTGGGTACCGACAGCGGGTCCCCCGGCCTGCGGCGCCGCGTTGAAGCCCGCGTGGCCGTTGTCGCGGCTGAACCCCCGTCGCGAGAAGACCGGGTTACTGCTCCTCATTTCACTCCTCCGTGGCCACCCAGTGTGGCCTTGGGTCAAGAGTAATGCGTTCGCAAAAGATGCACCCTAGTGCTCTGGGAGGATCTTTTCGCAGTACGCCCTCCCGTGGCCAGAGTCCATGGACCCCAGTTACGGCGAACCTTCCGCGAACCACGATCCACCAGGGGCAACGCGGCGGCATCCGGGAGCATTCCGTAGCGCGCATTTCTCGGCCTCAATTGGGCGAAATGCCCGACTCTGCTCTAGTTTTGCGGCATCCGAAGGAGACCTGAGGAGGCACCTTGTCCACGCTCACTGTTTGGAAGTTCGACACGGCGGACGGCGCGGGGGCGGTCGAGGAGACCCTGCAGTCGCTGCAGAAGCAACAGGTACTCAAGGTCCTCGACGCCGCGGTGGTCAGCTGGCCGGAGGGCGCGAGCAAGCCGGGGACCAAGCAGCTGCACAACCTGGTCGGGGCAGGCGCGCTGTCCGGCACCTTCTGGGGCATGCTCTTCGGCCTGATCTTCTTCGTACCGCTGCTCGGGGCGGCGATCGGGGCGGCCTCCGGTGCGCTCGCGGGCAAGTTCACCGACATCGGGATCGACGACGACTTCATCAAGGAGGTCAAGGAGCAGGTGACGCCGGGGACCTCGGCGCTGTTCCTGATGACCCAGGACGTCGTCGCGGACCGGGTGCGCGAGGCGCTGCCCGGACTGCAGGCGCAGCTGCTGCACAGCAATCTGGACGCGGACAGCGAGGCGAAGGTCCGGGAGATCTTCGCGGCCTGAGGTCCACCGGGCGCGCCGCCGGCCCGCGATCGCTGCGGATGCGACGCGGGCCGGCCTGTTCCACGCTGGGAGGCGTTCGGGGGACCCCCATCGGAAGGAACCGCGATGTCCAGGACGCCCAGGATGCCCAGGACTCCCGGGACACGGCGGGCGCCGCTCGTCGCCGCGGGCGCCACGCTGTGCGCGACCGCACTGCTCGGTGGTACGGCGGGCCTCGCGTACGCCGGGGACGCGGGCATCGGCCCGGACACCGCCGTCACCGAGGACAGAGCCGGTGCCGAGAACAGAGCCGTCGCCGAGGACAACGGCATCGCCGACATGAGCGCGTCCGAGATATCCGCGAAGGCCCGTGAGGCCGTACGGGGCGCCCGGTCGCTGCACATCCGGATGAGCATGGACGGCGCCACGGAGCCCGACGACGCGCGGTCCGTCGACCTGGCCGTCGACCGCGACGGAAACTGCGCCGGCACCGTCGGCTACGCGGGCAGTGGCGGCAACTTCGAGATCATCAAGCAGGGCGAGGACATCTGGCTGAAGCCCGACTCGGCCTGGTGGCGGGCCAACTTCGGCGCGGAGGCGGCCGAGGACACCGCCCAGTTCGAGGGCAAGCACCTGCAGGGCAGCACGGCGGACGAGGAGCTCGCCGACGTCGCCGAGGTCTGCGATCTCTCCGAGTACGTGGACGCGGTGGACGAGGGCCTCGGCGCCGACTCGCTGAAGAAGGGCGAGGAGAAGACCGTCTCGGACACCAAGGCCATCGAGCTCACCGGCACGGACGACGGCGCCGATGTGACCGTCGCGGTGGCCACGGACGGCAAGCCCTATCCGGTCGAGGTCACCCGGTCCGGCTCCGAGGCCGAGGAGGCCACCCTCGACTTCGACCAGCCGGTACCGTCCAACACCCCGCCGGCCGCCCAGTCGGAGCGGTGGCCGGAGCGGTAGCGACGAGCGCGCTCGGGTGCCGGGCCGCGGAAACCGCCTCGATGCGGGGGCCGGGTGTCACTACGGTGACCGGATGCCACCGGACTCGGCCCCGCCTACACCGGTGTCGGACCGCGTCCGGCACGCCACCGCGCTCGACGCCCCCGGCATCGGCGCCCTGAAGGTACGGGCCTGGCGGGCGGCGTACGGATCGTTCATGAGCCGCGCGCTGCTCGACTCGCTCGACCCTGCCGAGGACGCGGCCCGGTGGGCCGAGTACCTCTCCGACATCCCGGCCGATCACCGCCTCTGGGTCAGCGAGGCCGCGGGCGGGGTCACGGGCTTCTGCCGTACGGGCCCGACGGATGCGCGCCGGGACGCCGATCTCGGCGGCGCCGCGGCCGAGGTCCACGGCCTCTACATCGACCCCGCCCGCATCGGCACCGGTCTCGGCCGCGCGCTGTTCGCCCATGCGGTCACCGACCTCGAACGCCGCGGCCACGGCCCGGTCTGCGTCTACGCGTACACCCCGAACACGACCGCCGTCCGCTTCTACGAACGCGCCGGCTTCACCGCGGACGGCACCACCCGCCTCGACCCCGACGACGGCATCGAGGTCCCCGAAGTCCGCCTGGTCAAGCGGTAGTTCAGCCGCGCCTGGCTGTCGGACGCCGCGTCCCGGTGGCAGGATCGGCCGCCATGGCCGTTCGTGCCCGCCAGGGTCGAGCAGACACCGACCATGGCAAACGCCCCTCTGGTCGTCGTGCCGCTGGCGCACAAGGCCGCCTATCTCGCGCGGTACGCGGAGCCCGACAAGGGCTGGGAGGACCGTGCCGAATCCCGCTGGCCCGCCCCGTACTGGCACATCGACACCGGGATGGCCGCCTTGCTGATGCTGCTGACCGCGGTCGACGAGGGGCTCGGGGCCTGCTTCTTCGGCATCATGCCGGACGAACTGGTGCCCTTCCGGGAGGAGTTCGGCATCCCCGAGGAGTACGCGCCCATCGGCGGGATCACTGTCGGCCACCGCGCCGACGACGTCCCGGTTCAGAGTCCCCGCATCGCGGAGCGCCGTCGCACCGCCGAGGAGGTCGTCCATCACGGGCACTGGGGCGGCGGCGCGGCCGCACGCTGATCCCGGCGACCAGCCCTACCACCGCGGCTCGCCGTACCAGCGCCAGCTCGTACGGCGCGGGTGGCCGGGCAGCTCCGTGCGCCCCGTCGCCCACAGGAGCGTGGTCCACGGGTCGGCGGCGTCCGTCGGCGCATCCGGGAAGAGCCGGGCGAGCGTACGGGCGCAGGGGCCGGCCGGCGGGTCCCAGTCGAGACCGAGGCCTTCCGCCAGGTCGTGGGTGTGCACCAGGGTCTCGACGATCCCCATCGCCGCGAAACCCTCCGGGTCCGAGACGCCGAAGACGTGGTGGGCCCGGGTGTCGGGGGACGCCGTGCGCACCATGGCGACGAGCAGCGCCCCGCAGGCCTCCAGCACCTGCAGCAGGCCGGCCGGCCCGGCGGCGCGGTCGGCGTGCACGGAGTTGGCCGGCCCGCCGGGCCGCAGGCTCTGCCACATGAAGGGCACATCGCGGTCCAACGGCGGTTTCCTGGGCCCGAGTTGCACGGCGTACGCGAACAGGTCGTCGGCGAGGTGCTCGGCGGTCTCCCAGCAGTCCCACTCGAGCGAACCGGCCTTGCCGTCCCAGGCCTCCACGGGTGCCGCCCGCAGTGCTTCGACCGCCGACCGCACGGCCCGGCCGAGGTCGTCGGCGGTCACGGGGCCGTCGAAGGCCCCGGACGGTGCCGGCGCCCCGGATGCGCTCTCACGCGATGGTCGAGACATGGCACGACCCTAACTCCGGGGCGGCGTACGCCAACTCCGGGGCCACGTAGGCCCCGACGGACGAGGGCTCCATCGACGACGCCCCCGCCGCATCACTGCGACAGGGGCGGACGCCAGTCCTGCAGGACTCACGAGTACAGGACTCACGAGTACAGGCCTCAAGAGCACAGGACTCACGAATAGTCGACGTCCAGGAAGATCACGACGCCCCAGTTCACACACCTGTACTTGTGCCAGTCACCGTTCTTGAGGCCCTGCTTGCCCCGGACGTGGCAGGCCAGCAGTCCGGCCGGACCCCCGGGATAGGTGTCCCAGTGAATCCAGCCCTGCGTGCCGACGTCGCCACGTGTGCTCGACTGCTGGGCCTCGGCCGCCGGCGCGGCGGTCTGCTCGGCCGCCGCAGCGGCCCCTGTCCCCAGCACGAGCCCACCGACCGCCACCAGTGCGGCCACTGCCGTGCGCATGCCCATCCGTGCCATGTCCCATCAACCCCCGTGTCGGCTGTCGAAGCTCCGACGGCATCTGCCGCCGCTCACGACGGTGCCCCGGGCGGCGAGGCCCACTCGACCTCATTCGAGCGCGCCCGAAAGACGAACCACGCCTTCCCCATGACGGCGCACCCCGACGTACGGCTCAGGGTGCCGACGTACGGCTCAGGATGCCGACGTACGCCGCGGCAGAGCGCGGGCGCTGAGGGCGAAGGCGATCGCGAAGGCCGCCTGCACGACCATGCAGACCGCGAGGGCCGTCGTGTACGCCTGGCCGTCCGGTGCCGAGGTGGTGCCCAGCATGGTGCCGAGGAGACCGCCGGCCACCGCCACGCCGAGCCCCATCGCGGCTTGCTGGGTGGTGTTGAGCACCCCGGAGGCCGCACCCGCGGAGGCGGGCGGCACGTCGGCGATCATCGCCCCGACCAGAGGGCCGAACATCAGCGCCTGCCCCGTACCGACGCCGACCAGCAAGACGGCCAGGGACCAGGAGTCGAGGTCGTCGCCCTGGGCGAGCACCGAGGCCGCGGTGATCGCGAGCAGCAGCGCCTGCACCGCTCCGCCGATCGTCAGGAGCCGTCGGAAGCCGAAGCGGGGAGCGAGCTTCCCCGACCGGATCGACACGAGGAAGAAGCACGAGGCGTACGGCAGCAGCACCAGTGCGGCGTGCATCGGTGACCATCCGAGGCCGGTCTGCACGGACAGCGCGTACAGGAAGGTGAAGGCGCCGAACGACGACTGGAGCATCAGCGCCATCCCCAGACCGATCGCGTACGACCGCAGCCGGAACAGCGGCGGCGGGACCAGTGGCACCCGGTCGAGGCGGTGCAGCCTGAGCTGCCACCACCAGAACGCGGCGAAAAGCCCGGGCGCGCCCGCGAGCAGGACCGAGCACCAGACGGGCCACCCGAGAGCGCCGCCCTGGGACAGCGGGACGAGCAGTGCGAGCAGGGAGAGACCGAGGAGGGCCGTGCCGATCGGGTCCAGCGAGCGGCGGCCGCCGGGTGCACTGGTCCTCGGCATCCAGCGCAGCGCCGCGAGGAAGGCGAGGGCGCCCATCACGACGCTCGCCGCGAAAACGGTGCGCCAGGCGGCGCCGAACAGGGACACGGAGAGCAGCAGACCGCCGAAGACCTGGCCGATCGCCGTCGCGCCACCGGCCGTCGCGCCGAACAGGGCCACGGCGCGGGACCGTTCGCGCCCTTCGGTCGATGCGGTGATGGTCGCCAGGACCTGCGGCACCATCGCCGCCGCGGCGACGCCGGTGAGTGCGCGAGCGGCGATCACGACGGTGATGGTCGGAGCGGCGGCGGCCGCAAGCGAGAACAGGGTGAAGCCGGCCATGCCGTACAGGAAGAGCCGGCGCCGCCCGTACAGATCGCCGAGGCGTCCGCCGATCACCATGGGCACGGCGAAGCCGAGCGAGTAGGCGGACACGACAAGGGACTGCTGAGCCGCCGAGGCGTGCAGCGAGGCGCCGATGTCGGGCACGGCGATGCCGGTGGCGGCGAAGCTCACGACGGAGAGCAGCAGCGCGGACAGGGCGGTCAGGAGCCCGGCCGTGCCGAGGGTGCGGCGCGTGCCGTGCGCGGCCGGCAGGGAGGAAGAGGGATCGAGGTCGCTGCGGGGATCGGATGCTGTGGTCACGCGTCCATCTGACGGCGCTCGCGATACGGGTACCAAGAGCTCGTTTATGGGGGTACTGGGCGAACCCGGCTGTTGGCGATCGCCCCGTACGCCACGCAGGATGGGGCCATGACGGACACCAGGTCGCCCGCCGCCCGCCGTGAGCTGGGTGACTTCCTGCGGTCGCGGCGCGAGCGGCTGAGCCCCGAGAAGGCGGGCCTGCCACCGACCTCGCGCCGCCGGACGCCGGGCCTGCGGCGCGAAGAGGTGGCCGTGCTCGCCGGCGTGGGGGTCACCTGGTACACCTGGCTCGAACAGGGCAGATCGATCAACGTCAGTACGCAGGTCCTGGTGGCCGTCGGCCGAGCCCTGCAGCTGGACGGCGCCGAGCGGCAGCATCTGCACCGGCTCGCCGGCGTCCGGGCACCGGCCGTCGAGCCGGTCGGGGGCGACCTCGCGCCGGCCGAGACGTTCCAGCCCGTGCTCGACAAGCTCCACCCGTACCCCGCCTGCCTGCAGACACCGCTGTACGACGTGGTGGCGTACAACCGCGCCTACCGTTTCCTCTTCACCGACCTGGACCGGATCCCGCCGGGCGAACGCAACTGCGCCATGCAGTTCTTCACGGATCCCGGCTGGCGCAGCCGCTACGTCGACGACGACATCGTGGCCGCGAGGATGGTGGCGACGATGCGTGCCGTCGTCGCGGCCGATGCGGCGGAGTCGGAGGCCGCGGAATCGAGGGCGGCGGCGATGGTCGGTGAACTGCGGGCGAGATCGGGCGAGTTCGCCCGGCTGTGGAGTCGGCACGACATCCTGCCGCAGCACTACGAGACCAAGCGCCTGAAGAGCCCTCTCGTCGGCCCCCTGCACCTGACGTTCGTCACGACGAACGTCGGCGAGACGGGGAACCGCATGGTCGTCATGACTCCCGTGGACGAGGCCACGTCCGAGCGCCTGACCCGGCTCGCGGCCCTCACCGCACCTAGCGACGACTGACGACTGACGACCAGGGTCAGCCCCCTCATGGAAGAACTCACCCGGCTCGCCGACATCGAGCAAGTCACGGACGTCCACGGCCAGTTGATCTGGGCGGCCGCGCCGCCCTCATGGTCCTCACCGACGACACCCCGGCCATCACCCCGTACGAACGCCTCGGCGTGACCAGGACCCTGTGCGCGGCGGCACACGTACCGGGTGGATGAGGGCGGGGAAGCACTGCGCCGAGCGGACCCGCAGGGCATCGGAATCGGATCATCCGTGCAGGTCGGCCCGTATGAAGCGGGATGTGCCCGGAACCGGACTCGAACCGGTACGCCCCCGAGGGGCAGCGAGGTTTAAGCTCGCCGTGTCTGCATTCCACCATCCGGGCTGGTCCAGGTCCCGCATCCCCTGTCAGCGATCGTCCGAGCCTATCCGGACAGATCCCCCGAACAGTCGAGCATCAGTCCGATGTTGTCTTATTTTATTGACGTCTGAGGGGGTGTCAGCAGCCAGGGGGGATCATCGGCACATGCCGGGAGCCTGTTGCCCGGTGACCGGACATCGTCGAGAAATGACGCGATTGCATCGGCCCCGGGAACGTACGGACCGTGGGAGCGCAGCCGCCGCGGTCCGGCCGACGTCTCAGGGTGGGCGTCATCCCCAGGTATGACGAACGGGCTCGGGGTCCGTCTGAAGAGGCGGTCGCAAACGGCATCTGCGGTTGACCCCCGGCCGCGATCCGGCGGAGACGATGGAACGGTCCGCTACACCCGTCACGCCGACAGGAGCATGGCCCGTGACCACCACCCCGCTCGTCCACCAGGCGACAGCCGTTGCCGCCCGCGCCACGGAGCTGACCAAGGTCTACGGTCAGGGCGAGACCCAGGTGGTCGCCCTGGACCGCGTGACGGTCGACTTCCGGCAGGCCGAGTTCACCGCGATCATGGGACCCTCCGGGTCCGGCAAGTCGACCCTGATGCACTGCGTCGCCGGTCTCGACTCGTTCAGCAGCGGTTCCGTACGGATCGGGGACACCGAGCTCGGTTCGCTCAAGGACAAGAAGCTCACCCAGCTGCGCCGCGACAAGATCGGCTTCATCTTCCAGGCGTTCAACCTGCTGCCCACGCTCAGCGCGCTCGAGAACATCACGCTGCCGATGGACATCGCGGGCCGCAAGCCCGACAGGCAATGGCTGGACACGGTCATCAACATGATCGGCCTCTCCGACCGGCTCAAGCACCGCCCAAGCCAGCTCTCCGGCGGCCAGCAGCAGCGGGTCGCGGTGGCGCGTGCGCTGGCCTCCAAGCCGGACATCATCTTCGGTGACGAGCCGACCGGAAACCTCGACTCCCGCTCCGGCGCGGAGGTGCTCGGTTTCCTGCGCAACTCGGTGCGCGAGCTCGGCCAGACCGTCGTCATGGTCACCCACGACCCGGTGGCCGCCGCGTACGCGGACCGGGTCGTCTTCCTCGCCGACGGCCGGATCGTGGACGAGCTGACGGCGCCGACCGCCGACACGGTCCTCGACCGTATGAAGCGCTTCGACGCCAAGGGCCGCGTGAGCTGACCGCTCCGCCCGCCGCCTCGCCCCACCGACTCCCGGACTCCTGGACTCCTCATGTTCCGTACCGCCTTGCGCAACGTCCTCGCGCACAAGGCCAGACTGCTGATGACCGTGCTCGCCGTGATGCTCGGCGTGGCGTTCGTCGCCGGCACCCTGGTCTTCACCAGCACCATCTCCGACGCCTTCCAGAAGAGCTCCGCCAAGGGGCTCGAGCACGTCGACGTCGCCATCGACCCGACGACGCCGGACGACGGGTCCGAGACCCCCGGCAGCGCACCCGATCTCACCCAGAAGCTCCTCGACCGGGTCACGGACGTGCCCGGCGCCGCGGCCGCGACCGGTGACGCCTCCGGCTTCGCGGCGATCGCGGACAAGAAGGGCAAGCTCGTCGGCGACGGCTGGTCCACCAGGGGCGCCAACTACTACCCGGGCAAGGACGGCAAGGACCCGCGCTACCCGATGCGGGACGGCCGGGCGCCGGCCAAGAAGTCCGAGATCGCGCTCGACGCCAAGACCGCCGAGCGCGCCGGGTTCAAGGTCGGCGACACCGTACGGATGTCGGTGAACGGCCCGGTGCTCGAGCAGAAGCTCACCGGCATCTTCACCACCGACGACGGCAACGTCGCGGCGGGCGGCAGCATCGCGCTGTTCGACACCAGGACCGCGCAGGGCCTGTACACGAAGCCCGGCCGGTTCAGCCAGATCGCCGTCACCGCGGCGGACGGCACCTCGCAGACCGCGCTCAAGGCCGAGATCGAGAAGGTCCTGCCGAAGGACGCCGAGGCGACGACGGGCAAGACGCTCGCCGACGACGAGGCGAAGTCGATCGCCAACCAGATGAGCGGCATGCAGACCGGTCTGCTCGCGTTCGCCGGCATCTCGCTGTTCGTCGGCATCTTCATCATCGCCAACACCTTCACCATGCTGGTCGCCCAGCGCACCAAGGAGCTGGCCCTGATGCGCGCGGTCGGCGCGAGCCGCCGGCAGGTGACGCGGTCGGTGCTCATCGAGGCGTTCGTGGTCGGTGCGGTCGCGGCCGTGACCGGGCTCGCGGCCGGTATCGGCATCGGCGCCGGGCTGCGCTCCCTGATGGGCTCGTTCGGCGGGACCGTGCCGGACGGTCCGCTGGTCGTCTCGCCGGGTACGGTCGTCGCCGCCCTGGTCGTCGGCATCGTCGTGACCATGTTCGCGGCCTGGCTGCCGGGCCGCCGCGCGGCGAAGATCCCGCCGGTCGCGGCGATGAGCAGCGTGCACGCGGTCGCCACCACCAAGTCCCTCGTCCTGCGCAACACCATCGGTGCGCTCTTCGCCGGGTCCGGTGCCGCCGCGGTGATCGCGGGCACCACGATGGGCTCGGACGGCAAGCTCCCGATGGGCGCCGGTGCCGCACTGCTCCTGATCGGCGTCTTCGTCCTCACCCCGCTGCTCTCGCGGCCGATCATCGCCGCCGCGGCCCCGCTGCTTCGGGTGTTCGGGATCTCCGGCAAGCTCGCCCGGCAGAACTCGGTGCGCAACCCGCGCCGTACGGCCGCTACCGCGTCCGCCCTGATGATCGGCCTGACCCTGATCACCGGCATGACCGTGATCGCGGGCAGTGTGCAGCAGGGCATCGACAAGATGGCGACGGACTCCCTGAAGGCGGACTACGTCGTCAGCATGGCGAACTTCACGCCGCTGTCACCCGACGTGGAGAAGACGCTCACCGAGGCCGACGGCGTGGTCGCCACCAGCCCGATGCGCAACTCCCCCTCGGAGATCGGCGACTCCACCGAGTACCTGACCGGTGTCGACCCGAAGACCATCGGTGAGCTCGCCGAACTGCCCTTCAAGAAGGGCTCCTTCGAGGCGCTCTCCGGATCCGGTGTCGTCGTCGACAAGGCGACCGCCGACCGGGAGGGCTGGCACGTCGGCTCCCCGTTCACCGTCACCTACGAGGACGGCCGCAAGGGGCAGCTGAAGGTCGGCGGTGTGTACGAGGGCAACGAGATGATCCGCGGCATCCTCGTGGACAAGGACACGCTCGCCCCGCACCAGTCCGAGATCACCGACATGCAGGTGATGGTGAAGACGAAGGACGGCGCGAGCCAGTCGGTCAAGGACGCCCTGGAGAAGGAGCTGGGCAACAACCCGGCGGTCCTCGTCGAGGACAAGAAGGACGTCTCGGAGGCCATCGCGCAGATGTTCACGCTGATGCTGAACATGCTGTACGGCCTGCTCGCCATGGCGGTGATCGTGGCGGTCCTCGGCGTGATCAACACCCTGGCGATGTCGGTCTTCGAGCGGTCCCAGGAGATCGGGATGCTGCGTGCCATCGGCCTCGACCGGCGCGGCATCAAGCGCATGGTCCGCATCGAGTCCCTGGTGATCTCGCTGTTCGGCGGCCTGCTCGGGATCGGTCTCGGGGTGTTCCTCGGCTGGGCGGCGGGCGAGCTGATCGGCACGTCCCTGTCCACGTACGAACTGGTCCTGCCCTGGGGCCGGATGGGTGTGTTCCTGGCGCTCGCCGCCGTGGTCGGCATCCTGGCCGCCCTGTGGCCGGCCCGCCGGGCGGCCCGCCTGAACATGCTGGCGGCGATCAAGGCGGAGTGATCCTCCGGCAGCAACCGCGGGGCCCCGGACGGCAGTTGCGTCCGGGGCCCCGCGCGTATGCACACGCCTGCCGCGGTACGGGACCGGCTCAGCGCCAGTCGCGCGTATGCAGCGGCAGCCCCGAGTCTCCGGAGTCGGGGGTGCGTACGGCGAGCACCTGGTTGACGCCGATCCGGTTGCGCTCGAAGGACAGCGCGGACGCGGCCATGTAGAGCCGCCAGACCCTGGCCCGGCCGGGGCTGCTCAGGCGTACGGCCTCGGGCCAGTCGGCCTCCAGATTGGCCACCCAGCGCCGCAGGGTCAGCGCGTAGTGTTCCCGGATCGACTCGACGTCCCGGACCTCGAAGCCGGCGTCCTCCAGGAGCGAGACGGTGCGGCCGAGCGGGGCCAGCTCGCCGTCGGGGAAGACGTAGGCGTCGATGAAGTCGTCGATCTCGTAGGCCGATTCGTCCTCCTGGGGGCGGCGGGCGATCTGGTGGTTCAGGAGCCGGCCGCCGGGCCTGAGGAGGGCGTACAGGTCGCGGGCGTACTCGAGATAGCGCACCGATCCGACGTGCTCGGCCATGCCGATCGAGGAGATCGCGTCGTAGGGACCGTCGCGGACGTCCCGGTAGTCCTGGACGCGGATCTCGATGCGGTCGGTGAGCCCCTCCTCGGCGATCCGCTTGCGGGCGTGCGCGGCCTGCTCGGTGGAGAGGGTGACGCCGACGACGGAGACGCCGTGCTCGCGGGCGGCGTGGATGGCCATCGAGCCCCAGCCGCAGCCCACGTCGAGCAGCCGCCGGCCGGGCTCGAGGGCCAGCTTGCGGCAGACCAGTTCGAGCTTGTCGCGCTGTGCGTCCTCGAGGGTGGCGTCGCTCCCGGAGGGCCAGTAGGCGCAGGAGTAGACCATGGACGGGCCGAGGACCAACGAGTAGAAGTCGTTGCCCACGTCGTAGTGGTGGCTGATCGCGGCGCGGTCGCGGACCTTGGTGTGCAGCGCCCCGGAGCGGCGTCTGACCTCCTCGGCGGGCGGTGGCGGGGGCGGCAGCGGTCCGGCGAGTGCGAGCATCTCGCGGGCGGCGGCCCGTACTGCGGGGTCGCGAGCGAGGTCCAGGCGGGTGCGCGGCGGTACGTCGCTCTCCCAGAGCAGCCCGGCCATCGAGCTGAGCGCCTGGTACAGGTCGCCTTCCACGTCGATCTCGCCGGCGACCCAAGCCCGGGCGAGGCCGAGTTCGCCGGGCTTGAAGAGGATCCGGCGCAGGGCACGGCGGTGGCGTACGACGAGGGTGGGGGCCTCGGGATCGGCCGGGTGCGTCGTGGGCGGGCCGGACTCGCTGCCGTCCCAGGCCTTGATACGTACCGGAAGGGGGGTGGCGAGGAGCTGCTCGGCAAGGGTCCTGAGCCGCGTCGCGACGTCTGGCATGGTGCGTCCTTCCCTGGTGTCGTCCCGGGGCGCCGTGGGTGCCGCACGGAGATCTGCGGGCACCCCCTACACCACGTAAACACCAACGCACCGCCTGCGCAGTCCCGTTGCTCCGTAATGGGAGGGCAAAACATATGTACGGGGCATCTATGTCGGCGCGGACGACCCGCCAGGACTCCCCCGCCCCGCGGACACCACGGGGAGCACGCCGAAGGGGCCGTCCGCACCACGGATGGCGGACGGCCCCTTCGGGGTTCGGCGAGCGGCTCGGGCGGCTCGGTTCAGGAGGCCTTGGCCTTCTGCGCCTCGCCCTTCGACTCGTTCTTCACCTCGGCGGGCTTCTTGTCGCCGGCCTCGGTGGCGGGCGGCGCGGCCACCGGAGCGGGCGCGGGCTTGGCCGCCTCGTAGAACTCCTCGCGCGGCGTCTCCATCGCACCGAGGGAGACGACCTCGCGCTTGAGGAACATGCCGAGGGTCCAGTCGGCGAAGATGCGGATCTTGCGGTTCCAGGTCGGCATCGCCATGCCGTGGTAGCCACGGTGCATGTACCAGGCGAGGCGGCCCTTGAGCTTGATCTTCATCTTGCCCATGACGATCATGGCCACGCCCTTGTGCAGGCCGAGGCCGGCGACCGCGCCCTTGTTCGCGTGGCTGTACTCCTGCTGCGGGAAGCCCCGCATACCGGAGATCACGTTGTCGCCGAGGATCCTGGCCTGCCGCAGCGCGTGCTGGGCGTTCGGCGGGCACCAGGCGTTCTCGTTGCCGGCCTTGCGGCCGACGAGGTCCGGGACCTGGGCGTTGTCGCCCGCGGCCCAGATGTAGTCGGTGCCCTGCACCTGGAGGGTGGCCTGGGTGTCCACGTGGCCGCGCGGGCCGAGCGGGAGGCCGAAGCGCTGCAGCGCCGGGTTCGGCTTGACGCCGGCGGTCCACACGATCGTGTTGGAATCGACCTCGAGGCCGTTCTTCAGGACCACATGGCCGTCGATGCAGGAGTCCATCGAGGTGGAGAGGTAGACCTCCACGCCGCGGCCCTCGAGGTGCTCCTTGCCGTACTGGCCGAGCTTGGGGCCGACCTCGGGGAGGATCTTGTCGGCGGCGTCGACGAGCACGAACCGCATGTCCTCGCGGGACACGTTGGTGTAGTACTTGGCCGCGTCGCGGGCCATGTCCTCGACCTCGCCTATGGTCTCCGCTCCCGCGAAGCCACCGCCGACGAAGACGAAGGTCAGCGCCTTGCGGCGGACCTCCTCGTCGGTCGTGGAGTCGGCCTTGTCCAGCTGCTCGAGGACGTGGTTGCGCAGCCCGATCGACTCCTCGATGCCCTTCATGCCGATGCCCTGCTCGGCGAGGCCGGGGATCGGGAAGGTGCGGGAGATCGCGCCGAGCGCGATGACCAGGTAGTCGAACGGCAGGTCGTACGCCTCGCCGACGAGCGGCGAGATGCGCGCGACCTTGCGGTCCTGGTCGATGGTCGTGACCCGGCCGGTGAGCACCTCGGCCTTCGGCAGAACGCGTCGCAGCGGGACGACGACGTGCCGAGGGGAGATGCTGCCGGCGGCGGCTTCGGGGAGGAAGGGCTGGTACGTCATGTACGAGCGCGGGTCGACGACCGTGACGGTCGCCTCGCCGTAGCGCATCTTCTTCAGAATGCGACGAGCTGCGTACAGGCCTACGTACCCACCGCCTACTACGAGGATCCTGGGACGCTCCGTGGTGCTCATGCCATCGAGTATCCACCCCACCCGAGGGGGTCGCTCGTGAGCCCCTTCACAAGGGTGGGGGTACCCTCTGCTACACTGCGCGGCCCGGGTGACCGACTTCATGGTCCCGCAAGGGAACGATGGGGTGGGTGTGAGCCGTTGAGACCCCCGCTGAGCTGCCACTCCTGAGAGCAGAGCGGGCGGACCGGCCCATCGCTTCACCTTCTGTCGACAGTACGGAAACGTCCCCGAATCACACAGGACACCGCTCCCGGGTCCCCGATTCGGGTCGATCGGACGCGAAGTCCCTCCGTTGGGTCGCTTTTCCTTGTGAAGAACTTCACGAACTTATTTGCGGCACCCCGCCGGAACGCATCATTCCGGGCCGAACGGCGCGCTCAAGCGGGCCGTATCCGCGCTCAGCCGAGCCCTTCGGCGGTCTTCCAGGCGATGCCGTCGAGGATGTCGTGTTCGCTCACCACGACGTCCTCGGCGCCGGTGCGTTCCATGGTCGCCAGGAGTACGAGGGTGCCCGCGGCGATCACGTCGACCCGGCCGGGGTGCATCGCGCCGATCGCCGCGCGCTCGGCGTGCGTGGATTGCACGAGACGGCCGGCGATCTCCTTGACCCGGGCGAACGGCACGCGCGCGTGGTGGATCGCCGCGGGGTCGTACTCCTCGAGTCCGAGCGCGATCGCGGCGACCGTCGTCACCGAACCGGCCAGGCCCACCAGGGTGCGAGCCTCGCGGAGCGGCACGGTCTGCTCGGCCAGGTCGAGTGCGGCCTCGATGTCGGCGCGGATCGCGGCGATCTGCGCGGGCTCCGGCGGGTCGGTGACGGCGCCGTCGCGCACCAGGTGACGTTCCGTCATGCGTACGCAGCCGACGTCCACGGAGCGGGCGGCGCGCACGTGGTCGTCGCCGACGACGAACTCCGTGGAGCCGCCGCCGATGTCCACCACCAGGTAGGGGCGGTGCAGGTCGGTGCGGCCGGTGAGTTCCTTGGTGGCGCCGGTGAAGGAGAGCTCCGCCTCCTCGTCGCCGGTGATGACCTCGGGGTCGACGCCGAGGATCTCGCGTACGCCGTGGACGAAGTCGTCCCTGTTCTCGGCGTCGCGGGAGGCGGAGGTGGCGACGAAGCGGGTGCGCTGGGCGCCGTGCTTCTCGATGATGTCCGCGTACTCGCGGCAGGCCGCGAAGGTGCGGTCCAGGGCGTCTTGGGCCAGACGGCCCGTGCTGTCGACTCCCTGGCCGAGGCGGACGATCTGCATCCTGCGGTCCAGTTCGACGAGTTCACCCGTCGTGGGGTTCACGTCTGCGACGAGGAGGCGGATCGAGTTCGTACCGCAGTCGATGGCTGCGACGCGGGGCATGGTGCTCCTTCAGGTTGTTCGTCCCCGGTCCCACCCCTTCCCGAATCTCCTCAATCGCCGGAGGGGCTCAATTTGAGCCCCTCCGGCGATTGAGGAGATTCGGGAAAGGGTGGGGTGGGGTGACGTCTCGGTCAAGGGGAGACGCAGGGTCCCTTTGCCCACCACTCGGGCAGCATCGCGAGGGCCTCGTCCCCGAGGGGGTTCACCCCCGGTCCCGCGGCGAGGGAGTGGCCGACGAGGACGTGCAGGCACTTCACGCGGTCCGGCATGCCGCCCGCGCTCGGGAAGCCGGTCAGCTCCTCGATCTCGTCGCGCCGCCGGATGTAGTCCTCGTGCGCAGCCCGGTACGCGGCGGCGAGTTCGGGATCCGTGGCCAGCCGCTCGGTCATCTCCTTCATCACGCCGTTCGCCTCCAGCGTGCCGATCGCCGATGCGGCCCGCGGGCAGGTCAGGTAGTACAGCGTGGGGAACGGCGTGCCGTCGGGCAGCCGCGGCGCCGTCTCGACGACATCGGGCTGCCCGCACGGGCAGCGGTGCGCGATGGCGCGCAGCCCGCGCGGCGGCCGGCCGAGCTGCTGCTTGAACGCCTCCACGTCGGCGTCGGTGGGTTCGGTGCGCGGGGTGGACGGCGGAGGGGTTTCCATGAGACTGGCGTGTCTTTCGGTCACTGAGGGAGAAGGGGGAAGCTGGTGTCGGTCCGGGTGGAGGTCGCGGGTTTCGGGTGCGGCGTCAGTCCTGCGTACGGTCCGCGTCGTCGGCCTTGTCGAGGCCGTCGAAGAGGTTGGTCTGCCAGGCGCGGTCCGCGGCACCCGGGTCGCTGCGGAGCGCGGCGGGGGCGCCGGTGCCGGGCACCGTGTAGCCGGTCTCGCCCGGCAGCACCATGTGCAGCCGCTCGCGGGCCTGCCGCTGCACGTACGCCGGGTCCTTCCAGCGGGCCTTGGCGTCACGCAGCCGCTCGGTCTGTGCCCGGGCCTCGGCCAACTCCCGTTCCTGCTGCTGTATGTCGGCGCGCTGCCCCACGTACTCCCTTATCGGGTAGGCGAGCGCGACGATCAGGGAGCAGACGACCAGGGCGAGCAGGGCGGCGCGGCCGGTGAGCCGCGAGCGGCGGGCCTGCCTGCGGGTCTGCGAACGGTAGACGCGGGCCGCGGTCTGCTCGCCGAGCAGGCGGATCCTGGTGGCCGTGGAGAACCTGTCCCGGTTCTTGCCCGCTCCCATGGCTCGCCTCCCCTGTCACCGCGTACGCCGCCCACGCGCGTACGTCCCCGGACACGGTACGGGACCGCGGCCGGGGACGTACGTACGACTTGGCTGTCCGATCAGCCCTCGGACTCAGCCCTGGGACTCAGCCCTTGAAACGCGGGAAGGCGCTGCGACCCGCGTACACCGCCGCGTCGTCGAGGATCTCCTCGATGCGAAGCAGCTGGTTGTACTTGGCGACGCGCTCGGAGCGGGCCGGGGCGCCGGTCTTGATCTGGCCGCAGTTGGTGGCGACGGCGAGGTCGGCGATGGTGACGTCCTCGGTCTCGCCGGAGCGGTGGCTCATCATGCACTTGAAGCCGTTGCGCTGGGCCAGCTCGACGGCGTCCAGGGTCTCGGTGAGCGAGCCGATCTGGTTGACCTTGACGAGCAGGGCGTTCGCGGACTTCTCCTCGATGCCACGGGAGAGGCGCTCCGGGTTGGTGACGAACAGGTCGTCACCCACCAGCTGGACCTTCTCGCCGAGCTTCGCGGTGACGACGTTCCAGCCGGCCCAGTCGTCCTCGAAGAGCGGGTCCTCGATGGAGACGAGCGGGTACGCGTCGACGAGCTCCTCGTAGTACTCGGTCATCTCCGCGGCCGAGCGCTCCTTGCCCTCGAACTGGTACTTGCCGTCCTTGTAGAACTCGGAGGCGGCGACGTCCAGGGCGAGCGCGATCTGCTCGCCGGGGGTGTAACCGGCCTTCTCGATCGCCTCGATGATGAGGTCGAGCGCGGCGCGGTTGGAGTCCAGGTTCGGCGCGAAGCCGCCCTCGTCGCCGAGGCCGGTGGACAGGCCCTTCTCCTTCAGCACCTTCTTGAGGGTGTGGTAGACCTCGGCGCCCCAGCGCAGCGCCTCGGAGAAGGACTCGGCGCCGATCGGCGCGATCATGAACTCCTGGATGTCCACGTTGGAGTCGGCGTGCGAGCCGCCGTTCAGGATGTTCATCATCGGGACGGGCAGCAGGTGCGCGTTCGGGCCGCCGAGGTAGCGGAAGAGCGGCAGGTCGGACGCCTCGGAGGCGGCGTGCGCGACGGCGAGCGAGACACCGAGGATGGCGTTGGCGCCGAGCGAGCCCTTGTTGTCGGTGGCGTCCAGGTCGAACATCGCCTGGTCGATCAGGCGCTGCTCGGTGGCGTCGTAGCCGACGAGCTCCGGGCCGATCTGCTCGATGACGGCCAGGACGGCCTTCTCGACACCCTTGCCCTGGTAGCGGTTGGGGTCACCGTCGCGGAGCTCGACGGCCTCGAAGGCACCCGTCGATGCTCCGGACGGGACGGCAGCACGGCCGGTGCTGCCGTCGTCGAGGCCCACCTCGACCTCGACCGTGGGGTTGCCTCGGGAGTCCAGGATTTCCCGGGCTACGACGACGTCGATGGACGGCACGAGCATCTCCTTCTGGGATGTGACGCTGAGAGTGCGGCTGCGGGGGCGCGGCGGCCCTCGCGGATACGGGGACGCTGTGGCCCCGCGGACATGAGCCTAACCGGCCCGGGGCCTTCGGCCAGCCGACCGCCCGTCCCCTGGGACGAAAAGGACCCCGAAGGCCACTGTTACGGGGCAAAGCGACCCGTTTCCTACCTGTGGGTAACGGGACGGGGGTGCGCGGCGGCGGGCGTTCCGCGGGCAAGGGTGTGCCCCGCCCCGGCGCGTACGGGGGATGCGCGCCGGGACGGGGCAGCCCGGGGAAAACGTGGGGGGATGTGCTCCGTGGGGGCGCCCCGTGAGGGGCGGGAGCGGCCGGTTCGGCTCGTACGGGGCCCGCCGGAGACCCGTACGGACCGAGCCGGCGATCGGTTCGGCTCCGGTCAGCTCAGGTGGAGCTGCTGGCCCGGGAAGATGTAGTCGGCGTCGTCGACGATGTCGTCGTTCAGCTTGAACAGCTTCTTCCAGCCGCCGTCGACGTCGTGCGCCTCGGCGATCTTGGAGAGGGTGTCGCCGGTCTTCACCTTGTACTCGCCGTCGCCCTTCTCGACCTTCTTGCCGGTCGGGGTCTCGACGGTCTTCTCGGCCGGCTTCGGCTCGGCGCGCTCCTGCGAGCGGCTGGCCGCCTGGTCGTCCTGGCGCTCCTGCTGCGGGGCGGACTCCTGCGGCTGCTCGGCGGCGCCGCCCTCGTAGGAGGCGTTGGAGAGGCCGACGCCGCAGCTCGGCCAGGCACCCTTGCCCTGGCCGGCGAGGACCTTCTCGGCGACCGCGATCTGCTGGGACTTGGAGGCCTGGTCGGCCGACGGGGCGTAGGCGGTGCCGCCGTACGCGGCCCAGGTGGACGGCGAGAACTGCAGGCCGCCGGAGTAGCCGTTGCCGGTGTTGATCGACCAGTCGCCGCCGGACTCGCACTGGGCGACCGCGTCCCACTCGGAGGCGGTGGCGGCCTGGGCGCCGGTGGCACCCATCAGCGGGACGGCGACGGCGGCACCGGTCACGCCGGCGATGGTGGCGACGCGGGTGGCCTTGGACGGACGGCGGTGCTTGCCCTTGGAGTTGAACAGCATGGAGTGATCCCCTCACCGACGCCTGCGAGGTGAGCTGTCGGGTTCGGACCAAGTGAGTTGTCCGGTCTCGGGAGGGCTCCGCCCCCTCGCGACTACACCCCAAGCCGGTCCGCCGTCGAGCGAGTGCTCAACGGCCGGGCCCGGCGCAAACCTTGGGTCCCCCGCTCCTGCCTACGGCGCTTTACGCGACGACTGTTCCCTGGGGCCGCCGGCAGGATTCGGCGTGACGGCCATCGGGGCCCGCCAGTGGCGAGCGGTGATGACGTTAGGCACCGAATCGGGGGAAATACAAAGACGATCAGGGCTCATGAGACCCATCTCTCACTTCACTCCAAGCGCCTTTAACTCGGACATTCAGCGCGAACTGCCGCCCGTGCAGGCTACTTTTCGCCCAGATCAAGGCTTTGGCCAGGAAGGATCAGGTCGGGGTCGGATCCGACGACGTCCTTGTTGAGGTCGTAGATCGCGCTCCAACCACCCTCCACATGCTGCCCGTCCGCGATCGCCCAGAGGCTGTCGCCGACGCGCACCGTGTACGAGCCGTCGTCGCCGTCGCGGGACGAGTCGCCGCCGCGCGAGGCGTGCCGGCCCGAGCCGGCACCACGGCCGTCCTCGTCGCCCTCGCGGGCCTCGTCGCCGCGGTGACGGCCCTTGCCGGGCTCGGCGGACTCGGACGGCGAAGGGGTCGCAGTGTCGCCGCCTTCGGGCGAAGGGGTGGCGTTCTGCCCGGAGTTGTCCGGTTCTGTGACCCAGGAGCCGTCGCCGAAGCTGTCCGAAGGCTTACCGCTCGAGCGGTCGTCGGATCCGTCCGAGCCACCGGAGCTGCCCGAATCACCCGAACCATCCGAACTGTCGCCGTTCTTGCCCGGTTCGGCCTTTTCCGAGTCATTTGCCCCTCGGGAGCCCTCGGCGTCCTCGGCACCATCGGTGGCTTCGGTGGCTTCGGGCGAGGCGGACGGGTCCGCCGTGTCCGACGGCTCGCCGGACTCGCCGCTGTCGCCGGTCTCTGAGGCGTCCGGGGTGGCGGAGGGATCCTTCTGCTCACCGGAGGGCTTGGACGCGTCGCCCGACGAGTCCTCGGAACCCTCGGATCCGGACGAGTCGGCGGAGCCCTCCCCCTCACCCGAGGGCTTGGCGGTCTCGCCCGCGCCCGACGAGGAGCCGTCGGACCCGTCCGAGCCGTCGAGGCCGGCTATCGGCGCGCAGGTCGGCCAGGCGGCGGGCCCCTGGTCGGCGAGCACCTGCTCCGCGACGGCGATCTGCTGGGAGCGGCTGGCGAGGTCGGCGCGCGGCGCGTACTCGAGTCCGCCGTAGCTCTCCCAGGTCTCCTGGGTCAGCTGCAGTCCGCCGTAGAAGCCGTTGTCCATGTGCGCGCTCCACAGGCCGCCGCTTTCGCAGGCGGCGAGGCGGTCCCAGGCCGGGGCCTCCTCGGCACTCGCACCGGTGGCGCCGATCAGCGGAATCGCGATGGCCGAACCGGTGACGCCTGCCGCGACCACGAGGGCCGGGGCCTGACGGGGGCGACGGTGACGGCCGTTCCCGGAGAGCATGCAGTTGCCTTTCGCCTGACATCCACGCGACGAGTGAGTCGCGTGACTGGAGAGTCGACCGTGAACGTAGCGGGAGTCGAACGCTTGTCACAAGCCGGTTCAGAGGAGATCACACGAACATCACATTCTTGACGGCACGTCAGAACGCCGGCCGCCCGGCTCGGGCGCGAACTCCACGGGCAGCGTGCGCAGTCCACGCATGATCAGGCCACCCCGCCAGCGCAAATCATCCGGATTCACCGCGAGCCGCAGGTCCGGGAGCCGGCGCAGCAACGTCTCGACTGCCGTACGCCCCTCGAGACGAGCCAGCGGCGCGCCCACGCAGTAGTGGATGCCGTGACCGTAACCGAGGTGCTGATTGTCACGTCGCGTCAGATCCAGTACGTCCGGATCGCGGAACCGCTCCGGGTCCCGATCGGCCGCCGCGAGCACCACGAGGACCGGGTCGCCCGCGGCGATCGACTGCCCGCCGACGGTGAGCGGTTCAGTGGCGAAACGCCAGGTCGCGACCTCCACCGGACCGTCGTAGCGCAGCAGTTCCTCGATTCCCGTGTCGAGCAGCGAGTCGTCGCCGGCCGCGATCGCGGCGGCCAGACGCTCGCGCTCGGCCGGGTGCCGGAGCAGGGCGAGCGTGCCGTTGCCGATCAGATTGACCGTGGTCTCGAAGCCCGCGAAGAGGAGGATGAAGGCCATCGCCGCGGCCTCGTTCTCCGTCAGATGCTCACCGTGGTCCGAGGCGCGGATCAGACCGGACAGCAGATCCTCGTCAGGGGCGGGCACTTCGGGCAGTTCCGCACGCTTGCGGTGAATCAGCTCGGCAAGATATCTGCGCATCTTCTTCACCGAACGGGCCACCCCGCCACGCGGCCCTCCCCCGTGCCGGATCATCATGCCCGCCCAGTCGCGGAAATCGTCCTGATCCTCCCGCGGGACGCCCAGCAGATCGCAGATCGCGTAGATCGGCAGCGGGAACGCGAACTCGTGGATGAGATCCGCCGCCCCCTTCCCCGCGAACCCGTCGATCAGCTCGTCCGTCAACTCCTGCACGCGGGGCGCGAATCGGGCCACACGCCGCGGAGTGAAGGCCTTCGACACCAGACGGCGCAGCCGGGTGTGGTCCGGCGGGTCGATGTTGAGCAGATGCGTCATCAGCTCGGCCTTGCGCTCACCCGGAATGCCGGTCCGGCCCTTCGCATGGTCGGGCTCGTCGTGGTGCGCCGCGTTCTTGGACAGCCGCTGGTCGGCGAGCGCCACCCGGGCGTCCTCGTACCGGGTGACGAGCCACGCCTCCACCCCACTCGGCAGCCGGGTGCGGTGCACCGGCGCATGCTCGCGCAGCCACGCGTACGCGGGATACGGGTCGGTGGCGAACTCCCAGCTGAACAGTGGAGGTCGAGGACCGTCCGAAACCACGTCCGCCCCCGGGCCGCCCGGCGCCCGCGCTTCGTGCCCGGCATGCGGGCAGGCCCCGGAGGGCGACACCGGGGCCGGATCAGGCGCGTCCGTCATGCTCCCGACTCCGCGGCGAGGATCGCGTCACGGTAGGCGCGGCCCGCCGCCCGCAACGCGGACTCCGGATCGACACCCTCCGCCTGGGCGCGTACGGCCATCGCCAGAAGTTCGTAGCCGATGCCCTCGCCCGTCGGCAGCGGGACGTCGAGACCGGCACTCCGCGCGCGCCCCGCGAGCTTCGCGGCGAGCGCCAGACCCGGCTGGCCGAGCGGAATGCCCTCGGTGACCGAATTACGCTGCTTCTCCTCGGCCTTGGTGCGCAGCCAGTGCGCCTTGACGTCCTCGGGAGTCTCGGCGTGCTCGTCGCCGAACACATGCGGATGGCGATGGATCAGCTTCGCCACGATGCCGGCGGCCACATCGTCCACGGAGAACGGCTCCTCGGAGTCCTCCTCCGCGATCCGCGCATGGAACACCACCTGCAGCAGTACGTCGCCGAGTTCCTCACGCAGCTCGACCCGGTCACCGTCCTCGATCGCCTCGACGAGCTCGTACGCCTCCTCGATGCCGTACTTGGCCAAACCCTCGTGGGTCTGCCGCGAGGACCACGGGCAGTCGACGCGGATCCGGTCCATCACCTGCACCAGATCGAGCAGCCGCGCGCCGGGCAGATCGTACGAAGCGGGCAGCAGCTCCAGATCCGGCATCGCGACCCGGCCCGAACCGGCAAGACGGGCAAGACCATCGGTCAACCGGGGCTCGCCCTCCCCGGAGGCCACGACCACCACGGTGCGGCCGCCGGCGGTGGCATCGACGAGCTCCTGCGCCTCAGGCGCCACCTCCTCGACCACGACACCGGCCTCACGCAGATACGGCAGCTGCGGGTGCTGCGGATCCGAGCACACCACCCGCTGGGCACTGTGCAGCACCTGCCACGCGGGCCAGGACAACAGACCCGGTGCGACCCGGTGGCTGGTGGTGAGCAGGACGACACGACCGGCATCTTCAGCGTTCACACCCCGAACCTAACGCGGCCGGGCGCTCGCCGGTGGGGGAGGGGCCTCGAGGGCCCCGGGGGCCCGGGTTCACGGCGGCCACGGGCTTGTGGGGGCCACGGGCTTGTGGGGGCCACGCACATAGAGCCGTCGCGCAGGCGCCTCGGGACGGAACGTCGGTGACGCCGGGACGGCACGTCGCCGGCGCCGGCCGATCACCGTGGAATCAAGATGCAGCGGCGGGCATCGGCCGCGTAGCGAGCCGGACATGTCGAGTCCTGAGTCGGACGAGGAGGGGGCTTTCGGCCACGCCGTCAGCGCCCTGAACCACTGAGCTCAGGGCCCTGCCGCCTGCCGCCCCGAGTGGCGGGACCGGCGTGCGCTCGAGGCCGACCGCGGTGCCGAGACGACCTTCTCGTGCCCCTCCTCACCTCGGAGCCACTCGATATGCCACTCCCGCTGTACCTGCTTGCACTCCCGCTGTACCTGCTTGCCGTGGCGGTCTTCGCCATGGGCACCTCGGAGTTCATGCTCGCCGGCCTCCTTCCGGAACTCGCCTCGGATCTCGACGTCACCGTCGGGACAGCGGGTCACCGTCGGGACAGCGGGCACGCTCACCTCGGCCTTCGCGATCGGCATGATCGTCGGCGCTCCGCTGGTGGCCGCGCTTGCCGCCGTCGGCCCCGCCGTCGCTGCGGCCGCTCTCGGCACCGGAGCGGGGATCCTCGGTCCGCTCTGGGCGAGTGGACTGCTCGTCGCGGTCGCACTGCTCATCGCGTTCCCCCTGCTCGGCGTCATCACTGCCGAACGGACAACCGGGCGGAACACAGTGCGGCCAGGCGAACGCACGGCGGCCGGGTGGCGCCATCCAACCGTGAGGTCAGGCCTTCTGACTGTCCTTGGCGCTGACCTCGCGGAGCCACGGAGTCTTGGCGTCGACACGGCGGCTCTTGGTCACGTCCCAGGAGCCGTAACGCGGATTGAGGTCGACCTTCAGGGCCTTCGAGGCGTCGGAAAGCGCGCCCCAGAACGCCGCCTGCCCCTCCTCCGTCTGCGGCTGAACGCCCAGTGCCGCGTACAGCTTCTGCGCCTCGATCTCCGTACGCAGACTGTCGTCGATCCGGCCGGGCGCGATGCTGTACTGCTGCAACCAGCCCGCCTCGAACGCCTTGCGACCGCCCGACTGCTTCTCGACCTGGTCACGCAGCTCCTGCACCTCGCGGCGGCTGACCCGGACGCCCGCGTCGGCGGCGGCGCGGTGCAGTACGCGGTCGAGCACCATCGACTGCAGGGTGCTGCGGGTGAGGCCGCCGGTCTTCTCGACCGCCTGCGCATAGTCCCCCGACTTCTCGGTGGCCTGCTGCTGCGCCGTCCTGACCTCGCCGACCCGGGACTGCAGTTGCTCGACGGTGATGCGGTCCCCGCCGACCACGGCCGCGGCACCCGGGTGCGCCTCGTTCCCACAGGCGGACAGGAGCGGTGCCGCGACGAGCAGGGCGGCGGAAACGGTGAGCGCGGTGCGACGGCGGCGGTGCAAGGAGGCCTCCCGGCGGCGAGATTGACACCTTCGGCTGCCGCGCTCGACGCCGCGGCCTGGGTGGCGGCCGGGACGACGGACGGGCACAGGTGTTGCGGTGATCGATGTTAGGCAGTGGCTGCACGTTCGGCCACTGATTCGACCAACGATTCGGCGGGAGTTGGGGGCACGGTGAAGAGGTGGGTGCTTGTGGGGGGGGGGTGGGTGGGGGCCCCCCCCCCCCCCCCCCCCCCCCCCNGGGGGGGGGGGGGGGGGGGGGGGGGGGGGGGGGGGGCGGGGGGGCCCCTCCCCCTCCCCCTCCCTCCCCACCCCCTCACACTCGGTGCCTCACCCACACGTTCGGCTCCACATACACCGCGTAGTCGCGCTCCGGCTCGCAGTGGACGGGGACCAGGGCCCCGGGGACCTCCACCTCGCCCGGCTGGTCGAAGGGCAGTCCCGTCCACTCCCGCCACTGCCCCACCGAGGCCGCGACGCACATCGAGGTCGGGGCGACCTTGTCGATCACGCCGCCTGCCCGTACGTGCACCCGCAGCCACGGGTCGTGCGGCAGCCCGTCCTCCGGCCTGATCCGGCGCGCGTACTCGTGTATCGAGGCGTGCGGCTCCCGGTGTTTGGCGCTGGGCCGGACCGGGGCGACCACCTCGCCGAACCCGCGCGCCCGTGCGCTCTCCCGCATCGCGCTCAGCATCACGCCCGAGATTCCGCTGCCCTGCCGCCCGGCGGCCACGGTGATCTCGATGGCGCTCACGGTGTCCGGGGCGACTCCCTGGCGCAGGTCCGAGAACGCCCACATCAGGGCCTGGTCCCATCCTCCGTCGGGCAGTTGTCCATCACGTCCTCTCTTGTGCAGGGCGAACGGCACGCTCAGCGCCCTGGCCACCAGCTCGCCGTCCGGGTCGGTCGCCACCAGGACGTACTCCGGCAGTTCGGCGACGATCCGTCCGAAGTGCGACCAGCCGACCGGGTCGTTCTGGATGTACTCGGGCCAGTTGTCGGACATCTGCCACATGGGCCCCTGGAGTTCCGGCCGGGTGGCGAGGGTGGTGATCTCGAGCTCCATGGCCCGCACGCTATCCACCCGCTCGGTACGAGAACACTGCATTGCCCGGGCGCTCCGCCGTCTGATCAGCGTGCCGAACGTGGGTGGGTCAGAGCCGTCTGGTGTTGAACAGGGTGGTCCCGTGCAGCGCGTCCACTTCCTTTCGATCGGTCTCGGTGAACCCGACCTTGGCCAGCACGCGGCGCGAGGCGGTGTTCCAGTCCCAGACCGTGGCCCACAGACGCTCGTATCCGGATGCTCTCGCCCAGTCCAGTACGGCCGTCGCGGCCTCGGTCGCATATCCCTGTCGCCATACTCGGCGCAGCAGTTCGAAGGCCAGCTCCGGTTCCGCTGCCGGTCCTCGCCCGCTGTCGACCAGCCCGCAGTATCCGATGACGTCACGAGAGGTCTTTCGTTCGACCGCCAGCAGTCCGGTCGACCACACGGGTTGGGTCCGGATCGCATCCTCGAGCTCCGCGACCGTGGGGTGTCCGTCCGCGTCGATTCGGCGGTGCGGCGGTACTCGCGGATCGCGTTCGGTCCACAGTTCGTGCTGGACGGGGGCCTCGGCCACCCGCCAAGGTCTGAGCAGAAGGCGACTCGTCTCGAGCTCGATTTCGCTGCCAGGTGTGCCAACGGTCATGGCAGCAACCGTCCCACCACCGGCCGTCGACGGACGCTGTCCTCGGGGATCGGCGGAGCCACGCCGGTGAGTCAGATCTTGCCTATGCCCAGGGTGTTCTCGGAGGGGAGGAGGCCGGAGGTGATGACGGTGAGCCAGAAGTCGCCGAGGAGGTCGGCCAGGCGGGCCGTACGGTCCGGGCCGAGGGCGGTCCAGGGGCCGGCCGCGAGTATGTCCGTGCGGTGCTCGACCTCGTCCCGCAGCCGGTGGCCGTCGTCCGTGGCGACACCTGATGGGTCCAACAGGCCGCGCGCGGTGAGGCGTTCACGTGCGGATGTCCATTCGGCGCTGCTCCAGCCCCGGCTTTCGAAGCGTTCCGCGGGTGCCGCTCCGATCGCGGCGAAGGACACCAGCGATTCGACGGGGTCGAGTCGGGCGGCGAGGAGTGCGGCGAGGTGGCCGTCGCCGCGCTGCTCCCGCAGGATCGTCGCGGCCTGCCAGAAGATCAGGTGGGGTGATTTGGGCCAGGGCAGGACCGCGTTCGCCGCGGCGAGTGGGCGGCCCGCGGTGTCGGCGGACTCCGCGGCTGTGCGGGCGAGTTGGGCTGCCTCGGTGAGGGCGGGTGCCTCGATGTGCTTTCCGAACAGTGCGCGGTAGGTGCGGTCGACGGCGGTCAGCCGGCTGTCCAGGATGCGCTCCGGTCGGGCCACGGTCCAGGCCTTGGGGATGTGTTGGGCGACCATGTGCGGGCTGAAGCTGTAGAAGGCGGAGGTCACGCGCTGTGCGCCGAGGGCTCCGAGTGGCGCGGCGCGCCAAGCGAAGTAGCTCGGCCAGCGCTCCTCGACGTCGAAGCCCAGGGTCGCTGCCTCGTCGAACGCCTCGGGTGCGTAATACAGCACCGCATGCAGTGGCTCGAGCAGATGCCACATCTGCCGTACGCGGGCTCTGTCGATTTCCGGCTCGAGTGCCTGGTACTCGGTGTGGTCCAGCTCCGGCATGACGTACTCCCCCTCGGTCTCGGTCTCGATGCGGTTGGCGGTCACGGGTTGGGACTGTCCGCGGTCGGCCATCGACGACGGATCTTGACAGTGACAAGATTGCACGATCACGGGGAACTTGTCAATGCCTAGATTCTTCGTAGGGTGATCCCATGCCACGTTCCGAGGAATCCGCCGATCCGGACGCGTCCCCCGACCGGGGCGCCGACTCACCCGAGTCGCTTCAGCGCCCCTACCACCATGGCGATCTGCGCAGATCGATACTCGCCGCGGCCCTCGAAGTGATCGCCGACCAAGGGCCCGCCGCACTCAGCCTGCGCGACCTGGCCCGCCGGGCGGGCGTCTCGCACGCCGCGCCCGCGCACCACTTCAGGGACCGCACCGGGCTGCTCACCGCGATCGCAGCGGAGGGCTACGCGCTGCTCGCCGAGACCTTGTCGGCGGCGGACGGACTGCGCGAGGCGGGCGTGCGGTACGTACGCTTCGCGCGCGAGCACCCGGCGCATTTCGTGGTGATGTTCCGGCCCGAGCTGCTGCGCACGCAGGACCTGGAGCTGGCCACCGCGCAGGCGCTCGCCTCGCACAGCCTGCGCAGCGCCGTCGGCTCCGTACCGGCCGAGGAGCGTGGCGAGGACGCGCGCCTCGCGGGTGTCGCCGCCTGGTCGCTCGCGCACGGCTTCGCCACGCTGCTGCTCAGCCACAATCTGGACGACGCGGTGGGCGAGCGGGACCCGGAGGACGTGTTCCGGGCCCTGGGCGAGATGCTCTTCCGCTCCGCCGGATCCTGAACGCCGAAGCCACCGCCGAGACTCGCCCGCCTCACGGCCCCAGGATCGCCCGCCTCACGACCCCAGGATCGTGGTGAGGAACTCGCCGACCCAGGCGAGCAGTTCGCGGCCCGTCAGCGGCTTGCCGCCGACCTTGGCCGTCTTCGGGCGTGGCACGAGGAGCTGGTGGTTGGCCGGTTTGATGACCGTCCCGGGGTAGAGGCGCTTCAGGCGCAGCTCCTGGGACTCCCTCAACTCCACGGGCGCAAAGCGGATGTTGTTGCCCTGCAGCACGATCTCGCCGACGCCGCAGGCGCGCGACAGCATCCGCAGGCCGGCCACCAGGAGCAAGTTCTCCACCGGCTCGGGGAGCTTGCCGTAGCGGTCGGTGAGCTCCTCGCGTACGGCCTTGACGTCGTCCTCCGTGTTGGCGGAGGCGATGGACCGGTACGCCTGCAGGCGCAGGCGCTCGCCGGGTGCGTAGTCGTGCGGTACGTGGGCGTCCACGGGCAGTTCGATCTTGACCTCGAGCGGCGGCTCCTCCTCGACGCCGCCTTCCAGCGAGGCGCGATAGTCGGCGACGGCTTCACCGACCATGCGGACGTAGAGGTCGAAGCCGACACCCGCGATGTGGCCGGACTGCTCGCCGCCGAGCAGATTGCCCGCTCCGCGGATCTCCAGGTCCTTCATCGCGACGTACATGCCGGCGCCCATCTCGGTGTGCTGGGCGATGGTCGCGAGCCGCTCGTGCGCCGTCTCGGTGAGCGGCTTCTCCGGCGGGTACAGGAAGTACGCGTAACCCCGCTCGCGGCCGCGGCCGACGCGGCCGCGCAGCTGGTGCAGCTGGGACAGGCCGAAGTTGTCGCCGCGCTCGACGATCAGGGTGTTGGCGTTGGAGATGTCGATGCCCGATTCGACGATCGTGGTCGAGACGAGCACATCGAACTTCTTCTCCCAGAAGTCCACCACGACCTGTTCGAGCGCCGCCTCCGACATCTGGCCGTGCGCGGTGGCGATGCGGGCCTCGGGGACGATCTCGCGCAGGCGGGCGGCGGCGCGGTCGATGGAATCCACCCGGTTGTGGATGTAGAAGACCTGGCCCTCGCGCAGGAGTTCGCGGCGGACCGCGGCGCCGATCTGCCGCTCCTCGTACGGGCCGACGAAGGTGAGGACGGGGTGGCGTTCCTCCGGCGGGGTGGTGATCGTCGACATCTCGCGGATGCCGGTGACCGCCATCTCCAGGGTGCGCGGGATGGGGGTGGCGGACATGGTGAGGACGTCGACATTGGCGCGGAGCTTCTTGAGCTGCTCCTTGTGCTCGACGCCGAAGCGCTGTTCCTCGTCGACGATGACCAGGCCGAGGTCCTTGAACTTGGTCTCCGACGAGAACAGCCGGTGGGTGCCGATGACGATGTCGACGGAGCCGTCCCTGAGACCCTCCAGAGTGGCCTTGGACTCGGTGTCCGACTGGAAGCGGCTGAGCGCGCGCACATTGACCGGGAACTGCGAGTACCGCTCGGAGAACGTGCCGAAGTGCTGCTGCACCAGGAGCGTCGTCGGTACGAGCACGGCGACCTGCTTGCCGTCCTGCACCGCCTTGAAGGCGGCGCGCACGGCGATCTCCGTCTTGCCGTACCCGACGTCGCCGCAGATCAGCCGGTCCATCGGGACCGACTTCTCCATGTCCTCCTTGACTTCGGCGATCGTGGTGGCCTGGTCGGGCGTCTCGATGTACGGGAAGGCGTCCTCGAGTTCGCGCTGCCAGGGGGTGTCGGGGGCGAAGGTGTGGCCGGGGGCCGCCATCCGGGCGCTGTAGAGCTTGATCAGGTCGGCGGCGATCTCCTTGACCGCCTTCTTGGCGCGGGCCTTGGTCTTCGTCCAGTCGGCGCCGCCCAGGCGGTGCAGGGTGGGGGCCTCGCCGCCGACGTATTTGGTGATCTGTTCCAGCTGGTCGGTCGGGATGTAGAGGCGGTCGCCGGGCTGGCCGCGCTTGGCGGGGGCGTACTCGACGACGAGGTACTCGCGGGTGGCGCCCTGGACGGTGCGCTGCACCATCTCGATGTAGCGGCCGACGCCGTGCTGCTCGTGGACGATGTAGTCGCCCGACTCCAGGGTGAGCGGGTCGATGGTCTTGCGGCGCCGGACGGGCATCCGGGCGCCTTCCTTGCCGGCCGCCTTCTGGCCGGTGAGGTCGGTCTCGGTGAGGACGGCCAGCTTGAGCGCGGGGTCGACGAATCCGAAGTCGATGGAGCCGCAGGCGACATGCACGACGGAGGGGGAGATCTCCGCGAGGTCGGCTTCGAGGCGGGCCGCGATGCCCTCGGTGCCGAGCACCTCGACGGTACGGGCGGCGGGGCCGTGGCCCTCGGTCACGAACACCGTGCGCCAGCCGTCGGCGAGCCAGCCCTTGGTGTCGGCGAGGGCGCGGGCGGTGTCGCCGCGATAGGTCTCGGGCGCGTGCATGCCGAGCTTGAGGGTGTCGGCGGCGCCTTCGGCCTCCTCGTCGGCGGCGAACGGCGAGACGGACCACCACATCATCCCGAGCTCGCGGGCCCGGTCGCGGACGTCGGCGATGCCCCACAGGGAGGCGGCGTCGACATCGATCGGGGCCGCGCCGCCGCCGGCGGTGGCCGCCCACGAGGCGTGCAGGAACTCCTGGGAGGTGGCGACCAGGTCGGCGGCCCTGGTGCGTACCCGCTCCGGGTCGCAGACCACCGCCATGCTGTCCTCGGGCAGTACGTCGAGGAGGAGCTCCATGTCGTCGACGAGTGCGGGGGCCAGGGACTCCATGCCTTCGACGGCGATGCCTTCGGCGATCCTGCCGAGCAGTTCGCCGAGCTCCGGGTGCCGCTCGGCGAGGGACGCGGCGCGCTCCCGTACGGCGTCGGTGAGCAGGAGCTCGCGGCAGGGGGGTGCCCACAGGCCGTGTTCGGCGATCTCCAGGGAGCGCTGGTCGGCGACCTTGAAGTAGCGGATCTCCTCGACCTCGTCGCCCCAGAACTCGATGCGCAGCGGGTGTTCCTCGGTGGGCGGGAACACGTCGAGGATGCCGCCGCGTACGGCGAACTCGCCGCGCTTCTCGACCAGTTCGACTCGGGCGTAGGCGGCCGCGGCGAGCGCCTCGACGGTCTCCTGGAGGTCCGCGCTGCCGCCCTGGCGCAGGCTCACCGGCTCCAGGTCGCCGAGGCCCTTGACCTGCGGCTGGAGTACCGAGCGGATGGGGGCGACGACCACCGACACTGGGCCGGTCTCGGGATCGTCGGCGGAGGGGTGGGCGAGGCGGCGCAGCACCGCGAGGCGGCGGCCCACGGTGTCGGACCGGGGTGAGAGGCGCTCGTGCGGCAGGGTCTCCCAGGACGGGTACTCGACCACCGACTCCGGGTCGAGGAAGGAACGCAGTGCGGCTGCCAGGTCCTCCGCCTCGCGGCCCGTGGCGGTGACGGCGAGCACCGTGCGCCGGGTCTCACGGGCCAGGGCGGCCACCGCGAAGGGGCGGGCGGCGGGCGGTCCGACCAGGTCGACGTGCATCCGGTGCCCGTCGGACGCGGCCTGGACCGCCTGGTGAAGTGCCGTGTCCTTGACGACGGCGTCGAGGAGACCGTGCAGGCTCATGAAGGCTTGTCCGTCCGGGGTAGCGGGTGCGATGCGGATGCGGTGCCGGTGACAACGCAAACGGCCCGACACGTCGAACGGGCCGGGGTCTCCAGCCTACGTCCACGGTGTGACAGCGCGCGCCGACACGGTGCGGTGCGTGGGCCCGGGGCTGCCGGTACGGGTGCGGGCCCCGGCGGTTTCCCGCCGGGGCCCGTCCCCCGGGGGCGCGCCCCTCGCGCCCCGCTCCCCCGTTCCCCCGTT
>NZ_QUAK01000019.1 GCF_003429565.1 Streptomyces triticagri
GCGCCGCCGGTCGAGGAGATCAAGGTCGGCAATCAGATCCTGGAGTCGCTGAATCTGAAGCCGCGGCGTCTGGAGATCGTCTCGTGTCCGTCCTGTGGTCGCGCCCAGGTCGATGTGTACAAGCTCGCGGAAGAGGTCACGGCCGGGCTGGACGGTATGGAGGTGCCGCTCCGGGTCGCGGTGATGGGCTGTGTGGTGAACGGTCCGGGGGAGGCGCGGGAGGCCGATCTCGGGGTGGCTTCCGGTAATGGCAAGGGGCAGATCTTCGTGAAGGGTGAGGTCATCAAGACCGTGCCGGAGTCGAAGATCGTGGAGACGCTGATCGACGAGGCCATGAAGATCGCCGAGCAGATGGAGAAGGACGGCATCGCCTCCGGCGAGCCCGAGGTCTCCGTCGGGGCCTGATCACGACGACGGGGGCACCCCGGGGCAGCCGCATTGATCGTCCCTGATCAGGAGCGCGCCGCGACCGGCTGCCAGGTACAGTGCGGAGATCAGTAGCCCGTATGGTGAGGCCCCCGTTCACGTGTTGACTCAGACGACCACCAAGGTCCTGGAAGCAGGCGACCCCGGTGTGCTCGCCGCCGTACTCGAGATCCTCGGGCGCGAGCCGGTCAACAACGCCTTCGTCGCCGCTCGGGTCCATGTCGCCGGCCTCGACCCCTGGCGCCTCGGCGGCGAGATGTGGGGCTGGTACGCCGACGGCAGGCTGCGCTCGCTCTGCTACGCCGGCGCGAACCTGGTCCCGATCTGCGCCACCCCGGACGCGGTACGCGGCTTCGCCGACCGGGCCCGCCGGGCCGGCCGCCGCTGCTCGTCCATCGTCGGCCCCGCCGAGCCCACCGCCCTGCTGTGGAAGCTGCTCGAGCCCGGCTGGGGCCCCGCCCGCGAGGTCCGCTCCCACCAGCCGCTGATGGTCACCGACCGGATGCCGGACGGCATAGAGCCCGACCCGTACGTCCGCCGGATCCGCAAGGACGAGATGGACGTGATCATGCCGGCCTGCGTCGCCATGTTCACCGAGGAGGTCGGCGTCTCGCCGATGGCCGGCGACGGCGGACTCCTCTACCAGGCGCGGGTCGCCGAACTCGTCGGCTCCGGGCGGTCCTTCGCCCGTATCGAGAACGGCCAGGTGATCTTCAAGGCGGAGATCGGCGCCGCCACGGACGGCGCCTGCCAGATCCAGGGCGTCTGGGTCGCACCCGAGTACCGGGGCCAGGGCCTGTCCGTACCGGGCATGGCGGCCGTCCTGCGTTATGCCCTCGCCGATGTCTCGCCGGTCGTCAGCCTGTACGTGAACGACTTCAACACCGCCGCCCGGGCCTCGTACCGCAGGGTCGGCTTCCAAGAGGTCGGCGCGTTCATGAGCGTTCTCTTCTGAACCCGCCTCCGGACGAGCCCCCGGTCTGCGCACCCGTGGTCCAGAACCCCCGCTGACCTGCCCGAGCGGCCAGTAGGGTTCCCCCATGACAGAAGCAGCCGCCGTGATCGGGCCGCTCGACCTCGCCGCCCACGTCGACGAGGCGCTCGCCGTACAGTCCCTCGCCTTCGGCCTCAGCGACGACGAGATCGAGGTGCGCCGGCAGATCGTGCTGCGCCACCTCGGCAGCCCGGGAGCACGCGCCCTCGGCGCCACCAACTCCGAGGGCCGCCTGATCGGCTTCGTCTACGGAATGCCGAACGACCGCGGCCACTGGTGGTCCACCGTCGTCGAGCCGTACCTGCGCAGCCTCGACAGCGACCACTGGCTCGACGACTCCTTCGTGATCACCGAACTGCATGTGCACCCACGCCACCAGAACCGCGGCATCGGACGCGCCCTGATCACCGCGATCACCGACTCCGCGGAGGAGCCCCGCTCGATCCTCTCGGCCATCGACACCGACAGCCCGGCCCGCGGCCTGTACCACTCGCTCGGCTACCACGACCTCGCCCGCCAGGTGATTTTCCCCTCCGCCCCCAGGCCGTACGCGGTGATGGGAGCGCCGCTGCCGCTGCGCCGGAGCTGAATCGATTTCCGCACCCGCCCGTGGCCCGGCTAACCTCCTGACCATTCACAGGTTTCCACGCAGGAGTTCACCATGGCCCAGGTCCAGCGCATGTCCCGGTTGATGATCAAGACACTGCGCGACGACCCGGCGGACGCCGAGACGCTCAGCCACAAGCTGCTGGTCCGCGCCGGATACGTACGCCGGAACGCGGCGGGCATCTGGACCTGGCTGCCGCTCGGCAAGAAGGTCCTCGAGAACGTCACGCGCGTCGTGCGCGAGGAGATGGACGCCATCGGCGGCCAGGAGGTCCTGCTGCCGGCCCTGCTGCCCAAGGAGCCCTACGAGGCGTCCGGCCGCTGGGACGAGTACGGCGACCTGCTGTTCCGGGTCAAGGACCGCAAGGGCGGCGACTACCTCCTCGGCCCCACCCACGAAGAGGTCTTCACCCAGACCGTCAAGGACCAGTGCACGTCCTACAAGGACCTGCCGGTGATCCTCTACCAGATCCAGACCAAGTACCGCGACGAGGCCCGCCCGCGGTCCGGCGTGCTGCGCGGCCGCGAGTTCCAGATGAAGGACGCGTACTCCTTCGACACCAGCGACGAGGGCCTGGCCGAGTCGTACGCACTGCACCGCGAGGCGTACCAGAACATCTTCCGCCGCCTCGGGCTCGACTTCCGTATCTGCTCGGCCGTCTCCGGGGCGATGGGCGGCTCCGCCTCCGAGGAGTTCCTGGCCCCGGCCGCGGCCGGCGAGGACACCTTCGTGGACTGCCCGGAGTGCGACTACGCGGCCAACACGGAGGCCGTCACCTTCGCCCTGCAGCCCGTCGAGGGCCAGGACCACCCCGCGCTCGAGGAACTCGACACCCCGGACACCCCGACCATCGAGACCCTCGCCGAGCACCTGGGCGTCCCCGCTTCGGCGACCCTGAAGAACCTCCTGGTCAAGGTCGACGGCGAGATCGTCGCCGTGGGCGTGCCCGGCGATCGCGAGGTCGACCTCGGCAAGCTGGGCGAGCAGCTGTCGCCCGCCGTCGTCGAACTGGTCACCGCGGAGGACTTCGAGGGCCGCGACGACCTGGTGCGCGGCTACGTCGGCCCGCAGGGCCTGGAGAAGGTCCGCTACATCGCCGATCCGCGCGTCGCCCCCGGCACCTCCTGGATCACCGGAGCCAACAAGCCGGACACCCACGCGAAGAACGTGGTCTGCGGCCGCGACTTCGAGGTCGACGACTACGTGGACGTCGTGGTCGTCGAGGAGGGCGACCCGTGCCCCAAGTGCGGCGCCGGGGTCAAGCTCGACCGGGCGATCGAAATCGGCCACATCTTCCAGCTGGGCCGCAAGTACGCCGACACCTTCCAGCTCGACGTGCTCGGCAAGGAGGGCAAGCCGGTCCGCGTGACCATGGGCTCGTACGGCATCGGCGTCTCGCGCGCGGTCGCCGCGCTCGCCGAGCAGTCCGCCGACGACAAGGGCCTGTGCTGGGCTCCCGAGGTGGCGCCGGCCGATGTGCACGTCGTCGCCGCGGGCAAGGCCGCCCAGACCGAACTGGCCCTCGAGGTCGCCGAGAAGCTCGGCGCCGCGGGCGTCCGGGTGCTCGTCGACGACCGGGCGGGCGTCTCGCCCGGCGTGAAGTTCACCGACGCCGAGCTGATCGGCGTGCCCACCGTCCTGGTCGCCGGCCGGCGCACCGCGGAGGGCGTCGTCGAGCTCAAGGACCGCCGCACCGGCGAGCGCGAGGAGCTGCCGGTCGCCGAGGCGATCGCCCGCATCACCGCCTGACGCGGGGGCACATGACGCACTGCGCGGCGGCGGGTGACCCGGAATCCGGGGCACCCGCCGTTCGTCTCCGCGCCTCGACTCAGAGCCAGGCGGCGAACTCGAGCAGCAGCTCCGCCCGCGACCGCCGCCCCTCGCGCAGCGACACCAGAGCATCGTCCACCGCACGGAACAGGGTCCAGCCGCGCAGCCTGTCGCGGTCCACGTCGAGCGAATCCGCGAGCCGGCCCACCCGCCGGCGGGCCGTCGAGGCGCCGCTGCTCGACGCCACCAGATCGTCGAGCCGGTCGAGCGCGGGCCTGGCCAGCTCGTACGCCCGCTCGCCGACCACCGGCACCGGACCCACCGCGAGCCAGTGCGTACGCTCGCCGGCCAGCACCTTGCCCTGGTGGAACTCGCCGTGCAGCAACAGCTGTTCGGCCGGCTCCGCGAGGAGCTCGGCGCGCGCATCCAGCGCCGCCGTCGCCAGTGGCCGGATCTCGTCGTCCACCGTGGCCATCGCCGCCGCCGGCGCCTCGGTCCGCTCCGCCACGTACGCGAAACCGTGCTCCGCGGGCGGCTCCACCCACAGCCTGCGCACCGTGCCGGCCGCCTCCAGGAGCGCCTTCGCCTCCGGCAGCGAGCGCAGCGTGACATCGGGCTGCAGGCGCTCGAGGAGCAGCGCTCCGGGCACGCTCGCGTCCAGGAGCAGGCACGCGCCGTGCCCGTCCCAGTGGGCGAGCGCCGCCGCCTCCCGCTCCGGATGGGCACCCGGCGGAGCCAGCTTCAGGGCGGCCGGTGTGCCGTCCGGGCGGCGCACCAGGACCACCACACTGGAACGCCCGCCCGGAAGCTGCACCCGCTCCACGCTCAGACCGAGCCGCGCGGTGACCTCCTCGACGAGGTCCGGCACCTTGGCCGGCCACCCGGCAGCGTCCTCCCGAGCCGCGTCCGGGGCGTGGCCGAGCGCTCGCACCAGTCGTGCCGGTGCCTCGAATTCCCTCCGCGACATGCGCGCGCTGTTTCCTCTCAGCCGTTCGGTGCTGCTGCTCGGTCCCGCCGTCCGCCCCGTCCGCCCCGTCCGTCCCGTCCGCCCCGGCCGCTCAGACGAGGCCCGCCGACTCGGGGGCGGCTGCGGTACGTGACGCCTCCCCGCGCCCCGTGGTCGGACCGTCCTGCGGACCGCCCGTCGGGGTGGCGCTCGGGCTGGGCGCCGAGGACCGTTCGGCGAGCCCGGGGAAGGCTACGCTGCCACCGCGCCAGCGCGCCGCACGCACGGCGGCCTCACGCAGTGCCTCGGCCGCCGCCGCACGCCGCTCGCCCTCGGCGGCCCGCACCAGATCCGCGTACACACCGGCCACCCGGTCCTCCAACTCCGCGGCGAGCCGCGCGGCAGCGCCCGAGTCCGGGACGGGGAAGGGCAACGCGTAGGCGGCCGCGGCCTGTTCGGGCTCGTCGCCCAGATCGCGAACGGTCCGCCGCAGGCCGTCACGCCGGGCGCGGTGTGCGTCGTAGCCGGCGCGCGCCTCCGCGCGGCGCTCCTCGCCGATGCGGCCGCCGACCACCCCGTAGCCGTACACGGCGGCGTGCTCCGCGCGCAGCGCCGCCTGACAGGCCGCGATCACCTCGGCGTTCACTTCTTCTCTCCCTCGGTGAGCAGATAGGCGTGCGCGTCACCGGCGGCAGCGACCGAGGCGAGCAGCCGGGCCCGCTCGCCCGGGGCGTCCGCGAGGCCCTCTCGGCGCCGGTCCGCGAGCTTCTGCTCGGCCGCGGCGAGCGTCCGCAGCGCGTCCTTCTCGTCGGCCGGTACGTCGAAGGGCCCCCGGGATCCGGGGGACGCGGCGGCGGACGGCGACGGCGGTGCGGGGGAGCTCGACGGCGTGCCGGAGGCCGACGGCGAGGCGTCGGAACCGGGCGGCGACGCCTCGAAGGCCTCGGCATGCCGCAGCGTCTCCGTACGCAGCGGCCGGAGCCGGTCGGTGAGCTGCGGGTGCGCGGCGAGCACCGCGTCGTAGTGCGCGGCGAGCCGACGGCTGTCGCGCGAGGCACGCGCGCGTGCCCGGCGTTCCGCGGACGGCCGCTCGTCGTCGCCCCCCGAGCCGCCTCCCGAACAGCCGACGAGCAGCGCGGCACCGGCCGCCGTGGCCAGCAGGCTCCTTCTGCGCAGCCCCGGTGGGGGCGGCGAGGCATGGGTGAACGGCACGGCAGACGTCCTCGTGGGGCTCGTGACCAGCAGCGGCATCAGGGTTCGGGATGGGCGGCGACTGAAGCACCGGGCGGCGGCCCGGCCGCGATCACCGTACCTTCGGCCGGTGCTCGTACAGTCCAGCGGCTCGTCCCACGGGCGCAGACGGCCCCCGGTGGACCGTTCCGGCACAGGTGGACGGCAACACCCCTGGCGACCGGATACCCTTTGAGCTGACACGCGACGAGACCACAACAGCACACGCGGCCGAGGAGTCACCCGGATGAGCACCACCCAGAGCGAGAGGCTGCGCGGACTCGTAGAACCGCTCGTCAGCTCCAAGGATCTGGACCTCGAAGAGATCACCGTGACCCCGGCCGGAAAGCGGCGTGTGCTCCGCATCGTGGTCGACGCGGACGACGGCGTGCAGCTTGACACCTGCGCCGAGCTCAGCCGCGAGATCTCCGAGCAGCTGGACACCACGGACGTGATGGGCCCGGGCGAGTACGTGCTCGAGGTGACGTCCCCGGGAGCCGACCGGCCGCTGACCGCGCACCGGCACTATGTCCGCGCGACCGGCCGTCTGGTGAAGTTCCGGCTGACCGCTCAGGCCGGCTCCGGCGAACTCGTCGCCCGCATCCTCGAGGTGGACGAGGACGGACTCGACCTCGAAGTGCCCGGCGTCAAGGGCCGCAAGCCCACCGCCCGGCGGCTCCCCTTCGCGGACATCGACCGCGCTCGCGTGGAGGTCGAGTTCAACCGCAAGGACACGACCGGCAAGTCCGGCAAGTCCGGCAACGCCGATAACGCCGACAACAACACGAAGAACGAAGAGGAGGCGTAACCGTGGACATCGACATGAGCGCCCTCAGGGGCCTGGTCCGTGAGAAGGAGATCTCCTTCGACCTGCTGGTCGAAGCGATCGAGTCCGCCCTCCTCATCGCCTACCACCGCACCGAGGGAAGCCGCCGCCACGCGCGCGTGGAGCTCGACCGCCAGAGCGGACACGTGACGGTCTGGGCGAAGGAGGACCCCGCCGACCTCGAAGAGGGCCAGGAGGCCCGCGAGTTCGACGACACCCCGTCCGGCTTCGGGCGGATCGCGGCCACCACGGCGAAGCAGGTCATCCTGCAGCGCCTGCGCGACGCGGAGGACGACGCGACCCTCGGCGAGTACGCGGGCCGCGAGGGCGACATCGTCACCGGCGTCGTCCAGCAGGGCCGCGACCCGAAGAACGTCCTGGTCGACATCGGCAGGCTCGAGGCGATCCTGCCGGTCCAGGAGCAGGTGCCCGGCGAGACGTACCCGCACGGCATGCGCCTGCGCAGCTATGTCGTACGTGCGGTCAAGGGTGTCCGCGGTCCTTCGGTGACGCTGTCCCGGACCCACCCCAACCTGGTGAAGAAGCTCTTCTCGCTCGAGGTCCCCGAGATCGCGGACGGTTCGGTGGAGATCTCCGCCATCGCGCGCGAGGCCGGCCACCGCACCAAGATCGCGGTGCGCTCCACGCGCTCCGGACTGAACGCCAAGGGCGCCTGCATCGGCCCGATGGGCGGCCGGGTGCGCAACGTCATGGCGGAGCTCAACGGCGAGAAGATCGACATCGTCGACTGGTCCGACGACCCGGCCGACATGGTGGCGAACGCCCTCTCGCCGGCCCGCGTCAGCAAGGTCGAGATCGTCGACCTCGCCGCCCGCTCGGCCCGCGTCACGGTGCCGGACTACCAGCTGTCGCTGGCCATCGGCAAGGAGGGCCAGAACGCCCGCCTCGCCGCCCGGCTGACCGGCTGGCGCATCGACATCAGGCCCGACACCGAGACGTCCGGATCGTCGCTGGAGTCGGCCGACCGGACCGACGGCGATCACTGAGGGCGCTCGAGCCGCGCGCCGAACGCAAGGATCAGGCCGAAGATCCCCGGGATCAGGACGATCGATCACAAAGACAGCCGTTCGATTCTTGCCCCAATGGGGTGAGGTCGGTACGGGGAGGTAGACTTGAGCGTGTCTGGCCGGACGCATGCCCGAGCATGCCCTGAGCGCACGTGTGTGGGGTGCCGGGAGCGAGCGGCCAAGAAGGATCTGCTGCGCATCGTGGCGATCGAGGGCGTCTGTGCCCCTGATCCACGCGGTACGCTGCCCGGCCGGGGTGCCTATGTACACCCCGCCCTGGTCTGTCTCGACCTGGCGGTCCGCCGCCGAGCGTTCTCTCGGGCCTTCCGAGTCCGGAGTGCGCTCGACACCGCGGAGCTGCGCCGGTATGTCGAGCAGGCGACACCGTAAGACGTGCCGTACGGAACCCCGTACGGCCTGGTACCTCGCGAGTCGGAAGTAGGTCGAGATTGCGATGAGCACTCGATGAGTACGCGATGAGTACGCCCATGAAGTAGCGACGGTCCGGCGTAACCCGGACCTAAAAGGAGCGAAGTGGCTAAGGTCCGGGTATACGAACTCGCCAAGGAGTTCGGCGTGGAGAGCAAGGTCGTCATGGCCAAGCTCCAAGAACTCGGGGAGTTCGTCCGTTCGGCGTCCTCGACGATCGAGGCGCCCGTAGTACGCAAGCTGACCGACGCGTTCCAGCAGGGCAACGGCTCCGGCAAGTCCGGTGCGAAGCCCGCGGCCCCGCGCAAGAGCGCGGCGCCCAAGCCCGCGTCCCCGTCGGCGCCGTCCCCCGCGCAGGCAGCACGAGCCGCCGCGCCCAAGCCCGCGCCGGCCCCGAAGCCGGCCGCGGCAGAG
>NZ_QUAK01000024.1 GCF_003429565.1 Streptomyces triticagri
GCGCCGCCGGTCGAGGAGATCAAGGTCGGCAATCAGATCCTGGAGTCGCTGAATCTGAAGCCGCGGCGTCTGGAGATCGTCTCCTGTCCGTCCTGTGGTCGCGCCCAGGTGGACGTGTACAAGCTCGCGGAAGAGGTCACCGCGGGGCTGGACGGTATGGAGGTGCCGCTCCGGGTCGCGGTGATGGGCTGTGTGGTGAACGGTCCGGGGGAGGCGCGGGAGGCCGATCTCGGGGTGGCTTCCGGTAATGGCAAGGGGCAGATCTTCGTGAAGGGTGAGGTCATCAAGACCGTGCCGGAGTCGAAGATCGTGGAGACGCTGATCGACGAGGCCATGAAGATCGCCGAGCAGATGGAAAAGGACGGCATCACCTCCGGCACCCCGGTCGTCAGCGCCGCCGGCGCGGGCGTACCGGCCGGGGCGTGACGGCACACGATCGAAGGGGGCCGAAGCATGACTCTGCTGGAGAGCATCAAAGGACCGCGCGACCTGAAGGCGCTGCGGGACGACGATCTCACCGAACTGGCCGCGGACATCCGTGAGTTCCTCATCCGGGCCGTCGCACGGACCGGCGGCCACCTCGGACCCAACCTCGGCGTGGTGGAGCTGTCGATCGCCCTGCACCGGGTCTTCGAGTCGCCGGTCGACCGCATCGTATGGGACACCGGCCACCAGTCCTACGTACACAAACTGCTCACCGGACGGCAGGACTTCTCCAAGCTGCGGGGCAAGGGCGGCCTCTCCGGCTACCCGTCCCGCGAGGAGTCCGAGCACGACATCGTGGAGAACAGCCATGCCTCCACCGCGCTCGGCTGGGCCGACGGTCTCGCCAAGGCCCGCGAGGTGCGCGGCGATCCCGGCCACGACATCGCCGTCATCGGCGACGGCGCCCTGACCGGCGGCATGGCCTGGGAGGCGCTCAACAACATCGCGGCCGCCAAGGACCGGCCGCTCATCATCGTCGTCAACGACAACGAGCGTTCGTACGCCCCCACCATCGGCGGACTCGCCAACCACCTCGCCACCCTGCGCACCACCGACGGCTACGAGAAGGTCCTGGCCTGGGGCAAGGAGGTGCTGCAGCAGACCCCGGTGGTCGGGCGGCCGCTCTACGAGTCGCTGCACGGCGCCAAGAAGGGCTTCAAGGACGCCTTCGCCCCGCAGGGCATGTTCGAGGACCTCGGCCTGAAGTACGTCGGGCCCATCGACGGCCATGACATCGGCGCGGTCGAATCGGCGCTGCGCCGTGCCCGACGCTTCCACGGTCCCGTACTCGTGCACTGCCTCACCGAGAAGGGCCGCGGATACGAGCCCGCGCTCGCCCACGAGGCGGACCGCTTCCACACCATCGGCGCCATCGACCCGCTCACCTGCGAACCGCTCGCACCCTCCGCCGGCCGCTCCTGGACCTCCGTCTTCGGCGAGGAGATGGTCAAGGTCGGCGAGGAGCGGCCGGACGTGGTGGCGATCACCGCGGCGATGCTGCAGCCGGTCGGGCTCGGCCCGTTCGCCCAGCGGTTCCCCGAGCGGGTGTGGGACGTGGGGATCGCCGAGCAGCACGCCACCGTGTCCGCCGCCGGGCTCGCCACCGGGGGCCTGCACCCCGTCGTCGCCGTGTACGCCACCTTCCTCAACCGGGCCTTCGACCAGCTCCTGATGGACGTGGCCCTGCACAGGTGCGGCGTCACCTTCGTCCTGGACCGGGCGGGCGTCACCGGAGCCGACGGCGCCTCGCACAACGGCATGTGGGACATGTCCGTACTGCAGGTGGTGCCCGGACTGCGGATCGCCGCGCCCCGCGACGCCGATCAACTGCGGGCGCAGCTCAGGGAGTCGGTCGAGGTGAGCGACGCGCCCACGCTGCTCCGCTTCCCGAAGGAGTCGGTGGGGCCCGCGGTGCCGGCCGTCGACCGGGTCGGCGGCATGGACGTACTGCACCGGGCCGAGGACCCACGGGTGCTGCTCGTGGCCGTCGGAGTGATGGCCCCGGTCTGTCTGCAGGCCGCCGAGCTCCTCGAAGCGCGCGGGATCGGCTGCACCGTGGTCGATCCGCGCTGGGTCAAGCCCGTCGACGAGGCGCTGCCGCCGCTCGCCGAGCGGCACGAGCTGATCGCCGTCGTGGAGGACAACAGCCGTTCCGCGGGCGTCGGTTCGGCCGTCGGGCAGGCGCTGCGGGACGCCGAGGTGGACCAGCCGCTGCGGACCTTCGGGATCCCCGAGCAGTTCCTGGAGCACGGCAAACGCGGTGAGCTGCTCGCCGACATCGGGCTCACCCCGGTGGAGGTCGCGGGGCGGATCGGCGCGACCCTCACGGCCAAGGACGCGCGACGGCAGGCCGGGCGCCCGGCCGGGGAGGAGCAGGGATGACCACCCCCGAACAGGCCACCGAGGACGCCGGAGGCGCGGGGCAGGACACCGGCCCGGGTGCCGTCTTCGACCTCGGGCGGCTCCTCGCGGACCGCTCCGGCGAGCGCTACGAGCTGCACGCCCGCCACCTCAACCACCAACTGCCGCGCATGCTGCACACCATCGGCTTCGACAAGGTCTACGACCGGGCCGAGGGCGCGTACTTCTGGGACACCGAGGGCAACGACTACCTGGACATGCTGGCCGGCTTCGGCGTGATGGGCGTCGGCCGGCACCACCCCGTCGTACGCAAGGCCCTGCACGACGTACTGGACGCCTCGCTCGCCGATCTGACCCGCTTCGACTGCCAGCCGCTGCCGGGTCTGCTCGCCGAGCGGCTGCTCGAGCACAGCCCCCACCTGGACCGGGTCTTCTTCGGCAACAGCGGGGCGGAGGCGGTCGAGACGGCCCTCAAGTTCGCCCGGTACGCCACCGGCAGGCCCAGGATCCTGTACTGCTCGCACGCCTTCCACGGACTGACCACGGGCGCCCTGTCGGTCAACGGCGAGGGCGGCTTCCGCGACGGCTTCGCGCCGCTGCTGCCCGACACCGCGGTGCAGCTCGGCGATCTCGACGCCCTGGAACGGGAGTTGAAGCGCGGCGATGTGGCGGCCCTGGTCGTCGAGCCCATCCAGGGCAAGGGTGTGCACGAGTCGCCGCCCGGCTATCTGAAGGCGGCGCAGGAGCTGCTGCACCGCCACAAGGCACTTCTGATCGCCGACGAGGTGCAGACCGGACTCGGCAGGACCGGGGACTTCTACGCCTACCAGTACGAGGAGGGCGTCGAGCCGGACCTGGTGTGTGTGGCCAAGGCACTCTCCGGCGGCTATGTGCCGGTGGGTGCGACGCTCGGCAAGGACTGGATCTTCAAGAAGGTCTACTCCTCGATGGACCGCGTCCTGGTGCACTCGGCGAGCTTCGGCTCCAATGCCCAGGCGATGGCCGCGGGTCTCGCCGTACTGGCCGTGCTCGCCGACGAGCAGCTGGTGGCCAATGCGCGCGCCACCGGCGATCTGCTGCGGAGCAGGCTGGCCGCGCTGACCGACCGGTACGAGCTGCTGCACGAGGTGCGCGGCCGGGGCCTCATGATCGGTATCGAGTTCGGCCGTCCGAAGTCCCTGAAGCTGCGCAGCCGCTGGACCGTGCTGCAGGCCGCCCGCAAGGGGCTCTTCGCTCAGATGGTCGTCGTACCGTTGCTGCAGAAGCACCGCATCCTGACCCAGGTCTCCGGTGATCATCTCGAAGTGATCAAATTGATTCCGCCGCTGACCATCGGTGAGCGCGAGGTGGACCGTTTCGTGGCCGCCTTCACCGCGGTGATGGACGACGCACACAGCGGCGGGGGACTGATGTGGGACTTCGGCCGGACGCTGATGAAGCAGGCGGTCGCGACGCGCTGACGTCCGGCCGGGCTCCAGCGGCAGGCCGAATTCCGCGATCCTTTGCCTCAGGGGCAAGAAAGTTGCCCCTGAGGCACAGCTCTGGCTGAATCGTTCGTATGAGCCCATCCGGTGCCGGACTGCCGGCCGACGCGACCGCCGACGACGCCTCCGGCGCCCCCGTGACCGTGGTCGCCCCGCGCCTGCGCGAACTGCGCGGCCACGCGGGACTGACCCTGGAGGCCGCGGCCCACGCGGCGGGCCTCTCGCCCGCGCACCTCTCGCGCCTCGAGACCGGCCGGCGTCAGCCGTCCCTGCCGATGCTGCTCGCGCTCGCCCGGACGTACGGCACAACCGTCTCCGAACTGCTCGGCGAGACACCGCCGGACCGCGACGCGGTGATCCGGGCGGCCGACGCGGAACGGCGGCGGGCCGGCGGCTGGACCTATCTGCAGGCGGGCGCCGCCGGCCGCGGCATGCAGGCGCTGCGCCTGGACATCCCGCACGGATCGCAGGGCGACGTGGTGCGGGTGCACCCCGGAGAGGAGTGGCTCTACGTCCTCAGGGGCCGGCTCTGGCTCAGGCTCGGTGACGCCGAACACGTCCTGCGGCCGGGCGACAGCGCGCACTTCGATTCGCTGACCCCGCACCGGCTCGACGCCCCCGACCCGGACGGGGCCGAGGCTCTCTTCGTACACACCCTGCTGCAGAGCCCGACCGCGGCGCTGTGCATCGGGGACGGCGCCCGCGGTGCGGAGCGTGGCCACGGCAGGGGAGGCAGGGCATGAGCGAGTACGAGGGCGGGGCGGCGGAGGACACGGCCGGGGAGGTCCCCGTCGAGCCGGGCAGGGTGTCGCCGCGGAAGCGGGTCGAGGAGACCATCCCGCGGGGACTGTGGATCCGGCTCTTCGTGTACTTCGTGGCCGGGCATCTCTTCGCCGCGTTCATCTATCTGCTGTTCACGCTCGGCGGCGGGCAGTGAGCGTGCCGCCGGGCCCGGCGAGCGTGCCGCCGGGCCCGAAGTGCCCGTTCAGTCCAGGAAGTTGTGACGCAGGCGGGCGCGCAGGGCGTCGTCCAGGCCGAGGCCCTCGGTGAGGTAGCGCTCGGTGGTGCCCCAGGTCTCGTCGATCGAGTCGAAGGCGGCGGCCAGGTACTCGGCACGTGCGTCGAAGAGCGGGCTGAGGAGTTCGAGCACCTCGGGGGACATGGCCTCCGGTGCGGTGCTGCTGCGCTGCACCTTGTAGCGCCGGTGCGCGGCGTTGGACTCCAGGTAGTCGGCCTCGACGGCCTCCCGGTCCGCGCCGAGCGCGAGCAGGGTGACCGCGATGGACAGGCCCGCCCGGTCCTTGCCCGCCGCGCAGTGCATCAGGACCGGCACGCTGTCGTCGGCCAGGGCCCGCAGGATGCGGCCGTGCTCGGCCGTACGGTTCTTGATCATCGCGCGGTACGAGGCGGTCATCCGGTCGACGCCCTTGCCGTCGGACAGGATCGCGCGCAGGTCCGCGATGTCGCCGTCCCGGACCATCCGCCAGAACTCGGCGCCGTCGGCCGGGTCGCTCAGCGGGATGTTGACATTGCGGACCCCCGCGAGCTCGATGTCCAGGCCGTCCAGCTTCCGGTCGGCGGAATTGCGGAAGTCGAAGATCGTGTGCAGGCCGAGCTCGGTCAGATAGCGCGCGTCCTCGTCCGTCGCATGCGCGAGATGGCCGCTGCGGAAAAGCTGGCCGGCGCGCACCCGGTGCCCGTCGGCGGTCGGCAGACCGCCCAGATCGCGGAAGTTGCGTACTCCGGCGAGTGCGGGCTCGGTCGAGGGGACCTGCTGCGTCACGGGGGCTCCTCCCATTGGGGTCACCGGCGCTTCTCGCCGTGGTGCGCACCGATTCGACGATACGACACGCCTGGTCGGGGCGATCATGCGCGGGAGGCAGCGGCCCGTACGGCGACACATTGAGCACCGAATGACCGATTCGGCAGCATTTATCAGCTAAAGGAAAAAGAGTCCCTTGAGGGTGTTAGGGGAATTAAGAGCAACTGGCCCCGGATTGCAGTCGGACGGCTGTCAATGCGTGAGCGGGATCATAGTCGTGACGGTGTGTGGCGATCTTGCCGAGGCGTTTCCGGAGGCCGTCGGAGGCCGGAAGATCATTGATCCACGGAGTGTGACGGAATATCCGGAAAAGGATCAGCGGTGCGGAATGGCAAAAAAGTTGATTCCTTGTTTCCGAGTTCCGCACTCGCTTAACGTCACGGACGTCCGGGTGGACGCCCAATCCTGCCGCCTCCCGGATCTCAGCGCATCTACCCGTGCACGGCAGGAGCGGGGGACCCACGGTAAGTCGCCGCATCGGTCCACCGACCGGGACGGCTAGGGGTGAAGTCGCGCCGAGCGCGCGGCCGGGCAGCTCCAGCCCGAACCCGACAGCTCACCTCGCAGGCGCCGGAGAGGAAAACGCCATGCCCGCGAAGGGTAAGCACCGCCGTCCCAAGTCCCAGCGGATCACCCGTACGTTCGCCGTCGCCGGTACCGGTGGCGCCGCGCTCGCGCTTCCGCTTCTCGGCGCCACGGGGGCCAACGCCGCCCCGGCCGCCGCCGCGAAGACCGTCCCCGCGCAGAGCCCGCAGTCCGCTCCGGCGGGAGCCAAGCAGTCCGCGCCGGCCGCCGCCCCGGCCACCTCGGCCGCCACCTACGCCGTGAAGTCGGGCGACTGCCTGTCCGCGATCGCCGACCGACAGGACGTCGACGGCGGCTGGGAGCGGCTCTACGAGGACAACCGCTCCGTCGTCGGCGACAACCCGAACCGGATCCTGCCCGGTATGCAGCTGAAGCTCGACGGCAAGGCCAAGGCCTCCACCGCCGAGTCGGCCCCGAAGGCCGAGTCGAAGCCGGAGCCGAAGCCCGAGTCCGAGCCGGCGCAGCAGTCCGCCGACTCCGCCCCGAGCGCGCAGGGCAACAGCTCCGAAGGCACCTCCGCGGGCGGCTTCACCGCGCCGGTCGACGCCTCCATCTCCACCAACTACCGCACCCCGGGCGGCATGTGGTCCAGTGGCTACCACACCGGGACCGACTTCGTGGTCTCCTCCGGCACCCCGATCAAGGCCATCGGTGCGGGTACGGTCGTCTCCGCCGGCTGGAGCGGCTCGTACGGCAACGAGGTCGTCATCCAGCACGAGGACGGTCACTACTCGCAGTACGCCCACATGACCTCGGTCGGTGTCTCGGCCGGGCAGTCCGTGTCGGGCGGCGACCAGATCGGGCTCTCCGGCTCGACGGGCAACTCCACGGGGCCGCATCTGCACTTCGAGGTGCGCACGGGGCCGAGCTACGGCTCGGACGTCGATCCGCTGGCGTACCTCCGCTCGCACGGCGTGACCGTCTGAGGGACGTTCCCCAGCCCGCCCCTTCCCGAGAGCCCTGCCGGGCGGGCCTCCTCAAGCGCCGGAGGGGCTGATTCAGCCCCTCCGGCGCTATTCCCGTATTGGGGCGATCTTTACCGGTGGCCCTTATCACCGATGTGAAGTGCACCCTACGGTCGCGTAGGTGACGTGCAGAGGTGCAGCATGTCCCGACGTGGCAGACGAATCGACACCCCTCATCCCCAGTGACGCATACGGGTCGTACGTGGCCGTCGGCGACAGTTTCAGCGAAGGTGTCGGCGATCCCGGCCCGGACGGCACGTTCGTCGGCTGGGCCGACCGGCTCGCCGTCCTGCTCGCCGACCGGCACCCGGAGCACTCCTTCCGCTACGCCAACCTCGCGGTGCGCGGGAAGCTCCTCGACCAGATCGTCGCCGACCAGGTGCCGCGGGCCCGGGAGCTCGCGCCCGACCTCATCAGCTTCTGCGCCGGCGGCAACGACATCATCCGCCCCGGCACCGACCCCGACGACGTCGCGGAGCGCTTCGAGCGCGCGGTGGCCGAGCTGACCGGAGCCGTCGGCACGGTCATGGTGACCACCGGCTTCGACACCCGCGACGTCCCCGTACTGCGTCACCTGCGGGGCAAGATCGCCACCTACACCGCCCATGTCAGGGCCATCGCCGACCGCTACGGCTGCCCGGTGCTCGACCTGTGGTCCCTGAAGTCCGTGCAGGACCGCCGTGCCTGGGACGGCGACCGTCTCCACCTGTCGCCGGAGGGCCACACCCGGGTCGCGCTGCGGGCCGGGCAGGTGCTCGGGATTCCGGTGCCGGCCGACCCGGACCAGGCCTGGCCGCCGCTGCCGCCGCGCGGCACCCTCGAGGTGCGGCGCGACGACATCCAGTGGGCCCGTGAGTACCTGGTGCCGTGGATCGGCCGCCGGCTGCGCGGCGAGTCATCGGGCGACCACGTCTCGGCCAAGGGCTCCCTCGACCCGTACGCCATCAAGCAGCAGATCACGCCGACCGCCTGAGGGAAGACCCCGCTAGCGATCGGTGGTCAGGTCGCAGGAGTCCTTGAAGCCCTGGCTGGTCAGGCCCATCGCCGCATTGAAGCGCGAGCGGAGGTTCTCCACGGCGACCATCGCCGTCAGCTCGACGAACGCCGGCTCGCCGAGGCGGGCGAGGAGCCGGGCGGCCAGTTCGTCCGTCACGTCGGGCGGGTTCGCCGTGACGGCCTCCGCGTACTCCATGACGTCCCGCTCCAGGTCCGAGTACACCTCGCTCTCCCGCCACCGCGGCAGCTCGCGCAGCTTGCGCGGATCCATGCCGCGCTGGGTGTTCTCCCAGTGGCCGAAATCCATGCACCAGGAGCAGCCGATCGAGGCCGCGGAGGCCATCACGGCCAGCGCCTTCAAGTCGGCGTCCAGCTTGTTCCAGCGGAGTACGGACATCTCCAGGCGGGCCTGGCCCCACAGCACGCGCGGGTGGTGGCCCGCCGCCTTCAGCGGATCCATCGCCTTGCCGTAGCTGCGCTTCGCGTACCACTCGAGCAGTCGGTAGCGCAGCGTCCTGGGAGGGGTGAGGGAGATGCGAGCCATGGCGGATGCCTTCCGTCGTGCAGTCGGGCAGTACACCACTGCGACGGACGGGGGCGCTCCGTACGTGACATCCGGCCGTACGCGAAGGGGCCGCCGAGGCCGGAATCCCGGGCGCCGTTCGCACGTTGAGGGAGCATGACGTCATCCGACGCGCGGCAGGACGCGCTCCTGAAACTGGTCTCGGAGTACGACGGCGGGGTCCTGGTCACCCTCGGCCGGGAGGGCCGGCCCCAGCTGTCCAATGTGAACCACCACTTCTACCCCGACGAGGGCGACAGGGGCGTGATCCGGGTGTCCATCACGGACGACCGGGCCAAGACCCGCAATCTGCGCCGCGACCCCCGCGCCACGTACCACGTGACCAGCGACGACCGCTGGGCCTGGACCGCCGTCGACGCCACCGCGGAACTGTCCGAGGTCGCCGCGGACCCGCACGACGCGGCCGTCGAGGAGCTGATCACCCTGTTCCGGGACGTCAAGGGCGAGCACCCGGACTGGGACGAGTACCGCGCGGCGATGGTCCGCGACCGGCGTGTGGTGCTGCGCCTGCGGGTGGAGCGGGCATACGGACAGCCGCATGCCTGAGGTGAGCGGCCCCTGGGCGGCCGGCGGCGGTGCGCTCCGGGCGCGGGCGCGGCGTCGCGGCGGCCGCGTCGCCGCCCATGGTGTCGCCGACCATAATGGAGAGTCTTTGCGTTCCTTGCTTTGTCCACGACCCCAGGAGGTGCCGTGACCGGCTTGCGTTCTCTGCGCTCCGGACTCCGTTCGCGCAGGCCCGAGGCCTTCGGAGCCGATTCGTCCGGAGAGCGGCTCGCGCGGATCCACAGCTCGCCGAACTTCTCGGACGGACGCTTCCGGAATCCGCCGGGCACGGAGCGGCCCGAGGGCGGCTTCGGCCTGGAGTTCTTCCGGAACTACTTCCGCAAGGAGGCGCGGGTCCGCAGGGCGCCCGCGGCGGACGTGCCGATGTACGCGACCACCCTCGCCGAGCTCGCGGCCGTGCCGGCGAGCGGACTGCGGCTCACATGGATGGGGCACTCCAGCGTCCTCGCGGAGATCGACGGCCGGCGTGTCCTCTTCGACCCGGTGTGGGGCGAGCGCTGTTCGCCGTTCGACTTCGTCGGGCCGAAGCGGCTGCACCCGGTGCCGGTCGGGCTCGCCGCGCTCGGCCCGGTGGACGTGGTGGTGATCTCGCACGACCACTACGACCACCTGGACCTGCCCACCATCAAGGCCCTCGCCGGCACCCACACGGTCTTCGCGGTCCCGCTGGGCGTGGGCGCCCACCTGGAGCACTGGGGCGTACCGCCGGCCCGGATCCGGGAGCTCGACTGGCACGAGAGCACCGAGGTCGGCGGCGTCTCGCTGACGGCGACCCCCGCGCGCCACTTCTGCGGGCGAGGACTGCGCAATCAGCAGCACACCCTGTGGGCCTCCTGGGTGGTCGCCGGCGAGCAGCACCGGATCTACCACAGCGGGGACACCGGGTACTTCGCCGGATTCAGTGAAATCGGCGCCCAATACGGCCCGTTCGACGCCACGATGATCCAGATCGGCGCCTACAGCGACCACTGGCCCGAGGGCCACACGGACCGTACGCCGGTGCCCGGGGCGTGGCCCGACATCCACATGTCGCCCGCTCAGGGTCTGCAGGCGCACCTCGATCTGCAGGGCGGCGAGCCGCACGGAGCGCTGCTGCCCATCCACTGGGGCACGTTCAACCTCGCCACGCACGCCTGGGCGGAGCCCGCCGAGTGGAGCAAGGACGTCGCCGAGGAGGCCGGGCAGCCCGCCGCCTTCCCGCGTCCGGGCGAGCCGTTCGAGCCGGCGGGGACGCTTCCCGTGGACCCGTGGTGGCGCCCGGTCTCGCATCCGCTCCAGCATCCCTGGCGGCCCCGGACGGCGGAGCCGGTGAGCACCGCCGATCCGGAGGGCCGGGACCTCGATCTGGCCGGGGACCGGTGACGCGAGCCGCGGTACGGAGGTCCGTGCGGGACTGACTGCGCCGACCTCCGTACCGCGGCTTCTTGCGGCAGCGCCCTACGACGCCGAACTCGCCACCATCGGCAGGGAGATGAAGTCCGCGAGCGCCTGCTGGCCGGCGATGTTCACATGGATTCCGTCGCCGGTGTCGTAGGCGGGATTGATGCTGTTGGGCTTCACCGGGTCCTTCAGGACCTGGTCGAAGTCGAGGACGCCGTCGCAGGTGTCCGAGCAATTGGTCCACTTCTTCACGAAGTCGGCGACCGCGTGCCGTTCGCGGTTCTCGTCGTCGCTGTAGCCGGGGCGCGGTGTCACCGGGGTGACGTACACCTTGATCCCCGCGTCGTGCAGCCGCTGGAAGGTCTCCCGGTAGCTCTCGATGATCCGGCCGGCGTCGCATCCCACCGCCAGGTCGTTCGTCCCGTAGTAGAAGAGCACGCCGGTCACCCCGCTCAGGGACAGCACATCGCGCTCCAGCCGGGCGAGTGAGTCGAGCCCGCGGATGTCGTCGGAGGCGCCGGGGCAGTCGGCGGCGCTCGTGGTGCCGCTGACGCCCGCATTGGCGACGGCGAACTGCCTGTCATCGGGCAGCTCTTCGCCGATCCTCCGGGCCAGGTCGTCGCTCCAACGCCGGTTGTTGCCGAGCTCCGTGCAGTCCGGCCCGCAGTTCGTACTGCCCGTGCCGTCCACGACGGAGCTGCCGTACGCGACGAGCGTGCCCTCGAGGCCCTCGTTGCGTACATCCACGGCGCTCACCAGATAGGTCGACTCGACCGTCTCCGTGTACGCCTCCGCGCCCATGTCCGCCGTACGGTCGCCGGAGCCGGGCGGCGAGAGGTAGTTGGTGCGGAAGGCGTCCGTGTGACGCCCCGCGGTCGCCTCGCCCTGCACCGAAAGGGACACCGCGACGTCGCCCTGCGCCCGGGTCGTCAGCGCGACCTCGTCGCTCCAGACCTCACCGCCCGCCGGCACCACGACCTTTCCCTGCCCCTCGAAGGTGACCTGCGCCGGCTCGCCCGCCAACTCCGCGCTCCTGCCGCTGCTCGGCGCGACGGTCGCCGCGTCCACGGTCAACGGGCTCTCGCCGAAGGTGTTCTGCACCCGGACCCGCAGCGCGCTGCCGCCCTGGCTGAGATGGCTGATCATGCGCACCGACTGATCGCGCAGCCCAGTGGCTGCCTGGCCGTGCTGTGAACTGGCCCAGGCCGTGTGCCAGGAGGCCTCGGCGGAGGGCCCGGAGTCGCCGGACGAAGCGGAATGACGGGACAACGTTGTCCCCGCGCCCGCGGGCGCGGCCGCCGAACAGGTCAGTGCGGCGGCGAGAATCAGAGCCGACGTAGCTCGGAACATGAGCGCTCCTTCGAAGGACGATACGAAGCGTTGCGTGGCGTTGCGCTGCCGGAGATGGGTACGGAACCCGCCCGTCCGCCGGGACGGTGCGCGGCCAGATTCGCATGCACCGGTTGCGGACGGGCGGATTCCGTCGGAGTCGGGCAGGTCCGTCGACGAGACTCTCGGTCGTCCCAGGAGCCGCCGTCAGGGGATCAGGGCTGCCAGGTGAACGTCGCGACCGCACCCGCAGGCAGCGAGTACGTCAGCGAGCGGCCGTCGTCCGTGACGGAGAACTCCTGCTCGGCCGTACCCGAGTTCACCGCGTACAGGACGCGTTCGCCGTCCGGGTTCTGGAAGGCGACGTTCTGGATGGTGCCGTCCGCCGATGAGCCGATACGCGTCGCGCCCACGTCGACGAACTTCGACAGATGGCCGAGCGTGTAGAACTCGGCGTTGCGCGTGACGCTGTCACCGGCGATCTCCACCACGCCGTTGCAGCTGGTGCCGCAATTGCCCTGGTGCGGGCCGCCGTTCTGGTCGAGCGCGAGATTCCAGTCGACGACCGTCTCGCCCCCGGCCCGGATGTTCCGTACGACCAGGTTCTCCGCGTGCCACTTCAGGGTGTCCTTGAAGGTGTCGGCGCCGTTCTCGGAGTCCGTGCCCGAGCACTCCGTGAAGAACACGCGCTTGCCCGTGTCGCGGACCTGTTGCTGCGCCTCCGGGGTGCCCGCGTAGCAGTGGAAGGCCGCGCCGATCAGCCGGGACATGCCGGACGTCTTGTCGAAGACGTCGAGCGGATAGTTCGGGTTGTCCCAATTGTGGTCGAAGGCAAGGAGGTTGGTGTCCAGGCCGCTCGCCGTGAGGGCCTGGTCGAGCACCTTCAGGAAGTCCGCCTGCTCGGACGAGGTCATGCCCATGGAGGGGTAACTCGTCTCCAGCTCCGGCTCGTTCTGGACGCTGAGGTCGGTGAGGTCGATCCCCTCCGCGCCGTACGCCTCGATGGCCTTGACCAGGTAGTCGGCGTAGTCCTGGTAGTGGGCGGGGTCGAGCTTGCCGCCGCTGAGGTCGTTGCTCGTCTTCATCCAGGCCGGCGCGGACCAAGGGGTGCCCATGAAGCGGATCGAGGAATTGACGGCCTGGGCCTGCTTGATGACGGGGATGGTCTCCTGCTTGTCGCGGTCGATCGAGAACGAACCCTGGGTGTCCTCGTACGAGGTGAAGTTCCCATCGGCGTTGAAGTCGCTGCTGCCGAGCGGCTGGCGCAGATAGTTCAGGCCGATGCCGTCACCGTCCCGGGAGAACAGCCCCTGGAGAAGGGAGTCCCGCGTACCGTCGGGGAGTTGCTCGATCAGATGGGCCGAGGCCTCCGTCACGGAGGCGCCCGCGCCGGTGAACTGCTGCCCGGTGTCGGACGGATCGACGGCGATGTCGGTCGGCTGCGGGCTGCCCGTGAAGGGGACGGCGCCGGCGTCGCTCAGCTTGCTGCTGCCGTCCGCCGTGGTGATCCACACCTGGGCCTGCTCGGCGGCCGCCGGGCTCGGGGCCTCGTCCTGGACGCCGTAGGCGATGCCCGTGCCGGTGAGGGTCAGTGCTGCGGCGAGGACGGTGGCCTTGGTGCCTCGGGTGCGTGGTCTCCTGCGTGGTGCGTGTGTGCTCATTTCTGCGGCTCCTTCGATTGCGGTGGGGCGCGTACGGATGTGCCGCGAACTCCCTTCTCTCGGGGGCTGCTCGAGTCCGGTGGTCGCGATGCCTGCGAGCCGCGCGGGGTCCTGTGCGCGCAGTGCGCGGAAAGGCATGGCGGCATGGAAGCACGCTTACTGAGTGGTTAGTAAGTAGTCGGGTCGGACTTCTTTCGCGGTGATCAGGCCCGGCCTAGACTCCGGCAGGTGAGCAAGGACAAGGCGGCGACGACCGCACCCCGAACCGGTGGGCGCAGCCGCCGCGGACGCAGTTCCGCCGCCCAGGAGCGCCATGACGACATACTCCGGATCGCCATGGAGACCTTCGCGGCCCGCGGCTACGGCAAGGCGTCCCTGGCCGAGATAGCCGACCGTGCGGGCCTGACCCAGGCGGGAGTTCTGCACTATTTCCGCTCCAAGGCGAATCTGCTGACCGAGGTCCTCGACCTGCGGGACACCACCGACATCGCCGGCCTCGGCCCCGAGCGGCCGCGCGGTCTGACCTTCCTGCAGCACCTGGTCGACACGGCCCGCCACAACGCCGAACGCGAGGGGATCGTCCGCCTCTACGCGGTGCTGTCCGCCGAGAGCGTCACCGACGACCACCCCGCCCAGGACTACTTCCGCAACCGGTACGCCGGCCTGCGCGGCTTCGTGACCGAGGCCCTGACCGAGGCCTGCGACCTGGGCGAGGTGCACGAGGACGTGGATGTCGAGAGCGCCGCGAACGCGATCGTGGCCGTGATGGACGGTCTGCAGGTGCAGTGGCTCCTCGACCCGGAGGCGGTGGACATGGCGGCCTCCACGGAGAGCGTGATCAAAGCGCTCGTGGCGAGTCTCGAGGCCGGCTGACACCCGACCGGGACGTACCCTCGGGCGCGTGTCCACGTCTCGTCTGCGCCGAGTCGCCGTGCTGGTGCTCGAAGGCGCCAAGCCGCTCGATGTCGGCATCCCCGCCCAGGTGTTCACCACCCGCGCGAGCATGCCGTACGAGGTACGGGTCTGCGGCGCCGAGCCGGGCACGGTGACCGGCGGTGACGGACTCTCGTACGCCGTGGCGCACGGCCTCGAGGCGCTGGCCTGGGCCGACATCGTCTTCGTGCCGGGCTACCGCTTCCCCGACCGGGACGATCCGCCGCCGAGCGTCGTCGACGCCCTGGTGGCCGCGCACGACCGTGGCGCCCGCCTCGCCGCCATCTCGACCGGAGCCTTCGCCCTCGCCGCGACCGGACTGCTCGACGGCCGGCGGGCCACCACCCACTGGCACTACACCCGCCGCCTCGCGGCGAAGTACCCGCAGATCCAGGTCGACGAGAACGTCCTCTTCGTCGACGAGGGCAAGGTGCTCACCTCGGCGGGTGCCGCCTCCGGCATCGATCTCTGTCTGCACCTGCTCCGCCGCGATCTGGGCGTGGCCGCGTCGAACCATGCGGCCCGCCGCCTGGTCGCGGCCCCCTACCGCAGCGGCGGCCAGGCCCAGTACGTACCGCGCAGCGTGCCCGAACCGCTCGGTGAACGCTTCGCCGCCACCCGCGAATGGGCGCTGCACCGCCTGGACCGGCCGCTCACCCTGGACGCGCTCGCCGAGCACGCTGCGGTGTCGCCGCGCACCTTCTCCCGGAGGTTCGCCGAGGACACCGGATACACGCCGATGCAGTGGGTGATGCGGGCGCGGATCGACCTGGCGCGCGAACTGCTCGAGCGCTCGGAGCGGAGCGTGGAGCAGATCGCCGCGGACGTCGGCCTCGGCACCGGCTCGAATCTGCGCCTGCACTTCCAGCGCATCCTCGGCACCACACCCATCCAGTACCGGCGCACCTTCGCCCGAGGCGAGTGATCACCGCTGCCGCGCACGCCTGGCGGGATCCTTGCGGACCATGGCTTTCGTGCCGCTGTCCTCCGCCGCCCGAGCGCGCGAGGCTGAGAGCGAAGGAAACCCGCCGGTGCAGAAAGGGACCGCACTCATGACTCGTGTCGCCATCAACGGATTCGGCCGCATCGGACGCAATGTGCTGCGCGCACTGCTCGAACGCGACGACGCCCTCGAGGTGGTGGCCGTCAACGACCTCACCGAGCCCACGGCCCTCGCCAGGCTCCTCGCGTACGACAGCACCGCGGGCCGGCTCGGCCGCCCGGTGACCGTGGACGGGGACACCCTCGTCGTCGACGGGCGGCGCATCAAGGTGCTCGCCGAGCGGGAGCCGGCCGACCTGCCGTGGGCCGAACTCGGCGTCGACATCGTCCTGGAGGCCACCGGCCGTTTCACCGCCGCCAAGGCCGCGCGCGCCCACCTCGACGCCGGAGCCAGGAAGGTCCTCGTCAGCGCCCCGTCCGACGGCGCCGACGTCACCCTGGCGTACGGCGTGAACAGCGACACCTACGACCCGGCCGCGCACCACATCGTCTCCAACGCCTCCTGCACCACCAACGCGCTCGCTCCGCTGGCCGCGGTGCTCGACGAACTCGCGGGCATCGAGCACGGGTTCATGACGACCGTGCACGCCTATACACAGGAGCAGAATCTGCAGGACGGCCCGCACCGCGACGCCCGCCGCGCCCGTGCCGCCGCCGTGAACATCGCGCCGACCACGACCGGCGCCGCCAAGGCGATCGGCCATGTGCTTCCGAATCTGGACGGCAAGCTGTCCGGCGACTCGATCCGCGTCCCGGTCCCGGTGGGCTCGATCGTCGAGCTGAACACCACGGTGTCCCGCGACGTGACGCGCGAGGACGTGCTCGCCGCCTACCGCGCCGCGGCCGACGGACCGCTGAAGGGCGTCCTGGAGTACTCCGATGACGCGCTCGTGTCCTCCGACATCACCGGCAACCCCGCCTCGTCGATCTTCGACTCCGAGCTGACCCGCGTCGACGGCCGGCACATCAAGGTCGTCGCCTGGTACGACAACGAGTGGGGCTTCTCGAACCGGGTCGTCGACACCCTGAATCTGCTCGCCACGGCCTGATGCCCCTGGGGGCCCGGCACCTGTCGAGGACGCGCAGGTCACCGCCCAGTAGAGTGACTCTCCGCGCCCTGCGGGGTGCCGACTGCCCCCGACAGGCCCGGCCCTGCAGGCCGCGCCTCCGAGCACCGAGGAACCACCCGTGGCCCGCGTACGACCGTCCGCCCCCGTCACCGTCGTCGGCATCGGGGCGGACGGATGGCCGGGCATCCCGGAAGCGTCGCGGCAGGTCCTGCTCGACGCCGAGGTCGTCATCGGCGGACGGCGCCAGCTCGATCTGCTGCCGGACCTCTGTACGGGCGAGCGCGTCACGTGGCCCTCGCCGCTGCGCCCCGCCGTGCCCGGACTGCTCGCCGCGCACGCCGGCCGCCGGATCGCCGTACTGGCCAGCGGAGACCCGATGTTCTACGGCATCGGGCGCGCCCTGACCGAGGTGCTCGGGCCGGACGCCCTGCGGGTGCTGCCGCATCCGTCCTCCGTCTCGTACGCCGCCGCCGGGCTCGGCTGGCCGGTGGAGGACGTCGAAGTGGTCACGCTCGTCGGGCGTCCACCGGACCGGATCGCCGCCGCCCTGCACCACGGGCGGAGGCTGCTCGTGCTGAGCGCCGACGCCACCACACCCGACCGGATCGCCGCACTGCTGCGGGACCGCGGCTTCGGGCCGAGCCGGATGCGGGTCCTGGAACAACTGGGCGGCGAGCACGAGCACTTCGGCGACGAGACGACCGCCGACAGCCGACCCGACCACACGGGCGACGCCCTCAACATCGTCGCCGTCGACTGCCGCCGTGCCCCCGACGCGCTGCGCACCGGCGCCGTACCGGGACTGCCCGACGAGGCCTACGAACACGACGGGCAGCTCACCAAGCGCCATGTGCGCGCCGCGACCCTCGGCGCCCTCGCCCCCGCGCCCGGCGAACTCCTCTGGGACATCGGTGGCGGCTCCGGCTCGATCGCCGTAGAGTGGATGCGCACCCACCCCTCCTGCCGTGCCGTCACGGTCGAACGCGATCCCGTACGCGCCGAACGCATCGTCCGCAACGCCGAACGCCTCGGCGTACCGGACCTCCGTGTCGTCACCGGGGCCGCACCGGACGCACTCGCCGAACTCCCCACGCCGGACGCCGTGTTCATCGGCGGCGGGCTCACCGCCGAAGGACTCCTGGAGACCTGCTGGCAGGCGCTACCGGCCGGCGGGCGGCTCGTCGCCAACACCGTGACCCTGGAGTCCGAGGCGCTGCTCGCCGCCGCCCGCCGGCGCCTCGGCGGCGACCTGGTACGGCTCGCGGTCGCGCACGCCGTACCCGTGGGCGGCTTCACCGGCTGGCGCCAGGCGATGCCCGTCACCCAGTGGAGCGCGCAGAAGGCGGTCCCGGCACCGGACGGTGCGAGCGACCGCGCGGCCGATGCCGTACCCGACGATCCCGCAGGAGCAGACAGTTGACCGTGTACTTCATCGGCGCGGGCCCCGGGGCCGCCGACCTGATCACCCTGCGCGGCGCCCGTACGCTCGCGGCCTGCTGGGTGTGCCTGTACGCCGGCAGCCTCGTCCCGCGCGAACTGCTCGCCGAATGCCCTCCGGACGCCCGCCTGGTGGACACCGCGCAGCTCGATCTGGACCGGATCACGGAGGAATTGGTCCGTGCGCACCGCGACGGCCACGACGTCGCCCGGCTGCACTCCGGAGACCCTTCCGTCTTCAGCGCGGTCGCCGAGCAGATGCGGCGCCTGGACGCGGCCGGTGTGCCCTACGAAGTCGTCCCGGGCGTACCGGCGTTCGCCGCCGCGGCCGCCGCACTCAAACGTGAACTGACCGTGCCCACCGTCGGCCAGACGGTCATCCTCACCCGCATCGCCCAGCAGGCCACCGCCATGCCGGAAGGTGAGGATCTGGCCACCCTCGGCCGCAGCGGCGCCCTGATCGTGCTGCACCTCGCCGCCCGCCATGTGGACCGGGTCGTGGACGAACTCCTTCCGCACTACGGGCCCGACTGCCCCGCCGCCGTGGTCGCCTATGCCTCGCGCCCCGACGAGCTGGTCCTGCGCGGCACCCTCGACGAGATCGGCCGGCAGGTGAAGGACGCCGGAGTGCTCCGTACCGCCGTCATCATGGTCGGCCGCACGCTCGGCGCCGAGCAGTTCGGCGACAGCCACCTGTACTCGCCGGAGCGTGACCGGCACAGCTGCTGACCGCGGGCGTGCGCCCTGCCCGGGGCTCAGGCCACCGGCCGGCGGCTCTCCGGACCGACCGTCCCGGGACCCGTACCTCACCGCTCATGATCGGAACCGGACTTCCATGCACGTACTGATACTCGGGGGGACCACGGAGGCCCGCCGGCTCGCCGGGCTGCTGCACGGCACCCCGCGGCTGACCGTGACCAGCTCGCTCGCCGGACGCGTCACGAGTCCCCGCCTTCCGCCCGGCGAGGTGCGGATCGGCGGCTTCGGCGGGGCCGAGGGACTGGCCGGGTGGCTGCGGGACCACCGGGTCGACGCGCTGGTCGACGCCACCCACCCCTTCGCCGGGACGATGAGCTTTCACGCGGCCGCCGCTGCCACCACGGCCGGAGTCCCGCTGCTCGCGCTGCGCCGGCCCGGTTGGCAACCGGTCGACGGCGACGTCTGGCACGACGCCGCGTCACTGGAGCAGGCGGCGCAGCTGCTTCCCGCGCTCGGCTCGCGCGTGTTCCTCACCACCGGGCGTATGGGACTCGGGGCCTTCGCCGCGCTCACCGATCAGTGGTTCCTGGTGCGTTCGGTGGACCCGCCCGAGCCGCCTCACCCGCCGCGCACCGAAGTGCTCCTCGACCGCGGCCCGTTCACCCTCGCCGCCGAACGCGAGCTGCTGCGCCGGCACCGTATCGATGTCGTCGTGACCAAGGACAGCGGGGGAGCGGCCACCGCGCCGAAGCTGACCGCGGCCCGGGAGGCGGGCCTGCCCGTCGTCGTCGTGCGCCGGCCGCCGGTCCCGGAAGGCGTTCCGGAGGTGCCGGACCCGGACGAGGCGGCCCGCCGGGTGCGGGCGCTCCTCCCGCCGGCGAACTGACCGGGCCGGCGCGGCAGCACATCGCCGTACCCGCTCAGGCCTCCGGATACCGCCGCGGTGTCCACACGATCTGCTCGCCGTCACCACGGCGCACCGCCTGCGTCTGCGAGGAGCCGACGAGCAGGATCGTGCGCATGTCCACGGTGGCCGGATCCAGGTCGGCCAGCTGCACGATCCGGACCCGCTCGCCGGAGCCGCCCACGTCCCTGGCCACCACCACGGGGGTGTCCGGGGCGCGGTGTTCGAGCAGCAGCTCGCGGGCCTTGCCCACCTGCCAAGTGCGGCTCTGCGAACCGGGGTTGTACAGGGCGAGCACCAGGTCGGCCGCCGCGGCCGCGCGCAGCCGCTCGGCGATCACCTCCCAGGGCTTGAGCCGGTCCGACAGCGACACGGTGGCGTAGTCGTGGCCGAGCGGTGCGCCGGCCCGGGCCGCCGCCGCATTGGCCGCCGTCACGCCGGGCAGTACGCGCACCGGCACGTCCGCGTACTCGGGCGCGGAGGCGACCTCGAGCACGGCGGTGGCCATCGCGAAGACACCGGGGTCGCCGCCGGAGACGACCGCGACCCGGCGGCCCTTGCGGGCCAGGTCGAGAGCGAACTCGGCGCGCTCCGCCTCGACCCGGTTGTCGGAGCCGTGCCGCGTCTGACCCGCACGCCTCGGCACCCGGTCGAGATAGGTGGTGTAGCCCACGAGATCGTCGGCGGCCGCGAGGGCGCCGCGGGTCTCCGGAGTCAGCCAGCGCGGACCGGCCGGACCGGTGCCGACCACCACCACCTCGCCCTGCTCCCGCGACGTGGGACGCTCGGCGTCCACCTCGCTCGGCAGTACGGCCACGGAGAAGTACGGCACCGACTCCTCGTCGACCTCCGCGAGCCGGGCGAGCCGCTGACCGGGCATGGTGGCCCGCTCCACGTAACGAGCTGCCTCCAGACGGCCCGAACTCTCCATCGCCCGGCGGACCTTGGGGAACGTGCGACCCAGCTTCATCACCACCGCCGCGTCCGTCGAGGCAAGCCGGGCGGCCAGCTCCTCCTCGGGCAGTGTGCCCGGCAGGACGGTCAGCACCTCCTCGCCCTCGGCGAGCGGTGTGCCGAGCCGGGCCGCGGCGGCGGACACCGAGGTGACGCCGGGGACGACCTCGGTCTCGTAGCGGTGCGCGAGCCGCTTGTGCATGTGCATGTACGAGCCGTAGAAGAGCGGGTCGCCCTCGGCGAGCACCGCCACCGTGCGGCCCGCATCCAGGTGCGCGGCCAGGCGCGCGGACGCCTCGGCGTAGAAGTCGTCCATGGCGCCCTGGTACCCGCCCGGATGATCGGTCGTCTCCGTCGTCAGCGGATAGACCAGGGGCTCCTCGATGTGGTCCGCGCGCAGCTGGTCCGCCGCGATCGAGCGGGCGATCGACCTGCCGTGCCGTGCACTGTGGTACGCCACCACATCGGCGGACGCGATGACCTCCACGGCCCGCATCGTCATCAGGGACGGGTCGCCGGGGCCGAGCCCGACGCCGTACAGCTTGCCGCTCATTCCGCCTCACTCGCGATCGCGTTCAGCGCGGCGGCCGCTATGGCGCTTCCGCCGCGACGGCCCCGCACCACCAGGTGCTCGAGGCCCGAAGGATGCGCCGCGAGGGCGTCCTTGGACTCGGCCGCCCCGATGAAGCCGACCGGTACGCCGATCACCGCGGCGGGCCGGGGCGCCCCCTCCTCGATCATCTCCAGGAGGCGGAACAGCGCGGTCGGGGCATTGCCGACCGCCACCACCGAACCCTCCAGTCGGTCCCGCCACAGCTCCAGGGCGGCGGCGCTGCGCGTGGTGCCGAGCTTCGCGGCGAGCTCGGGCACGGACGGGTCGGAGAGCGTGCACAGCACGTCGTTGTCCGCCGGGAGCCGTTTGCGGGTGACGCCGCTGGCCACCATCTGTACATCGCAGAAGATCGGCGCCCCGGCGCGCAGCGCCTCGCGGGCCTTCGTCACCACGTCCTGGGTGTGGGCCAGATCCCGTACCAGATCGACCATTCCGCAGGCGTGGATCATCCGGACCGCGACCTGGCCGACATCGGCGGGAAGTCCCGCCAGGTCGGCCTCCGATCGGATGGTGGCGAAGGACCGGCGGTAGATGGCCGCGCCGTCCTTCTCGTAGTCGTAGGTGGTGGTCACGGTGGTGATCTCGCTGCTCTCGGTCGTGGGGAGGTCGTGGTGCGGTGGCCCGTGGGTCATGGGGCCGAGGTCGGGCAGGGCGTCATGCGGGGTGCCCCGTGAGCGCCGCGAGCACGGCGGTGATACGGGACGGGTCGTCCAACGGGACGCTGCGGCCGGACCCGTGCGGCGCATCGGCGCTCACGCGGTAGCCGCCGCCGGGCACGGCGACCACGTCCGCATGGGCGCCGCGCGGGCGCCCGCAGCGCCGTTCGCAGCCGGACCAGTACAGCGACAGGCCGGCCTGCGCCACCGGTGCACGTGCCGCGTCCACGCGTACGTCCGCATGCGACTTGGCGCAGCCGGGACGGCCGATGCACGCACCCACCCGGGGCCAGGCGGACGCGGGGTCGGTGACAAGGCCGGTGGCCGCGAGGCGGGCGAGCGCGGCAGCGGCCGCGCTGCGCGGCGCCGGCACCACCACACCACGCCACGGCGTGAGCCGCAGCTCGCCGGTGCCCGCCTCGGCGGCGAACCGGGTCAACTCCCGCCACTGCTCCAGGGAGAGCCGTCCGAGCGGCACGTGCACCGACAGTGCCTCGCCCCGCACGCCGGGCGCGGGCCCGTCCGTCGTGGAGGTGTCCTGGTCCGCCGGTGTGCAGTCGACACCGGTCCCGGACAGCTGCGTTCCGAGCATGCGGACCAAGTCGTCGGCGGATACGGGGAGTTCGTCGACCCGCCAGGTGCGTGCCGCGCTCGACCGCGCGGACGTGAGAAAGATCTCGGTCGCCGTGAGCACGCTCCGCACGACGTCCGCGGCAGGCACCCGCAGGGCTGTACCGGAGGAGCCGAGGCTCAGGAGCGCGGCACCGGACGCCGTCGCCCGTACCGTCACATCCGCCCCGAGACCGGCCACGTCACCGCGCCCGTCGTCCAGGGCGAACAGGAACCTCCCCGACAGCTCCCGGGCACCGTCGCTCGCGCACAGCGCCGCGTCCAGGCCCGTCAGCCACGGCCGTACGTCCGCGAAGCCGCGGCCGTCCAGACCGGACAGGGGCGAGGCGACCACATTGCGCACCCGCTCGTGGGAGGGCGCGGGGAGCAGCCCGGCCGCTTCGAGCAGGGCCGCGAGCTCGCCCGCGCAGCCGCCGTCCAGACCCCGGATCTGCACATTGCCCCGGGAGGTGAGATGCAGCTCGCCGTCGCCCAGCCGCCTGGCCGCCGAAGCGAGCGCGTCCGCCTGGTCAACGGCCAGCACACCACCGGGAATCCGCACCCGGGCCAGCGCCCCGTCGTCCGCCGCATGCAGCCGCATCGCCCCCGGGCAGGCGTCACCACTGTCCCGGGCCACGGCTGTGGCCAGGGGCGATGAGCGGGGGGCTGCCGAGGACATGGCGGCGAGCATACCCACCGGCCCACCGGCCGCACCCCCCGCCCGCTTACTATGCTCATCGACGGATCAGCACGTCCGCTGCGGCGGGTCGACAGGTCCGCCGATGCCGCTCCGGGCCCGCTCGGGACGGCAGGGGAGGAAGCCCGGTGAGATTCCGGCGCGGTCCCGCCACTGTGAGCCCGGCGCAGGTCCCGTACCTGCGCAGGGGTGAGTCAGGAACTCCCTTCCCCGCGTTCCGAGGCAGCACCCGGCATCCCCGGGAGCCGCCCGCGGAGCAGGGGAGCCCACACCTCCACCACCCGGGGCGCGGACCCCGAGGAAGGCCTCACGCGCATGATCCTGCTCCTGTCGACCTCCGACACCGACCTGCTGAGCGCCCGTGCGGCCGACGGTCCCGTCCCGTACCGCTACGCCAACCCCTCCCGCCTCTCCCTGGACGAGCTCCCCGCCCTGCTCGACGGAGCCGGCCTCGTCGTCGTCCGGCTGCTCGGCGGCATCCGTGCCTGGCAGGACGGCCTTGATCTGCTGCTCGCCGACGGCCGCCCGGTGATCGTCCTCACCGGTGAACAGGCCCCGGACGCCCAGCTGATGGCCGCCTCCACCGTGCCCGTCGGCATCGCCGCCGAGGCACACGCCTATCTGGCGCACGGCGGCCCGGCCAACCTGGAGCAGCTCGCCCGCTTCCTCTCCGACACCGTGCTGCTCACCGGTCACGGCTTCGACGCCCCGGCGCCCGCCCCGACCTGGGGCCCCCTGGAGCGGACCGCCCGCGACGGCGTCGAGGGCCCGACGGTGGCGGTGCTCTACTACCGCGCCCATCACATGAGCGGCAACACCGCGTTCGTCAGTGCCCTGTGCGAGGCGATCGAGGACGCGGGCGGCCGGCCGCTGCCGCTGTACGTGGCCTCACTGCGGGCGCCCGAGCCCGAACTCATCGACGAGCTGGGCTCGGTGGACGCCATCGTCACCACCGTGCTCGCCGCGGGCGGCACCAAGCCGGCCGAGGCCTCCGCGGGCGGCGACGACGAGGCCTGGGACGCCGGCGCCCTCGCCGCACTCGACGTACCGATCCTGCAGGCCCTGTGCCTCACCGGCTCGCGCGCCGACTGGGAGGACAACGACGAGGGCGTCTCGCCGCTCGACGCCGCCAGCCAGATCGCCGTCCCCGAGTTCGACGGCCGGCTCATCACCGTCCCCTTCTCCTTCAAGGAGATCGACGAGGACGGCCTCCCGGCCTACATCGCCGACCCGGAACGCGCCGCCCGCGTCGCCGGAACCGCCGTACGCCACGCGCGACTTCGGCACATCCCGGCCGCCGAGAAGCGCCTCGCCCTGGTGCTCTCCGCGTACCCGACGAAGCACTCCCGGATCGGCAACGCGGTCGGACTCGACACCCCCGCCAGCGCGATCGAGCTGCTGCGCCGGCTCGCGGCCGAGGGATACGACTTCGGGGACGCCGAGATCCCGGGTCTCACCTCCGGTGACGGCGACGAGCTGATCCGTGCGCTCATCGACGCGGGCGGGCACGATCAGGACTGGCTCACCGAGGAGCAGTTGGCCCGCAATCCCGTCCGGATCCCCGCGGCCGACTACCGCCGCTGGTTCGCCACCCTGCCCGAGGAGCTGCGTACCGCCGTCGAGCAGCACTGGGGCCCCGCGCCCGGCGAGATGTTCGTGGACCGCAGCAGCAATCCGGACGGCGACATCGTGCTCGCGGCCCTGCGCTTCGGCCACCTGCTCATCCTCATCCAGCCGCCGCGCGGCTTCGGCGAGAATCCCATCGCCATCTACCACGACCCCGATCTGCCGCCCTCGCACCACTACTTGGCCGCCTACCGCTGGATCGCCGCGTCCACCGACGACGGGGGCTTCGGCGCCGACGCGATGATCCACCTCGGCAAGCACGGCAATCTGGAGTGGCTGCCCGGCAAGAACGCCGGCCTCTCCGCGGCCTGCGGCCCCGACGCGGCCCTCGGCGATCTGCCGCTGATCTACCCGTTCCTGGTCAACGACCCCGGCGAGGGCACCCAGGCCAAGCGCCGGGTGCACGCCACCCTCATCGACCACCTCGTGCCGCCGATGGCCCGCGCCGACTCCTACGGCGACATCGCCCGCCTGGAGCAACTCCTCGACGAGTACGCCCAGATCAGCTCGATGGACCCGGCGAAGCTGCCCGCCATCCGCGCCCAGATCTGGACCCTCATCCAGGCCGCCAAGCTGGATCACGACCTCGGTCTCGAAGCCCGGCCCGACGACGACGGCTTCGACGACTTCCTGCTGCACGTCGACGGCTGGCTCTGCGAGGTCAAGGACGCCCAGATCCGCGACGGACTGCACGTACTCGGCAATCCCCCGGCCGCGGGCGACCGCGTCAATCTCGTCCTCGCCATCCTGCGCGCCCGCCAGATCTGGGGCGGTACGACGGCCCTGCCCGGACTGCGCGAAGCACTCGGCCTCGACGAGTCCGCCGCCACCCGCACCTCGGCAGACGAGGCCGAGGACAAGGCCCGCGCCCTCGTCCAGGCGATGGAGGACGCCGGCTGGGACCCGGCCGCCGTACCTACCGAGCACGGCGAACAGGTCGCCGCCGTCCTGGAGTTCGCCGCCCGCGAGGTCGTGCCAAGGCTCGCCGCCACCACCGCCGAGCTCGACCACGCCCTGCACGCCCTGAACGGCGGCTTCGTCCCCGCCGGCCCGTCCGGATCACCCCTGCGCGGCCTCGTCAACGTCCTGCCGACCGGCCGCAACTTCTACTCCGTCGACCCCAAGGCCGTGCCGTCCCGGCTCGCCTGGGACACCGGCCAGGCCCTCGCCGACTCACTCCTGGAGCGCNTGCCGTCCCGGCTCGCCTGGGACACCGGCCAGGCCCTCGCCGACTCACTCCTGGAGCGCTACCGGACGGACAACGACGGCGAATACCCGACCTCGGTCGGCCTCTCCCTCTGGGGCACCAGCGCCATGCGCACCGCAGGTGACGACGTCGCCGAGGCCCTCGCCCTGCTCGGCGTCCGACCCGTCTGGGACGACGCCTCCCGTCGCGTCACCGGCCTGGAGGCCGTCCCCGCCGAGGAGTTGGGCCGTCCGCGCATCGATGTGACGCTGCGCATCTCCGGCTTCTTCCGCGACGCCTTCCCGCACACCGTCGGCCTGCTGGACGACGCCGTACGCCTCGCCGCTTCCCTCGACGAACCGGCCGAGGTCAACCACGTACGGGCCCACGTCCAGGCCGATCTGGCCGAGCACGGGGACGAACGCCGCGCCACCACCCGCATCTTCGGCTCCCGGCCCGGCACGTACGGCGCCGGCCTGCTCCAGCTCATCGACTCCCGCGACTGGCGCACCGACGCCGACCTCGCCGAGGTGTACACCGTCTGGGGCGGCTACGCCTACGGCCGGGAGCTCGACGGCCGCCCGGCCCGCGACGAGATGGAGACCGCGTACAAGCGCATCGCGGTCGCGGCGAAGAACACCGACACCCGCGAGCACGACATCGCGGACTCCGACGACTACTTCCAGTACCACGGCGGCATGGTCGCCACCGTGCGCGCCCTGCGCGGCACCGCGCCCGCCGCGTACATCGGCGACTCCACCCGCCCCGAGACGGTCCGCACCCGCACCCTCGTGGAGGAGACCTCGCGGGTCTTCCGCGCCCGCGTGGTCAACCCCAGGTGGATCGAGGCGATGCGCCGCCACGGCTACAAGGGCGCCTTCGAACTCGCCGCCACCGTGGACTACTTGTTCGGCTACGACGCCACCACGGGCGTGATCGCCGACTGGATGTACGACAAGCTCACCGAGACCTACGTCCTGGACCCCACCAACCGCGAGTTCCTGGAACAGGCCAACCCCTGGGCCCTGCACGGTATCGCCGAGCGCCTCCTGGAGGCCGAGTCGCGCGGCATGTGGGAGAAGCCGGATCCCGCGGTCCTGGACGCCTTGCGGAAGGTCTACCTGGAGACGGAGGGGGACCTGGAGGGCGAGGACTGATCCCGCCCGGCCCCGGTTGGGATCAACCCCCAGAAGGCCGCGGTGTGATGGCTGGAGCAGATCGTGTCCAGGTAGTACGTGCCGGCGGTGCCGCACTGTTCGGTGCCGTCGCCCGGATCGACGGCGAGACCGTGCGCCATGCCGGAGATCGAGTACACCTCGACCGCCGACCGGCCCGCGGAGTCGTCGTACGAACTGCGGGTGGTGCCGCCGGGCAGGTCCGCGGTGCGTGACGGGGTCTGGCCGAGGCCCCACACATCGGTCCACTGGTCGCGCAGCTCGTCGGCGTTGGCGGGGCGGACCGTGGTGTCGGCGGTGCCCTGCCAGATCGCCACCCGGGGCCACTCGGTGGTCCCCTCCGGGGCGGCCGCGCGGACCGAGTCGCCCCACTCGGTGGGGGACTTGTCGGCCGGGCTGTACATGCAGGTGTACGCCGTCGCTACATTGTTCGCGCAGTACGCGGGCAGGCCGGCGTTGACGGCACCGCCCGCGAAGACGTCGGGGTAGGCGGCGAGCAGGTTCGCCGTCATCCCGCCGCCCGCGGAGAGACCGGTGACGTGGATGCGGTCCGCGTCGGCGCCGAACTCCGTGACGGCCTTGTCGACCATCTGCTTGATCGAGAGGGCCTCGCCGCTGTCGCGTGCGGTGTCACCCGGCTTGAACCAGTTGAAGCAGGAGTTGAGGTTGTTCGCACTGCTGGTCTGCGGCAGGACGACCGCGAAACCGTGCCGGTCCGCCAGCTCCGGCCAGCCCGAATGGTCGTAGTAGTCACGGGCGTTCTGCGTACAGCCGTGCAGGGCCACGACTACGGGGGCGTCCGCGGGGAGGCCGTCGGGCACGTACGCGTACATCGAGAGGTTGCCGGGGTTGCTGCCGAAGCCGGTGATCTCGGTGAGGTCCGCGGCGGACGGCGCCGGCTCGGCGGCGGACGCCGCGTGCTGCGGGGCCGCCGTGAGCAGTCCGGCGGCGAGGGCGAGGGCCCCGGCCGCAGCGGCGAGCAGGCGGCCGGACGTTCGAGCGAGTGACTCTCTCATCTCGGGTGCCTCCGTGGGGAGTTGGGGTCTCGGCGGGCCCGCTGACGGTGACCCTCCGGGCGTCATCATCGGGGCGGGCCTGCCGCGCCGTGCATGGGTGTGCCGACCACCTTCGCGGTGCGGTCTGTGTGGCCGACGGACATGGCCGCCGCGGTCGGCGGGCCGATAGGACGACAGGCGCGCACTCGATCGCCCTGCTGTGGAGGTCCCTTGATGCATCGAACCGCCAACACACCACGCTCGCACCGGAGATGGGCCGCGCCGGCCCTGATCGCCCTGGCCGTGCTCGTGGCCGCACCGTCCGCGTCCGCCCGTCCCGGGGCGCCGGCCGACAGCCACCCGCACTGCCGCGCCACCGACCCGCCTCGCGTACCGGGCGCCGAGCACCAACAGGCCGCCTGTCTCGACGAGTTGACCACCGCGGGCACCGTCGCATCCGGCCACACCGACGAGGCCGACTGGGCCGGACTCACACCGAAGGATCTGCCGGTCCCGAGCGGTGTCCCCGGCACCCAGATCGACGGCTACTTCCCGGACACCTCCACCACCAACACCAATCACGGCTGGCAGCACGACGCCCAGTTCGTGATCCGCCTGCCGGACCGCTGGAACGGCGGCCTCGTCGTCGCCGGCACCCCGGGAAACCGCGAGCAGTACGCCAACGACCGGGCCATCGCGGACTGGGTGCTGTCCCGCGGCTACGCCTACGCGGCCACCGACAAGGGCAACACCGGCGCCGACTTCCACCGCGACGGACGATCCCCCGGTGGCGCGATCGCCGAGTGGAACACCCGCCTCACCCAGCTCACCCGCGCCGCCCGTGCCACCGCCACCCGCCACTACCACCGGCCACCCGCCCGCACCCTGGTCACCGGCCTGTCCAACGCCGGCTACCTGGTCCGCTGGCAACTGGAGAACCATCCCGAGCTCTACGACGGCGGAGTCGACTGGGAGGGCACGCTCTGGCGCGCCGACGGACCCACCCTGCTCGACTTCCTGCCACCCGCCCTGCGCCACTACCCCGCGTACGCGGCGGGCGGCCCGCACTCCGACCGGTCGCGCAAGTCCCTGCATGCGGCGGGCTATCCGGCCGGCTCGGAGTTCCTGTGGCCGTACCACCACGAGGTCTACTGGGATCTGACCCAGCGCATCTACCGCGAGGAGGTCGACCCCGGCTACGACGGTCCGCTGGAGGCCGGCACCCCGTACTGCAAGCCCGGCACCCCGGCCTGCGACGCCGACTACGACTACGTCGCGCGACCCGAGTCCGTACGCGACGCCGTACGGAAGATCGAACTGACCGGGCGCATCGGCAAACCGCTGATCTCCGTGCACGGCACCCTCGACGTGCTGCTGCCGATCCGTCGCAGCTCCGACGTCTACGCCCGGATGGTGCGGGCGGCAGGGCGCGGTGAACTGCACCGCTACTACCGCATCGAGGGCGGCACGCACACCGACTCGCTGGTCGACATGTTCCCGGGCCGGCTGCGGCCGCTCACGCCCTGCCACCGGTCGGCCTTCACCGCCCTCGAAGGCCGGCTGGGTGCGGGTGGCTCCGGCGCCCCGCAGCCACCCTCCTCGCGCACCGTGCCGCTGCCCCGGGACGCGGACCCGGACAGGCTCCTGAACCACTGCCGCCTGCGCTGATCCCGGCGCCGTACGCGGCGGCCATCCCGCCGGCTCATGGTGGAGAGAGCCATGACGGAGGGATGGTTTGTGGCTCTCCCACACATGGGAGCGGTGCAGCCCGCTCCCTACTGTTTCCGGCCATGACGAACTCTTCTCCCGCGGCGGCCCCGCTGCCGCCGCCGGCCGCCGCCGTCGACCTGACCGGACGCACGGCCCTGGTCACCGGCGGCGGCAGCGGCATCGGGCGGGCCTGTGTGCTCGCCCTGGCCCAGGCAGGAGCAACGGTCCATGTGGTCGACCGGGACGCCGACGGGGCGAAGGCGGTCGCGGAGATCGCGGGCGGCGTGGCCCATGTCGCCGACCTCGCGGACCCGGACGCGATCGCTCTGCTGCCCGCCGAGGCCGACATCCTGGTCAACAACGCCGGCCTGCAGTACGTCGCCCCGCTCACCGAATTCTCCCGCGAACGCTTCGAGTTGATCCAGCGGGTGATGGTCACGGCGCCGTTCCTGCTGATGCAGCGGACCTTGCCGCACATGCAGCACACGGGCTGGGGCCGGATCGTCAACGTCTCCAGCGTCCACGGCCTGCGCGCCAGTGCCTACAAATCGGCGTACGTCGCGGCCAAGCACGGCCTGGAGGGCCTCAGCAAGGTCGCCGCGATCGAGGGCGCATCGCACGGAGTCACCAGCAACTGCGTCAGCCCCGGCTATGTGCGGACGCCGCTCGTCGAGGGCCAGGTCCGCGACCAGGCCGCCGCGCACGGCATCAGCGAGGGGGACGTGGTCTCCGACGTGCTGCTCGCCCGGTCGCCGATGAAGCGACTCATCGAGGCGGAGGAGGTCGCGGCCGCCGTCGTCTGGCTGTGCGGCCCGCACGCCCGCCATCTCACGGGCGCCTCACTCCCGCTCGACGGCGGCTGGACCGCGGGCTGACCGCCACTCCCGCTCCCCGCCCCGCCAAGTACCGCCTCGCACCGCCCCGTTCCGCCGCACAGCCCGCACCGCCGTCCCCGTCCCCACGTGTGAAACCCGGTGAATCATGACTGACACCCCGAAACCGGTCGACCTCTCCAAGCCACAAGGCAGCATCCGGCGCATCGTCGCCGCGAGCCTGATCGGCACGACGATCGAGTGGTACGACTTCTTCCTCTACGGCTCGGCCGCGGCCCTGGTGTTCAACACCCTGTTCTTCCCGTCCGCCGACCCCCTGGTGGGCACCCTGATCGCCTTCGTCACGTATGCGATCGGCTTCCTGGCCCGGCCGCTCGGCGGCATCGTCTTCGGCCACTACGGCGACAAGATCGGACGCAAGAAGCTCCTGGTCATCAGCCTGCTGATGATGGGCGGAGCGACCTTCGCGATGGGCCTGCTGCCGACCTACGCAAGCATCGGCGTCGGCGCGCCGATCCTGCTCACCGTGCTCCGCCTGATCCAGGGCTTCGCCCTCGGCGGCGAATGGGGCGGTGCGGTGCTCATCGTGTCCGAGCACGGCGGGGACAAACACCGCGGCTTCTGGGCCTCCTGGCCGCAGAGCGGCGCACCCGGCGGCAATCTGCTCGCCACCGGAGTCCTCGCGCTGCTCGCCGCCTTCCAGTCCGAGGCCGCCTTCGAGGCCTGGGGCTGGCGGATCCCGTTCCTGCTCTCCGGTGTGCTCGTGGTGATCGGCCTGTGGATCCGCGTATCGGTCTCCGAATCGCCGGTGTTCCTCGAGGCGCAGGCCAAGGCGGAGGCGGCAGCGGCCCGCGGCGAGACGGAGAAGCCGCCGGTGGTCCAGGTGTTCCGTCGCAGCTGGCGCGAGGTCCTCTCGGCCATCGGCGTCCGCTTCGGCGAGAACATCTCGTACTACATCCTCACCTCCTTCGTGCTGGTCTACGTCACCACGCACCTCGGGCTGCCGAAGAGCACGGCCCTGAACGCCGTCCTCATCGGCTCGGCCGTCCACTTCGTCACGATCCCGGCGTGGGGTGCGCTGTCCGACCGGCTCGGGCGGCGCCCCGTCTCGCTGATCGGGTCGGTCGGCATGGCCGCCTGGGCGTTCGCCTTCTTCACCCTCGTCGACTCCGAGTCGTTCATGGTGATCACGCTTGCGGTGACGGCGGGCCTCGTGCTGCACGGTGCGATGTACGGGCCGCAGGCCGCCTTCATCTCCGAGATGTTCGACACCAAGGTCCGCTACTCGGGGGCCTCGATGGGCTCCCAGCTCGCCTCGATCGTGGCCGGCGCGCTGGCCCCGATCATCGCGGTCGAGCTGCTGCGGGAGTTCGACTCCTCGATCCCGGTCAGCCTCTATCTCTGTGCGGCGGCCGTGGTCACCACGATCACGGTGGCGGTCACCCGCGAGACCCTCGGCCGCGACCTCACCCGCAACCGCGACGAGGACCCGAAGCAGGCCGAGCCCGCGGACGCCCCGCGGGTCCGGGTCTGACCGGTCCGTCCACCGGGTCCCGGCCCCCTCCGCCGGGCCCGTGGGCGCCGGGCGCCGCCCACGCTGCCGCGTCGCTCCTGCGCACACGGCAGACTGGGCGGCGTCCCTGTGTCCCGGCGCGCGTTGACCTGGCACGAGCGAGTGCGAGTACAGAGACCGTACGAGGACAGGGCACGTACGAGGACAGAGTCCCTACGACCCGCCCCGACCGGAGGAGGACCATGCCCGCCGACCGGAGCCACCCGCCCGCCACGGCCTCCGTGCGCCGCCTCCTCGACCTGCTCGCCGCGGACGCCCCCGCCGAGGAACTCGCCGCCGAGCCCGCCCGCACCCGGGCGGCCGGTGTGCAGGCCGGCGACGTCGAGCAGGTCGCCGAAGCCACCGAAGTGGCCCTCTCCGTACGCCGGGCACTCGACCAGCACCTGCGCCGCGAGGCCGAACTGGTCGCGCTCTTCGACACCGCGGGCGACCTCGCGGGACTGCGCGACCTGGACGCCGTACTGCGCGCGATCGTCCGGCGGGCCCGCACCCTGCTCGGCGCCGACGTCGCGTATCTGACGCTCAACGACCCGGTCGAGCACGACACCTTCATGCGGGTCACCGAGGGCTCCGTCTCCGCCGCCTTCCAGCAGCTCAGGCTCGGCATGGGGGAGGGGCTCGGCGGTCTCGTCGCCCAGACCGCGCGCCCCTACGCCAGCACCGACTACCGCACCGACCAGCGCTTCCGGCACACCGGACCGATCGACGACGGCGTGGCCGAGGAGGGCCTGCGCGGCATCCTCGGCGTGCCACTGCGGCTCGGCGAGGAGATCATCGGAGTGCTGTTCGCGGCCAACCGCACCCCGCGCGAGTTCACCCCCGACGCCATCGCCCTGCTCGGATCGCTCGCCGCGCACGCCGCCGTCGCCATCGACAGCGCCCGCCTCCTGGAGGAGACTCGCAGCACCCTGGCCCGCCTCGAAGCGGCCAACGAGACGGCCCGGGCGCACAGCGCCGCCCTGCACCGGGCCTCCGACGCCCACGACCGCCTCACCAAACTCGTCCTGCGCGGCGCCGGCATCGACGACGTGGCCGCCGAGATCGCCGCACTGCTCGGCGGCGGACTCGCCGTCCACGACACCGACGGCAGCGAGATGGCCCGCGCCCACACCGAGGCCGTCGCGCCCTCCGCGGCCGGTCTCGCGGCCTCGCACGCGGACGGCCGCGCGGCGTACGCGGACGGCGTGTGGACCTGCGCCGTGCTCGCCGGCACCGAGCCGCTCGGCAGCATCGTGCTCACCGGAAGGACCGGACTCAGCGAAGCGGACCGGCGGTTGTTCGAGCGGGCCGCCCTGGTCACCGCGCTCCTTCTGCTCCTGCGCCGCTCCGTCGCGGAGGCCGAGGACCGGGTACGCGGCGAACTCCTCGACGACCTGCTCGCCGGCCCCGACTCCTCGACGCACTGGGACAGCGGCAGCCTGACCCTGCGGGCCCGCCGGCTCGGCGTCCACCTCGGCAGGCCGCACATCGTCGCCGTACTCGGCTGCGAACCACAGCTGCGCTCCCGCCTCGCCGCCGAGACCGCCCGCACCGCCCGGTCGCTCGGCGGACTGACCGGCACCCGGCACGGCCATGTGGTGCTCCTGGCACCCGGCGACCGGCCGGGCGAACTCGCCCACACCCTGGCGACGGAGCTCGGCCGCACCCTCGGCGCGGCCGTGACGGTCGGAGCGGCGGGACCCGCGGCCGGCCCCGAGGAACTCCCGGCCGGCCATGCGGAGGCGGTCCGCTGCCTCCGGGCGCTGCACGCACTCGGCCGCACCGGCGACGGCGCCGACATCGCCGACCTCGGCTTCGTCGGCATCCTGCTCGGCGGCGACCGCTCCGACGTGCCCTCGTACGTCCAGCGCATCCTCGGTCCCGTACTGGCCTACGACGCCGAGCGCGGCACCGAACTCCTGCGCACCCTGCACGCCTACCACGACCACGGCTCCAGCCTCGCCCGGGCCAAGGACGCGCTGCATGTGCACGTGAACACCGTCGTCCAGCGCCTTGACCGGGTGGCCCAACTCCTCGGCCCCGACTGGAACTCCCCGGCCCGCGCCCTGGAGACCCACCTCGCGCTGCGCCTGCACCGGCTCACCCACGGCGCGGACGGCAGCCCGCTCGGGCCGGGAGCCGACCGCGACCGGTGACCCACGTGCGGGGCCCGCGCACCAGGGCGGCGGGAGCCGCCACGTAGGGTTGCCCGGGGTCGGCGCGGGGGACAGGAGAATCCGGCCCGTGCGGGGCATTGGGGCGGGTCATGCAGGGAGTTCTCACCGGATTCGCGGTGATCGCCGTGGTCATAGCCGTCGGCTACGTCCTCGGACTGCGCGGACACCTCGGCGAGGACGGCCGCACGGTCCTGACCCGGCTCGCCTTCAACGTCGCCACGCCCGCCCTGCTCTTCACCACCCTCGCCCGCGCCGACCTGTCGGTCGTCCTGTCCGGACGGCTCCTGGTCACCGCCGCGAGCACCGCCGTCGCAGCCGGCGTCTTCCTCGCCTTCGGTGTCGTACGGCGCTGGAGCATCGGCCGGCTCACCCTCGGCGCCCTCTGCTCCAGTTACGTCAACGCGGGCAATCTGGGCATCCCGATCGCCGTGTACGTCCTCGGCGACGCCTCGTTCGTCGCGCCCGTGCTGCTGTTCCAGCAGATCGTCGTCACGCCGCTCGCGCTGACCGTCCTGGACCTCAGCGGCCGTCCCGGCGAACGGCGCAGACTCGGGCACCGGCTGACCACCCCGCTGCGCAATCCGATGGCGGTGGGCACCCTCTCGGGCGTCACGGTCGCCGCCACCGGGTGGACCGTGCCGGGCCCGGCCCTCGAACCGCTCACCCTCATCGGCAACATGTCCGTCCCCGCGGTCCTGCTCGCCTTCGGCATCTCGCTGCGCGGGAGCGGACTGCCCGCACGCGGCGCCGACCGGCCGGCGATCATCCTGTCCGCCGCACTCAAGACGATCGTGCAGCCGCTCGCCGCCTGGGCCATCGGCGCCGGCGTCCTGAACCTGGAGCGCGAGGCGCTGCTCGCCGTCACCGTGACCTCGGCGCTGCCCGCCGCACAGAACCTCTTCACCTACGCCTCGCAGTACCGGGTCGCCGAGCAACTGACCCGTGAATCCATCCTGTTGTCCACGGCGGTGTCCGTACCGGTACTGATCGCCATCGCGGCACTGCTGGGATAGGGCACCCGCACACAGGACCGCACGGAGACCGCACGGGCCCCCGGTCATGCGTTCAGGTCGACACCCCACGTCCGGCGCACGAACGCGCGGCCCGCGTCCGTGACATCGAGCCCGCGCCCGGACGCATGGCGCACCACCCAGCCCGCCGCCAGGAACCGCCTGCCCACCGCCGCCCCCAGCGCGCCCGCCAGATGGTCGCGGCGCTCCGTCCAGTCCAGGCAGACCCGGGTGGTGGGGCGGCGGGCCGCGATCGCCCCGTCGACGTCCACACCGATGCCGCGCAGCCCGTCCGCGCCCGCGTCGGTGAGCGCGAGTGCCGCGCGGTCGGCCAGCCACCCCTGCTCCGCCCAGGCGTCCGCGAGAGCGATACCGAGCCGCCCCGCGAGGTGGTCGTAACAGAACCGCGCCGCGGCCAGCCGCTCCATCTGGCGACTGCGCCGGTAGCCGGAGACCGGCGCCGGACCGGTGAGCGCGCCGAGCGCCTCGAGCGCGGCGGCGACCTGCGAACCCGCGAGGCCGTACCGGCGGCTTCGTCCGTGCACCTCGACGGTGACGAGCCCGGCCTCCACGAGTACCGCCAGATGCTCCGACGCGGTCGAGGCACTCACCCCGGCCGCCCGCGCGAGCTCCCCCGCGGGCCGCCGCGCACCGTCCATCAGCAGATTCAAGAACACCGACCGCGCGGGCGCCCCGAGCGCCTTCCCCAACTGTGTGAAGTCCCGATCCCTGCCCATCCCGTCACGGTACGGCGGTGACGTTTCGGCCGCTGCCGAAGTGTTCGGCGCCTAGTTTTGCCGTATGAGCGCACACAGTTACCGGGCCCTGCTGCACTGGGACGGTTCCACCGCCGACGGCATCCGCACCTACTCGCGTGAGCACACCGCACTGGCGCCACCCGCCGGTCAGGAGCTGCGGTTGAGTGCGGATCCCGCTTTCCGGGGCAGTCCCGAGCTGCTCAATCCGGAGCAGCTCGTGGTGATGGCCGCCTCGTCCTGCCAGCTGCTGTCGTTCCTCGCCGTCGCCGCCCGCGCGGGAGTGGACGTACTCGGCTACGACGACGAGGCCACCAGCCGGCTCGATCTCACGGCCGATCCCGCCCGCCTCACGGCGATCCGGCTGAACGTGACCGTACGGACCGCCGCCGGCACCGACACCGCCCGGATCCAGGCCCTCGCCGCCCAGGCCCACCGCGAGTGCTACATCGCCAACAGCCTCTCCGTCCCGGTCGAGGTCACGACGACTCATGAGTCCGCGCCGGGGTAGGCGACCGCCCGCGGTACCCGCGTCGCCGGACGCGACCGTGCCTGGAGAGGAGCGACCGTGACCCTGGACCAACCCCCCGCGGACGTGGTGGAGGCGGTGGTCGTCTACGACGGGCAGCTGCTGCTCGTGGCGGCGGCGGGCGGCGCCTGGACGCTGCCGTCGGGCAGCACGGAGCCGGCCGAGTCCGCGGAGGCCGCCGCGGCGCGCATCGTCTACGAACTCACCAGCTATCTCGTCGACGGCTCGCCACCGCTGGAGCCACGGAGCGCCGGCCGGGCGGCCGTGGTCTGCCACCCGCTCAGCGAGATCCCTTCGGAGGGCGGCAGCCTGCCGCCGGAGCGGCTGCGCTGGGTCGCCTTCACGGACCTCGACCAGATCGAACTGCCCCCGGCCGTACGGGAGTACGTGCGCGGGCACACACCGGCCTGACGGGTGGGCGCCACCCGCTCCCAGCTCCGCGGGCGGCGCACGGCGAGCCGGCCGAGGAGGGCGTACGCACGCTGCTCCGCGGCCGCGAGCGCCGCCGGGTCGATGCCGGCGGGCCCTGTGCGCCGTGCCCGCCCGTCTCGCGCGACGTCAATTTCGGTGTCCGATGTTCTCCCGGCCGTGAAGTCCGGTTATGGGTGGCGTAGTAATTCCCCGGGAATTCCGGGTGGCCGGCCTGGGCGGAGGTGCCGGAAAAGTCAAAGAGCGATGGTCGATGGCTCCATAGGAGATGGTTGTCGAAGCGCATGGTGATTGCGTACGCCTTACGTATGACCTGGTGGAGCGGCTGACGTCCGTACGCGGGATGGCCGTGTCCGCCTGGATAAACGCCGCCTATCGATCCATCGAAAAGGTTGCTTTGACTTGCCGCAGATGCGGGAGGAAAGTAGCTCCGCGGTCGTTTCCGGCAATCTCCGGGGCCGCGACAGGGGAAGCATTCCGGGAGCGAGCGTTCGGGGAAAGAGGCAGAACAGAAGATGAGCGGCACCGAGGACCCGGTCGACGATCTGACGGTCACCCTGCCGAAGGACTGGGCCGCGGGCGTCCCCGCGGTCACCCACGCCCTCCGGTACTCGCTGGGCCAGACGTCACCGCGTCGCACCGCCCTGACCCTGCTCAACATCAACCAGGCCGAGGGCATCGACTGCCCGGGCTGCGCCTGGCCCGAACCGGCCCCGGGCAAGCGCCACCTCAACGAGTACTGCGAGAACGGCGCCAAGCACATCAACGACGAGGCCACCTCGCGCCGCGTCACCCGCGACTTCTTCCGCGAGCACTCCATAGCCGACCTGGACGCGAAGTCCGACCACTGGCTCAACCAGCAGGGCCGCCTCACCGAACCGATGGTCAAGCGCCCCGGCGCCACCCACTACGAGCCCGTCGCCTGGGACGAGGCCCTCGACCTGCTCGCCGGTGAACTCGACGCACTGGACTCACCCGACGAGGCACTCTTCTACGTCTCCGGCCGCCTGAACAACGAAGCGGCCTTCCTGCTGCAGCTCTTCGCCCGCGCCTACGGCACCAACAACCTGCCCGACTGCTCCAACATGTGCCACGAGTCGAGCGGTTCCGCGATGTCGCAGTCCCTGGGCATCGGCAAGGGCAGTGTCGGCCTGGACGACATCCACCAAGCGGACCTGGTGTTCGTCGTCGGCCAGAACCCGGGCACCAACCACCCGCGCATGCTCTCCGCACTCGAGGAGACCAAGCACAACGGCGGCCGGGTGGTGGCGGTCAACACCCTGCCCGAAGCGGGCCTGATGCGCTTCAAGAACCCGCAGCGCCCGCGCGGAGTCGTCGGCCGCGGCACGGCCATCGCCGACCGGTTCCTGCACATCAAGGCCGGCGGCGACCTCGCCCTCTTCCAGGCACTCAACCTGCTGCTCCTCGAAGCGGAGGACGCCGCTCCCGGCACTGTCGTGGACCACGAGTTCGTCGACCGGTACACCGCCGACTTCACCGAATTCGCCGACCACACCCGCAAGGTGTCCTGGGACCACGTCCTCGACGCGACCGGGCTCACCCGCGAGGAGATCGAGCAGGTCCACGAGCAGGTCCTGGCGAGCAAGAAGATCATCGTGTGCTGGGCGATGGGCATCACCCAGCACAAGCACGGCGTGCCCACCATCCGGGAGATGGTCAACTTCCTTCTCCTGCGCGGCAACATGGGCCGGCCGGGCGCGGGCGTGTGTCCCGTCCGCGGCCACAGCAATGTGCAGGGCGACCGCACCATGGGCGTCTGGGAGCGGATGCCGCAGACGTTCCTCGACGCCCTGGGCCGCGAGTTCGGCTTCACCCCGCCGTCCCGGCACGGCCTGGACGCGGTCGACGGCATCCGCGCCATGTCGCAGGGGCGCGCCAAGGTATTCCTCGGCGTCGCCGGCAACTTCGTACGGGCCACACCCGACAGCGAGGTCACCGAGGCGGCGATGCGCGGTTGCCGGCTCACCGCGCACATCTCCACCAAACTCAACCGGTCGCACACGGTCTGCGGCGAGACCGCGCTGATCCTGCCCACGCTCGGCCGCAGCGACCGCGACGTCCAGGCATCCGGCGAGCAGTTCATCACCGTCGAGGACTCGATGAGCGAAGTGCATGCCTCCCGGGGCAAGTTGCCGCCCGCATCCCCGCATCTGCTCAGCGAGGTCGCGATCATCGCCAGACTCGCCCGCCGCACCCTCGGCACCTCACCCGACATCCCGTGGGAGGACTTCGAGGCCGACTACGGCACCGTCCGCGACCGCATCGCGCGAGTGATCCCCGGCTTCGAGGACTTCAACGCACGCGTCGCACGCCCCGGCGGATTCACCCTGCCCAACCCGGTGAACCGGCGCGTCTTCCCCACCCCGAGCGGCAAGGCCCTCTTCACCTGCAACGACTTCACCATGCCGCACGTACCCGAGGGACATCTGCTGCTGCAGACCCTGCGCTCGCACGACCAGTGGAACACCGTCTGGTACGCGCCGAACGACCGCTACCGCGGCATCCACAACGCCCGCCGCGTCGTCCTGGTCAACCCGGCCGATCTGGCCGAACTCGGCCTGCAGGACGGCCAGTCGGTCGACCTGGTGAGCATCTGGCACGACCGTCGCGAGCGCCGCGCGGAGGGATTCACCACGGTCGCCTACCCGGCGAGCCGTGGCTCGGCGGCCGCGTACTACCCGGAGACCAACGTCCTCGTCCCCCTGGACAGCGTGGCCGACATCAGCAACTGCCCCACCTCCAAAGGCATCGTGGTCCGCCTGGAGCCGGCCCGTCGCCCCGCGGCCGAGGAGGAGGCCGTGGCATGGGCCGGGTGACCGCACGCCGGCGCGTCCTGCGTGTCCGGGACGGCGTGCAGACGTACCGCCCGGACACCCTGGCGGCCGAGGAACCCATGGAGATCCGCGTCGGCGGCCGCCCGCTCAGCGTGACCATGCGCACCCCGGGCAACGACTTCGACCTCGCGGCCGGCTTCCTGGCCGGGGAGGGCGTCCTGCACGCCGCCGAAGAGATCGCCGGAATCCGCTACTGCGCCGGCGCCACCGCGGACGGAAGCAACACGTACAACGTGGTGGACGTCGGCCTGGCTCCGGGCGTCGCCGCCCCCGACGCCTCCCTTGAGCGCAACTTCTACACCACCTCGTCCTGCGGCCTCTGCGGAAAGGCGGGTCTCGACGCGGTACGCACCAACGCCCGGTGGTCCGTGGCCGACGACCCGCTGCGGATCGGCCCGGAACGTCTGACCGCGCTGCCCGACCGGCTCCGCGCGGCCCAGAAGGTCTTCGACTCCACGGGCGGACTGCACGCGGCCGGGCTCTTCACCGCGGACGGCGAACTCCTGTGCCTGCGCGAGGACGTGGGCCGGCACAACGCCGTGGACAAGGTGGTCGGACACGCCCTGCGCGCTGGACTGCTGCCGCTGCGCGGCACGGCCCTGATGGTGAGCGGCCGCGCCTCGTTCGAACTGGTGCAGAAGGCCGTCATGGCCGGAATCCCGCTGCTGGCCGCGGTGTCCGCGCCGTCCTCGCTCGCGGTGGACCTGGCCGACGAGAGCGGGCTGACCCTGGTCGGCTTCCTGCGCGGCACCTCGATGAATGTGTACACCGGAGCGGAACGCCTGCAGCCGACACCCGTGGGCTGACCCGTCGGGGCACGGACCGCTGGTCACCTTTACCTTCCACTCCGGTACGGGGTAAGTGTTGCTGCATGCTGCTGCGCCAACTGGAATATCTGAACGCCCTCGCGCGCGAGGCCCATTTCGGCCGGGCAGCGGAAGCTTGCCACGTCTCCCAGCCCGCCCTCTCGGCAGGCATCCGCAAACTCGAGGACGAGCTCGGGGTGCAGATCGTCCAGCGCGGCCACCGCTTCGAGGGATTCACCCCCGAGGGCAGACAGGTCCTGCAGTGGGCGCACCGCATGATCGCCGAGAAGGACGCGATGCGCAGCGAACTGGCGAGCATGCGCGGCGGGCTGACCGGAGTGCTGCGGATCGGGGCGGTGCCCACGGCCCTGACGGTCGCGTCCCTGCTGACCGGCCCGCTGCACGAGCAGCACCCCACGATGCAGTTCTCGCTCGACTCGATGTCCTCGCGCGAGATCGTGAGCCGGCTCAACGAATTCGACATCGACGCCGGAATGACGTACATCGACGGTGAACCGCTCGGCAAGGTCCGCGTCGTACCGCTCTACCGCGAGCGCTATCTCTTTCTGACCCCGAATGACGGGGAATTCGCCGGACTCGACTCGATCAGCTGGGCGGAGGCGGCCACGGCCCCGCTCTGTCTGCTGGCTCCGGTCATGCAGAACCGCAGAATTCTCGACGGCCATTTTGCCGAGGACGGCGCGACCGTGAACCCGGTGGTCGAGACCGACACGGTTTCCGCGGTATACGCACACATCTCCGCCATGCGCCTGTCGAGCGTCATCCCCCATGCCTGGCTGCACAGTTTCGGAGTCCCGGCAGGCACCACGGTCATCGCACTGCCACGCCCCGCCCGCACCCATCAGGTGGGCCTTGTCCTGGCCGACCGTGGCCCCGGTTCGTTGCTCGCCCGTGCCCTGGTCGACACGGCACGCCAGGTCGACATGGGCAGCGAACTGGACAGGGCGATGCGCCGCCACCTCCCCTCCGCGCATCCTGGAGAGAATCTCGCGGGACAGAACGGAACCGACCCGAACATCGCGGAAAAACCGACGAGTTGATAACTCGGCGTTATCGAAAGATTTGCAGCGGGACTTTGACGTGGATCAGTTCCAGCTTTAACTTTTCCATGCTCAACGACAGTTCGGCGATACGACGGTGCAACTACCCCGTCCGCACAGCCGATCACCGCTTCGCACAAGGAGGTCGACAGTGGCCGTACTGTCCTTTCTCGACCGCGAACGCACGGTGGCTCCCCCCGGATACAGCCGCTGGCTGATCCCGCCCGCCGCGCTCGCCATCCATCTCTGCATCGGGCAGGCCTACGCGACAAGCGTGTACAAGACCGTCCTGGTCGAGCACTTCGACACCTCCCTGACTGCGATCGGGGTCATCTTCTCCATAGCCATCGTGGTGCTCGGCCTGTCGGCCGCCGTGATGGGCACCTGGGTGGACCGGGTCGGGCCGCGCAAGGCGATGTTCACCGCCGCCTGCTGCTGGTGCTCGGGCTTCCTGGTGGGCGCACTCGGCATCGCCACCGGCCAGTTGTGGCTGGTGTACCTGGGCTACGGCGCACTCGGCGGCATCGGTCTCGGCATCGGCTACATCTCACCGGTGTCCACTCTGATCAAGTGGTTCCCGGACCGCCCGGGCCTCGCCACCGGCATGGCCATCATGGGCTTCGGCGGCGGCGCCCTGGTCGCCTCGCCGCTCTCCAGGGACCTGCTGTCGCTGTACGCACCCGACGGGGCGGACGGAGCCGCCGTCGCCAAACTGTTCCTCACCCTCGGCATCGTCTACTTCGCGGTGATGATGCTCGGCGTCTTCACCGTCCGCGTACCGGCACCCGGCTGGATCCCGGAGGGCTTCGACCCGTCGCAGGTCGCAGCGAAGCCGATGGTGACGACCGCCCAGGTGTCCGCGAACAACGCGATCAGGACACCTCAGTTCTGGCTCCTGTGGACCGTGCTGTTCTGCAATGTCACGGCCGGGATCGGCATCCTGGAACAGGCCAGCCCGATGATCCAGGACTTCTTCCGCGAGGACGGCGACTCCACCGTGACAGCCGCCGCGGCCGCCGGATTCGTCGGACTGCTCTCGGTGTTCAACATGGCCGGCCGGTTCGTCTGGTCCTCCACCTCGGACTACATCGGCCGCAAGCCCGTCTATGTGGTCTACCTGGGCGTAGGCGTCGGCCTCTACACCCTGCTCGCCCTGGTCGGCGGCACCTCGACGGCCCTCTTCGTCCTCCTGGCCGCCGTCATCATCTCCTTCTACGGCGGCGGATTCGCCACCGTCCCCGCCTACTTGAGGGACCTGTTCGGCACCTTCCAGGTCGGCGCCATCCACGGCCGGCTGCTCACCGCCTGGTCCACTGCGGGCGTCGCCGGACCGCTGATCGTCAACAGCATCCTGGACGCCCGTGGCACCCCCGGCGAACTGGTCGCCGCCGACTACCGCCCGGCCCTGTTCACCATGGTCGGCGTCCTGGCGATCGGCTTCGTGGCCAATCTCCTCGTACGCCCCGTCGCCGCCCGCCACCACGAGAAGCCGGCCGGGCAGCCGACCCCGAAGGAACCGGCCGCCGAGGAGACCGAACCGCAGCAAGTGGCCCCGGACTAGGGGGCCTCGAAGTACCCGCGTCCCACCCAGCCTCACGCACCAGCGAAGGAGGAATCACCCATGCCGGAACGTCCCGTCGCGCCCGGGGGCCAGGCCCCGCGGATCGCCCTCTCCTGGCTGATCGTCGGAGTGCCGCTCATCTACGGAGTCGTCCAGGCCATCAGGTCGAGCCTGCCCCTGTTCACGGGCTGACGCCCATAGGGCCTGCGCTCACGGGCTGAGGCGCATACGGCCGATGCTCACGTGCTGACCAGCGCCGCGCACCGTGCGCACCGACCGACGCGGCCCGCACCGAGGACCCGATCCCACTCCCGGGGCCGGGTCCTCGGTTCGTCACGACGGGAACATCCCGCTGGGAGGACTCGGCGCGGCCACTCCGGACGGGCGGCCCGTTCGCATTCCGCTTCAATGTTCGAGAGCGCTCTCGTGCCGTGCCTGGCGCAATCTCGGCGATCGGCTCGCTGACCTCGAAGAAGGGGAGTATGAAGGGGTGTTGAGCCACCCCGTGAGCGACCGTCCGTCGTCAATTCGGTCGATTGTGCGAGACATCATGCCAGAACAGTCCCCACTTTCGCGCGAGTTTGGCAACTGCCCGCTGCACATGATGAGTTGACGACTACTGTGTGTGCCCGAGGAGCAACGCAGCCTTGCGCGTCCGATGTTTCCCGCCGAGCGGTGCAGCCATTCCGCATGCGGGATCAGGGCGCGCCGGACACAGCCCACGCACCTTCGCCGGCCACCGGCCGGAGAAGCCCACTCGAGGACACTGATGTCTCACCTTCGTGAACCGGCCGCACGCGCAGACCGCCGTGAGGGCGGGCGGCACGGCAGGCCGGGACCCCGTGCGGCCCAGCCGGCGGCCGAGGTCCAGATACGCCGCCAGCTGCTGCGCACCGCGGTGCTGCCCGCGGTGGCCGTGGCCCTCGGCGGGATCGCCGCCGTCCTCTTCACCCTGCGCTCCACCGGAGCCGAAGTGTCGCCGGCGCTGTGCGCCGTGCTCGCCGCCGCAGCGGCGGTGGCCGTCGCAGGCATCGTCGCCGGCGCCAAGTCCGCGGACCGCGCGGCCCGTTCGCTGACCGACCGGGTCACCGAGCTGCGCCGCAGCAGCGCCCGCGGCCAGACCGAGCTGCGCGGCCTCGTCGAGCAGCTGCGCAAGGGTGAGCCGCCGTCCCGACGCCGTACCCCCGACCGGAAGCACTCCGCTGCAGGAGACGAGTTCGACCTGCTCGCTGACGAGCTCGGCCGCGCCCACGAGGTGGCCCTCAGCTCCGTGGTGCAGGCGGCGCAGCTCGCCGACCAGGCCGGCAGCGACCAGAAGGTCGAGGTCTTCGTCAACCTCGCCCGGCGCCTCCAGTCGCTCGTACACCGCGAGATCCAGCTGCTCGACGAGCTCGAGAACCAGGTCGAGGACCCCGAGCTCCTCAAGGGCCTCTTCCACGTCGATCAGCTCGCCACCCGCATCCGCCGGCACGCGGAGAACCTGGCGGTGCTGGGCGGCGCCATCTCCCGCCGGCAGTGGTCCCACCCGGTGACCGTGTCCGAGGTGATGCGCTCGGCCATAGCGGAGGTCGAGCAGTACTCCCGGATCAAGCTGGTGCCGCCCATCGACGGCACCCTGCGCGGGCACGCCGTGGCCGACGTCATCCACCTCCTCGCCGAACTCGTCGAGAACGCCACGGTGTTCTCCGCACCGCACACCCAGGTCCTGCTGCGCGCCAGTCCTGTTGCCGCCGGTCTCGCCGTCGAGGTCGAGGACCGCGGGCTCGGCATGCCCGTCGCCGAGCAGCACCGGATGAACTCCCTGCTTGCCGACCCCGACCAGGTCAATGTGGCCAGTCTGCTCTCCGACGGGCGCATCGGGCTCTTCGTGGTCTCCGCCCTGGCCCGCAGACACGGCGTCGCCGTACGGCTGCAGACCAATATCTACGGCGGTGTCCAGGCGGTCATCGTGCTGCCCCAGGGCCTGCTCGGCGCGGATCAGCCGCAGTCGGCCGGGGAGTCGGGCACACCTGCGCAGTCGAGTACATCTGCGCAGTCGGGGACACCCGTGCAGTCGGGCACACCTGCCCAACACAGCACACCTGCCGAACACGGCGCACCCGCACAGCCCGGCGTGCCGGCCCCGACCGCCGCGCCTGCCCGGACCGGCACACCGGTACCGGTACGCGACCGGGAGCCTGCCGCACCGTCAGGCCCGGCCGCCGCACAGCCGGCCCCCGCCCCGGCCACACCCGCACCGTCCGCCGAGCCCGCCCGACTCACCGCCGCAGCCGCGCCGGCCCCGACTCCGCTGCAGCCCCTGCCGAGGACCACCGAGCCGGGGTCCCCGCAGGGCGCACCCGCCGGCTCCGGGTCCGACCTCTCCCCGCAGACACCGTCCGCCCCGCGGCCGCAGCCCGAGCCCGCCGCGGACCAGCCCGTGCACACCGCCTCGCCGTACGCCGGATCGGACGGGACCCGACCGGGACCCGCGGGCCACATCGCCCGCTCCCATGCGCCCGCCGACAGCAGGACCGCGCACGACGCGTCCCCCGCCGCCCGGCACCACGACAACACTGCCGCCGCCACGGCCGGTTCACCCTCCGGCGACCCTCAGCCCGCCGTCTCCGTGCCCACCGGCGGCCTCCCGCTCCCCGTCAGGGCCCCGCAGGAGCCCCGCCCGAACCCGGCCGCCGCCGTACCCGGCGCGCGCCAGGCCGGCGGTGGACAC
>NZ_QUAK01000022.1 GCF_003429565.1 Streptomyces triticagri
GTCCTGAGCCAGGATCAAACTCTCCGTGAATGCTCTCCCGTAATCGGGACACACATCACGAGAGCGGAACAGGCAAGAGGAATGATCCCACCCGTTCACAGCGTCCTCGCTGTGTTATTTCAAAAGGAACCACATCACAAACCATAAACCATGGCCTGCGACGGGGTATCAACATATCTGGCGTTGACTTTTGGCACGCTGTTGAGTTCTCAAGAAACGGACGCTTCCTTCGTACTCACCCACTCCGGGCTTTCCTCCGGGCGCTTCCCTTCGGTGTTTCCAACCTTACCAGACCCTTTTCCCGTCCCGTTCCCGGTCGGAATTCGAATCCGTGGCCGCTGGAGAGCCATTCGCCTTTCGGCGAGACCCGACTTTATCAGAGAAATTCGCAGGCCTTGACCAGCTGAAGGATTCTGATGAATCGGAGAGCTTCACGAGAAATTGAATCCCTCGGAAGCGAAGTAGATGTTAACCGTTGCGCTGGGTTCTGTCGAACTCTAGGCAACTGTTCGAATCTACCTCCCGGTCGGGGCCGTGTCAACGGCCTTTGCGGGATGCGGAGGACAGTACCAGCTCCCGTCGGGCCCGCGCACATCAGACAGCCGTGGGGACCGCGGCGCTGCGTTCCGCCGTGCTGAGATCTCCTGTCTCGCCGGCCCGTGCTGCCCGGCCGCCGATCACGTAGACGTAGGCGAGGAAGGCCAGTTCGGCCGCCACGCCGATCGCGATGCGGCCCCAGGTCGGCAGGCCGGAAGGGGTCACGAAGCCTTCGATGACGCCGGAGACGAAGAGCACGAGGGCCAGGCCGATGGCCATGCCGAGGGCCGCGCGGCCCTCTTCCGCCAGGGCTGTGCGGCGAGGTCTCGGGCCGGGGTCGATCAGGGTCCAGCCCAGTCGTAGACCGGTGCCGGCAGCGACGAATACCGCAGTGAGCTCCAGCAGGCCGTGCGGAAGGATCAGGCCCAGGAAGGTGTCCAGACGGCCTGCGGACGACATGAGGCCGAAGCCGACTGCCAGGTTGAGCATGTTCTGGAAGAGGATCCATACGACCGGCAGGCAGAGGAAGGCGCCAAGGACCAGGCACATGGCAGCCGCCTGGGCATTGTTCGTCCATACCTGCGCAGCGAAGGAGGCTGCCGGGTGACTGGAGTAGTAGGTCTCGTATTCGCCTCCCGGGCGGGTGAGCTCCTTCAGTTCGTCGGGGGCGGCGATCGACGACTGGACTTCCGGGTGGGTGGCGATCCACCAACCGATCAGGACGGCGACGAGGGTCGAGAGGAGAGCAGTGGGCACCCACCAGTGTCTGGCGCGGTACATCGCGGCGGGGAAGCCTGCCGTCAGGAAGGTGGTCGCGTCGCGCCAGGAGGCGGTACGTGTGCCGGTCACGGCACTACGCGCGCGTGCCACGAGTTGAGTGAGGCGTCCGGTGAGCTGGGGGTCCGGGGCGCTGGACTGGATCAGCGAGAGATGCGTGGCCGTGCGCTGGTAGAGGGCCACGAGTTCGTCGCACTCGGCGCCCGAGAGACGGCGTCGGCGGCGCAGCAGATGGTCCAGGCGGTCCCACTCTGCTCGGTGGGCGGAGACGAAAACGTCCAGGTCCATCAGGCGGCTGCTCCTCGTACTGCGGCGCGATGCGACCACAGCTTGGCAGACTGGCGGTTCCAGGGGCAGGGCGGAAAGGGATGGCAGCGTGAGTGAGCTTGTGACGGGCGAGGCGGTGGCGCTTGAACTGCGTGCCGCGAAGCTTCCCAGCCGGGCGCTCGCCGTCCTGATCGATCTGGTCGTGGCATGGGTGGCGTACCTGGCGATATCCATAGGACTGCTGTCGGCGACCGGTTCGCTGGACGATGCGGCATCGGCCGCAGTTGCGGTGGCCACCTTCCTTCTGGTGCTCGTCGGGATTCCGATTGCGGTCGAGACGCTGAGCCACGGTCGGTCGCTGGGGAAGCTGGCCTGTGGGTTGCGGGTGGTGCGGGACGACGGAGGGCCGATCCGCTTCCGGCATGCGCTGGTGCGGGGGGCGATGGGGGTCGTCGAGATTCTGGCCACCTTTGGTGTGGTGGCGTGTATCGCCTCGCTGGTGTCCGCGCGCGGGAGGCGGATCGGTGACGTCTTCGCGGGCACCCTGGTGGTGCGGGAGCGGGTGCCGGCGGCTCATCTGCCGTTCATCCCACCGCCACCGCCCTGGCTGGTCGGGCGCTTCTCGGGGCTCGACCTCTCCGGTGTGCCGGACTCGCTCTGGCTGGCCGTACGGCAGTACCTCACGCGGATGTCGCAGTTGGATCCGCAGGTCGGGTGGTCGCTCGCCGAGCGGCTCGCCGGCGACATGGCGGACTGCACCGGGGTGCCGGCGCCGGCGGACGTACCGCCTGCGGCCTACCTGGCAGCGGTGGTGAACGAGCGACAGGCACGCGACGCGCGTCGGGCGTTCGGGGGTGGCGAGCCGGGGACGTGGCCGGCTCAGGGGCCGGCGCCTGCGCAGACGGCAGGCGCCGTTATGCCCGCGGCCGGTGAGCCCGTGCGGCCCTCGTATCGCCCGGTGCAGGAGCGGTGGCCGGAGGCCGAGGGGCGCGGCGGGTCGGAGTCGACCGGGTTCGCGCCGCCGGCTTGAGTGTCGGTGGTCGTACGGGGCCGGGTCAGATGAGGGGCGACGGCGGCGTTTCGAGGTGTTCGAGTTCGATGCCGGGGGCTGCCAGGACGACGTCGCCGGCGATGTGGACGGCGGCCTGATCCCCTGTGTCCAGGGCTGTGACCTGGTAGGTGTCCACCACGAGCGGGCCGTTGTCAGTGGCGTGTGTTTCGCTGTTCAGCAGGGCCCAGGACTCGTCGACGGTGCGCGGGGCGAGGACGGGGTCGGTGAAGCGGACGAGGCGTACGCGGGTGGGTGCCGAGCCCGCTTCGAGGCGGAGCAGCTGAGCGGTGGCGACGAGGAAGGCGGGGGATGTGCCGGTGAAGGCGTGAGCGGGGACATTGCCCTCGTCGGCATCGGCGCCCGTGGGGTCGGTACGTACCCAGGTGACGCCGTCGAGAGCGGCGCCGCGCACTCGCCAGCTCGCGGCGTGCAGTTCGACGCGGATGGGGCGGCCGAGGGCGTCGATGGTCAGGTCGACGGAGCCGGCGTGGTCGCCGGCGGGGGTGGTGAGCTGGGAGACGTAGCGCCAGCCGGAGGTGCCGGGGGCGCAGTGGAAGTGTTCTTCTCCGATGGGGGTGTGATCGTGCGGGTCGTGGAGTGAATAGCGGCCGCGGGGCATGGGGGTCGGGTCCTTGGTGGTGGCCTGGAGCGCCCGTACCGGGGGCAGGCCCCCGCCGTGGGACGACGGGGGCCTGCGGGAGTCCGGCTTCGGGCTGTGCCGGAGGCTTCGGCTGGATACCGAGCTTCCGGGCGTGCTCAGTGGCTCAGTAGCGGTAGTGGTCGGGCTTGTACGGGCCCTCGACCTTGACGCCGATGTAGTCGGCCTGCTCGGGGCGGAGCTCGGTGAGCTTCACGCCGAGCGAGTCGAGGTGCAGGCGGGCGACCTTCTCGTCGAGGTGCTTGGGCAGCACGTAGACGTCGGTCGGGTACTCCTCGGGCTTGGTGAACAGCTCGATCTGGGCCAGCGTCTGATCCGCGAACGAGTTGGACATGACGAACGAGGGGTGACCGGTCGCGTTGCCCAGGTTCAGCAGGCGGCCCTCGGACAGGATGATCAGGACCTTGCCGTCGGGGAACGTCCAGGTGTGCACCTGGGGCTTGACCTCGTCCTTGACGATGCCGGGGATCTTCGCAAGGCCGGCCATGTCGATCTCGTTGTCGAAGTGGCCGATGTTCCCGACGATGGCCTGGTGCTTCATCTTGGCCATGTCGGTGGCCATGATGATGTCCTTGTTGCCGGTCGTGGTGACGAAGATGTCGGCCTGGCCGACCACGTCGTCGAGCGTCGCGACCTGGTAGCCGTCCATCGCCGCCTGCAGTGCGCAGATCGGGTCGATCTCGGTGATGATCACCCGGGCGCCCTGGCCGCGCAGCGACTCCGCGCAGCCCTTGCCGACGTCGCCGTAGCCGCAGACCACGGCGGTCTTGCCGCCGATGAGGACGTCCGTGGCGCGGTTGATGCCGTCGACCAGCGAGTGGCGGCAGCCGTACTTGTTGTCGAACTTCGACTTCGTCACGGCGTCGTTCACGTTGATCGCCGGGAAGAGCAGCGTGCCGTCACGGTGCATCTCGTACAGGCGGTGGACGCCGGTGGTGGTCTCCTCCGTCACGCCGCGGATCTCCGAGGCGAGCCGGGTCCACTTCTGCGAGCCCTCGGTGATGGTGCGGCCCAGGAGCTGCAGGATGACACGGTGCTCGTCGCTCTCCGCAGTGTCGGCGGAGGGGACCTTGCCGTCCTTCTCGTACTCGACGCCCTTGTGGACGAGGAGGGTGGCGTCGCCACCGTCGTCCAGGATCATGTTCGGGCCGCCGGTCGGGGAGTTCGGCCAGGTCAGGGCCTGCTCGGTGCACCACCAGTACTCCTCGAGCGTCTCGCCCTTCCAGGCGAAGACCGGGATGCCGGCGGGGGCGTCCGGAGTGCCGTTCGGGCCGACGGCGACGGCGGCGGCCGCGTGGTCCTGGGTGGAGAAGATGTTGCAGGAGGCCCAGCGGACGTCGGCGCCGAGGGCGACGAGCGTCTCGATCAGCACGGCGGTCTGCACGGTCATGTGCAGCGAGCCGGTGACACGGGCGCCGGCCAGCGGCTGCGTGGCGGCGTACTCCTTGCGGATCGCCATCAGACCGGGCATCTCGTGCTCGGCGAGGGTGATCTCCTTGCGGCCGAACTCTGCGAGGGAGAGGTCGGCGACCTTGAAGTCCTGTCCATTGGCGACAGTGGTCATTACTGGCTGCTCCTCGTGATGGGTCGAGGTTGGGCATGGCTGACCGCGACAGCGAGCATACGGATGCCCGGTGGTGCGCGGTCCAGTCCGTCGGAGGCCCTCTCTCCCTCGGCCGGTGCCCACGAGGCACCGCCCGACCGCCATCAGCAGCGACGTCTGGCTCGGTCACAAAGCTACACCGATTGGCCCAGTCGGCCCCAGTCCGCCTCCGGCATTGCCAGTACTGGGCGTCCGGGCACTCGGGGCGCCTCCGGTGGTTCCCCCCGCCTTTGCTGTCGCCCGGAAGTGTTGCAGGATGCCGGAAGCCCCGGAACACGCGCGCGGGACCGCGGCGGATGTTCCGGGGACTGTTCGAAGCAGGCGTTAGGAGATCACGTGACCAGTGCGGCCGAGCCTCCCCAGGGGGCGGCGAGCAGCGGGCAGAAGAAGGTGAAGCTCCTCGCAGTCACCGCCTGCCCGACGGGCATTGCCCACACGTACATGGCGGCCGAGAAGCTCAGCCAGGCGGCCGAAGGCCTCGGCATCGACATGAAGGTGGAGACGCAGGGCTCGATCGGCTCTGAGAACGTCCTTACTGACAACGATGTCAAGAATGCGGACGGCGTCATCATCGCCGCCGACAAGGATGTCGACCTCGACAGGTTCGCCGGCAAGCGCGTGCTGACCGTCGGCGTCTCGGAGGGGATCAGCCGTCCCGAGAGCCTGATCGAGCAGGTGCAGAGCGCCCCGGTGCACGGCGGCGGTGGCGGCGGACCGGCCGGTCCCACGGGCGGCGGTGGCGGTGCGGGCGGCGGCAAGGAGCGCAGCCTCGCGTACAAGGCACTGATGAACGGTGTCTCGTACATGATCCCGTTCGTGGTCGTCGGCGGTCTGCTGATCGCCATCTCGCTGTCGCTCGGCGGGCACACCGACCCCAAGGGCGGCCTGGTCATCCCGGACGACTCGTTCTGGATGCACGTCAACGAGATCGGTGTCATCGGCTTCACGCTGATGGTGCCGATCCTCTCCGGCTATATCGCCTACGCGATCGGCGACCGGCCCGCGCTGGTGCCTGGCATGATCGGCGGCTGGATCGCCAACACCGGTGAGCTGTACGACTCCGAGGCGGGCGCCGGCTTCATCGGGGCGATCGTGACCGGCTTCCTGGCCGGCTATCTGGTGTTGTGGATCAAGAAGGTCAAGGTCCCCAAGTTCGCCCAGCCGGTGATGCCGATCATCGTGATCCCGATCATCTCCACGACGGCGCTCGGGCTGTTCTTCATCTACGTCATCGGCAAGCCGATCTCCTGGGTCTTCGAGCATCTGACCAGCTGGCTCAGCGGGATGACCGGCACCAGCGCCATCGCGCTCGGCGCCATCCTCGGTCTGATGATCGCGTTCGACATGGGCGGGCCGGTCAACAAGACGGCGTTCCTGTTCGGTACGGGTCTGATCGCCACCGGCAATCTGTCCGTGATGGGTATGTGCGCGGCCGCGATTCCGGTGATGCCGCTCGGTCAGGGGCTCGCGACGGTGCTGCGCAAGCGGCTCTACACCGAGCAGGAGAAGGAGACCGGTCTGGCCGCGTTGTTCATGGGCTTCTTCGGTATCTCCGAAGGTGCGATTCCGTTCGCCGCCGCGCGGCCGGCCCAGGTCATTCCGGCGAACATGCTCGGTGGCGCCGTGGCCGGTGCCATTGCGGGTGTGGCCGGTGTGGAGGACTCGGTTCCGCACGGCGGGCCGATCGTGGCCGTGCTCGGGGCCATCGGCGGGGTGCCGATGTTCTTCGTGGCCGTGATCGCGGGTTCGATCGTCACCGCGATCACGACGGTGGCGCTTGTCGACTTCACGGAGCGCAGGCGGGGTGGGCTGACGGGTGGGCCCGGTGCCGCTGAGCCCGCCCTCGCAGGAGTCGGGGCCGGTGCGGGTGCTGCGGCCGGTGCGGGTGCTGGGGCCGGTGCCGGGATCGGCATGGCCAAGGCGAGCGACTCGGGTACGGCGAGTGCCCCCGCGAAGGCCGCGGCCGAGCCCTCGGACACGGCCGCCGGAGCCGGGCCCGCCGAGGACTCCGAGGACTCCGATGAGGTGCTCTCCGGCCACCTCACCGAGGAGACCGTCAAGCTCGGCCTCGACGCGCACGACAAGGAAGCGGCGATCCGCGAGATGGCCGCACTCCTGACCGCCTCCGGCAAGGTCACGGACGAGGAGGAGCTCGTCGCGACGGCGCTGCGCCGTGAGGAGCAGGGCACCACCGGGCTCGGCGAGGAGATCGCCATCCCGCACGCGAAGACGGACGCGGTGAGCGCGCCGGTCGTCGGCTTCGCCCGCTCGCCCGAGGGCGTCGAATGGGGCGCTCTCGACGGCACGCAGGCCAAGCTGATCTTCATGATCGCCGTGCCCGAGGCCGCGGCCGGGGACGAGCATCTGCGGATTCTGGCGATGCTGTCGCGCAAGCTGATGGACACCGGCTTCCGGGAGCGCCTCGAGTCGGCGCCGGACCGGGCGGCGGTGCTCGACGTACTCCGCGAGGTGCGCTGACCGCCGTACGACGCCGAGGGCCCCACGACTCCTTGAACCCAAGAAGGCGTCGTGGGGCCCTCGTACGTGCCGGGCGAACTTCAGTGGCCGCCGGGGCTCTTGGCGGGGTTCTCGCCGGCCGCGGCGGCCGTCTCGCTGTAGATGTCCGGCTCCAGATAGATCACCCGGGCGATCGGGACGGCCTCCCGGATACGGGCCTCCGCGGCGTTGATCGCGGAGGCGACCTCGGTGGCCGTGTCGTCGTGCTGGACCGCGACCTTGGCGGCGACCAGGAGCTCCTCGGGACCGAGGTGCAGCGTCCGCATGTGGATGATGCGGGTGACGGTGTCGCCGTCGACGATCGCGCCCTCGATCTTCTGGACCTCCTCGATGCCCGCGGACTCGCCGAGCAGCAGCGACTTGGTCTCCACGGCCAGGACGATCGCGATCAGGATGAGCAGCACACCGATGCAGAGGGTGCCGATGCCGTCCCAGACGCCGTTGCCGGTGGCGAGCGCGATGCCGACGCCGCCGAGGGCGAGGACGAGGCCGATCAGGGCGCCGAGGTCCTCGAGCAGGACGACCGGCAGTTCGGGAGCCTTCGCGCGGCGGACGAAGTCACTCCACGACTGTTTGCCGCGGATCGAGTTGGACTCCTTGATCGCCGTACGGAACGAGAACGACTCGGCGATGATCGCGAACACCAGGACGCCGACCGGCCAGTACCAGTGCTCGAGTTCGTGCGGGTGCTTGATCTTCTCGTAGCCCTCGTAGATGGCGAACATGCCGCCGACCGAGAAGAGCACGATCGAGACGAGGAAGGCGTAGATGTAGCGCTCGCGGCCGTAACCGAAGGGGTGTTGCGGGGTGGCCGCGCGCTGGGCCTTCTTTCCGCCGAGCAGGAGCAGGCCCTGGTTGCCGGAGTCGGCGAGCGAGTGGACGCTCTCGGCGAGCATCGAGGACGAGCCGCTGAAGAGGAAGGCGACGAACTTCGCCACCGCGATGGCCAGGTTGGCGGCCAGTGCCGCCACGATCGCCTTGGTTCCGCCTGACGCGCTCATGTGTGCCCTGTGTCCTCTCGTACGTCGACGATTCGTGTGTCGACGATCCGTACGTCGACTCTCGTCGTGCCCATGCCGTGCGGTGGGTCATTGTCGCAGCACGGCATGGGCCGCCGACGTCAGACGGCCACGGTGGCGCGGAAGAGGGTGCCGCTGCCGGAGACGACCGCCTCGTCGCCCGCGGGGACGAACACCGAGCCGCCGGGCGCGAGGAGTTCGCCGCCGGCCCGGATCGAACCAGCGGTGCAGAGCAGGATCTGCGGGGTGGGCGCGGTCAGTACGCGCGGCTCGGCGCCCTCGGCCACCACGAAACGGGAGAGCCGGAACTCGTCGGTCGGGGTCTCGTACACCTCCTCGCCGGCCTCGTCCGCCTCCGGCCGGAGCACGGCGGGCTCGGTGGCCTCGAAGCGGACGATGCGCAGGAGTTCGGGTACGTCGATGTGCTTGGGGGTGAGGCCGCAGCGCAGCACGTTGTCCGAGTTGGCCATGATTTCCACGCCGAGGCCGTCGAGATAGGCGTGCGGCACGCCGGCGCCGAGGAACATGGCTTCGCCCGGGGCGAGTTGGACGAAGTTGAGCAGCATGGCGGCGATGACGCCGGAGTCGCCGGGGTAGTGGCGGGCGATCGCGGCGTACGGGGCGTACTCGCCGCCGAGGCGCTCCGCGGCGGCAGCGGCCTCGGTGACGGTCGCGGCCATCTCGGCGGTGTCGGCGGTCAGTACGGCGGTGAGCACCTCGCGCAGCGCGGCCTCTTCGGGGTGGGCCCGGAGCAGGTCCACGTACGGCTTGAGGGAGTCGACGCCGAGGCCGTCGAACAGCCGGGCGGCGTCGGTGGGGGCGCGGAAACCGCAGAGGCCGTCGAACGGCGTGAGGGCGCAGATGAGTTCGGGCTTGTGGTTGGCGTCCTTGTAGTTGCGGTTCGGGGCGTCGACCGGGACGCCGCGCTCCGTCTCGTCGGCGAAGCCCTCGCGGGCCTGCTCGAGGTTCGGGTGCACCTGCAGGGAGAGCGGGGCGGCGGCCGCGAGGAGCTTGAGCAGGAAGGGCAGCCGGGGCCCGAACTTGCTGACGCTGGCGGTGCCGAGTTCGCGCTCGGGATCGGCGGCGACGACCTCGTCGAGGGTGCCGCGGGCGAGACGCGAGGGTGCGCCGGGGTGGGCGCCCAGCCACATCTCCGCCTGCGGCTCACCGGTGGGCTGCTCGCCGAGGAGTTCCGGGATGGCGGTGGTCGAACCCCAGGCGTAGGGGCGGACGGTGTTGGTGAGGCGGTCCATGGGTGCAGTGCTCTCTGGTAGCTCTCGTACGGAAGGTCACGTTCGGCTGAACATCGGTGGCTGACTGTTCGTCAGGATCGGCCGCTGGAGGCGAGTGCCAGGTAGACGGCGGCGAAGTCGGTGACGGCGATCAGCTCGGCGAGCGCCTCCAGGTCGCTGCCGTCGGCAGGTTCCAGTTCGCTGATGGCGGTGCCGTGGCCGAGGGCGAGTTCACGGGCGGCCGGTGCGGCGCTGAGGCCCCCGGTCGGACGGTCGCGAAGGAGGACGGCACGCGCGCGTAGTGCCTGTTCGTCCTCGACGCGGTCGCGGAAGAAATCGTCGGGATCGGCAGCCGCCGCGAGGTCACCGGCGAGCAGCGTGCCGTGCGCGGGCAGCGCCTCGGGGAGTTCCGCGGCGAGCGCCGGGCGCCCGGCCAACTCGGCGAGCAGGGCGGCGAATCGGCGGCCCGGAGGTCCGGCGCCCGGGCCCTCGGTCCAGATCAGCGGCAGCGACTCGTCGAGCTCGGCGGCGAGGGTCTTGGCCGGGTTGCTGTACGTGGCGATGGCCGGCCCGCAGCGCTCCGCCGTGCTGTCAAGGCGGTCCGCCACCTTCTGCAGCACGTCCGCCGGTGCGGTGATCAGGCCGGTCCGGTCGAGCAGGACGAGCAGCGGGGTGAGCAGCGCCCACAGGGCGTCGAGGCCGGCGGTCGCGCCCTCGTCGTACTCGTCGTGGGGCGGGGAGGCCATCGGGACGGTGAGGCCGTGTGCGCCCGCGACGGACTCGACGAGCGGGGAGCGCGGGGGCGCGACGGCGACCACGGTGCAGCCGCGCCGGTAGGCCTGGTCGGCGAGCACGCCGAGGCCCGGCTCGGAGCCGTCGGGGGTGGCGATGAGGAGCAGGTCGACCGGGCCGGCCCAGCCGGGCAGGGACCAGCGCAGGGCGCCCGCTGCGGCCGCCACTCCGGTGGGGTGCAGGCGGGTCACGGGACAGCCGGCGCCGGCGAACGCGCCGAGCAGATCGGCGACGCAGGTGGCCGCGGTGCCGGGTCCCGCGATCAGCACCGCGCGCGGGCGGCCGTCGGGCTTGAGCTCGGTGAGTCCGGCATCGGCGGAGTGCCGCAGGCCGGTACGGACCCGGGCGCCGGCTTCGGCGGCGCCGCGCAGCAGGCTCCGGCGGTCGGCCAGGGCGAGTGCTTCCGGGTCGTCGAGCAGCGATTCGTCGAGCACGGGGATCAGCCTCCGATGCGCGGGTGCCTTGGGGGCTTCGCTGATGGCGTCGGCCGCCTCGACGGCGGGCGAGGGTCGGGTGCACGGCCGGGCGGCCGTCCGGCCACCGTACGGGGTCAGTCGGGGCGGCGGGCCTCGTCGACCAGGAGCACCGGGATGCCGTCACGCACCGGGTAGGCCAGACCGCAGTCCTTGCCGGTGCAGAGCAGCTCGGTGTCCGACTCCTCGAGGGGGGCGTGACAGGCCGGGCAGGCGAGGATCTCCAGGAGGCCGGCTTCGAGCGGCATGGGGTGGGTCCCTTCGGACAGCGGTTCAGAACAGTTCCTGCGGGCCCGGTCCCACGGGCTCGGCCAAGAGGTGTCTCCAGGGCCGTGCGCCGACGGAATGGGGCCTGGTCAGCCTACCGCCGTGCGGGGAGCGGTGCTGTGTCCCGGGGTGCGCCGGGGCGGCCGTTACCGGTTCGTGCGCGGGGCGGGCCCGCGGCCGGGGTCCACGCGCGCGTGGACCCCGGTGCGGCGGATGGGGTCAGGCCCGTACGAGGGCGAGCACGTCGTCGCGGACGCGCTCCATGGTGGCGGTGTCCCGGGCCTCGACATTGAGCCGCAGGAGGGGCTCGGTGTTGGACGCCCGGAGGTTGAACCACCAGTCGTCGGCCGTGACGGTCAGGCCGTCCAGCTCGTCGAGGGTCAGTCCGTCCCGGCCCTCGTACGCCTCCCGTACGGCGGCGGCGCGGCCCTCCTGGTCGGCCACCGTGGAGTTGATCTCGCCGGAGCCGGCGTACCGGTCGTACTGGGCGACGAGCTCGGAGAGCGGGCCCTGCTGGCCGCCGAGCGCGGCCAGGACGTGCAGGGCGGCCAGCATGCCCGTGTCCGCGTTCCAGAAGTCCTTGAAGTAGTAGTGCGCGGAGTGCTCGCCGCCGAAGATCGCGCCGGTGTCGGCCATCTCCTGCTTGATGAACGAGTGGCCCACGCGCGTGCGGACCGGGGTGCCGCCGCTCTCCCGGACCACCTCGGGGACCGACCAGGAGGTGATCAGATTGTGGATGACGGTGCCCGAACCGCCGTTCCTGGCGAGCTCGCGGCCGGCGACCAGGGCGGTGACGGCGGACGGGGAGACGCCCTCGCCGCGCTCGTCCACCACGAAGCAGCGGTCCGCGTCGCCGTCGAAGGCGATGCCGAGGTCGGCGCCCTCGTCGCGGACGCGCTTCTGGAGGTCCACGATGTTGGCCGGGTCCAAAGGGTTCGCCTCGTGGTTGGGGAAGGTGCCGTCCAGCTCGAAGTACATCGGGACCAGGTCGAGCGGCAGGCCCTTGAAGACGGTGGGGACGGTGTGCCCTCCCATGCCGTTCCCCGCGTCGACGACGACCTTGAGGGGGCGGATCGCGGTGAGGTCGACGAGGCCGCGCAGATGGGCCGCGTAGTCCTCGAGGGTCTCGCGGGCGGTGATCTCGCCGGGCGTCGCGACGGGCGCGGGCGCACCGGACTCGGCCCACTGCTCGACCAGGGCGCGGATCTCGGCGAGCCCGGTGTCCTGGCCGATGGGGGCGGCACCGGCGCGGCACATCTTGATGCCGTTGTACTGCGCCGGGTTGTGCGAGGCCGTGAACATCGCGCCCGGCAGATCGAGCGCCCCCGAGGCGTAGTACAGCTGGTCCGTGGAGCACAGGCCGATCTCGGTGACGGACACCCCGAAGTCGGCCGCCCCGCGCGCGAAGGCGCGCGAGAGGCCCGGCGACGAGGGACGCATGTCGTGCCCGACCACGATCGCCTCGGCACCGGTCACCTGCGCGAAGGCGGCGCCGAACAGCTTCGCGAGGGACTCGTCCCACTGATCGGGGACCACTCCTCGCACGTCGTACGCCTTCACGATCTGCGAAAGATCAGCCACGGCCAGCCCTCTCCTGAAATCCACTGCGGTCACCCAAAAGTACCCGGGTGCACGGACAACCAGGACCGGTCGGTCGGGACGGCCGTGCCGGACGCCCTGTCAGGGCAGCATCCAGCCCAGGACGAAGGTGCTCTGGGCCACCACGATCAGGCACATCACCAGGAGCAGTCCGAGGCTCCACGGCAGCACCTTGCGCAGCAGATCGCCCTCCTTGCCCGCGAGGCCGACGGCAGCGCACGCGATGGTCAGGTTCTGCGGCGAGATCATCTTGCCGAGCACGCCGCCCGAACTGTTCGCCGCGGCCAGCAGATCGGGCGACAGGCCGGACTGCCGGGCCGCGGTCACCTGGAGGGCGCCGAAGAGCGCGTTGGCCGAGGTGTCGGAGCCGGAGACGGCGACCCCGAACCAGCCGAGGACCGGCGAAAGGAAGGCGAGCCCGGCTCCGGCGGCGGCCACGAAGTGCCCGATGACGGCGGCCTGTCCGGACAGGTTCATCACATAGGCGAGGGCGAGCACCGAGGTGACGGTCAGGATCGCGAAGCGCAACTCATGGACGGTGGAGGCCCATTCGCGTACCGCCACGCGCGCGTGGAGCCCCAGTACCAGGGCCGTGAAAAGGCCCGCCACAAGGACCAGCGTTCCGCCCGTGGAGACGAGCGGCAGGGAGAAGACATTGCCGCTGACGGGATCGCCGTCGGGATTGGCGACGTTGAGCAGCGGCCAGTCGAAGGAGCGGGTCGCCTTGTCGAAGAGGTCCTTCACGGGCGGGATCTGGGCCACCGAGAAGACGGCCACGATCAGGGCGTACGGGGCGTAGGCCCGGATCACCTCGGGGCGCTCGTCGACGACGTCCAGGTCCTCGCTGCGCGCCCCCGTGAGGACGTCGGCGCGGACGCGTTCGTCGGCGGGCCTGCGGGCGCTCGGAACGGCCACCAGGGCCGCGGCGCCGGCCAGCGCGGCGCCGATGTCGGCGAGCTGGGCGGACACGTAGTTGGACGCAGCGAACTGGGCCGCCGCGAAGGCGACTCCGCAGACCACGGCGGGCAGCCAGGTCTCGCGCAGCCCGCGCCTGCCGTCGACCAGGAAGACCAGGATCAGCGGGACGATGAGGGCGAGCAGCGGGGTCTGGCGTCCGACCACGGAGGCCACCGAGTCCAGCGGAAGCCCGGTGACCTGCGCCAGCGTGACGACCGGTGTGCCCATGGCGCCGAACGCCACCGGGGCGGTGTTGGCGACGAGCGCCACCACGGCCGCCCGTACCGGATCGAAGCCGAGCGCGACCAGCATCACCGCACTGATGGCGACGGGTGCGCCGAAGCCGGCCAGCGCCTCGAGCAGTGCCCCGAAACAGAAGGCGACGACCAGCGCCTGTACGCGCGGGTCGTCGGAGAGCCGTCCGAAGGACCGGCGGAGGATGTCGAAGTGCTGGGTGCGGACCGTCATCCGGTACACCCACAGGGCGTTGACGACGATCCACATGATCGGGAAGAGGCCGAACAGGACTCCCTGGACGCCGCTGGACAGCGTCTGCCCGATGGGCATGCCGTACGCGATCCAGGCGACGAGCACGGCGACGGCGAGGCCGATGAGGCCTGCGAGGTGGGCCTTCATCCGGACGGCACCGAGCAGCACCAGGACCGTGATCAGAGGCAGTGCGGCGACGAGCGCGGAGAGCGTGAGTGAGTCGGCGACCGGTTCCAGTTGCTGTACGAACACATGGGCCTCCCGGTGATCGTTCACGGGTCGCCGAATCGTCGTGTCCGCGACAAGCGGAAGTCAATGGTCCGTACGGTAACGGTTGTTGAAGGGGAAACATCACGCGTCCATAGGAGGACGGACTGCGGTGGAGGGGGCTCGGCCGCCGCTCAGGAGTCGGGTGACTTCAGTACGCGCAGATGCCCGCGGCGCGCGACCTCCATCGGGTCCGCCGCCCCGGGACCACCGCCACCGGCCTCGGCGGCGCGCTCCTGCGGGCGGGCGGCCTCACGCACCGCGTTCGCCAGCGCCTCCAGGTCGTCGCCGCTCGGGCGGGTCGGGCCGCCGGTGTCGGCGAGCCGGACCACTTCCCAGCCGCGCGGCGCGGTGAGGCGCTCGGAGTGCTCGGCGCACAGGTCGTAGCAGTGCGGCTCGGCGTAGGTCGCGAGGGGGCCGAGCACCGCCGTGGAATCGGCATAGACGTACGTCAGCGTCGCGACGGCGGGACGGCCGCAGGCGGTGCGCGAACAGCGACGTACAGGGCTCACGACGTTGGACGGTACCGCACTCTTGAGCGGGCCGCGACGACTCTCCGCGAGGTCACCCCACCGTGTCGCCGCGAAAACGATCCTGCGCCGATCCGCGGAGCGCCCGCGCTGACCTGCGGGTACCTCAAAGGGCACTCGGGCCACGGGAGTTGGATCCGGTCACCAGTGGGCGGAAATGCCGTCATTTGCCATGGGTACGACGGTCCGAGAGCAATCCGGAATCGAGCCCAAGAGTGGGTCGATCGGTCAGGAAACGACAGCAGCTGTGCCGTACGGACGTCCCGCGTCGGCACCGGAGCCCCTCGCACGGGTGAGGGGCCTCGGCAGGCGCCCTCCGGGCGGGCCGGGGCACCGTTGTCACCGGGGAGGACTACGCTGCGTCGGTGATGGACAAGCACGTACCGCCCGGCACCACAGCACCCGGGCCCCGCCGCCGCGACCGCCACGGCCGCGGGATGCGCGGCCCGGTGGCGCCGCCCCAGGTCCCCCTGTCGGCGAGCAGGGCCGAGGGCTTCACGGATCTCGTGCAGGACTCGGTGGAGCGGCTCGAGCGGCGCTGGCCGCAGCTCGCGGACATCGACTTCCTGGTGCTCGACGTGCCCCGCCTCGAGGGCGGGGCGGAAGCGTCGGCCGAGGGACGCGAGGAGACCGTCCCCCTCGGGGGCACGGCGGAGGCGAACGGCGACCGTCGGGCCCGGATCGTCGTCTACCGCCGGCCGGTCGAGATCAGGACCAAGAGCCGCGACGAGCGCGCGGCCCTGGTCCACGAGGTGGTGGTGGAGCAGGTAGCCGAGCTCCTCGGCCTGTCCCCCGAGTCCGTGGACCCGCGCTACGGCGAGGAGTGACGCGGTCCCGGCCGGAGCGCGCGGCGGCTCCGCACCGCCCTCGCGTCAGCCCTCCCCCGTGTCAGTCCTGGAGCACCGCCAGGTCCTGCGCCGCCTCGGGCACCGAGACCGTGCCCCGGTCGTCCGGCAGGGTCTGCACGGTGAACATGGGCACCCCGTCCTCGTTCTCCGCGAGCGTCCGCGCTGCGTAGGCGGTGCCGGAGACCTGCTCGACAGTGAGGGCGTACGTGCCCTTCAGGCCACTCGGCACCGGCGGCTCGACCGCCTGCGTCGTGCCCTTCCTGACCGTGTACGTCTTGGTGACCGGGCGTCCGCCCTCGCTGCCCGCGGACGCGGTGACCCTGACCTTCGCCGTACCGCGCGGAGCGGTGAGGGCGAGCGTGGAGCCCTTCGCCCGGTTGTCGGCGGCCGTCGCGCGCTCCCCCACCGGCGCGGCCGCCGGGATGAAGGCCATCTCCTGGTCGGCGCCCTTGCCGCGGGTGACCCGCAGGGCGGCGACCACGGGGGTCGAGTCCTCGGTCGGGGTGAGCACCAACGAACCGGCCTCCCCCTTGGTCAGGTCGCCCAGATCGACGGCGGCCGTCATCCCGCTCTTGACGTGCAGGGTCTCGTTGCCGGCCGGGGTGATCGACCCCGTGCGGCCGGCGAGCGACACCTTGAGGTCCGCGTCGTCCTCGCCCGGGGCGAAGGCGAGCAGGCGCACCGAGGTGGCGTCCTTCGGGATGCCGGGCAGGACCACACTGCCGCCCGGGTCGGCGGACGGCGGCAGCCAGTCGGCGCCCAGCTCGTCGTCGCGCGCCTGCACGGCGGCGCCGACCCGGCCCGTACGGGCGGTGACATGGGCGGTCACATTGGTCTGCGGCTCGTCGGTGAGGGTGGACAGCAGGACCGGGACGCTGGACTCGGGCGGCACCTGGATGCCCTCCCCCAGCTCGGACTTGATGGCGCCCTCGCGCCCGTACAGCTCGATGTCGACCACGGCCGCCGTGCTGTCCGGGTTGGTCACATGGACGTAGTCGCTCCGCTCCTTCGCCGTGCTGGCGCCCGGGAACCAGAAGTCGGTGTCGGGTGTCGAGCAGGCCATCCCGAGCAGTCCACGCCCGCTGCCGGCCGGAACCTTGGTGGTCTGCTGCACGGTCCAGCCGGGCGCCAGGGAGCCGTCGGCCGAGCCGATGAGGGCGGGCGCATCGGCACCGGAGGCGTCCGCGGTCACCGCCTTGCCCGGCTCCTCGGGCGCGAGGAAGGGCTTGCCCTTGCCCTTCTTGTCGGCCTTGTCAGGCTTATCAGTCTTGTTGTCTTTGTCCTTGTCCTTCTTCTTGTCCTTGCCGTCGGCCTCATCCTTCAGCTTGCGCTGGGCCGGCGCGAGTTCGGCGGAGCCCTTGGCAGCGGAGGACGAGCCGGCGGCGGACTTCGGCGTGAAGGAGGTGTACGCCGTCTCCGCCAGGTCCGACGAACTCGGCGCCGGGCAGAGCACGCTGGACCGCTCGACGGGCTTGCGCGCGGCCGCCGACGCGGTCTCCGTGCCTTGCGAGTCCGGGCTGGTGAGAGCGGCGAAGCCGGTCACGGCGACGAGGCCCGTGCCCGCTGCGATCAGGGAGAGGGTCGTGCGGTTCACTGCTGGCTCCCGTCGGGGCGCTCACTGTCGGTGCGACTGCCGGATGATCCGGTTCCGGGTTCGTACGGGGACGTTCCGGGCTCGTACGGCGCGTGCCCGGGGTCGTACGAGGGAGGTCCGGGCTCGTACGCGGGATACGACGGGTCCTGGAGCGGGTCGTAGGCCCCAGGGTCGTAGGCAGGCGGGTCATAGGCGGGCGGGTCATAGGCGGGCGGCTGTCCGTACGCGCTCTGGTGGCCGTACGCGTCGTAGCCCGCGTCCTGCTGGGGCACAGGGGCCTGCGGAGGCGCGGGCGGATACGGGGCCGCCCCGTAGGACTCGAGCGCGTACGGGTCCTGCTGGTGGGAGTCCTGCTGATACGGGGCCTGCTGGTACGGGTCCGCCGAGTACTGCCCGTACGGGTCGGCGGCGTACGGGCCGGTGGTGTACGGGTCCGTGGCCTGTGCGGCCGTGTCGGCGTGCGTGGCCGCGCCGGCATGCGCGGATGCATCGGCGGCCGCGTGGCCGGGCTCGTCCCAGTCGCCGTACGCGTGCTGCTGGGGCACGGCCGGCGGGGAGTCGGGCACCTGCGGAGGTGCGCCCTGCGGATCGGCGCCCGCCGTGGCCGGCTCTCCCGGCTCCGCTGCGGCCTGCGCACGGAGCCTGCGCGCCCTGCGCCCCTCGCCCTCGACGGGCTGCGCCGGCACCACGAGCGCCTCGTCCGGCAGGTCGTCGTCGACGGTCCGACGGCGCCCCGGCAGGGCGAGCACCACGAGGACGACGGCCATCGCGCCCTGGGCGAAGAGCCAGCCGGTGTGCGCCCCCGGAGTGTCGAAGGTGACGTCGAGCCGGCCGCCGCCCGCGGGCAGTTCGAAGCCCTGCGCCCAGCCGGCCACGGTCGTCCTGGTGAGCGGCTTGCCGTCGAGCGTCGCCGTCCAGCCGTCGTCGGCGGCGTCCGCGAGGCGCAGTACGCGGCCCTCGGGTCCGTTCGGGATCCGGGTGTGGACCTCGACCGGACCGGCGGCGACCGGCTGCGGCTCGCCCGCGCCGTCGCCGGGCGGCACGATCGCGGCCCGGGCCACCTGGCGGTCGACCCGCCACAGCGCGCTGCCGTCCTGCTGGCTGAGCCTCGTGAGCCCCGGGGTCGCGTCCAGGACGCGGCTCATCCGGCGCGGCGCCCCGTCGTGCACCAGGACGTACCGGACGGCGAAGACGCCGAGCTCGTCCGCCTGGTCGGCGCCGGAGCCCGCGACGAGGTGGGCGACGGTGCGGTCGAGCCGGTCGTTGCCGCCGCCCGCCTCGGTCAGTTCGCCGTCGCCGAGCCGGGCGCCCGCGCCGCGGACCAGCGAGTACGAGACCCGGGCGGCCGAGGAGCTGTCGAGCACGAGGGTGCGTGCCTGGTCCCGGGTGCTCGCCTCCTCCGCGACGAAGGCGGGCACCTGCTCGGGCGTACGCCGCTCGAGGGGCCCGTCCGCGCCGCGGATCATCCAGCCTGCCGCGACGAGCAGCGGACCGGCGGCGGCGAGCACTGCGATCAGTGCGGCCACCGGCTGCCGCCAGCCGAAGCTCTGCTCGGCGACCCGGGAGCGCGCCCCGTCGGCGCCGAGGACGGCGGCGGCGATCATCGCCATGCCGTAGAGGAGGGTCGCCGGGCCCGCCCAGGCCGAGATGTTCGACCACACGGCGAAGACGAAGGCGGTCAGGGCGACGGCCCAGGCGGTGAGCACGGCCTGCCGCCGTTCGCTGCGAAGCAGCGCGGCGAGCGCGGCCGCCACGATGCCCACGAGCAGCAGCCCGCCGACCGCGGCCGGCCCGCCGGGGCTCAGGCCGAGCAGGTCGAGCGCACTCGCCGCCCCCGTGCCGTACGAGAGCCCGGCCTCGCGGAAGAAGCCGAACGGCAGCAGCGAGAGCGACCAGGGAGCGAGGACGAGCAGCGGGACGCCGAGGGCCGCGAGAGTCCGGAGCCCCTGGGCGACGAGGTCGGCGCGGCGCAGCACCAGCAGTCCGATGCCGAGCACCAGGGCGATCGGCCACACGACGGGCGTGAAGGCGGTGGCGACCGTGAGTAGCAGGGCGTACGCCCAGGTCGCACGCCAACTGCCGCGCGCCCCCGGGGAGTCGGCGAGCAGCCCACTGGCGGCGAGGCCCGCGCGGGCGATCAGCGGGAGCAGTACCGCGAGGACCGCGGTGCCGATCCGCCCGCCCGCGAGCGCACCGGTGGCCGCGGGCAGGAAGGCGTACGCGACGGCGGCCCAGGCGCGAAGCAGCCGGGACTGGACGAGCGGCCGGGAGGCGAAGTACGCGGCGACGCCGGCCAGCGGCACCGAACCGATCAGAAGCACCGTGACCGCGAGCCCCGTCGAGCCGAGCAGCAGGGTGGCGAGGCCGGCGACCAGGGCGATGTAGGGCGGCGCGGACTGCGTACCGCCGGTGCCGACGGGGTGCCAGGCGTCCAGGTACCGGTCCCAGAGCGCGGAGGCGTCCGAGGGCGCGGGCAGCAGGGCGCCGCCCGCGAGTGCGCCGCTGCCGAGCAGCGAACGGCCGGCGATCAGCGCGACGAGCAGCAGGACGGCGAAGAGCACCGGACCGGGCTTGCGCGCGAGCCGCTTCACCCGGGCGAACTGGTCGATCTCCAGGAAGTCCGCGTCGTCGTCGCCCGGCCCGCTCTCGACGGCCCCGTGCCGGCCGCCGGAGGAGGCGTCCGGGTCGGAGCGGCCGACGAGACCGGAGGCGACCTGTTCGACGGTGACCCGCACGGTGGCACCCGGCGGCGGGAACAGCGGCCGCAGTTCGGCGGCTTCGGTGACCGCTCTGCCGCGGCGGCGCCGGGCCCCGATGATGCGCCCGGGGCGCAGCAGGGTGCCGGTCAGTCCGGCCACCTCGTCGAGCGCCTGACCCGGCACCTTGCCGACGAGGTAGGCGATGGTGCGCAGCAGGGTGCCGACCACGAGCCGCAGCAGCACCCAGGGCAGCACGGCGGCCCGGGAGTTGACGAGCAGGGCGTACACCGCGCCGGCCTTGTCGACGCGGTGCGGGCTCGCGGTCCCGCGGCCGGCGCAGTCGACGGTGCGGCGCTCGCGGGAGGCGGCCTCGGCATGGCGTACGACGGCGTCCGGGGCGATCATGACGCGATGCCCCGCGGCGTGCGCGCGCCAGCACAGGTCGACGTCGTCACGCATCAGCGGGAGCCGCCGGTCGAAGCCGCCGAGCTGCTCGAAGACGTCCCGCCGGATCAGCATGCCCGCGCTGGAGACGGAGAGCACCGGGCGGGTCTGGTCGTGCTGGCCCTGGTCCTGTTCGCGGCGGTCGATGCCCGTCCAGCGGCGGCCGCTGTGTGCGATGGAGACGCCGACCTCGAGGAGCTGGCGGCGGTCGTACCAGCCGCGGAGCTTGGGGCCGACGACGGCGACGTCGCGGTTCAGCTCCCGCTCGTTCTCGACGAGTTGCAGCAGCGCGGCGAGCGCCCCCGGCTCGGGAGCGCAGTCGTCGTGCAGCAGCCACAGCCACTGCACGGGCTCGCCGTGCGGCAGCTCCGGCATGTCGTATGCCTCGTCGCGCCAGGTCCGGGTGACCGGGTCCCAGCCGCTCGGCCGCTTGAGATACGGGAGGTCGTCGGGGGTGAGGACCCCGGCGGTGCGGGCGGCCTCGTCCACGGCGGCGCCGAAGCCGGTGCGCCGGGCCAGGTGGACGACCCGGTCGGCGCCGAGGGCGTCGGTGACGATGCGGGCGGAGTCGTCTGCGCTGCCGGTGTCGGCGGCGACGACGTTCTGCACGGGGCGTTCCTGGCCGAGCAGGCCGGCGAGCGCGTCGGGCAGCCAGCGCGCACCGTCGTGGGCGACGAGCACGGCGGTGACGACATGCCTGGGGAACTCGGGTGCGGCAGCGCCCTGCGGGTCTGCCGGATGGCTGTGCACGGACATCGAGGTACGGGCCCCGGTTCGATGGACTGCGGTGGACGACGCCCCTGCGGGTGCTGTCCGGTCGGCGCGGAAATCCGGCCAGTCGGCCGGCCCCGCCCCGATCCGGTCGGCAGTCCCTGGGCCCCGTGGGGGCGCCGGGGCGTCTCGGACGGGGCCCCACACTAACGGCTGCCATCGGCACCGGGGGCGGCAGCCGAAAGGGCACCCGTCCGGGGCATCGCCCCGGACACGAAGAACGGCCCGCAACCGGTGGATCTGCCACCCGTCACGGACCGCTGCATACGCCTCGATACCGGTCGAGACCTATCGATATGGGGAACTGTGCGCCGCTTCCGCCCGCCGCCGTGCGCCGGCTCCGGCCCGGCGGGCGGCTCCGGCCGGTCAGACCGCCGCCTTCTTCAGGCGGCGCCGCTCCCGCTCGGAAAGGCCGCCCCAGATTCCGAATCGCTCGTCATTGGCGAGCGCGTATTCGAGGCATTCGGATCGGACCTCACAGGCGAGGCAGACCTTCTTGGCCTCGCGGGTCGACCCGCCCTTCTCGGGGAAGAACGACTCGGGGTCGGTCTGGGCGCACAGCGCGCGCTCCTGCCAGCCGAGTTCTTCTTCCGCGTCCTCGACCAACAGCTCCTCGAACACCTCGGTCATGTGCGCGCCCCTCGTCCGTCTGTGCAGTCCCCGTGATGCTGCCGTTACCGATTTCGGCTGAACGACACGAGTGAAATTACAAGTGCGCCGATCCGGACCAGTCAAGCCAGGATCTGCTATTAGGCCCCTTATTCACTCTGCGGAACCAAGGCTTTCCAGAAAGTGTTCAAATCGGGGTAAACCCAGACACGTTCCTTCGACCCGTCCGTGCGACTCCGCCTCGAACGTAAGGACGCAGGGCGCGCGGATCCCGTTGCCGGGTCGGACGCCGAAGCGAAAAAGATCACAGCCCGATCACAGAACGACAACGGCGTTTACCCGTCCAGCTGTTGCGCCACATGTCCGGCCGGGACCCTGCACAAACCTTTCGCCTCGCAAGGCAACCGGATGCGGTGAATCAAATCTCGCATTCCGGACATCCGGTTGACAGGGGTGCAGTAAACCGCTCTCCTATGGGGCATGCTTGCGAACTCCGCGCCGACCCGGCCCCACACCGGTGGGTCCCTCTGCGCTGCCCTCGCGAGCCGCAGCTGTTGCTGTTGCCGTCCCGGCTGTTGAGCCCATCCCGCTCCGGTCGTACGCCGCTTCCTCCCCGAGCTCGTCGAGCTCCCGAGTGAGCAGCCCTCCCGCTCTCCACGAGCACCTCCCGCCCGCGATCCGGGCGACCGTCCGCGACACCCCAGCACGTGACTGCCGAGGAACCACCGCACGATGAACAGCGACAGCGACCTGCAGATCGCCGGCGACATTCTCGAAGTGCCGCACCTTCTGCGACCCGAGCCCGAACATCCCTCCACCGTCGCGGAGTTCGCCGGGCTCGCCCGTACCGTCGCCGAGGACCGGGCCGGCTGGGAGCACCTGGTCCGGTACGACGCGACCAGCCGCTGGTACCACCGGCTGCGCCAGGGCCCCGGCTACGAGGTCTGGCTGCTCAGCTGGGTGCCGGGACAGGGCAGCGGACTGCACGACCACGGCCCGTCCTCCGGCGTGCTGACCGTGCTGCAGGGCGAGCTGACCGAGCGCACTTCGCGGCGCACGCGCGCGTTGGGCGCCGGTACGCAGCGGGTCTTCGCGCCCGGCTACGCGCACGAGGTGGTCAACGACTCGCTGGAACCGGCCGTCAGCCTGCACGTCTATTTCCCCGGACTGACCGAGATGCCGATGCACGGTCCGCAGTGCTCGCCGGTGCTGCGCGGGGTGCCCGCGGGCTGAACGACAGCCCCGGAGGAGGGCGTTGTCCACAGGCAGCGGACGGCGGAGGGGCCGGGCCTGACAGACTGTGCGCATGCGCATTGTGGTTCTGGCCGGCGGCATCGGTGGTGCCCGTTTTCTCCGTGGACTCAAGGTGGCCGCGCCCGACGCGGACATCACCGTCATCGGTAACACCGGGGACGACATCCATCTCTTCGGGCTCAAGGTCTGTCCCGACCTCGACACGGTGATGTACACCCTCGGCGGTGGCATCAACGAGGAGCAGGGCTGGGGCCGTACCGACGAATCCTTCCGGGTCAAGGAGGAGCTCGCCGCGTACGGGGTGGGGCCGGAGTGGTTCGGTCTGGGCGACCGGGACTTCGCCACCCACATCGTCCGTACGCAGATGCTGGCCGCCGGGTATCCGCTCAGCGCGGTCACCGAGGCGCTGTGCGAGCGATGGCAGCCCGGCGTGCGGCTGATCCCGATGTCCGACGACCGGGTGGAGACGCATGTCGCGGTCGAGCTCGACGGCGAGCGCCGGGCCATCCACTTCCAGGAGTACTGGGTACGGCTCAGGGCGTCCGTCGCCGCCGAGGCCGTGGTGCCGGTCGGCGCGGAGCAGGCCAAGCCGGCGCCCGGGGTGCTCGAGGCGATCGCCGCGGCGGACGTGGTGCTCTTCCCGCCGTCCAACCCGGTGGTGAGTGTGGGGACGATCCTCGCGGTGCCCGGGATCCGGGAGGCCATCGCGGAGGCGGGCGTACCGGTGGTGGGGCTCTCGCCGATCGTCGGGGACGCTCCCGTGCGGGGCATGGCGGACAAGGTGCTGGCCGCCGTCGGCGTCGAGTCCGGTGCGGCGGCGGTCGCCGAGCACTACGGCTCGGGGCTGCTCGACGGCTGGCTGGTGGACACGGTGGACGCGGGTGTGGTGGACCGGGTGACCGAGGCCGGGATCAGGTGCCGGGCCGTGCCGCTCCTGATGACCGACGAGGACGCGGCGGCCCAGATGGCCCGCGAGGCACTGCGGCTTGCCGAGGAGGTCCGGGCGTGAACTCCCCTGCCGGCGAGGCGGCTGCGGCCACCGGATCCGGTCCGGCCACGGAGCTGCGGGCCTGGGCGGTGCCGGGGATCCCCGAGGTCGGGCACGGCGACGATCTGGCCAAGCTGATCGCGGCCGCCGGACCGGGACTGGCCGACGGCGACATCGTGATCGTCACGTCCAAGGTCGTCTCCAAGGCCGAGGGCCGGGTCCTTGCCGCGACCGACCGCGAGGCGGCGATCGACGCCGAGACGGTCCGCGTCGTCGCCCGCCGCGGGGCGCTGCGCATCGTGGAGAACCGGCAGGGCCTTGTGATGGCCGCCGCCGGCGTCGACGCCTCCAACACCCCTTCCGGCACCGTCCTGTTGCTCCCCGAGGACCCCGACGCCTCCGCCCGCGGCATCAGAGAGGGCCTCCGGGACGCCCTGGGCGTGGACGTCGGCGTGCTGGTCAGCGACACCTTCGGCCGCCCCTGGCGCAACGGCCTGACCGACGTCGCGATCGGCGCCGCCGGTGTACGCGTACTCGACGACCTGCGCGGCGGCACGGACTCCCACGGGAATGCGCTCGGCGTCACGGTCACCGCCACCGCCGACGAACTGGCCGCGGCGGGCGACCTGGTGAAGGGCAAGGCAGCCGGACTGCCCGTCGCCGTGGTGCGCGGCGTGAGCGGAGCGGTGACCGGCGGCTCCGACGAGAGCGACGGTGCCCGCGCGCTGGTCCGATCGGCGGCCGACGACATGTTCCGGCTCGGTACCTCGGAGGCGGTACGGGAAGCGGTCACCCTGCGGCGTACGGTGCGGGCCTTCGGAGACGAGCCGGTGGACCTCGGGGCGGTGCGCCGGGCGGTGGCCGCCGCGGTGACCGCGCCGGCCCCGCACCACACCACGCCCTGGCGATTCGTGGTCCTCGGCAGCGAATCCGCGCGGACCGGCCTGCTCGACGCGATGCGGGACGCGTGGATCGAGGATCTGCGCCGGGACGGCAAGTCCGAGGAGTCGATCGCCAAGCGGATCCGGCGCGGCGACGTGCTGCGCGCCGCGCCCCTGATCGTGGTGCCCTGTCTCGTCGCCGAAGGGGCACACCACTACGGGGATCCGCGGCGGGACGCCGCCGAGCGGGAGATGTTCGTCGTCGCGACCGGGGCCGGCATCCAGAACTTCCTGGTGGCGCTGGCCGGTGAGCAGCTCGGCTCGGCGTGGATCTCGTCGACGATGTTCTGCCGGGACGTGGTGCGGCGGGAGCTCGACCTGCCGGCCGACTGGGACCCGATGGGTGCGGTGGCGGTCGGCCGCCCGGCCGAGGCACCGAAGCGGCGGCCACCGCGGGACGCGGGGGACTTCCTCGTCGAGCGCTGAGCGGGTCCCGCGGGGCGCGGGGGGCCGGGCCAGAGGCATCGCGAACGCCCCGCATCGAGAAACCCCGTCGTCGCCTGCGGCGGCCCGGGCTGTGTGGTGACGGCCTGGAGCGCAGGTGGCGTGGTCAGATGCGGGCGATGTCCCAGCGGGGCATCTTCGGGGTGCGGCGCGGTGGGGTGCGGCCTGTGAGCAGCAGGTAGCGGACGGCGCGGTGGCGCTGGCCCGCGTACGGCTCGAGGAGTTCGAGCATCCCGGCGTCGTCGGTATCGCGCTCGCCGGTGAGGGCGTAGCCGACGATGCCGGGCAGATGCAGGTCGCCGACGGTCACCTCGTCCGGTGACCCGTGGCTGCGCTGCACGGTCTCGGCGGAGGTCCACGGGCCGATGCCGGGGACGAGTTCGAGGCGGGTCCTGGCCGCGGGCGGGTCCATCGCCGTGGCCTCCTCCAGGCGGCGGGCGACCCGGACCGCGCGCAGGATCGTCGAGGACCGCTTCTGGTCGACGCCCGCGCGGTGCCACTCCCAGGACGGGATCAGCGCCCAGGTCCGCGGTTCGGGCATCACATGCAGCCGCTCGGACGGGCCGGGCGCTCGCTCGCCGTACTTGCGTACCAGGAGCCGCCAGGCGCGGTAGGCCTCGTCGGTGGTGACCTTCTGCTCGAGGATCGACGGGATCAGGGACTCGAGCACCAGGCCGGTGCGGATGAGCCGGAGTCCGGGCCTGCGCCGCCAGGCGGCCGCCACGATGCGGTGCCGGGGAGCGAAGGCGGCCGGCTCGTCGCTCTCGCCGAGCAGTGTCGGCACCGAGCGGATCAGCCAGTCCGCGCCCGGACCCCAGGCGGCGGCCTCGACCGTACCCGCGCGCGCGGCGACCCGCAGCGTCCCCGGTCCCTCAGGCGTACGACTGGCCCGCCAGGCCGAGCCGTCGGCCTCGATACGGAAGGTGGGGTCGGCCGGGCCCCGCCGGAGCGGCCCGAGAACCAGGCGCAGGTCGACAGGGTCGGGCGGGGTCCAGGTCAGCCGCGCGTCCGGAGCGGTCTGCCGGGGCACCGCCTGGCGGCGGCCGCGCGCGGCACCGGTGCCCTGCTGCGGGGTGAAACGGCCTGCCACGGATGAGGTCCTCGGAAATCGGAAATCGGAAATCGGAAATACGGGTCTGCGCCGAGCCGGGGTCAAAGCCCACGGCCGGAGCCGTCGGGTCCGCGCGGGCCCCACCAAGCTAGTGCCGTGTCAGGCAAGGCCAACTCCGCCGCCGTCACTGGTCCGACGAGAACCTCACCGCGCCCGCAGGCAGTGACGCGTCGCACCAGACCCGGACGCCGTCGCGCAGTTCGTTGTCCGCACCGACCGTGGCGCCGTCGCCCACCACCACGCCGGACAGGGCGGTACGCGCCCCGACCCGCGCGCCCGCGCCGATCAGCGAGTCGGTCACCACCGCGCCCGCCTCCACCACGGCCCCCTCGAGCAGGGCGCTTCCCGAGATCCGGGCGCCGGCACCGACCACCGCGCCCTCGCCGACGACGGTCCCGCCGGTCAGCTTGGCGTCCGCCGCGACCTCGGCGGTCGGCAGGACGAGCGCGTCGCCGCGCCGGCCCGGCACGGCGGGCGACGGCGCCCGGCCGAGTACGAGATCGGCCGATCCCCGTACGAAGGCACCCGGAGTGCCCAGGTCGAGCCAGTACGTGGAGTCGACCATGCCCTGCAGATGGGCGCCCGCGGCGAGCAGCCCGGGGAAGGTCTCGCGCTCCACGGACACCGGGCGGCCCTGCTCGATGGTGTCGATGACCGACCGCCGGAAGACGTACGCCCCCGCGTTGATCTGGTCGGTGACGATCTCCTCGGGCGTCTGCGGCTTCTCCAGGAAGGCGGTCACCCGGCCCGTCGGATCGGTGGGCACCAGGCCGAAGGCCCGCGGGTCGGCCACCCGCGTCAGGTGCAGCGAGACATCGGCGCCCGAGGTGCGGTGGGTGTCGACCAGGGCGCCGATGTCCAGGCCGGTCAGGATGTCGCCGTTGAAGATGAGCACCGGTTCGTCGGGGCCGGATGTGAGCCGCGAGGCCACGTTGCGGATGGCTCCGCCGGTGCCGAGCGGTTCACGTTCGGTGACGTACTCCAGGTGCAGGCCGAGCGCCGAACCGTCGCCGAAGTACGGTTCGAAGACCTCGGCGAGATACGAGGTGGCGAGCACGATGTGCTCGACGCCGGCCGCCCGCGCACGGGCGAGCTGATGGGTGAGAAAGGGCACCCCCGCGGCCGGGACCATCGGCTTGGGTGTGTTGACCGTCAGCGGCCGGAGCCTCGTGCCCTTGCCGCCGACCAGGAGTATCGCCTCGGTCACCTGTCGTCTCTGCTTCCTGCCGGGGCCGGGATCCGTTCGGCCGGCCAGTGTATGCAGACTCGGTGGCCGGCCCCGGTCGGTGCCCCTGGCAGGTGGCGGTCAGCGTCCCTGGTAGGTGGCCGCGGACGTACGGGCCGTGCCGAGCTTGCCGTAGAGCTTGGCCCCCGGGCACTCGGTGGCGAAGCCGTCGCGGTGCCCGGAGATCACGTTCAGACTGACCTTCTTCCCCTTCTTGTAGAGGTTGCTGCCCGCGGAGACCAGCGTCGTCCTGCCCTTCGGGTTGGCGCCGTGCAGTCCGAGCTTCCATGCGGTCAGCCGGGCCACGGCGGTGACGGCGGCCTTCGGCGGGGTCGTGCCCTGGTAGCTGCCGAGGACGGCGATGCCGGTGCTGTTGGTGTTGAAGCCCAGGGTGTGTGCTCCGAGGACCGGCTTGGCCACTCCTCCGGCACGACCTTCATAGATGTTTCCGCACTTGTCCACAGCGAAGTTGTAGCCGAAGTCGCGCCATCCGCTGCTTTTCACGTGGTAGCGGTAGATGCTGCGGAGCACCGAAGGGGCTTGTGCGCAGGTGTAGTTGTTGCCGGTGGCGCTGTGGTGCACGAAGGCGGCCTTGACGGACTTGGTGTAGCCGAATCCGCTCTCGCGGAGCTTCTCGTCGGCGCCCCAGCCCTGGCGGGTGACGATGCGCGGGCGCGGTCCGATGTACGGCTTGGCGGCCAGGCCGCGGGACTCCACGAGGTCCGACTCGGTCTGTTCCTTGGTGAGTTCGGGGATGACGGAGGCGCCGAGCGGGGCCAGTTCGGCGTTCACCGCAGAGCTGGCTGCGGACTCCACGGTGAGGTTGGTGGCGCGCGGGTTGTCGGACGGCGGGCCGGCCGGCGGCGGGTCCTCGCCGGGGTCGACGAGTTCGAGGCGCAGGCCCTCGGGAAGCCCGGCGGGGGCGACGTCCCTGCCCTCTCCCTCGTCCGTGGCGTGCTCGTGGGTGCCGGGTTCCTCGGTGCCGCCGCGCTTGCCGGCGCCGTCGGCCGTGACCCGGATCTCGACTCCGTCGGAGGCGCCGACCCACAGCGGTGCCGTGGAGCCACGGCGTCCGGTGGCGGTGCCCTCCTCGGTGCCGGAGTCCGCCGCATGCTCCTGGTTGTGGGTCTCGAGCTGCTGCCAGGCGGACCAGGCGCCGGTGTCCTTGGAGCGGGTACGGACCTCGACGCGACCCGCGAGCTCGGTGCCCGGGTTGTCCCATACGACGCCGACCAGGGAGAACGGCAGGACGTCCTTGCGGATCAGCCCCTGGGCCCGGGGCTGGCCACCGGCCCGGTCGGACGACAGCGGGGCCAGGGGCAGCGACCGGGTCGAGCCGGCCAGGGAGTCCGTCCGGGATGAGGGCTCTGCCGCAAGTGCCCCGGACGGCAGGGCGAGCGGGAGGCAGAGGGCGGCCGCGCAGGTCGCGCCGAGGCTGGAAGCAATCAGTCCACGCATGGCGTCGATCGTGCGGGCAACAGGACCGGCCCGCACATCGGGAACTGACGGACCGTCGGCCAAACCGGTGGCCGTGCCCTCGCCCCGGACGCCCCACGCCGCCGGGCGCGCCGCGTACCCTTGCGCGGGTGAACGCAACCGACCGTACCCCTGCCGACCTGCTGCGTTCCGCGCTCGCCGCGGATCCCGCGCGCCCCCTGGTGACCTTCTACGACGACGCCACGGGCGAACGCGTGGAACTGTCCGTCGCCACCTTCGCCAATTGGGTGGCCAAGACCGCGAATCTGCTCCAGGGCGACCTCTCCGCCGAACCGGGCGACCGGCTCGCACTGCTGCTGCCCGCGCACTGGCAGACGGCGGTCTGGCTGCTCGCCTGTTCGTCGGTGGGAGTGGCGGCCGATATCGGAGGGCACCCCGGCGCCGCGGATCTGGTCGTCGCCGGTCCCGACGAGTTGGAGGCGGCCCGCGCCTGCGGCGGCGAGCGGGTGGCGCTCGCGCTGAGGCCGCTGGGCGGGCGCTTTCCGCAGCCGCCCGCGGGGTTCGTGGACTACGCGGTCGAGGTGCCGGGCCAGGGCGACAGGTTCGCGCCGTACGCTCCGGTCGATGCGGACGAACTCGCCCTGCGGGTGGGGCCGTTGGAGCTGACGGGCGCCGAGCTTGTGGAGCGGGCGCGCGCCGATGCGGAGGCGCTGGGGCTCGCGCCAGGGGCGCGGGTGCTGTCGGGCCGGGCGTACGACAGCTGGGACGGGCTGTCGGCCGGGCTCTTCGCTCCGCTCGCCGCCGGTGCGTCGGTGGTGCTGTGCCGTCATCTGTCCGAGCTGCCGCCGGAGGGCCGGGCGCGCCGGGTCGCGGACGAGCGGGTCACGGTGTCCGTGGAGTAGTCACGGTGCCGCCCGTGGAGTAGTCACGGGGCCCGTGGAGCGGGGTTCCCGCAGAGCAGGGGTACCTGCAGGCCGAGGCCGGTCGTCGCGTACGTGTGGACGCCCTCGGTAGACGGTTACGTCCTCGCCCCGGCAGCGACCAGGAGTCCGCCGTACCGGCTCGTCGGGTCCGCCGAGGGGCTCTCCCCTGCCTGTGTCGGCCTCGGCGGCCGCGAGCACGCGGTGGTCGTCCGTCACGCGGTGGTCGTCGCCGTTCGGATCCGCGGTCCGGGCGGAGCGCGCAGCCGAGCCCGTCGGGGTTCCGGGCGCCGGCGGCGCCGCGCCTCGGCCCCGCCCGTAGGACGGGACGACCACGCCCGCTCCCCCGGTGAACCGTCGCGGACCCCGACACCCGTACGGCCCACTGCGGACCCCGGTCCGCGCGCGCGAGGGGCGGGCCCCGGGTCATGGTCGTAGGAGCGTCGTGTCGTGTCGACGCGCTGCCGATGCCATGGATGCCACGAGGGGGAACTGACACGTGACCGACACCGCCGGTACGCCCGACGGTCCGCAGGGTCCGGACGACGACGCGCCCGGGACGGGCCCGGCCGACGGCACGCACCAGGCATCGGGCACGGACGGCGAGGCAGAGGCCGGGGAGGAGACCGCCCGGGCGAAGACCGCCGAGGCGGAGACCGCGGACGGGACCGCGGAGGCCTCCCCCGCTCCCCGTAAGAAGCGCCACTGGCTGCGCTGGACCGCGCTCGGCGCCTCCGTGGTCGTGCTTGCCGCGGCCGGTGTCGGATGGAGTCTGTACCGCAAGCTCGAGGGGAACATCACCCAGGACACCGGCACCGCCGCCGAGCTCGAGCGCTACGACAAGGAACGCCCGCCGCCGTCCGAGCACGACGCGCTCAACATCCTGCTGATCGGTTCGGACACCCGCGCAGGCCGCGGCAACAAGCCGTACGGCAGGGACGTCGGCTCCCAGCGTTCGGACACCACGATCCTGCTGCACCTGGCCGCGGACCGGAAGAGCGCGACCGCGGTGTCCCTGCCGCGCGATCTGATGGTGGACCTGCCGAGCTGCCGCAAGGCGAACGGCTCGCGCACCAAGGAGCAATTCGCCCAGTTCAACTGGGCGTTCCAGTTCGGTGGCGCCGCCTGCACGATCCGTACCGTCGAGAAGCTGACGAAGATCCGGATCGACCACCACATGGTCGTGGACTTCCAGGGCTTCAAGAAGATGGTCGACGCCGTCGACGGCGTGGTCGTCTGCCTCAAGAATCCGGTCGACGACCCGGATTCGCGGCTGAAGCTCAGCGCGGGCCGCCACCGTCTCGACGGGGAACAGGCGCTCGGTTACGTACGGGCCCGCAAGACCCTCGGCAACGGCAGCGACACCGACCGGATGGACCGCCAGCAGAAGTTTCTGGCCGCGCTGGTCAAGAAGGTGCAGAGCAATGGCGTCCTGCTCAATCCGACCAAGCTCTATCCCGTGCTCGATGCCGCCACGTCTTCCCTCACCACCGACCCCGCATTGGCCGGACTGACCGATTTGTACGACCTGGTGCGCAGTATGCGCAATATCCCGACCAAGAAGGTGCAATTCCTGACCGTTCCGCGCCGGGCGTACGAGTACGACCCGAATCGCGACGAACTCGCACAACCCGCCGCGGGGCGACTCTTCGAGCAGCTGCGCAAGGACGCGCCGCTGCATGTGGCGGACGCGGACTCGCAATCCACCGGCAACAAGAACGAGGCCGCCGGGAAGGAAAAGGCCGGGAAGAAGTCGAAGGGCGAGAAGGGCAAGAAGGGCGAGAAGGCCGACAAGGACGCCGAGGACACCGAGGGCGGCGGCGAGGACTTCAGCCGCGGACTGTACGACGACGGCGACTACTTCGACGGCGGCAGCGACTACTGGGACGACGACAAGCCGTCCGGCACCGACCCGCACCTCATCCCTCCGCACACCCTGCTGCGTCCGGCCGCCGAAGACCCCGACGGGCCGAGTCCGGCACCCACCGAGCCCGGTCCGGTACCCACGTTCCGCGGAAATACGGCCGACGATTCGACGTGCGAGTAAAGGCCACCTCAAAGGACTCTGTGAGATCTCCGGGAAATGGGCGTATTGCCCAGTTGTAGGGGAGTGGAATTTGTCACCGGCGTCGCCCCCGGCTGAACAGGGCGGATAGTGTGAGCGATCCGGTGCACCCGGCCACCCCGTGGCGCACCAGGGCGAGAAGCCCTAGGGCACATCCTTGAGGACATGCCCAGCAGGACCGATCGACGGGCGCCCTGGAGGGGGAGGGCGCGCGTGGCCCCGACGGAGGACTCAGGCAACCGTGGACGCGCAAGGCCGTGGGCGGGCGGAGAACATCGACCCCGCAGACCAATGGGTACTCAACCCGCACACCGGCGATTACGAACTGCGACTGGACCCTTCCGCTGGGCAGTCGAACGTCCCCGGCCCCCGCCGCTCGGCGAGAACGGCCACGGCTCCGCGCCGCCGCTCCCCCGCCCCGGGACACGACCGCCACAGCCCCGAGGTCCCGGTCCAGCGCCGCCACCGGCACCCGGACGACCTGCCGCCCGGCCGCCGCAGGCCGCGGCCGGGGTCCGGCCGTTCCCGGGGCAAGAAGATCGCCCTGTGGATCTGCGGAATCCTCGCCTTCCTCGTCCTGGCCGCGGGCGTCGGCGCGTATCTCTACTGGGACCACCTGAACGACAACATCACCGGCATAGACGACGACGGCGCGGGCACCGGCGGATTCAGCAAGGACCGCCCGATCAACGTGCTGCTCATCGGCACCGACAAGCGCACCGGCAAGGGCAATTCGGGATACGGCGACTCCGGCAGCGCGGGCCACGCGGACACCACGATCCTGCTGCACGTCTCCAAGGACCGCAGCAACGCGACCGCGTTGAGCATCCCGCGCGACATGATCACCGACATCCCCACCTGCCCGACCAAGCAGGACGACGGCTCGACGAAGGACATCCCGGGCACCCGGAGCACCCGGTTCAACGAGAGCCTCGGGCAGAACGGCCGTACGCCCAGCTGCACGATGCGCACCGTCAACAAGATCACCGGCCTGGAGATCGACCACTTCATGATGGCCGACTTCAATGCGGTCAAGACGCTCTCCAGCGCGGTCGGCGGCGTCCCGGTGTGCGTCGCCAAGGACATCGACGACCCCAAGTCGCATCTGAAGCTGTCCAAGGGCAAGCACACCATCGAGGGCGACGACGCGCTCGCGTACGTACGCACCCGCTACTCGGTCGGCACCGGCGGCGACCTGAGCCGGATCGAGCTCCAGCAGCAGTTCCTCAGCTCGCTGATGCGGAAGATGAAGTCCAACGACACGCTCACCAGCCCGAAGAAGCTGCTCGGTCTCGCGGACGCCGCCACCTCGGCACTCACCGTGGACAGCCAGATCGCGGACCTGAACAGACTCAAGGATCTGGGCCTGGAGTTGGGCAAGGCCGATCTGAAGAACATCAGCTTCACCACGGTCCCGGTGGTGGACAACACCGACGGTGCGACCGTGCTCCTGAACGACGCCAAGGCCGGACCGCTGTTCTCGATGCTGCAGGCGGACCAGTCGCTGACCGAGACGAAGAAGAAGCGGAAGGCCGCGCAGCAGGCCCGGCTCAAGGGCCCGAAGGCGGACGCCTCCGAGGTCCGGGTCAATGTCTACAACGGCAGCCACACCCAGGGTGCCGCCGGCACCACACTGACCTGGCTGCAGAACGAACAGGGCGTCCTGAAGGCCTCGCAGCTGGGCAACGCGCCCGACAAGCAGGCGAGGACGACCCTGGAGTACGCGCCCGACCAGGCGGACGAGGCACGCAGGCTGGCCCAGATCATGGGTCTGCCGGGGTCCGCGATGAAGCCGGGCAAGAGCGAGAGGAACAGCCAGGGGCTGCCGGCCATGACCTTGATTCTGGGGGCGGATTTCAAGGAAGCCGGCACACCCATCTCCGCGCCGACGAAGGTGCCGGACGGAGTGCAGAAGGTCGAGGCGGACAAGGCCGTGTGCGCCAAGTAGGGCCGGGCGCCCTCCCGTTCGGCCGCGCGCCGGGCGGGAAGGCGCACCTGGGGGCGCGGCAGGCAGGGAGGGGATCGCATGAGGCAGGGCAGCGTGCGCGGGGAGGGTCCGCTCGACAGCGACCCGCACGCGGGTGAACAGGGCCTGGACCAGGACCGGTTCGGCGAGGAGGACGAGGGCGAGCCGCCGCGGCGGTCCGGCCGCCGGCCGCGCCGCGAGTCCGGCCGGGCGCGGGGGCCGCGCCGAAAACGCCGGATATTCCGCTGGATCGCAGGGTCGCTCACGGTCCTGGTGCTCGCCGCGGCCGGCCTCGGCTACTTCTACTACGAGTATCTGAACAACCGGATCGACACCGAGCAGCTGCCGGACGACAACCGCGCGCCCGAGGCGACGCCCAACGCGGCCGGCCAGACTCCCTTGAACATCCTGGTCATCGGCTCCGACGCGCGGGACACCGAGGCCAATCAGAAGCTCGGCGGGGCGAAGGAGACCTTCGGCGGCACCCCGCTGGCCGATGTGCAGATGCTGGTCCACCTGTCCGCGGACCGCAGCAACATGTCGGTGATCAGCATGCCGCGCGACACCCTCGTCGAGGTGCCCCAGTGCCGTGACGAGAAGAACGACAAGACGTACCCGGCCAGCAACGGCCGCATGATGACCAACGAGACCCTGGGCCGGGGCGGCGCCGCCTGCACCGTACTGACCTGGGAGAAGCTGACCGGCATCCGGATCAACCACTTCATGATGGTCGACTTCGCCGGGGTGGTCTCGATGGCGGACGCGATCGGCGGGGTGCCGGTGTGCGTGGACGCGAACATCCACTCCCGGGACTCCCAGGGCCACGGCTCAGGACTGCGCCTGGAGAAGGGCACCACGAACATCAAGGGCGAGCAGGCCCTGCAGTGGCTGCGTACCCGCTACGGCTTCGAGGACGGCAGCGACATCGGCCGCGCCAAGGCCCAGCACATGTACATGAATTCGATGGTGCGCGAGCTGCGTGAGAACGCCACGCTCAGCAATCCCGGCCGGTTGCGCAGCCTCGCCGAGGAGGCCACGGACGCGCTGACCGTCGACACCGGTCTCGACTCGGTGGCCAAGCTGTACGACCTGAGCAAGGAGCTCAGGAAGGTCCCGCCGAAGCACATCACCATGACGACCATGCCGTACGAGTACCAGGGTGCGCGGGTGGTGCCGAAGCCGGACGACGCCGAGCAGCTCTTCCGGCTCGTACGCGAGGACATCGCGCTTGACGGCGACGGCGGGAAGAAGGGCGGCAAGGGCGCCGGCAAAAAGGATTCGCCCGAGGGTGAGCAGGAGGAGTCGGCGGATCCGAAGGAGCCCACGTCCGACGACCCCGCCGCGCAGCCCGCCGAGATCGGTGTGACGGTCCAGAACGCCACCGGCAGCGACCGTCAGCAGGCGGTACAGGGCCGCGCCCACCAGGTGGCGCAGCTGCTCGCCGGCCAGGGCTACAGCCGGGCGACGGCGGACAACGGGGCGACGCTGAGCCGGGCCCGTACGACGATCCGCTTCCCCAGTGCCGAACTCGAGGGCGACGCCCAGGCGGTGGCCAAGTCCCTCGGCCTGCCGATGAGTTCGGTCCGGGAGTCCAAGGACGTCAGCACGGTGACCGTGGTGGTCGGCGCGGACTGGCGCAGCGGCGAGGCGCCCGAGCAGCCGAAGCAGGACGACCGCACGCCCGAATCGGCCGACGCCCTGAACGGCGCCGACGAATCGGCCTGCATGCACGTGGACCCCAACTTCACCTGGGAGTAGGCGAGCTCGGGCGGGGGCCGGACACGACCGGGCGGGAGGACGCGCGTCAGCCGTCGCGTTACCGCGAACGGGCGACCCGGCGCGCGCCGGACGGCGCAATTCCGTGGGCCGCAGATCGTATCGACCTACGGTTGCACGCGTCCGACGCCCGCTCCACGGAGGTGTCCCGAAGTGCCCACGGCGTCCCGCTCGCCCGCCCGACCTCCCCGGCCGGGCCGGCCGACGCGACCGCCCGGCGGCGGCCGGCGCAGAGTGGTCCGCCGGCCGAACTGGGCCATGCGGATCACCACGGCCTTCTCGGTGCTGGTCCTGGGAGCCGCCGGCATCGGCCACGCGGTGGTGACCGGCCTGGACACCGGCATCTCGCGGGTCGACCCTTTCAAGGACATGAAGAACCGGCCGCAGGCGGGCCACGGCACCAACTTCCTGCTCGTCGGCACCGACGGCCGGGACCGGATCAGTGAGCAGGAGCGCCGCAAGTACCGGCTCGGGGGCGCCCCCTGCCACTGCACGGACACCATGATGATCGTGCACCTCTCCGAGGCCAGGGACCGCGCCAGCATCGTGAGCCTGCCCCGCGACTCGTACGCCGAACTGCCCGCGCACACCGACCAGAACACCGGCGACAAGCACAAGGCCCATCCGGTGAAGCTGAACGCCGCCTACGCGGAGGGCGGGCCCAACCTCACCGTGCGCACCGTCGAGCGGATGACGAAGGTCAAGATCGACCACTATCTCGAGGTCGACTTCACCAGCTTCATGAAGACCGTCGACGTCCTCGGCGGCGTCGAGATCTGCACAGCCCGCCCGCTCAAGGACTCCCACACCGGCCTCGACCTGGCCGCGGGCCGGCACCGCCTGAACGGCGGCGCGGCCCTGCAGTACGTGCGCTCCCGGCACATCGGCGGCGACGCGGACCTCGGCCGGATGCAGCGCCAGCAGCGCTTCCTGGCCGCGGTGATCGCCAAGGCCACCTCCTCCGGGGTGCTCCTGAATCCGGTGCGGTTCCGCGACATGTCGCGCACCGTGCTCGGCTCGGTGCGCGCGGACCGGAACTTCGGCGCCGACGAGATGCTGGACCTCGGCCACGCGATGCGGCGCTTCACGCCCGCCTCCTCCGAGTTCACCTCGGTCCCGATCGGGAAGATGGGGTACGCGGTCAAGGGCATCGGCTCGACCCTCAAATGGGACGCGGCGAAGTCCGCGAAGCTCTTCGGCGCGCTGCGCACCGACAAGCCGCTGGCTCCGCTGAAGACGGCGAAGTCGAAGCCGAAGGCGACCGTGGTGGACGTGCCTCCGGAGCAGATCCGCGTCCAGGTCTCGAACGGCACGGCGACCGCGGGCCTCGGCGGCAAGGTCGACCAGGCGCTGCGCGCCAACGGCTTCCGCACCACCGGCACCCCCGACAACGCGCCGAAGCGGGACGTGCAGCGCACGGTAGTGGAGTACGACCCGCGCTGGGACCGGTCGGCGAAGACCCTGGCCACCGCCCTGCCGGACAGCGAACTCCGCGCGGCCAAGGGGCGCGGCCCGCAGATGAAGGTGATCGCCGGCGAGGACTACGACGGAGTGCAGCGGGTGCGGGCGGAGAACCCGCAGCCGGCCGGCGAGGCCGGGGTGGTCACCGGGGACGAGGTCGTCTGCGAGTGACCTGCGGGCTCGGTGCGGGGCCGGGGATCAGTCCTCGATGCCGTCGGCCGCGCGCTTCTCGCGCAGCTCCCTGATCGCCCGGCGGCGGGCGAGGCGGTGGGTGCGCCGGATCTGCGCCTCCTGGTAGCGGCGGCGGTCGCGCTCGGTCTCCGGCTCGACCGGGGGCACCTCGCGCGGGCTGCCGTCGGCGTCGACCGCGGCGAAGACGAGATAGGCGGAGCCGACCTGCTGGGCGGGCGTCGACTCGTTCCACCGCTCGGCGAGCACCCGGACGCCGACCTCCATGGAGGTCCGGCCGGTCCAGTTGACCTGGGCCTTCACATGGACGAGGTCGCCGACCCGGACCGGCTCGAGGAAGGCCATCTCGTCCATCGAGGCGGTGACGGCGGGGCCGCCGGAGTGCCGGCCGGCCACGGCGCCGGCCGCGTCGTCCACCAGTTTCATGATCACGCCGCCGTGCACCGTGCCCAGGAGGTTGGTGTCGTTGTGGGTCATGATGTGGCTGAGGGTGGTGCGGGAAGCCGAGGTGGGCTTGCCCTCAATCGCCCCGGTAAGGGTCGCAGCCGAGGCTCGGGCCTGATCTGTCATGAGGTCCACCTTATGCCGGGACCGCTTTGCATCAGGTCTGCAACAGCCCTGGCCCGAATCGTCTGCAGGCCTTGTGAGGCAGCTTGACGTGCCCTGCACACTGTTCCAATGAGCGATTGGCCCGACGGGTACGGCCGTGACGACCGGTACGGACAAGGCAGTGGACGCATGCAGCCGGAAGGCGCACGCGTCATGCCCCACGTGCAGCGCGGCCAGACCGCCCGCCCCATCCCCCAGCAGGGCGGTTACGACGACCGCGGCTACGACGACCGCGGTTACGACAGCGGCTACAGCGACGGCCAGGTCTACGGAAACGGCAGCGGCGGCCGCGGCGGCGACGACGGCTACTACGACGACGGCCGCGGCGGACGCCCGGCACCGAACTGGCGCCGGCGCATCAAGATCGGTGCGCTGACCCTGGTCGTGGTCTTCCTCGCTGTGACGATCGGCACGTACTTCTGGGCCGATTCCAAGCTGAAGCGCGAGGTCGACCTGTCGAAGGTGATCGAGCGGCCCGGCGGCGGCGACGGCACCAACTACCTGATCGTCGGCTCGGACAGTCGCGAGGGCATGTCCAAGGAGGACCAGAAGCGGCTGCACACCGGCAAGGTCGAGGGCAAGCGCACCGACTCGATGATGATCCTGCACGTCGGGGACAACGGGAACACGATGGTCTCGCTCCCCCGTGACTCGGACGTCGAGATACCGTCCTTCAAGGGCTCGGACTCGGGGAAGCTCTACCCGAACCAGGGCCGGCGCACGAAGCTGAACGCCGCGTACGCCGAGGACGGCCCCGAGCTCCTGGTCCGTACCGTCGAGCACAACACGGGTCTGAAGATCGACCACTACGCGGAGATCGGCTTCGGCGGATTCGCGAACATCGTGGACGCGCTCGGCGGCGTGGAGATGGACATCCCGCGCGACATCAAGGACCGCGACTCCGGCTCGGACTTCAAGAAGGGCAAGCAGACCCTCGACGGCGAGCAGGCCCTCGCCTTCGTGCGGAACCGCAAGGAGGCCGGCAGCGACCTGGAGCGCACCAAGAACCAGCAGAAGTTCCTGGCCACGCTCGCGAACCAGGCCGCGACCCCGGGCACGATCCTGAACCCCTTCCGGCTCTACCCGACGATGGGCGCCGGTCTGGACACCCTGGTCGTCGACAAGGACATGGGTCTGCTCGACGTCGCCGAGATGTTCTGGGCGATGAAGGGCATCACCGGCGGCGACGGCAAGTCCATGAACATCCCGATCTCCGGCTCCAACGGCGGGAACCTGGTCTGGGACAAGGCCAAGGTCAAGCAGCTCGTCGAGCAGCTGAAGAACGACGAGAAGGTCACGGTCTCGGAGAACTGACCGTCGGCGGCGTGCAAGGGAGAGGGCCCCGGGCGACCGGGGCCCTCTCGCGTGCGGGGCGCTCTCGCGTGCAGGACGCTCGCGCGTGCGGGGCTCCGGACCGCGTACACCCGTTCGTACGAGCAGCGGGCGAAGCCCGGGGACGGTGCTGCCTACGGTGGTTCGTACTGCCTCCGATCAGGACCGGAGCTCCCCATGGCAGACCTGCAGGACGAAGCGCACGCCACCGGCGAGGTCGGTGATCCGGACCCGCCGCCGGCGGTGGCCGGGCACGACGCCCGGCAGGAGGCCGGTGAGCGGGAGGCCGCGGACCCGCTGGCCCGGGCGCGGGCCCTGCTCGCCGCGCACCCGGTCGCGGACGGCCACAGCGGACTGCTCTGGGCGCTCAGCGGCCTGTCCTGGTACGACCTGGAGCTCGGCGAGAGCGCGCTGCAGACGGACATCCCGCGGCTGCGCGAGGGCGCGGTCGGCACGCTGTTCTGGTCGCTGCAGGTGCCGGGCGACTTCACCGGGGACCGGGCGGTGTGCGCCACCCTCGATCTGATCGACCTGGCCGTGAGCGTGGTGCGCGACCATTCCGAGGGTCTCTGGCTCGCCCGTACCGCCTCCGAGGTGGCCGACGCCCGCGCGCACGGGCGCATCGCCTGTCTGCTCGGTCCGGCGAGCGCGACGGCGCTCGGCAACTCGCTCGGTGCGCTGCGGGCGCTGCACCAGCTCGGCGTCCGCTCGCTCTCGCTGTCCGGGACCCGCTGGGCCGGCGAGGAGGGTCTGTCCCGCTTCGGCGAGGAGGTGGTCCGCGAGATGAACCGGCTCGGGGTCGTCGCCGATCTCACCGGCACCCCGGACGCCACGGCGCACCGGGTCCTCGCGGTCTCCCGCGGCCCGTCCCTGTTCTCGCACTCGGGTGCGCGTGCGCTCACCGACCACCCGGACAACGCCACCGACGAGGCACTGACCGCGCTGGGCGCCGGCGGGGGCCTGTGCATGGTGCCCTGTGCCGCGGCCCAGACCGGCGACGCGCTGCGAGACGTGGCGGACCATCTGGACCATGTACGCCGGGTCGCGGGCCCTCGGTGCGTCGGACTGGCCGGCAGCTTCGACACGGACGGTCCGTCCGCGGACGGCCTCGCGGACCCGGCGGCGTATCCGCCACTCCTGGCCGAACTCCTCGACCGCGGCTGGTCCGACGCCGAGCTCGCCCTGCTGACCTGGGAGAACACCCAGCGCGTGCTCCGCGACTCGGACTTCACGGCCCGCGCGACGCAGCTCAGACGGCCGCCGTCGACGGCCACGATGGAGCGTCTGGACGGCTGAGCCCCCGCGTACGCAGGAGCAGGCGCAGGCGGGTTCAGCCGGCGCAGAGGCAGAAGGGGTGTCCCGCCGGGTCCGCGTAGACGCGGAAGGTGCGGCCCGGCTCGCCCCGTTCGAGCACGGTCGCGCCGAGGGCGAGCGCCTGCTGTTCGGCGGTCTCCATGTCCTCGACGGTCAGGTCCAGGTGGAACTGCTGGGACTGGTCGGCCGACGGCCACTTGGGCGGTACGAGGCCGGGGGCCCGCTGGAACGCCAGGGTCGCCCCTTCGGCACCCTCGAGCTCGTACCACTCGTCGCCCTCCTCCTCGTCCGCGGAGCGCACGGCGGTCCCGCCGAGGAGTCCGGCGTAGAACTCGGCGAGGGCGCGCGGGTCGGGACAGTCGAGGACGACGCTTCCGAGCTTGGCGACAGCCATGGTGATGCCTCCGGAGAGAGCGCCGAGCACAGTTACCCATGCTCGGCTTCAACAGGTAACGGTTACCTGATGCTCCCCCATCAGAGGTAACGTCGCAAGCATGCGGACGAACCGACCGGCCGACCGGCCCGCACGAGCAGGGTCCCGCGGTGACTGAGCGCGCCCCGGCCCCGGGCGGACTCGCTCTCGTCCAGCGCCTGGTGAACACGGTCGACCTGGACACGGGCGAGGACAGCCTGGACGACGAGAAGGTCCGCCGGGAGCTCGGCATCACCGCCGACGGGACCGGGCAGGCCAGGGAGCTGCGCGAGGCACTGCGGGCCGCCTGCCTGGCCCACGCGGGCCATCCGCCGCATCAACCGGTGCGCCCGCTGGGCGAGTTGCTCGCGCAGGCGCCGCTCTTCATCGACGTGGACGGGGCGACCGGAGCGGCGGCACTGCACCCGGCCGACCCCGACCCGCTGACGTCCCGGATCGCCGCGGCCATCGCGCAGGGCGTCACCGACGGCAGCTGGCTGCGCCTGAAGGCCTGCCATGCGCCGGACTGCCACTGGGCCTTCTACGACCGCAGCCCGGCCGGCCGCGGCCGTTGGTGCGTGATGTCGGTCTGCGGCAGCCGGTCCAAGATGCGGGCGTACCGCGCACGGCGGGCCGGGGGCGTCCCCGACTGAGCCCGGTGGCGCGCACCTGCTGACGGTGGGATGGTCCACGCATGCTGGACCACCTCTCCGTCCAAGTGGCCGACGTCGCCACCAGCGCCGCCTTCTACGACCGGGTGCTCGCCCCGCTCGGCAGCACCAGAATGCTCGAGTACGGCGGCGAGGTGATCGGCTACGGCACCACGCAGCCCCGGTTCTGGATCGGCCCGACGACCACGGCCGGTACCGCGCGCGAGGTGCACATCGCCTTCGCCGCCGAGGACAGGGACGCCGTACGGGCCTTCTTCGCGGCGGCCGTGGAAGCGGGCGCCGCGGTACTGCACGAGCCGGCCGAGCACCCGGAGTACCACGCGCGCTACTACGGGGCCTTCGTCCGCGATCCCGACGGGAACAACGTCGAGGCCGTCTGCCACACCTGAGGGCGCCGGCGCCCCGGGACCGTCAGGCCGCCGGGCGGCCCATCGCGCGGTACGTCCAGCCGGCCTCGCGCCAGCGGACCGGGTCCAGGGCGTTGCGCCCGTCCAGGATGGTCGGGACCGACACCTCGGCGGCGAGCGCGGCCGGGTCGAGCTCGCGGAACTCGCGCCACTCGGTGAGGTGCAGGACCACATCCGCGCCGCGTACGGCTTCGGCGACCGAGTCCGCGTAGCCGAGGGTCGGGAAGAGCCGCCGGGCGTTGTCCATGCCCTTCGGGTCGTAGACCGTGACCTGACCGCCCTGCAGGTGGATCTGGCCCGCCACGTTCAGCGCGGGCGAGTCCCGTACGTCGTCGGAGTCGGGCTTGAAGGTGGCGCCGAGGACGGCGACGCGCTTGCCGAGGAAGGGGCCGCCGCCGAGCGCCTCGCGGGCCAGCTCGACCATGTGCCCGCGGCGGCGCATGTTGATCGAGTCGACCTCGCGCAGGAAGGTGAGGGCCTGGTCGGCGCCGAGCTCGCCGGCGCGGGCCATGAAGGCCCGGATGTCCTTGGGCAGACAGCCGCCGCCGAAGCCGATGCCGGCCCGCAGGAACTTCCTGCCGATCCGCTCGTCGTAGCCGATCGCCTCGGCCAGCTTCACCACATCGCCGTCGGCGGCCTCGCAGACCTCGGCCATCGCGTTGATGAACGAGATCTTGGTGGCGAGGAATGAGTTGGCGGAGGTCTTCACGAGCTCCGCCGTCGGATAGTCGGTGACCACGAACGGCGAGCCCTCGGCGAGCGGCGTCGCGTACACCTCGCGGAGCAGCTTCTCGGCGCGCTCGGACGGCACGCCCGCGACGATCCGGTCGGGGTGCAGGGTGTCGTGCACGGCGAAGCCCTCGCGCAGGAACTCCGGGTTCCAGGCCAGCTCCACCGCGTCGCCCGCCGGGGCGAGCTCGGTGAGCACGGACGCGAGGCGGTCCGCGGAGCCCACCGGCACCGTCGACTTGCCGACGACGAGCGCCGGGCGGGTGAGGTGCGGCGCGAGCGAGGCGAAGGCGGAGTCCACGTAGCTCATGTCGCAGGCGTACTCGCCGTGCTTCTGCGGGGTGTTCACACAGACGAAGTGCACATCGCCGAAGGCGCCGACCTCCTCCCAGGAGGTGGTGAAGCGCAGCCGCCCGCTGGAGCCCTCGATCCCCGCGACGTGCCGGCCGAGCAGCTCCTCGAGCCCCGGCTCGTACATCGGCACCCGGCCCTGCGAGAGCAGCTCGATCTTCTCCGGGACCACATCGAGGCCCAGCACCTCGAAGCCGAGCTCGGCCATGGCCGCGGCGTGGGTGGCACCGAGGTAGCCGGTGCCGATCACGGTGATCTTGAGGGCCATGCGGTGCTCCAGGAGGATCGGCGAAACTGCGCTGCCCGAGCATAGTCGGGGGCCTGTGGGGGGACGTACGGGCCCGTACCGGGAAGGCTTGTGGCCGGGGCGTGGGAAGGCTTGTGGCCGAGGCACGGGAAGGCTTGTCGTCAAGCTCACGTATCCGGTCCCGGTCCGGGGGCCTAAAATCAGGGTTACTTAACGGTAGTTAGCATCTTTGGGAGTGAGAGACTTGGCGGGTTCGACCGAATTCGACCTGTACCGCCCGGCAGAAGAGCACGACATGCTCCGGGAGTCGGTCCGCTCGCTCGCCGAGGCGAAGATCGCCCCGTTCGCCGCGGAGGTGGACGAGGACGCCCGCTTCCCGCAGGAGGCCCTCGACGCCCTCACGGCGAACGACCTGCACGCCGTCCACGTCCCGGAGGAGTACGGCGGCGCGGGCGCCGACGCGCTGGCCACGGTCATCGTGATCGAGGAGGTGGCGCGGGTCTGCGCCTCGTCCTCGCTGATCCCCGCGGTCAACAAGCTCGGCTCGCTCCCGGTCGCCATCGCCGGCTCCGAGGACCTGAAGAAGAAGTACCTGGGCCCGCTCGCCAAGGGCGACGGCATGTTCTCGTACTGCCTCTCCGAGCCGGACGCCGGCTCGGACGCCGCGGGCATGAAGACGAAGGCCGTACGCGACGGGGACTTCTGGGTGCTCAACGGCGTGAAGCGCTGGATCACCAACGCCGGCGTCTCCGAGTACTACACGGTGATGGCCGTCACCGACCCGACCAAGCGCTCCAAGGGCATCAGCGCCTTCGTCGTGGAGAAGTCCGACGAGGGCGTCTCCTTCGGCGCCCCGGAGAAGAAGCTCGGCATCAAGGGCTCCCCCACCCGCGAGGTCTACTTCGACAACGTCCGCATCCCCGCCGACCGCATGATCGGCGAGGAGGGCACCGGCTTCGCCACCGCGATGAAGACCCTGGACCACACCCGCATCACCATCGCGGCCCAGGCACTCGGCATCGCGCAGGGCGCCCTCGACTACGCCAAGGGGTACGTCAAGGAGCGCAAGCAGTTCGGCAAGCCGATCGCCGACTTCCAGGGCATCCAGTTCATGCTCGCGGACATGGCGATGAAGGTCTCGGCCGCCCGCGCCCTGACCTACCAGGCCGCGGCCGCGTCCGAGCGTCTCGACGACGACCTCACCTACCAGGGCGCCGCGGCGAAGTGCTTCGCCTCGGACATCGCCATGGAGGTCACCACGGACGCGGTCCAACTCCTCGGCGGCTACGGCTACACCCGCGACTACCCGGTGGAGCGCATGATGCGCGACGCCAAGATCACCCAGATCTACGAGGGCACGAACCAGGTCCAGCGCATCGTGATGGCGCGCAACCTGCCGTAGCACCTGCTCCCCGCACCGACCTGACGGCTCCCGGCTCTGTGCCGGGGGCCGTTCTGCGTGCCGCGCCGCCCCGCTCTCAGGGCCGCGCCCCGCCCGTACGACGGTCCGGCGCGGGGCGTACGGGCAGGGCCGAGGTGAGGAGGGCCCGGAAGGTGGGGCATTCGAGGTGGTTCGGGGCGGGGCACGCGGCGGCGTGGCGGAGGGAGTCGCGGGCCGCGGTGAGGCGGCGGACGGTGGCGTCCAGGTCGTCGGCCTTGGCGGCGAAGACGCCCCGGTCGAGGTTCGGGCGGCCGTCCGGGGTGAACATGGCGGCGATCTCGTCGAGGGTGAAGCCGGCGGAGCGGGTGAGGGCGATCAGGGCGAGGTGGTCGAGCACGTCGGGGGCGTACTGGCGGCGCAGGCCGTGCCGGCCGACCGGGGTGATCAGGCCCTTCTCCTCGTAGTACCGGAGGGTGGAGGTGGGGATGCCGGTACGGCGTACCACCTCGGCGATGTCCAGGGCGCGCATACTCGGCCTCATCTGCTTGACCTCAAGTCGGCTTGAAGTCGCAGAGTGGCACACGGAGCGCAGCAGAACCAGACCGGGAGGCGACGACGTGGACCGTACGCACGAGGCGGCAGAAGCTCAGGCCGCACGCTGGAAGGGGTCGGGGGCCGACGCGTGGGTGGCGGCGCAGGGGTATCTCGATGCGATGTACCGCCCTTTCGCCGATCTGCTCGTCCAGGCGGCGGCCGCTCACCCCGGCCGCGTCCTCGACGTGGGATGCGGTACGGGGGCGTCGACGGTGGCGGTGGCGCGGGAGTTGGGGGCGGACGCCGACTGTGTGGGTGTCGACATCTCCGAGACGATGGTCGGGGCCGCGCGGGACCGCGCCCGGCGGGAGGGGTCGTCGGCGCGCTTCGTGAACGCCGATGCCGCGACCCACGCCTTCGAGTCCGCGGCGTACGACCTGGTCGTCTCGCGCTTCGGGGTGATGTTCTTCGGCGATCCGGCACGGGCCTTCGGCAATCTGCGGCGGGCCGCCGCCGGCGGCGCGCGACTCCGGTTCGTCGTGTGGCGTGGCATGGCGGAGAACCCGTTCATGACGACGGCGGAGCGGGCCGCGGCGCCGCTCGTGCCGAGTCTGCCGGTACGCAAGGACGGCGACCCCGGGCAGTTCGGCCTCGCGGACCCGGCACGGACCGAGCAGCTGCTGCTCGAGGGCGGCTGGACGGGGGTCGGCATCCGCCCGGTCGACGCGGTCTGCACCCTGCCCGAAACCGAACTCGACTCCTACTTCAGCCGGTTCGGCGTGCTCGGCCCCGTACTGCCGGGGCTGCCGGAACCGACCCGCGCCCGGGTCGTCGAGACGGTGCGCGCCGCCTTCGAGCCGTATGTGCACGGCGACGAGGTCCGCTACACGGCGGCCTGCTGGGTGGTCGATGCGCGGGCGGCCGAGGACGCTCCGGGCCGCTGACGCACCGACCCCTCGGCGTCAGCCGTCGAGTTGGGCGAGCGTCGCGTTGGACGGGCCGCGGGTGGCGGCCAGTTCGCGGGAGACGTCCTCGGCGGCGCGGAGTACGCGGACCGCGTTCTGCCAGGTGAGCTTGGCGAGGTCGGTGTCGGACCAGCCGCGGGCGAGGAGTTCGGCGATCAGGTTCGGGTAGCCGGCCACGTCCTCGAGGCCTTCGGGGGTGAAGGCCGTGCCGTCGTAGTCGCCGCCGATGCCGATGTGGTCGATGCCGGCCACCTCGCGCATGTGGTCGAGGTGGTCGGCGACGGTGGCCGCGGTGGCGACGGGAATCGGACGGGTCTCGGCGAAGGCGGCGTGCACCTTCATCGCCTCTTCCGTGGTGTCCAGGTGGTGGAAGCCGTGCGCCCGCATGTTGTCGTCCGCGGCGGCCGTCCAGTCGACCGCCGCCTGCAGGACGAACTTGGGGACGAAGGTCGCCATCGCCACGCCGCCGTTGGCCGGGAGGCGTTCCAGTACCTCGTCCGGGATGTTGCGCGGGTGGTCGCAGACCGCGCGGGCGGACGAGTGGGAGAAGAGCACCGGCGCTTCGGTGGTGTCGAGGGCGTCGCGCATCGTGGTGGCGGCGACGTGCGAGAGGTCGACCAGCATGCCGATGCGGTTCATCTCGCGGACGACCTCGCGGCCGAAGGCGGAGAGACCGCCGACGCCGGGCTCGTCGGTCGCGGAGTCGGCCCAGGCGATGTTGTCGTTGTGGGTCAGCGTCATGTAGCGGACGCCGAGTGTCCCCAACGCCCGCAGCGTGGCGAGGGAGTTGTGGATGGAGTGGCCGCCCTCGGCGCCCATCAGGGAGGCGATGCGGCCCTCGGCGCGCGCGGCCTCCATGTCGTCCGCGGTGAGCGCCCGGCGCAGCTCGGCAGGGTGACGGTCGATCAACTGACGTACGCAGTCGATCTGTTCGAGGGTGGCGCTGACAGCGTCGTCACCGGCCATGGAGGAGCGTACGTACACCGACCAGAACTGCGCGCCGACGCCGCCGGCCCGCAGCCGCGCGAGGTCGGTGTGCAGGCTGCCGGTCTGGTCGGCGGCGACGTCCAGGCGGTCCAGGTCGTAGCCGGCCTTCTCGCGCAGCGCCCAGGGCAGGTCGTTGTGCCCGTCGACCACGGGGTGGGCGGCGAGGAGCTCACGGGCGCGGTCGAGGTGCGCGGATGCGTCGGTCATCGCGGTCACTTCCCGAAGCCGAAGCCGGCGCCGGAATTCTCCACCTTGGCGCGCAGCCGCTTGCCCTTGTCGGTCGCCTGCTCGTTCAGCTGGTCCTGGAACTCCCGCATACGACCGAGGAGTTCGGGGTCGTGCGCGGCGAGGATGCGGGCCGCGAGCAGGCCGGCATTGCGCGCGCCGCCGACGGAGACCGTGGCGACGGGGACACCGGCCGGCATCTGCACGATGGACAGCAGCGAGTCCATGCCGTCGAGGTACTTCAGCGGTACGGGCACGCCGATCACCGGGAGCGGGGTGACCGAGGCGAGCATCCCGGGCAGGTGGGCCGCGCCGCCCGCGCCCGCGATGATCGCCTTGAGGCCGCGGTCGGCCGCCTGCTCGCCGTACGCGATCATCTCGCGCGGCATGCGGTGCGCGGAGACCACATCGACCTCGTGCGGGATCTCGAACTCGGTGAGGGCCTGGGCCGCGGCCTCCATCACCGGCCAGTCGGAGTCGGATCCCATGACGATGCCGACCAGGGGGCCGGCGTCTTCGTCGGCGCTCGTGGATCCTGCGGCAGGGGCGGCGCTCATTCGGTGATCGTTCCTCGCAGATAGCCGGCGGCGTGCTGGGCGCGGTCGAGGACCTCGTCCAGGTCGTCGCCGTAGGTGTTGACGTGACCGACCTTGCGGCCGGGCTTCACGTCCTTGCCGTACATGTGGATCTTGAGCCCCGGGTCGCGGGCCATGCAGTGCAGATACGCCTGGTACATGTCCGGGTAGTCGCCGCCGAGGACATTGGCCATCACGGTCCAGCGGGCGCGCGGGCGCGGGTCGCCGAGCGGCAGGTCGAGGACGGCGCGCACGTGGTTGGCGAACTGGGAGGTGACGGCGCCGTCCTGGGTCCAGTGGCCGGAGTTGTGCGGGCGCATCGCGAGTTCGTTGACCAGGACGGCGGGCTCGCCGTCGGCGTCGCGGGTCTCGAAGAGCTCGACGGCGAGGTGGCCGACGACGTCCAGCTCGGCGGCGATGCGCAGGGCCAACTCCTGTGCGCGGCCCGCGAGTTCCTCGGAGAGGTCCGGGGCGGGCGCGATCACGGTGTCACAGACTCCGTCGACCTGCCGGGACTCGACGACGGGGTAGGCGACGGCCTGGCCGTGCGGGGAGCGCACCACATTCGCGGCGAGCTCGCGGACGAAGTCGACCTTCTCCTCGGCGAGTACGGGCACGCCGGCGCGGAACGGCTCGGCGGCCGAGGCCTCGTCCCGTACGAACCAGACGCCCTTGCCGTCGTATCCGCCGCGCACCGTCTTGAGGATCACCGGGAACCCGTCACCCTCGGCCGCGAAGGCGGCCACATCGGCCGGGTCGGTCACGATGCGATGGCGCGGGCTCGGTGCACCGAGCGCATCGAGCCGGGCGCGCATCACGCCCTTGTCCTGCGCATGCACCAGCGCGTCCGGGCCCGGCCGGACGGGGATGCCGTCCGCCTGCAGGGCGCGCAGATGCTCGGTGGGCACATGCTCGTGATCGAAGGTGATCACATCGCAGCCGCGGGCGAACTCGCGCAGCGTGTCCAGGTCCCGGTAGTCGCCGACGACGACATCACCGACCACCTGGGCCGCGGAATCCTGCGGGGTGTCACTGAGGAGCTTGAACCTGATGCCGAGCGGGATGCCCGCCTCGTGTGTCATACGAGCGAGCTGGCCACCGCCGACCATGCCGACTACCGGAAACGTCACATCGTCCAGGGTATCCGGCCTTCGACAGCGGTACGGACGCACGAGATCTGCGCCACATCGGGCTCGGTCCGGCGTCCCGTCGCAGGTCCCGGGCCTGCGCCGGCAGGCGCGTGACCGGGTGCGTGCGGTGGGCGACCGGAAGGCACGGGCGCCCGGCGGGTGGCCCTGGTTAGCATGGCCGGACCGACGATTTGGAATCTGGATCCCTGGCGGTTCGGCACCCGAATCCCCATCGATCTCTACGGACGGGGCTGAACGATCACCATGAGTGGACGTGGCGCACTGCGCGCGCGACTGGATCAGCTCCTGCGCGAGGTGGCCAAGTTCGGTGTGGTCGGCGGCGTGGGGACGCTGGTCAATCTGGCCGTGTTCAACCTGGTCCGGCACACCACGGACATCCCCGTCGTCCGGGCGTCGATCATCGCCACGGCGGTCGCGATCTGCTGCAACTACGTGGGCTTCCGGTACTTCACCTACCGGGACCGCGACAAGAGCGGGCGCACCAAGGAGATGACGCTGTTCCTGCTGTTCAGCGTGGTCGGCCTGATCATCGAGAACGGCGTGCTCTACACGGCGACATACGGCTTCGGCTTCGACACCCCGCTGCAGAGCAACATATTCAAGTTCCTCGGCATCGGGATAGCGACGCTGTTCCGCTTCTGGTCGTACCGGACTTGGGTGTTCCGGGCGCTGCCCGCGCGGGAGGCGGTCGCGGACGCGGAGGCGCTCCTGGAGGACTCCGCGCTGCGGAACGTCCCCAAGGGAGTGCCGGACCGTCCCTAGCGCACGGTCGTCCCCTCGGGTGACCGGCCGCCCGTGCCGCCCGCGCCGGACAGGAACAGCGCGAAGACGGCCGGTTTGATCTGCAGCATCTCCAGACGCCCGCCGTCCGCCTCGGCCAGATCGCGGGCGACGGCCAGGCCGATCCCCGTCGAGTTGCGGCCGCTGATGGTGCGCTCGAAGATCCGCGCACCGAGGTCGGTACGGACTCCGGGGCCTTCGTCGGTCACCTCGATCACCACCTGGTTCCCGGTGACCCGGGTGCGCAGGGCGACGGTGCCGCCGCCGTGCATCAGGGAGTTCTCGATGAGTGCCGCGAGCACCTGGGCGACCGCGCCGGGTGTGGCGACGGCCTGCAGGCCCTGGCGTCCCGAGCAGACGATGGCGCGGCCGGCACTGCGATAGGCGGGGCGCCACTCCTCGATCTGCTGCTTGACGACCTCGTCCAGGTCGAAGGTGACGGCCGAGCCCATGCGCGGGTCGCGCGAATTGGTCAGCAGTCGCTCGACCACGTCGGTGAGGCGCTCGACCTGGGTGAGCGCGACGGTGGCCTCCTCCTTCACGGTCTCCGGATCGTCGGTGAGGGTGATCTCCTCGAGGCGCATCGACAGGGCGGTGAGCGGGGTGCGCAGCTGGTGCGAGGCGTCGGCGGCGAGCCTGCGCTCAGCGGTCAGCATCCGCGCGATCCGCTCGGCACTGGAGTCGAGTACGTCCGCGACGCGGTCCAGCTCGGGCACCCCGTACCGCTTGTGGCGGGGGCGCGGGTCGCCGGAGCCGAGGCGCTCGGCGGTCTCGGCCAGGTCGGTGAGCGGTGAGGTGAGCCGGCTGGCCTGCCGTACGGCGAGGAGCACGGCGGCGACGACGGCGAGCAGGGCGACCGCGCCGATCATCAGGAGGGTGCGGCCCACTTCGGTGGTGACCTTGGAGCGGGGCTCCTGGACGACCACCGTCTCGCCCTGGACGCCCTGTTCGGTGGCGGAGATGACGCCGCCGTCCGGCTTCTTGCCGATCTCCACGTCCGGGCGGCCGGGGATCTCGATGCGGGCGTAGCGGTCCGCGTCGACCTGGCCGCGCAGCATGCCCGCGGTGATCTCTTCCTCACCGTCGCCCATCAGCCGGCCGTCGACGATGGACACCAGGCGTACGGCCTCGGAGTCGACGCGTTCCTGGGCGGCGCTTGTGATGGTGTTGGTCTCCACGAGCACCAGGGAGATGCCGAAGACGGCGATCACGACGAGGACCACGGCGAGCGTGGAGTTGATCAGTCTGCGGCGCATGGCGGTGGGGTGTGCTCTTCTCGGAGGGCTTCTCGCAGGGCTCGTCGCTCGGCTCTTGGCGGGGCGTCGCGCGGGCGGATCGGCTCAGCTCTTCTCGAAGCGGAAGCCGACGCCGCGGACGGTCGCGATGTACCGGGGGTTGGCGGCATCGTCTCCGAGCTTCTTGCGCAGCCAGGAGATGTGCATGTCGAGGGTCTTCGTCGACGACCACCAGGTGGTGTCCCAGACCTCGCGCATCAGCTGGTCGCGGGTGACGACCCGGCCCGCGTCCCGTACCAGGACCCTGAGGAGGTCGAACTCCTTGGCGGTGAGCTGGAGCTCCTCCTCGCCCATCCAGGCCCGGTGCGACTCGACGTCGATGCGCACCCCGTGGGTGGCCGGCGGCTGCTGTGGCTCGGCGGCGCCGCGGCGCAGCAGGGCCCGGACCCGGGCGAGCAGTTCGGCCAGGCGGAAGGGCTTGGTGACGTAGTCGTCGGCGCCCGCGTCCAGGCCCACCACGGTGTCCACCTCGTCGGCCCGTGCCGTGAGGATCAGGATGGGGATGGTGTGCCCGTCCGCCCGCAGCCGGCGGGCGACCTCCAGGCCGTCCATGCCCGGCAGGCCGAGGTCGAGGACGACCAGATCGATGCCGCCCTTGAGGCCCGCGGAGAGTGCGCTGGGTCCGTCCTCGCGGACCTCCACCTCGTAACCCTCCCTGCGCAGGGCTCGGGCCAGCGGTTCCGAGATGGATGCGTCGTCCTCGGCGAGCAGTACACGGGTCATGGGGTGATGGTAGACCGCGGGCCCCGGGCGGCGGAGCGAGATGGCGGACGCCCGGCGCAGCCCTGCGTCTATGGTGGAGTAATCGGACGGTTACCTTTGAATACGTGGGTGGGATCACACATCGTCCTGTGATCCATCTCTCAGAAGCAGACTTACCCATTGTTAACCGGCTGTTCGGTGCTTCAGCATATTTACTGCACTCCGTGTCCTTCGCAGTCTTCCGCGGGCCTTCATGGGCCTTCGGGGCGCTGCGTACCCGAGGACCCGTATGCGCATCAGGTCCGGTACCCCGGACCCGGTGATCAGTGATTGACCTGTCGGCCGGGCCCTGCGCGCGAAGGCGTGCTCGGCGTGGATCCCGGCGTCCGCTGCTCTCTTCTTCGGCCCTGCCGGGCCGGGTCCCCCACGGCCGTGGGAGCGAAGCGCGGTCGCGCCGGTGCCGGCCACCCCCCACCGGGCGCGCGGAAACACCCGTGACGCGCGTCCCGAACGAACAAGGATCGACATGGCGTCCAGCCTGACGAAGGCCTCGGCCGGTAATCCCGGCGCAGAGAAGACCTTCTTCGGCCACCCCCGCGGCCTGGCCACGCTCTTCATGACCGAGATGTGGGAGCGCTTCAGCTTCTACGGCATGAGGGCCCTGCTTGTTCTCTACTTGGTCGCCGGCGGCCCCGACGCCAAGACGGGCTCCCAAGGCGGCGGCCTGGCCATGGACATGGCCACGGCAACCGCGATCTACTCCGTCTACCTGGCGATGGTCTACCTGCTCGCCATGCCGGGCGGCTGGTTCGGCGACCGCGTCTGGGGTCCCCGCAAGACCGTCGCCGTCGCCGCCGGTGTGATCATGACCGGTCACCTGGCCCTCGCGATTCCCGGCCAGGCGGCCTTCTTCGTCGGTCTCGCCCTGGTGGCGGCCGGCTCCGGTCTGCTCAAGGCCAACATCTCGACGATGGTCGGCCATCTCTACGACGGCCCGCAGGACCCGCGCCGGGACGGCGGCTTCACCGTCTTCTACATCGGCATCAACGTCGGTGCCTTCGCCGCCCCGCTGGTCATCGGCACGGTCGGCCAGAACGTCAACTGGCACCTGGGCTTCGCCCTCGCGGCCGCCGGTATGGCGCTCGGCCTGATCCAGTTCCTGATCGGCACCCGCCACCTGAGCCCGAAGAGCAGCGAGATCCCGAAGCCGCTCAGCGCGCAGGAGCGGAACTCCACCCTGTTCAAGGGCCTCGCCTGGCTGATCGTGGCCACCGTCTTCTACGGCATCGTGACCTTCACCGGCCACTTCACGATCAAGTGGGCGCTGCTCCCGATCACCCTGCTCGGCCTGCTCATCCCGGTCGCCGTCCTGGTCCGCATCAAGCGGGACAAGGAGCTGACCCAGACCGAGCAGACCAAGGTCAGCGGTTACATCTGGTTCTTCGCCGCCGCCGCCGTCTTCTGGATGATCTACGACCAGGGCGGCTCGACGATGTCGTTCTTCGGCGAGAACAAGACGGCCGGCTCGGTGTTCGGCTTCGACTTCCCGTCGACCTGGTTCCAGTCGGTCAACCCGCTGTGGGTCATGGCGCTCGCGCCGGTCATCGCCTGGGGCTGGCTGGCCCTGAACCGCAAGGGCAAGGAGCCGAGCACCACCCGCAAGTTCGCGATGGGTCTCTGGCTGGTCGGCGCCTCGTTCATCGTCTTCGTCATCCCGATGGCGATGGCCGGTGACGGCACCAAGGTCACCCCGATGTGGCTGGTCACGATCTACATGATCCAGACCGTCGGTGAGCTCTGCCTCTCCCCGGTCGGCCTGTCCGTCACCACCAAGATGGCGCCGGCGAAGTACGCGTCGCAGATGACGGGTGTCTGGTTCCTGGCCGTCACGGCGGGCGACTGCATCACCGGTCTGCTCGGGCTCGCGGGCGTCGACCTCAACGGTGCGGCGGTCGTCGGTGCCCAGGGTGTGCTCGCGGTGATCGCGGGTCTCGGGGTCTGGTTCTCGCGCAAGCGCATCGAGGCCCTCATGGGCGACGTCCGCTGACTCGAGAGGCGGCCACGCAGCTCGATCTCGTGGCTTGATCTCGTAGCTCCGTACGGATTGTCGTACGGGCCGCTCGAACGAAAGGGTCATCGCACCACTCGGTGCGGTGGCCCTTCGGCGTTTTGGCGGGCACCCCGGGACACCCCGTGGAGCATCGGGACATGCGCCCTTTTTTCCGTACCGGGTTCGCCGGTTTCCGTACCGGATTCTCCGGCCCGTCCCGCCTGCGGCGCGGCCTCACCGCGCTCGCCGCCTGCGGTGCGCTGCTCTGCGCCGGCGCCGCGACGGCGGCTCCGGAACCTGCGGACGAGGACGCGGAGGTGCCGGTGCGGTCGTACTCCTACGGGGCGCATGCGCGGCAGAGTGTCACGGTGTACGGCGACGAGGGCCCTGCCCTGGTGATCCTGCACGGCGGATACTGGGCGCGGGACACCGACTGGAGCGGCTGGGCCCGCTGGTTCGCCGAGCAGGGACTGCGCGTCTACGACGTCGACTACCGGCTGAATTCGGACGCCCGGTGGCCCGCACAGCGCGACGACGTGCTGGCCGCACTGCGCTGGATCGCCGACAACGGCGGCCCCGAGGAGCAACGCCCGGTGCTGCTCGGCTCCTCCGCGGGCGGCCACCTCGCCACCACGGCGGGTACGTACGGCGCGGGTCTGGTGCGGCTGCGCGGTGTGGTCGCGCTGTCGCCGGTGGCGTCCCCGTACCAGGCCTGGCTGGACGGCGGACGGAAGGCGGCCGGGCGTGACCGGCGGGAGCTGCGCAGTCAGGCCCGGCGGCTGGCCGGCTGCGATCCGGACCGGGCGCGGGTCGAGTGCTGGGAGCAGTGGGGCGACATGGCGGCCCGCACCCACGCGTCCGGGGCGGACGATCCGCCGATGTATCTGATCCATTCGGCACGGGACTTCGTACCCGCCGCGCATTCTCAGGAGCTGGCGCGGGCGCAGCGGGCGGCGGGGGCGCCGCAGGGGCGTGGGGTACGGGTCCGGGTGGTGCCCGGGAGCGGGCACGGGGCCAAGGTGCTTGACACGGCTGGGGTACTGCGGGATGTGGTGCGGGCCGTGAAGGGGTTCGAGTAAGGAGTGTCCCGCGAGCGCCGGACGGGTCACGGCCGGCCCGTCCGGCGCTCGCGGCGAAGGCTGTTCAGGGCAGGCGGTTCAGCGCAGCCGCCGCCGCTTCGGCATGAAGGTGAAGACCGCTCCGCCGAGCAGGATCACCGTGCCGGCCACCAGGCCGAGCGCGCGCAGCATGCCGTTGTCCTCGGCGCCCGTCTCGGCGAGGCCGCCGTCCGGGCCCTTGCCGCCGCCCGCGGCCCCGCCCGCCTCGCCGCCGCC
>NZ_QUAK01000038.1 GCF_003429565.1 Streptomyces triticagri
AGCACGGGCAGGGCGGCTGCTCCGAGGTCCACGGCCGCGGGCTCGGCGGCGGCCGGTGCGACGGCGGCCGGGCCCTGCGCGGGGGCGGCGGGTGCGCGCAGCAGCTCTTCGAGGCGGTCCGCGAACTGCCGCACGATGCGGTCGCCGACCTCCGCCATGATGCCCCGGCCGAACTGCGCGGGCCGGCCGGTGATGTCGAGGTCGGTGCGGACCCGTACCCGGGTGCCGGCGGGGTCCTCGTGCAGGCTCGCGGTGACGGTGGCCGAGGCCGTGCCGGCGCCGCGGGTTTCGTCGGCGCTGAGGTCGAGGACCATGGCACGCTGCGGGGCGTCCCGCCGTACGGTGCCCTCGCCTCGGTAACTCATCTGTACGGCACCGACCTTGACCTTGACACGGCCGGTGAAGCGGTCGCCGTCCAGGGTGTCGAGCACGGCGCCCGGCATACAGGGGGCGACCCGGGCGAGGTCGAGGAAGAGCGTCCACGCCTCGTCGGGTGCGGCGGGGACGGTGAAGGAGTGGTCGAGTTGCATGGGGTGGGTCCTCTCGGTGGTGCAGGGGCTCGGCTCTCGGCGGTCGCTCAGGTGCCGGCGGCGGCCCCGCGGATCAGGTCGCGGACGCGGCTCGGGGAGAGCGGTCCGCGGCGTACGACGGCGCCGTGCGGGCGCAGGGCGTCCTCGACCGCGTTGGCGAGTACGGCCTGAGGGGCGATGGCGCCGCCCTCGCCGAGTCCCTTGACCCCGAGGTCGTTCATCGGGCTCGGGGTGTGGAGCTCGTCCATGTCCAGGTCGGGGATCTCCGAGGAGGTCGGCACCAGGTAGTCCATGTAGGTGCCGGTGCGGGGCTGGCCGTCCGGGCCGTAGATCATCTCCTCGTAGAGGGCGCCGCCGATGCCCTGGGCGATGCCGCCGGTGACCTGGCCCTCGGCGATCATCGGGTTGACGATGACGCCGGCGTCGTGCACGACGACGTACTGGAGGATCTCGATCTCGCCGGTGTGCGCGTCGACTTCGACGACCGCGGCATGCGCGCCGCTGGCGACGGCGAAGCCGGGCGGGCGGAAGTGCACGGTCTCGCTGAGTTCGGTGCCGTGCCGGCCGTCCGTGGGTTCGGGGACGCCGGGCAGGGCGGCCCGGCCGGCGAGTTCGGCGAGGGTGAGGGACGGCCCTTCGGGGTCTTTGGTGGTGAGGGTGCCGTCGTGCAGGTCGAGGGTGTCAGGGGCGACGGCCAGGCGCCGGGCCGCGGCCTCGATGATCTTCTCGCGGACCAGGCGGGCCGCGCGGTGGGTGGCGTTGCCCGCGTTGACCAGGGCGCGGCTGGCGATCGTACCGACGCCGAACGGGGTGGCGTCGGTGTCTCCGCCGATGACGTCGACGGCGTCGGGGCGTACTCCGATGGCGTCGGCCGCGATCTGCGCCATGGAGGTGCGGTGCCCCTGGCCCTGGGAGGGCGCGCCGATGGCGAGCCGGATGCGGCCGGTGGGAGTGACGTCGACACGGGCGGTCTCGAAGGGGCCGAGTCCGGTGGCTTCGATGTACAGGGCGAAGCCGATGCCGAGGTGTCTGCCGTCGGCCGGTCCGTTCCGCTGCCGGGCACGGATCCGCTCGGGCTCGACGCGGGCGACGGCGCGGCGCAGGAGTTCGGGGAAGTCACCGGAGTCGTACGACTGCGGCCGGCCCGAGCGGTCGACGAGACCTGTGGCGTACGGCATCGCGTCGGGTCCGATCAGATTGCGGGCGCGCAGCTCCTCGGGGGCGAGGCCGAGGCGGTCCGCGAGCCGGTCCATGGCGCGTTCCATCGCGAAGACCGCCTCGGGGCGGCCGGCGCCGCGGTAGGGCGTGGCGAAGGTGGTGTTGGTGAACACGCCCTTGACGTCGATGTGCAGGGCGGGGATGCGGTACGGGCCTGCCAGGTGGCACAGCGAGTTGTACGGCACGACGAGGCCGGTCATGTTGTACGCGCCGAAGTTGACGGTGATCCGGTCGCGCAGGCCGAGCAGCCGGCCGTCGGCGTCGGCCGCGAGTTCGATGCGGTGGATCTACTCGCGGGCGTGCGAGGAGGCGGTGAGGTTCTCGTTGCGGTCCTCGCGCCAGCGCACGGGGCGGCCGAGGATGCGCGCGGCGTGCGGTACGAGGAGTTCCTCGACGTAGAGGATGCCCTTCTGGCCGAAGCCGCCGCCGACGTCGGCGGCGATGACGTGCACGGTGTCGGGGGTGAGGCCGAGGGTGTGGGCGACGGCGTCGCGGAGCCGGTGCGGTGTCTGGGTGCCCGACCAGAGGGTCAACCTGCCGGTGTAGGGGTCGACTTGGGCGGACACCGCACGGGTCTCGATGGGCGAGGCGACGTAGCGGTGTGCCTGGAACTCCTCGCTGATCACGGTGTGCGCGCCGGCGAACGCCGCGTCGGGGTCGCCGACCGTGGTCGCGACCGCGACCGCGGTGTTGTCGCCGCCTTCCGGATGGAGCAGCGGGGCGTCGGCGTCCAGGGCGTGGTCGGGGTCGACGAGGACGGGAAGTGCGGAGTAGCGCACGTCGATGAGTTCGAGTGCGTCCTCGGCGAGGTAGCGGTTCTCGGCGAGGACGACGGCGACCGGCTCGCCCACGTAGCGCACGCGGTCGCGGGCGAGCAGCGGCATGGGTGTCATCCGGACCGCGGGGGCCAGGAGTTCGGCGAGTGGGGGCGGGGTGCGCAGTTCTTCCTTGTTGAGGAGTTCGGGGAGGTGGGCGACGTCGGCGCCGGTCCCTACGGCGATGACGCCGGGGGCGTTGAGGGCGGCGCCGACGTCGACCGACTCGATCCCGGCGTGCGCGTGCGGGCTGCGCAGGAAGGCAGCCTCGATCGCGCCGGGCAGGGTGACGTCGTCCACGTAGCGGCCGTGGCCGCGCAGCAGTCGTTCGTCCTCGACCCGGGGTACGGGCCGGCCGATCCAGGGGCCGTCGTCCGGGGCGGGGTGGGTCGTCAGTTCGCTCGTCGCGTTGTTCACTTCGCGCACTCCCCGTAGGTCTCGTCGAGTGCCCGGCCCACGGAGCGGCGGATGTTGCGGTAGCCGGTGCAGCGGCAGAGGTGTCCACTGAGGGCGTCGGCGACCTCGGTGGCGCCGGGGCGCTCCGGGCGGTCGGTCAGTGCGGTGGTCGTCATCAGGAATCCGGGGGTGCAGAAGCCGCACTGCATGCCGTGGCACTCGTGGAAGGCGCGCTGCACATCGGTGAGGGGCGCGTCGTCGGGCGCGAGGCTCTCCACGGTGCGCAGTTCGGCGCCCTCGCACTGGACGGCGAGCGTGAGGCAGGACCGCACGGGTTCGCCGTCGAGGAGGACGGTGCAGGCGCCGCACACGCCGTGTTCGCAGCCGACGTGGGTGCCGGTGAGTCCGAGCCGGTCGCGCAGGAAGTCGCTGAGCAGCAGGCGGGATTCGACGGGGGCGGTGACCGGTTCGCCGTTGACCGTGAGGCGTATCTCGTGCCAGCCGGAGGGTTCGGTGAGCGGCGGGGTGCGGACGGTGGGCGTGGATGTGGGGACGGGGGTGGTGGAGGTCATGAGCAGCGCTCCCATGCGGTGGTGCAGGCGCGGGCGAGGAGGTGGGCGGCGCTCTCGCGCCGGTAGGTGGCGGTGGCGTGCACGTCGTCGGCGGGATCGAGGCCGGCGAGTGCGGCGCACACCGCCGCGGCCACGGCCTCGGGAGCGACGGATGTGCCGATGAGTGCTTCCTCGGCGGAGTGCAGACGTACGGGCACGGGGCCGGCGCCGCAGCAGACGATGCGCGCGGACCGTACGGCATCCCCCGCACGGTCCAGGACGACGGCGACTCCGACGGTCGCGAAGTCGCCGTGTCTGCGGGCGAGTTCCTCGAAGGCCCAGCCGCGCCCCGGAGCGGCCGGGAACACCACCTCGGTGAGCACCTCGTCCGCGTCGACCGCGGTCTGGAAGGTGGCCACGAAGAATTCGGCGGCCGGCACGGTACGGGTGCCGCGTGGTCCGGCGATCACGAAGCTCGCGTCCAGGGCGAGCGCGGCGGTGGGGAGTTCGGCGGCAGGGTCGTGGTGGGCGAGGCTGCCGCAGACGGTGCCGCGGCGGCGGATCTGCGGGTGTCCGATGTGGGCGAGCGCCGCGGCGAGCAGGGGCCAGCCCGCGCGGACGGCCGGATCGGCTTCGGCCCGGTGCTGGCGTACGGCGGCCCCGATGTGCAGGGCGCCTGCGGCGTCCACGTGGCTGCTGCCCAGTTCGGGGATGCGGGTGATGTCGACGAGCAGTCCGGGCCGGGCGAGGCGCATGTTGAGCATCGGGATCAGCGACTGGCCGCCCGCGATCACCTTGGCGTCCCGCTCCTCGTCGGCGAGCAGGGCGAGCGCGTCGGTGAGTGTGCGGGGTGCCGTGTAGTCGAACGGTGTGGGTTTCATCCGGGCCACCTGGCCTCTCGGGTCGTCGAGCGTCATACGTCGCCGCATGTCCGTGGCGCGTCGTCGCACGTCCTCGTACCTCTTGCCTCGTGGGGATCGCGTCGGCCGCGTCGCACGGACCGGATTCCTCCACCAGGGATCTATCTAGTACCTGAAATGATTTACCCTAAAGTTTCTCCTGGCAAGGGGCTGCCGCCCATCTCTCGGTGGAACGGAGTGCGGGACATGCGACACGTCATCGACACGGCGGCCGTCTGGCAGCGGTCGGGCGACCGGTTCGCCATGGCCACAGTGCTGCGGACCTGGGGTTCTTCGCCCCATCCGGCGGGCGCTTCGATGCTGGTGCACGAGGACGGCCGGGTCGTCGGCAGCGTGTCCGGCGGCTGCGTGGAGGCGAGCGTCTGCGCGGTGGCGGAGGAGGTGCTCGCGGGCGCAGACGCGCAGATCGAGACGTACGGCGTCGGGGACGAGGACGCCTTCGCGGTGGGCCTGACCTGCGGCGGCACCATCGAGGTCCTGATCCGGGAGATCACCCGCGCGACCCCGGTCGCCCCGGTCGCCGCGGCGGTCGCCGACGGCCGCCCGGCCGCACTGCTCACCGACGTGGCGGGCGGCGGTTCGCTCGCCGTGGCCGCCGGTTCGGGGCCCGGCACGCACGCGACGCACGGCACGCTCGGCACGGCCGAGCTCGACCGGGCCGCGCGACTGGCCGCCGAGGGCCTGCTGTCCCGTGGTGCCAGCGGCGTCGTACGGGTGGGCCGAGAGCCTTCGGACACGGGCGGGGAAGCCGGGCCGTACTGCGGTCCGGCGCGCGAGTTGCTGGTGCAGTGCTTCGCCGCCCCGGCCCGTCTGCTGGTGTTCGGCGCGGCCGAGTTCGCCCGTCCGCTGGTCGCGGCGGGCGCACTGGTGGGGCGGCGGGTGACGCTCTGCGACGCCCGCGCCGCCTTTGCCACGCCGGAGCGGTTCCCCGGCGCCCACGAGGTCGTGGTCGACCGGCCCGAACGCTGGTTCGCGGCCCATGAACACCTCGTCGACGCCGCCACCGCGGTCTGCGTCCTCACCCACGACGCCCGGTTCGACGTGCCGTTGCTCGCGCTCGCGCTGCGCAGCCGGGCAGGGTTCGTCGGCGCTCTGGGCAGCAGGCGCACCCATCAGGACCGGCTCGGGCGTCTGCGGGAGGCCGGTCTCGGCCCCGTCGAACTCGGCCGGCTGCGCTCCCCCATCGGCCTCGACCTCGGCGGCCGCGGCCCCGAGGAGACGGCCGTGTCCATACTCGCCGAGATCATCGCCACCGCCCGCGGCGGCAGCGGACTCCCGCTCACCCGGCGCACCGGCCCCGTCCACAGCGCCTGACGGAGGATCCTCGACCCTTTTTGAACGACTGTTTTTGTGAACACTCGTTTAATCTGAGGCAGGTGGAATCGCAGCACAAGGGAGAACGGCACTCGTCGACGAGAGTTGCGTCACCCGGCGGTGTTCCCGGTACGGCGTTCGGGGCGCCCGGCGTACGGCAGACTCCGAGGGTGAGACAGGACGAGGAGCCGAGGCGGCGGGGCCGCGCACACGATCCGCAGGGCCGGCGCAGAGCGGTGCTCGACGCGGCGCGACGCCTGTTCGCCGACCACGGCTACACAGGCGTCGGGATCCGCGCCATCGCGGCCGAGGCGGACGTCACGCCCGGCCTGGTGATGGCCTACTTCGGCACCAAGGACGCGCTCTTCCGCGAGGTCGTCGGCAGCGGCGCCGGCGTAGGACCCGAGGTGCTGCGGGCCGCGGGCGAGGATCCGGCACGACTGCCGGACGTGCTGGCCCGCGCCTACCTGGACCGCTGGGACCGGCTGCAGCCCGGTGACCCGTGGCCGGCCCTGATCCGCTCGGCGGTCACCCATGCGCCCAGCGCCGAGCTGCTGCGGAGCATCCTGGAACGGCAGGTCGGCGAGCCGCTGGCCGCGCTGCTCGGGGACGGCCCGGACGCCGAGGTGCGTACGGCCGTGGTCCGCAGCATCCTGTTCGGCGTGATCATGGAGCGGTACGTGTTCGCCCACGAGCCGGCCGCGTCCGTACCGTCGGCGGAGCTCGGCACCGCCCTCTCCGCGGCACTCGCCACCGCACTCGGCCCGGCTCCGTCCGCCGACACCGACAGCGGTACCGACACCGCCGGCGGTACCGACACCGTCGGCGTCCCCACCGCCCGTGCGACGCCTCCGGCACCCACCGAGGCGCCCCGGACGGCACCGGCCGATCGCCGCGAACCCGCCCACTCCCCCGACCTGTTCGCCGCCCTCGGCGAGTGCACGCTGCGCTACCAGGCGCTGCTCGGCCGGATGGTGAAGGAGTACGGCATCAGCCTGCCCGCGCTCGACGTCCTCACCGCCCTGCACACCGCGGACGGATCACGCGGACTCACCATGGGAGAGGTCTCGGCCACCGGGGCGGTACGGGCCGGCGGCCTCACCCAGCACGCGGACCGGCTCGAGGCGCGGGGTCTGATCCGGCGGGAACGCGACCCGCGCGACCGCCGCATCGTCCGCCTCCGCCTCACCGACGCGGGCAGCGAGCTCACCGATCGGGTGGCGGCCGCCCGCCGCGCCCGCGAGGACGAACTGCTCTCCGGCCTGGCGCCGGCGGACCGAAGGCGCCTCTCGGCGCTCCTCGGCACGCTGTCGCGCACGCTGGAGGCCGGTGGCCCGGAACTCTGAGTCCAGAGCTCCGGGCCACCGGCCCCCTATCGCCACTCGATCGCGGCGAACTCCCTTTTCTACGTCAGGAGTTGAGCTGCTCCAGCGTCTTCCCCTTCGTCTCGACGGCGAAGAGCGCGACGATCGCACCGATCAGGGCCACCCCCGCGAGCTGGGCGAAGACCAGCTTCAGGCTGCCGCCGGCGCCGAGGATCCCGCCGACGACGACCGGGCCGAGGATGACGCCGAGCCGGTTCCAGAGTCCGCCGAAGGCGGCGCCCTTGGCGCGGTTGCGGGTCGGGTAGAGCTCCGGCGAGTAGAGGTAGAGCCCGGCGTTGATCGCGTACAGGAAGAAGGTCGTCGCCGAGGCGAAGATCGCCACCTGCAGTCCTGAGGTGGCTCCGGCCAGGGCGAGGACGCCGAGCGTGAGGACCGTGCCGCCGAGCGCCGCGACCAGGGCCGGCCGGCGTCCGATGCGGTCGATGAACATGGCGACGACGAAGGTGCCGATCAGTCCGGTCACGTTGCTGAGCAGGGTGTAGACGAGTGCCGTGGTCAGGTCGAGGCCGAAGTTCTTGGTGTAGAGCGACGGCAGCCAGGTGGAGATGCCGTGGTTGACGTAGTACGCGACGAACCACAGTGCCGACACGATGACGGTACGGCGCAGATACCGGCCGACGAACAGCTCGCGCAGCCGCCCCCGGGTCACGTCCTCCTCCACCCGGTGGTCGGTCGCCGCGGGCGCGGGCAGGACGTCGCCGGTGGCGCGGGAGACCTGTGCCTCGATGTCCGCGAGCGCCCGCTCGGCCTCCTCGGTGCGTCCCCTGGCAAGCAGCCAGCGCGGTGACTCGGTCACGGTGCGCGGCAGCAGCGCGGCGAGGATCACCGGCACGGCACCGATCACGAACATCGCGCGCCAGCCGAAGTTGGGGACGACCCAGACGGCGACCAGGCTGGCGGCGGCGAGACCCGCCGGGAAGATCATCTCGTAGATCAGTACGAAGCGGCCGCGCTTGTCGGAGCGGGCAATCTCGTTGATGTACGTGGCGGCGACCGGGACGACACCGCCGATGCCGAGGCCCTGGACGAAGCGGAAGAGGGCGAAGGTCTCGATGTTCCAGGAGAAGGCGACCGCGAGCGAGGCGATCGCGGTGACACCGACGCCGAGCGCGACGGTGCGCACCCGGCCGATCCGGTCGCCGAGCGAGCCGGCGAGCAGCGCTCCGATGAGCATGCCGATCGACGCGGCCGTCACGGCGAAGGTCGCCTGGCCGGTGCTGAGGTTCCACTCCTCCGTGAGGACCGGCAGTGCGGAGGCGGCGAGCAGCTGGTCGAACGCCTCGAAGAACGTCACGGCGCCGATCATGAATCGGACCTTGACGTGCCACCGGGATTGGGGCAGGCGCTCGAGCCTTGCGGCTATCGAACCTGCGGCAGCCGTGTCGGCCACAGTCGTCATGACGGGGATCCTTCCGCAGCAGAGAAGCTGCGGCGACCCTAGAAGCGCTTAACTAAGCGGTCAATAGTTAATGGCCTAAATACTTTCGACGACACTTCAGGGGTGACCGCCGAGCGCTCTGATGTCGAGCCGACGAACGGCACTTCGGCAAGTCGCGCGACCCAGGGGGTTGCGGGAATATATTTAAGCCCTTAGATTTCTAGCACTTGACCGACCTCGATCGAACTCGCAGCGAACCGTCAACAGGCCCATGCCCCGCCCCTCTTGGAGGTCTTGCCGTGCCTCGCACAGCCCACGAGATCCTGATCGCCGGCCAGTGGCGACGCGGCGCGGGCGAGCCCATCGACACCGTCGACCCGGCGACCGGCGATGTGCTCGCCACCGTCCACTCCGCGTCCGTCGACGAGGTCGACGAGGCGGCGCGGGCCGCGGCGCGGGCCGCGGCGGATCCGGCCTGGCGCGATCTGCTGCCGCACGAGCGGGCCAGGCTGCTCCACCGCATCGCCGACCGCACCGAGGCGGCGGCCGACGAGCTGTCCCGCCTGCAGACGGCGGACACCGGCAAGACGCTCACCGAGACCAGGGCGCTCGCGCTGAGCGCGGCCGGCACCTTCCGGTACGCCGGCGCCGCCCTGGAGACCGCCGAGGAAGCGCTCACCCCGTCCCGTGGCCCGTACGTCACGATGAGCGTCCACGAGCCGATCGGCGTGGTCGGCGCGATCAACCCCTGGAACTCCCCCGTCGCCTCCGACGCCCAGAAGATCGCCCCGGCGCTCGCGGCCGGGAACGCGGTCCTGCTCAAGCCGGCCGCCTGGACCCCGCTCGTCTCCCTCGCCCTCGGCCGCATCATCACCGAGGCGCTGGACGAACTCGGGCTGCCCACCGCGCTGTTGTCGGTCCTGCCGGGCAGCGGCCGGGTGGTCGGCGACGCCATCGTGCGCCATCCCCTGGTGGGGCGGATCGGCTTCACCGGCGGCACCGGTACCGGCCGGACCATCGCGGCCGCCGCGGCCGAGAAGCTGATCCCGGCCTCGCTCGAGCTCGGCGGCAAGTCCCCGACCATCGTGCGCGCCGACGCAGACATCGAACTCGCCCTGTCCGGCGTCCTGTTCGGCATCTTCTCGTCGACGGGCCAGTCCTGCATCGCCGGCTCACGGCTCTTCGTCGCCCGTGAGATCTACGACTCCTTCGTGGGCGAACTCGTGGCGCGCGTGGGCAAGTTGCGGGTCGGCCCGGGCACCGCCCCCGACACCCAGGTCGGCCCGCTCGTGCACCACAGCCACCGCGACGCCGTCGCCGCGCACGTGGACCGGGCACGGGCCGAGGGCGCACGGGTGCTGTGCGGCGGCGCGGCACCCGAGGGCGAGCAGTACCGCGACGGCGCCTACTACCTGCCGACCGTCCTGGACGGCGTGCCCAACTCGGCGCGCATCTGCCAGGAGGAGGTCTTCGGCCCGGTCCTGGTGGCTCTCCCCTACGACGACGAGGACGACCTGGTCCGCCAGGCCAACGACACGGTCTACGGCCTCGCCTGCGGCATCTGGACCCGCGACCACCGCGCCGCCTGGCGACTGGCGCGGCGTATCGACGCGGGCACGGTCTGGATCAACACCTACAAGCAGTTCAGCGCCTCCACCCCGTTCAGCGGGACCAAGGACAGCGGCCTCGGCACCGAGAAGGGCCGCGAGGCCATCCGCTCCTACCAGCGGCAGAAGTCCCTGTACTGGGGCACCTCGGACAGCCCGCTGCCCTGGGCCAACTGACCCGGCACGCCCGCCACTTGGAGTACGTCATGCACCAAGCACCCCCGGTCCTGCACCAAGCACCCGCGTCCGGGCCGATCGCTCGCCTGCGCTCCCTGCGCTACGTGGAGTTGCACACCCCCGCCTTCACCGAGGCCGCCGACTTCTACCAGGAGGTCTGGGGCCTGACCACCGTCGAATCGGACACCGGAGCGCGCTGGCTGCGCGGCACCGGGGACGAGCACCACGTCCTGCACCTCACCGAGCGGGACCGGGTCGGCCTCGGCCGGCTCGCCTTCTCCGTCGGCACGCCCGCCGAGGTCGACGAGGCGGCCCGCCGCCTGGAGGCCCGCGGGATCGTCCCGGTGTACGGGCCCGGCCCGCTCGACCAGGCGGGCGGTGGCTACGGTCTGCGGTTCACCGACCCCGAGCAGCGGCTCGTCGAGATCAGCGCCGAGGTGCACGCGGTCGCGCCGCGCGGACGCGACGCCGCCGTCCCCGTCGGGGTGACGCACGCCGTACTCAACACCGTCGACATCGACGCCGCCGTCGCCTTCTACTGCGAGGTGCTCGGCCTGAGGGTTTCCGACTGGTCCGAGCACCAGATGGCCTTCCTGCGCTGCAACGCCGACCACCACTGCATCGCCTTCAACCGCGCCGAGTGGACCTCCCTGAATCATGTGGCGTACGAGATGACCTCGGTCGACCACTTCATGCGCGGGCTCGGCAGGCTGCGCCACCACGGGATCGTCCCGCAGTGGGGCCCCGGCCGGCACGGGCCCGGCAACAACACGTTCTCGTACTTCACCGACCCGTCCGGGCTCGTCTGCGAGTACACGTCCGAGGTCGCCCAGATCGTCGAGGACGCCTGGATCGCCCGGGTCTGGCGGCGCGTCCCCGAGCTGTCCGACCTGTGGGGCACGGCGGGACCGCCGTCCGAGGAGATCCGCTGCCACATGGCGGGCACGCCCGACCCCGGCCCGCTGCACCGCCCGCAACCCCAGGAGGCCACCGCATGACGACCGCACACACCGTACGCAAGGTCGGCGTGGTCGGCTGGGGCGCGATCGGCCGAGTGGCAGGCGGCGCGCTCGCCGCGGGTGGGATACCCGGCGCCGAGCTGGTCTGCATCGTCGACAACCGTCCGCTCGGGGAAGCCGCCCCCGCTCCCCAGGTCTCCTTCGAACAGGCCCTGGACAGCTGCGACTTGATCGTGGAGGCCGCGGGCCAGGGTGTCGTACGGGAATGGGGCGAGCGGGTACTGGCCTCCGGCACCGATCTGCTCGTCGCCTCCACCGGGGCGCTCACCGACGACGAGCTCGCGAAGCGACTGCTCGCCGCCGGACCGGGCCGGGTGTACTTCACCGGCGGCGCGGTCGGCGGGCTCGACCTGCTGCAGTCCGTCCGCGGACTCGGCCCGCTCGACTCGGTGACCCTGACCACCACCAAGCTGCCCTCGACCCTCGAACAGCCTTGGATGGACGAGGAGTTGCTCGATCGGATGCGGTCGGCGACCGGTCCGGTGGTCGTCATGTCGGGCACCGCACGGGACGTCCCGGTGAAGTTCCCGAAGTCGACGAATGTGGCCGCCTCCGTCGCCCTGGCCGTCGGCGACCTGGACGCTGTGCGGGTCCAGGTCGTCGCCGACCCGGGTGCGCTGCGGACCCGGCACGTCATCGAGGCGTCGGGCCCGCACGGCGCGTACCGCTTCGAGGTGGCGCACGTACCGGACGCGGCGAACCCGGCGACCAGCAAGGTCGTGCCGCACGCGGTACTGCGCAGCCTCGCGGCGCTGGCCGGCCGGACGGGACAGATCCTGTGAGCGCGCCGACCCCGGTCGGCGCACCGACCGCCACCGCCGCCCGGGTGCACGTCCAAGAGGCGGGCGAGCAGGGCCCGTTGCTGCTCTGTCTGCACGGGATCGGCTCCTCGTCGGCCGCGTTCGCCGACCAGCTGGCCGAACTGTCCGCGTACGTACGGGTGGTGGCCTGGGACGCCCCCGGATACGCCGCGTCCGCCGACCCGGACGAGCCGCTCGACCTGGACGGATTCGCCGACGCGGCCGCCGAGGTGATCCGCGCACGGGCCGCCGACGCCCATGTGCTCGGCGTCTCGTGGGGCGGGGTGATCGCACTGCGCCTGGCCGCCCGCCACCCGGACCTCGTCAGGTCGCTGATCGTCGCGGACTCCAGCCCGGGGTCCGGGACCGACGAGGCGAAGGCGGCGGCCATGCGGGCGCGGGCCGATGAGCTCGCGACGCTCGGCCCGCGGGCGTTCGCCGAGTCGCGCGGCCCGCGCCTGGTGTCGCCGGGCGCGCCCGGCGAACTGGTCCGCCGGGTCGTCGACACCATGGCCTCGTCCGTGCGGCTGCCGGGCTACGGCTACGCCGCCGAGTCGATGGCCTCGGCCGATCTGCGCGCCGAACTGCCCGGCATCGCCGCACCCACCCTCGTGATCTGCGGCGAACACGACACGGTGACCGGGATCGAGGCCGGACAGGCCATCGCCGGCGCCATCCACCGGACCGCCTACGTGATCGTCAAGGACGCCGGTCACCTGGCCAATCAGGAGCAGCCCCGGGCGTTCGACGCCTGGGTCCTCTCGCACCTGCGCATCACCGACCGGATACCCGAGCACATCGCCCGGTCCGCAACCGAACAACCCTCGTACGTCTAGGAGTTCACCATGCCTCTGACCACCACCGAGTACGTCGAAGGCGGCGACCTCGCCGCGTACACCGACTCCCTCATCGCCACCAAGGACTCGCGGATCGCGGACTTCGACACGCTGTCCTTCCAGGAGAAGGCCGGTGCCCGGTTCCGCCGCGGTCAGATCCGCTACGTCGGCTCCGGTGCGACCGGCAACCACGAGGGCGACAGCCGCATCATCCCGTCCGGCGGATTCACCTTCTCCAACATGCTGCTGCCGCCCGGCGCCGAGGGCCCGGCGCACACCCACCACGACGTGGAGGAGGCCTTCTTCGTCCTCGAGGGCGAGGTCAAGGTGGGCATCCACCGCGGCCCCGACGAGGCCGAGTACCGCACCCTCGGCTACCGCGACATGATCGTCGTGCCGGCCGGTGTGACCCGCTCGCTGAAGAACGAGGGCGACACCGACGCGCTGTTCTGCGTGGTCATCGGCACCCAGAAGCCGCAGGTGCCGAGCTACCCGGAGTACTCCCCGATGCACGGCGTCACCCGTGACTGACGCTCGCCCGCCGGAATCGGGCACGACCGGCACCCGCACGGTCGTCGTCACCGGCGCGGGCCGTGGCCTCGGACTGGCCATGGCCCGCCGGGCCGGCGCGGACGGCTTCCGGGTCGTCGTCGCCGAACTCGACGACGCCCGGGGGCGGGAGGCACAGAAGCTGCTTCGCGCGGACGGGCTCGACGCCCACTTCGTACGCTGCGACGTGGGCGTACCGGACTCGGTGGCCGAACTCGCCTCCCGTACGGCCGAGTTGGGTCCGCTGCACGCCGTGGTGAACAATGCCGCGCTCGCGAACGGCGTGGGCGGCAAGGAGTTCTGGGACCTCGAGGTGGCCGAGTGGGACCGTCTGATGACGGTCAACGCGCGGAGCCCGTGGCTGGTGTCCAGAGCACTGCTCCCGCAGCTCCTGGCGCACGGCGCGGGCGGCCGGATAGTGAATCTGGCCTCGGACGCGGCCCTGTACGGCTCGCCCCGGCTGGCGCACTACGTGGCTTCCAAGGGCGCGGTGATCGCACTGACCAGGGCGATGGCCAGGGAGCTCGGCGACCGGGGCGTGACCGTCAACGCCGTCGCGCCCGGACTCACCGAGTGCGAGGCCACCGAGACCGTGCCGGCCGAGCGGCACGAGCTGTACCGCCTGAACCGGGCGATCTCGCGGCCGCAGCAGCCCGAAGACCTCACCGGCCTCGTCGCGTTCCTGCTCGGCGACGAGTCCCGCTATCTGACCGGACAGGTGCTCGCCGTCAACGGCGGCTTCACCATGCACTGACCGCCGGGCCGTTCGATCGGCCCACCGGTCAACCCCGCACTACGACTGGAGAGTTCACCCCATGGATCTGGGTCTCGCCGACCGCACCGTGGTCGTCACCGGAGGCAGTTCGGGCGTCGGCCTGGCCACGGTCCGCGCCCTGCTCGAGGAGGGCGCCCGCGTCGCCACCTGCGGCCGGGATGCCGAGCGCCTCGCCAAGGCCACCGCCTCGCTGCCCGCCGACCGGCTCCTGACATCGGTCTGCGACGTGCGCGACGCGGATGCGGTCAACGCCTTCGTACAGCAGACCGCCGACACCTTCGGCGGCGTCGACGGCCTGGTCAACAACGCGGGCCAGTCCCGTATGAAGGGCCTGGACGCCGCCACCGCCGACGACTGGCGGGACGAGCTCGAGCTGAAGTTCGCGGGCGTGCTGCACCCCCTGCATGCGGCCCGCCCGCACCTGAAGGCCTCCGACGCGGCGGCCGTGGTCAATGTCAATGCGGTCCTGGCGAAGCAGCCGGAGACCCGTCTGATCACCACCAGTGCCGCCCGCGCCGGAATCCTGAACCTCTCCAAGTCCCTGTCCACCGAACTCGCCCCCGAGGGCATCCGGGTCAACTCCGTCTGCCTCGGTCTGGTCGACACCGGCCAGTGGACGCGCAGGCACGCGGCCGCGGCCTCCGGTCTCGACTACGCGGACTGGCAGGCGGAGTTGGCGGCGGACCGGGGCATCGCGCTCGGCCGGCTCGGCCGCGCCGAGGAGGTCGCCTACGCCGTGGTGACGCTCCTTTCGCCACGCGCCTCCTACATCACCGGCACCGGCATCGACGTCTGCGGCGGCGTCGGCCGCTCGATCCTCTGAGGAGACCACCATGGATCACGACAACGGAGGCGATCTCCTCGTCGCCGTCCTGCGGGACCTTGGCATCGACACCGTCTTCGGCATCGTCAGCGTGCACAACCTGCCGCTGGTCGAGGCCGTCGACCGCGAACTGCGCTTCGTCCCCGTACGCCACGAGGCCTCCGCGGTGAACGCGGCCGATGCGTACGGGCGGGCCAGGGGCGGCCTGGGCTGCGCCCTCACCTCCACCGGCACCGGCGCGGGCAACGCAGCGGGATCGCTCATCGAGTCGCTGAGCGCGGGCAGTTCGGTGCTGCATGTCACCGGGCAGGTGGAGAGCGCATACCTGGGCAGCGGCCGTGGCTTCATCCACGAGACCAAGGACCAGCTGGGCATGCTGACCGCGGTCTCCGCGTACGCGGCGACGGTGCCGTCCGCCGAGGCCGCGGGCGGGATCCTGCGCGAGGCGGCGGCCGCCGCGCTGCACGCGCCCGGCGGCCCGGCCAGTGTGGAGTGGCCGATCGATCTGCAGTACGCGGCGCAGACGGACGACTCCGCGCCGGCCACCCCGGCCGCACCTGCCGTACCGGATCCGGTCGAACTGGCGGCCGCTGCCGACCTGTTGGCCTCCGCAGAGCGCCCGCTGATCTGGGCCGGCGGCGGCGCCGCACGCGCCGGGACCGAGCTGCGGCGGCTCCTGGAGGCGACCGGCGCAGGCCTGCTCACCTCCAACTCGGGCCGCGGCGCGGTGCCCGAGGACCACCCGCAGGTGATCGGCAACTTCGCGACCGCACCGGCCGGGCGTGCGCTGCTCGCCGACGCCGATGTACTGCTGACCGTGGGCACCCACTTCCGTTCCAACGAGACCGCCGACTACGGGCTCGAACTGCCCGCCGCGCACATCCAGATCGACCTGGACCCGGCCGCGCTCGGCCGGGTGTACCCGGCGCGGCACGCGCTGCACGGCGACGCGGCCGCCACGCTCGCGGCCCTGCTGCCGCAGGCCGTGCCCGCCGAGGCCGGCTGGCGCGACCGGATCGGCGCGGTGCGCACCGAGGTGCGGGCGGCCCTGCACGAAGGCATCGGGCCGCAGGCCGCGATCTGCGACGCGCTGCGCTCCGCGCTGCCGCGCCGCGCGGTGGTGGCCCGCGATGTGACGATCCCGTCCAGCAGTTGGGGCAATCGGCTCCTGGAGATTTACGACCCGCGCGACAACGTCTTCCCGCGCGGCGGCGGCATCGGCCAGGGCCTCGGCATGGGTATCGGCGCGGCGCTCGCCCGCCCCGACTCCCCCACCGTCGTGCTGGCCGGCGACGGCGGACTCGCCGTCCACCTCGGCGAGCTGCTCACCCTGGCCCAGGAGCGCCCCCGGCTCACCCTGATCGTCTTCAACGACGGGGGCTACGGCGTGCTCCGCAATATGCAGGACCGGTACGCGGACCGCCGCTCGGGAGTCGATCTCGTCACCCCCGACTTCGAACTCCTCGCCCGCGCCTGCGGGTTGCCGTATCTGCGGATCGCCGCCGAGGAGCACGCCGAGCCGGTGCTCGACCAGGCCGTCGCCTCCGAAGGGCCGGTTCTGGTCGAGGTCGACCTGGCCTCGCTCGGCCCCATGAAGAACCCGTTCACCCCGCCCGTGAAGATCCCGGGCCAGTGAGGAGGCAGCAGCGATGAGCGAGAACTCCCTGCAGCTGACGGTGCACCGGATGACCTGGGAGGCCGAGGGTGTCCTCTCGGTCGAGCTCGTGCATCCCGAGGGCAAGCCGCTGCCCGAGTGGACTCCGGGCTCCCACATCGACGTGGTGGCCGGTGCGTACACCCGCCAGTACAGCCTCTGCGGCGATCCGCGGGACACCGGCAGATACCGGATCGGGGTGCTCGACGAGCCCGCATCGCGCGGTGGTTCGCGGCACGTGCACACCAAGCTGCGCCCCGGACAGCTTCTTACGGTCTCCGAGCCGCGCAACCACTTCGTGCTCGAGGACGCCGGCGCGTATCTCTTCGTGGCGGGCGGCATCGGGATCACTCCGCTGCTCGCGATGGCCCGCGAGGCGGCCGCCCGCGGCGCGCGGTGGCGGATGGTGTATGGCGGGCGCAGCCGCGCCTCGATGGCGTTCGCCGAGGAACTGTCCGCGCTGGACGGTGAGTTGACCCTCGTACCGCAGGACGAGCTGGGGCACATCGATCTGGACGCGGAGCTCTCCGGGCTGCCGGACGACACGCTCGTGTACACCTGCGGACCTGCTCCGCTGCTCGCCGCCGTGGAGGAGCGCTGCCCCGCCGAGCGGTTGCGTCTGGAGCGGTTCTCGGCGCCGGTGGTGGAGCGCACCGGCGGCGAGGAGGCCTTCGAGGTCGAGTGCCGCAGCTCGGGCCGCACCCTGAGCGTCGGGCCGGACAGCTCGATCCTGCAGGCCGCGGAGGAGGCCGGGCTGAGCGTCAACAGCTCCTGCCAGGAAGGGATTTGCGGATCCTGCGAGACCCGGGTCCTCGACGGCACCCCCGACCACCGCGACTTCCTGCTCAGCGAGGCGGAGCACGCCGCCGGCGCCACGATGATGATCTGTGTCTCGCGGTGCGCCTCCGGCCGGCTCGTCCTCGACCTGTGACCCGCCCCCTGTGACCCGTGGCGCCCGGGTCCGCCGCCCGCAGCGCCACCGCCGTACGTACTGGAGACACCATGACCGACAGCTGGCCGTACCTCGAGATCCACCAGAGCCGCACCCACGAGCCGACGCCGTACGAACTCAAGCTCGCCGCCACCCTCGAGGAGGTCTTCACCGTCGAGGGGCACGAACTCGCCGATGTCATCCGTGGCCTGAATGCCCGTCAGGTGCATGCGCCGGACGGCCGGCCGTGGACCGAGCAGACCTTCCGCACCGAGCTGGACCGACTGGGAGCCTGACCATGACACTGTCGACGACCGCCACCGCGGAACACATCTACGCCAACGGCCTGCGCAACCAGTGGCACGCCGTCGTCCCCTCCGACTTCGTCGCGCCGGGCGCGATGCGCAAGGTCACCGCGCTCGGCGAGCAGTGGCTGCTCTTCCGCCGCTCGGACGGCACCCTGTCGATGCTCGCCGACCGCTGTCCGCACCGTGGCGCCCCGCTGTCGCTCGGCAAGCACCTGGGCGACCGGGTGGCCTGCTGGTACCACGGCGTGGAGGTGGAGACGGACGGCACGGTCTCCTCCGTGCCCGGCCTGCCCGGCTGCAATCTGGAGGGCAAGCAGCTCGTCGCCTCGCCCCCGGTGCGCGAGGTGGGCGGCGCGATCCTCGCCTACTTCGGCGACGAGGAGCACCCGGAGCCGGTCGAGCTGACCCTGCCTGAGCCGCTCACCGACCCCGAGGTCGACGCGTTCCTCTGCTATGCCGAGTGGAACGTGCCGTGGCGGTACGCCATGGAGAATCTGCTCGACCCGATGCACGGCGCCTTCCTGCACCACGACTCGCACACGATGTTCGACGGCGACACCACCGCCAAGTTCCGCATCCGTGAGACCGAGCGCGGCTACTTCTTCGAGAAGACCGACCAGCGCGGAGTGAACTTCGACTGGGTCGAGCTGTGCCACACCGGGGTCGACTGGGTGGACCTGTCGATCCCGTACCCGCCGTCGGCAGGGCCCGGCGGCCCGTTCGGCATCGTGGGCATGGCCTGCCCGGTCGACGCGGGCCGTACCGGGGTCTTCTTCTGGCGCTACCGGCGGGTGCAGGGCTGGCAGCGGGCGTCCTGGCGCTTCCTGTACCGGACGCTGATCGAGCAGCGGCACTGGGACGTCCTCGAGCAGGACCGGGTGATGCTGGAGGCGATGCCCGCGGACGCGGACCAGCGGGAGAACCTCTACCAGCACGACCTCGGAGTGGTCCGGCTGCGCCGCCTCTACCGCGCGGCCGCCGAGGCCCAGGGAGCGAAGCCGGCGGGCGGGTAGCCGGGGTACGACGGCCCCGCCCCGAAAGGCGGCGGGCCCTCGCGGACGCCGTAAGGTTGGGGCGTACGCGAAGTGGGGGTCCCCCAGGCCGTCCAGGCCCCGGGGGAACGTCGGAAGGAGGCGCTGGGTGATCGAGCTCGAGGGGGTTCCCGAGCTGGTCGACCCGGTCATGGTGGCCGCGTTCGAGGGCTGGAACGATGCGGGTGACGCGGCCTCCACCGCGGTGGCGCATCTCGACCGCGAGTGGAAGGGCGAGGTGTTCGCGGCGCTCGACGCGGAGGACTACTACGACTTCCAGGTCAACCGGCCCACGGTCTGGCTCGACGAGGGCGTGCGCAAGATCACCTGGCCGACGACCCGGCTCTCCGTGGTCCGGGTGGGCGGGGACAAGCCGCGCGATCTGGTCCTGGTGCGCGGCATCGAGCCGTCGATGCGCTGGCGCTCGTTCTGCAACGAGATCCTGGGCTTCGCACACGAGCTCGGCGTGGAGCTGATCGTGGTGCTCGGCGCGCTGCTCGGCGACACCCCGCACACCCGCCCGGTGCCGGTCAGCGGCGTGACCTCGGACGCCGATCTGGCGCGCTCGATGAGCCTGGAAGAGACGCGGTACGAGGGCCCGACGGGGATCGTCGGGATTCTGCAGGAGGCCTGCACGCATGCCGGTGTGCCGACGGTGTCGCTCTGGGCGGCCGTCCCGCACTACGTCTCGCAGCCGCCGAACCCGAAGGCGACCCTTGCCCTGCTCAACCGCCTCGAGGACCTGATCGACCTGCGCATCCCGCTGGGTGACCTGGCGGAGGACGCGCGAGCCTGGCAGATCGGGGTGGACCAACTGGCCGCCGAGGACAGCGAGGTGGCGGAGTACGTGCAGTCCCTCGAGGAGGCACGGGACACCGCGGAGCTGCCGGAGGCGTCGGGCGAGGCGATCGCCCGCGAGTTCGAGCGCTATCTGCGGCGGCGTGACGGCGGTCCCGGGCAGCCGGGCGGCCACGCCACGGACGGCGGGGACTCGGCGTCGTATCTGCGGGACACCGGCTCCGACCGCACCCGGCCGCCGAAACCCCAACTGCCGGAGTCCGGTGGGTCGGAGTCGTCGCGCACGGAGTCCTCGCGTACGGAGTCGTCCCGTCCGGAGCCGGGCGGTGACGGTGCGTCGGAGGAGAGCGGCGACGGTGACGGTTCCTCGGGCGGGAAGCCGGGGGACGACAGCGGCGGTGACGGGGGCGAGGGGACCGTCTGACGGTGCCTCGGCCGGCCGGGTCTCGCTCCCGCTTGCGGGCGAACAGGCCCCCGTTGCAGTGAAGTTGCCACAGGCCGACGGCCGTCGCGCAGATCGAGCGCGATGGCCGTCGGCCTGTGGCGTACCTGAGCCTGTGGCGTACCTGATGGGGCCCGGGCCGGGTCCCGTCGGCTACAGGGCTACTCCGAGGAGTGCGTCGACCGCGCGGGAGACGACTCCGGGGGCGCCTTCCTCGTCGCCGCCCGTGTCCGCCTGCCGTTCGGCCCAGCGGTCGACCGCGAGGAGCGCGGCCGGTGAGTCCAGGTCGTCGGCGAGCGCGGACCTGATCTCGTCGACCAGGGCCTCGGCGGACGGTCCGTCCGGTCGCGACACGGCGGCCCGCCAGCGGTCCAGGCGGGCGACGGCGTCCTCGAGCACCTGGTCCGTCCACTCCCAGTCCGCGCGGTAGTGGTGGGCGAGCAGCGCGAGGCGGATCGCGGCCGGATCGACTCCGGAGCGGCGCAGCGTGGAGACGAAGACGAGATTGCCCTTCGACTTCGACATCTTCTCGCCGTCCAGGGCGACCATGCCGGCGTGCACATAGGTCTGGGCGAAGGGGTGTTCACCGGTGAGCGCCTGCGCGTGCGAGGCGCCCATCTCGTGGTGCGGGAAGGCGAGATCGGAGCCGCCGCCCTGCACGTCGAAGCCCATGCCGAGGTGTTCCAGGGCGATGGCCACACACTCGATGTGCCAGCCGGGCCTGCCCTGTCCGAGCGAGCCGCCGTCCCAGCTCGGCTCGCCCTCGCGGGCGGCCATCCACAGCATCGGGTCGAGCGGGTTCTTCTTGCCGGGGCGCTCCGGGTCGCCGCCGCGCTCCGCGGAGAGCGCCTTCATGGCGGCGGCGTCGAGCCGGGACACCTCGCCGAAGTGGGCGTCGGCCTCGACGGAGAAGTAGATGTCGCCGTCGAGTTCGTAGGCGGCGCCGAGGTCCCTGAGGCGTTCCACCAAGGGGACTATCCGGGGTATGGACTCCACGGCTCCGATGTAGTGCCGCGGCGGCAGCATCCTGAGGGCCGTCATGTCCTCGCGGAAGAGGGTCGTCTCCCGCTCGGCGAGCGCCACCCAGTCCTCGCCGTCGCGCACCGCCCGCTCGAGGAGCGGATCGTCGACGTCGGTGACGTTCTGGACGTAGTGCACCTGCCGCTTGGTGTCGAGCCACACGCGCTGGACGAGGTCGAACGCGTTGTAGGTCGCCGCGTGACCGATGTGGGTCGCGTCGTACGGCGTGATGCCGCAGACGTAGATACGGGCGACGGGACCGGGGGCGAGCTCGACGAGTCGGCCGGTCGCGGTGTCGTGGATCCTGAGGTCGCGGCCCTTGCCGGGCAGGGCGGGGACCTCGGAAGCGGGCCAGGCATGCATGACTCGAGCCTAACCGGACGCTGCTTCCGGATACGAACCGGACCGGGGCTGTTGGCCGGTTCGGACCTCTTGCGCGGCGGCCGCATCCATGCGTGTCCGGCGGGACGTCACGGGCTACGGGACGTCACCGGCTATACGGGTGGCCAGGGAACCGCCGGCCACTCCCCCGACGGCTTCGGATGCCGGCCGCTGCGCAGCAGCGCGGCGACCCGGGCGCGCAGGGCGGTGATCTCGGCCGGGGTGATCAGCGGTGCGAGGCGCAGGGTGAGCGCACCGTCGTCGGTGAGGGCCCCGGCGAGCGAGCTCAGCACATCGGATGCCTCGGCGGTCAGCCGGTCGCCCGCCCAGCCCCACAGCAGGGTGCGCAGCTTGTTCTCGGTGTTGAAGGTGACCCCGTGGTCGATGCCGTAGAGCCGGCCGTCCGGGGCGGGCAGCAGATGGCCGCCCTTGCGGTCCGCGTTGTTGATCACCGCGTCGAGCACGGAGAGGCGGCGCAGGCGCGGGTCGTCGGCGTGCACCAGCAGGGCGGTGCGTCCGCCGCCGATCTCGGCACGGCCGATCGCCTTCCAGCCGTCGCCCGGCTCGTCGGTGTCGACGAGGGCGAGCAGTTCGGCGCCGGGCGCCTCCAGGGTGTCCTCGGCGTCGCCCTCGCTCCCGCCGCCGTCGACGGCGTCGATCCACAGCTGGCACATGCCCTCGCCGTACGGCCCGTCCCGCAGCACGGTCGGCGGCACCAGACTCCATCCCGTCGCCTCGGAGACCTCGTACGCGGCCACTTCGCGCTGCGCCAGAGTGCCGTCGGGGAAGTCCCACAGCGGCCGCTCACCGGCCACCGGCTTGTACACGCAGGCCGCGGCCCGACCGTCCTCGGACGTGACGTCGCAGAGCAGCACGGCGTTGGACGCCTCGCGGATCCGTCCGCGCACCGTGAGCTCGCCGTGGGTGAGCAGCTCGAGCGCATCGGCCCCCGTCACGCGTCGCGACGGTATCCGTTCTGACGCGGGCATACGTGTCCTTCCGGGTCGAGCGGCAGGCTGCACAGGGGGCAGGGCGGACGGCCGGCGTTGACCACTTCGAGTGCGCGCTTGGCGAACGCCCTGGCCTGTGCGCCGGAGAGCCGTACGCGCAGCATCGGGGGGCCGTTCTCGTCGTCCTGGAGCAGCTGCTCCTCGGCCGCCTCGAGGTCCTCGTCCTCGTCGCCGTCCAGCTCGACGAGGGCCTGGGCCTCGACGATCATGCACTGCTCGTCGCCGTCCCAGGCGAGTGCCATCGTGCCGACCCGGAACTCCTCCTCGACGGGCGAGTCGAGCGGGGCGCTGTCGGCGATCTCGGTGGGGGCGACGGCCGGCACCGAGGCGTTTCCGCCGCTGAGCCGTACGACGTCGTCAAGCAGCTCGTCCATGCGCTCGGCGAGTGCGGCGACCTGGGTCTTCTCGAGGGCGACACTGGTGACCCGGCCTGCGGCGGAGGCCTGCAGGAAGAACGTACGGCGTCCGGGCAGTCCGACCGTGCCGGCCACGAAACGCTCCGGCGGGTCGTAGAGGAACACCTGACGGGACACTTCCTGGCCTCTCCTGGTGGGACTGGGGCTTCGACTGATGACCTTCTGACGGCCTTCGAGGGCGCGGCTGCGTCAAGTGCCGCTCCTGGTCCGACCCGTTCACCCTACTGCGGGCGACGATCACGGTGCGCCCGCACCGCCACCGACGGTCGCGTCGTCGGCGTTCGCCTCCGGCGACACGGGTGGCGGCGCCAGCGGGCCCAGATCTCCGGTGTCGCCGAGCCGCACCAGGAAGGGCCGCAGCCTGGTGTGCCGGATCGCGGTGACCGAGCACGGGTCGACATGGATGCGCTGGAAGAGGTCCAGGTGCAGGCCGAGGGCGTCCGCCACCAGCGACTTGATGATGTCCCCGTGCGAGCACATCAGGTAGACGGCGTCGGGGCCGTGGTCGCGCTCCACGCGCGCGTTCCACTCCCGTACCGCCTCCGCCGCCCTGGCCTGCATCGCCCGCATCGACTCGCCGCCGGGGAAGGCCGCTGCCGAGGGATGCTGCTGCACGACCTGCATCAGCGGTTCGTCGGCCAGTTCGGCGAGCTTGCGTCCCGACCAGTCGCCGTAGTGGCACTCGCCGATCCGGTCGTCCTCGTGGACCTCGGTCCCGGGCCGGTCCGCGAGCAGCGGCGCGATCGTCTCCCGGCAGCGCTGCAGCGGGCTGCTGACGACCGCCGCGATCGGCACGCCGGCCAGCCTGCCGGGCAGTGCGGCGGCCTGCTCCCGGCCCCGCTCGTCCAGGGCGACGCCCGGCGTCCAGCCGGCCAGCAGGCCCGCGGTGTTGGCGGTCGATCGTCCGTGCCGGACAAGGATCAGCGTGGGCATGCCTGCCACCCTAAGGGAGCTCCGGGGCGCCGGTGCCACCCGCCGGCGAACGTGGTCCACGCGCGCGTGATGTGCCCCGCGCGGGTGCGCGCCGTGCACCGGACGGGGAGAATGCGCGCAGTGATAGTCGACTGTGCGATCTACCGCAAGGGCCGCAGGACGGAGGCGTCCGGGGACTTCTCGGACTCGCTGTCCGAGGCGCGCACGTCCGGCGACGCCTTCCTGTGGATCGGTCTGCACGAGCCGACGGCCGACGAGTTCGACCGCGTCACCCACGAGTTCGGGCTGCATCCGCTGGCCGTGGAGGACGCGCTCAAGGCCCACCAGCGGCCGAAGCTCGAGGTCTACGACGACTCGCTGTTCGTGGTCCTCAAGCCGGTGGTCTACGACGACGTCGCGGACACCGTGACGGCGGGCGAGGTGATGGTCTTCATCGGCGACTCGTTCGTGGTCACCGTCCGGCACGGCGCCGGCGCACCGCTCGCGGCCGTACGACACCGTCTCGAGCACGACCCCGACGTCCTGGCGCACGGGCCGACCGCCGTCCTGTACGCGGTCAGCGACGCGATCGTGGACCACTATCTGGAGGTCGCCGACGAACTGCACCTGGATCTGGAGGCGCTCGAGGCGGAGGTCTTCGCACCCGGCCGTGCGGACACCCGTGGACTCGCGGCGCGGATCTACGCGTTCAAGCGCGAGGTGCTCGAATTCCGGCGCGCCACCGTGCCGTTGACCCTGCCGATCGAGCGCCTGACGGGCACCGGCGTGCCGTTCGTGAGCGTCGAGGCGCAGCCGTTCTTCCGGGACGTGGGCGACCATCTGACGCGCGCCAACGAGGCGGTGGAGAGCCTGGACCGCCTCGTGTCGGACATCCTCTCGGCCCACTTGGCGCAGACCGGCGTACGGCAGAACGACGACATGCGCAAGATCTCCGCGTGGGCGGCCATGGCCGCCGTGCCGACCATGATCGCCGGTGTGTACGGCATGAACTTCGACCACATGCCGGAACTGCACACGGCATGGGGCTATCCGGCCGCGGTCGCCCTGATGGCCGCCCTCGTCTTCGGTCTGTACCGGCTCTTCAAGCGCCGGGACTGGCTGTAGCCCGCCGTGCCGTCCCGGATCCGCGGCCTGCTCAGGCGAACTCGGCGGCCGAAGTCGCGGGCCCGCCGAGGGCGTTGCGCCGCTCGGGCATCTTGAGCGACACCATGCGCCGCCAGCCGCCGGCCCGCTCGTAGAGGTACATGGCGTGGATGCCGGCCGCGAGCAGCATGGCCTTGGGGCGCGACCAGCCGAGGATGCGGCCCATGTTCGCCATCACGGCCAGGCTGACGTCGCGGTAGACCTTGATCTCCGCGTGCGCGGACTCGCGCAGGATGCGCTGGATCTCGCGGCCGTGGCCCTCGCGCGCGAGGGCGAGCAGTTCCTCGTGGCAGTACGCGAGGTGGTTGTCCTCGTCCTGGGAGATCATCTTGACCGCCCGGCCGAGCTCGTGGTCCACGGGGAAGAGCTTGCGCAGCTGCTCCATCTGCTCGGACGCGCGCTGCTCGGTGACCCTGCTGTGGGCCAGGTAGGTCACGATGTCCTGTTCGCTGAGCTGCCGTTCACCGCGCAGCAGGTCGTGCGGGAGCCCGATGCCCTGGCCTTCGAGCAGCATCGTGTAGTCGACGTCGGGCGGGACGTCGCACGCGGTCAGGCCCCGCTTCTTCAGCAGGGCGGTGAAGATACGGCCGTGCTTGTCCTCGTCCGCCCCGTGCCGGGTGATCTTGGGGGCGAGGCCGCGCCTGCTCTCCGGGACGAGCGCGGCGATCCTGGCGTTCTCCCAGCCGCCCTGCGCTTCCCCGCTGGCCGCGATGGAGCAGAACAGCCGGTACGACTCGTCGTTGTCGATGATCTCCTGGAAGAGACTCTTGGCCGACAGCATCACTGCCACCTCCGTAAGGCGTCCGCAAAGAACGAGTCAAATGCGGTACGGGGCGACTGGCAACAGCTGTGCCGGACAACTCCGCCGAAAGGCGGACGCGACGGGTGGCCGTTCGACCGCGACCGGGTGCGTAACCGACCGGACTCCGGCGCGTTGTTAGGGGTGACGGCCGTGGCGGGGAAGACCCCCGAGCCCCCACCACGGCCGCAGAAACCTCCCCCTCCGGCTACGCCAGTCCGGCGTGCTCGAGCGCCTCCGTACCCGCGCGCAGGGCGGCGATGCGCTCGTCGAGGGTGAAGCCGGCCGGGGCCAGGGTCAGCGTGGTGACGCCGGCCGCGGCGTACTCCCGCATCCGGTCCGCGATCCGCTCGACGGAGCCGAGCAGCGTCGTCGAGTCGATCAGCTTCTCCGGTACCGCGGCCGCCGCGCCCTCCTTGTCGCCGGACAGGTACTTGTCCTGGATCTCGGCCGCGGCCTGCTCGTAACCCATGCGCTGGGCCAGCTGGTTGTAGAAGTTCTGCTTGCGGCTGCCCATGCCGCCGACGTACAGGGCGGTGTACGGGCGGAAGGTGTCGGCGAGCGCCGGGACGTCGCTGTCGGCGCCGAGCGCGAGCGGGACGGTCGGACAGACGTCGAAGCCGTCCATGGTGAGTCCGGCCTTCTCGCGGCCGGCGCGCAGCGGCTTGACGGCCGTCTCCTCCAGGTGCTCGGCCGACGGGAAGATCAGCAGCGCGCCCTCGGCGATCTCGCCGGTCTGCTCGAGGTTCTTCGGGCCGATGGCGGCGATGTAGAGCGGGATGTGCTCGCGGGCCGGGTGCACGGTCAGCTTGAGGGGCTTGCCCGGGCCGTCCGGCAGCGGCAGCGTCCAGTGCTGCCCCTCGTAGGAGAGCCGCTCCCGGGTCATGGCCTTGCGCACGATGTCGACGTACTCGCGGGTGCGGGCCAGCGGCTTGTCGAACTTCACTCCGTACCAGCCCTCGGAGACCTGCGGTCCCGAGACGCCGAGGCCGAGCCGGAAGCGGCCGCCGGAGAGCGAGTCGAGGGTGGCGGCCGTCATCGCCGTCATGGCCGGCTGCCGGGCCGGGATCTGGAAGATGGCGGAGCCGACGTCGATGCGCTCCGTCTGGGCCGCCACCCAGGACAGGACGGTCGCAGCGTCCGAACCATAGGCCTCCGCGGCCCAGCACACCGAGTAGCCGAGTCGGTCGGCCTCCCTGGCGACGGCGAGATTGTCCGCGTCCATCCCGGCGCCCCAATAGCCGAGGTTGATCCCGAGTCGCATGGGCCGATCCCCTTACTGATCAGTAACGTCCTTGTTGCGGGGACTCTAGCGCGCCCGACCCGGATCCGTCAGCAGTGGGTTATCCACAGGCCGAGACCGTTGCGCGGTCCGGACAGTAATCTCAGCGCCCATGGAGCAGAGGCATCTCGGCCGTACCGGCCTGCGTGTGTCCCGGATCGGGCTCGGCACCCTCACCTGGGGCCGCGACACCGACGAGCACGACGCCGCGGACCTGTTGAAGGTCTTCTGGGACGCGGGCGGCACGCTGATCGACACGGCGGATGTCTACGGCGACGGGGACGCCGAGTACATCGTCGGGCGGCTCCTCGACGGACTCGTGCCCCGCCGTGACCTGGTGATCGCCACGAAGGCGGGCAGCGTCCCCGACCCGGACCGGCGGTTCGACGCATCGCGCGGCCATCTGCTCGCCGCCCTCGACGCCTCATTGCAGCGCCTCGGCACGGACTACGTGGACGTGTGGCAGGTGCACGCCTTCGACCCCGACACCCCGCTCGAGGAGACACTGGGAGCGCTCGACATCGCTGTCGCCTCGGGCCGCGCTCGCTATGCGGGGGTGTCGAACTTCTCCGGCTGGCAGCTGGCAAAGGCGGCGACCTGGCAGCTCGGCGCCCCCGGCGCCCGCACCCGGATCGCCAGCACCCAGCTCGAGTACTCGCTGCTGCAGCGCGGCGTCGAGCGCGAGGTGCTGCCCGCCGCACTCGACCTCGGGGTGGGGCTGCTTCCGTCCTCACCGCTCGGCCGTGGCGTACTGACCGGCAAGTACCGGCACTCGACACCGGCCGATTCGCGGGGCGCCTCCGAGCACTTGGCGCCGTTCGTCGCGCCGTATCTGGACGAGGCGGCAGGGCGGGTGGTGGACGCGGTGGCGACCGCCGCGGACGGCCTCGCGACCACTCCCCTGCAGGTGGCACTCGCCTGGGTGCGCGACCGGCCGGGAGTCGCGGCCCCGATCGTCGGCGCGCGCAACGCGCAGCAGCTCACCGCGGCACTGTCGGTGGAGGCCCTTAGTCTTCCTGACGAGATCTGCCGGGCCCTCGACGACGTGTCGGCGCCCGTGCACCGCTATCCCGATCACGACTGGAGCACCCTGTGAGTACGGAGTCCACGGCGAGCACCGAGCCCGAGACCGCCGGGAGCGCCGACGACACCGGGGCGGACGGAGGCGCCCGCGCCGCCGATGACGCCGGGACCGGCGCGGCCGTCGGAGACGACCGAGCCATCGGGAGCGCCGGGGATGCCGGGAGCGCCGAAGGCGGCGAGGGGGCCGGGGACAGTGGACTGTCCGAGGCCGAGGCCGAGTTGGCCGCCCAGCGGGAGTTGAGAGAGCGCATCGCCCGGCGCAAGGCCGACAAGCAGGCTCCCGTCGACGCGGGCGCCAAACTGAGCGGCACGGCCGCCGACCTGCTCGCGGCGGTACGCGCGGTGGAGAGCGGCGAGAAGCCGGTCGCCGCCCTCCGGGAGCCGCCGGCCGCCCCGCAGGAGTCCCGCCCGCGCCCGGCGGCCGCGGCCGCACCCGCACAGACGGTGGCCGAGCACGCCTCGGCCGGCGTGCGAGCCGTGCTCGCCGCGGGTTCCGCACCCGAGGCCCTCGCCGGCCAGGTGACCCGCACACTCGGCGAGGACGCGGACGACCGGCTCCGCGAGGACCCGTGGCTGCTGCTCCGCGTCCCCGGCGTACGTCCGGAGCAGGCGGACGGCTTCGCCCGAGCGCTGCTCGGCGACGCCTGCGGTCCGGACGACGAGCGCCGCGGGCGCGCCGTCGCCGTCTGGCTCCTGGAGCAGGCAGCGGTGGCCGGCCACACCGCCCTGGATGCCCCGGCCCTGCGCGAGGCGCTCGCCCGGCGCTCCGTACCGGACCCGGACTCGGCGGTGCAGGACGCGATCGCCGAGGGCGACTTCCTCGTCTTCCAGGACGCGCTCGACGATCCGGCGCCGGCCCGTCCCGCCGAGACCCCCCAGAGCGAGGAGCCGGAGGAGCGTCCGGTACGGGTCCTGGTGGGCCTGGAGCGGTACGCACTGGCCGAGGAAAGCCTCGCGGACGGCCTCGCCCGGCTGATCAACTCCCCGGTGGCGGAGGGCGACGAGACCCGTACGGGCCTGGAGCGCGCCGCGGGCGGCGCGCGCGGCTCGGCGGCCGAGCTGATCGGTGCGGCCGCGGGCCACGGTCTCGTCCTGCACAGTGGCGGCGAGAGCGCACGGGCCGAGCCCGCCGCTCTCGTCACGGCGGCCCGCGAGCTCGGCCTGCGCGCGGCGGCCGCAGTCCACAGCGATGACGGGCGCCGGCGCCTGTCCGCCGCGGCCGGCGACGACGCGGTGTGCACGCTGGCCGGACTCCTGTCCGGCGCGGAGGGCCCCGGCCGGGACGCCGAGGGCGCACTGGCCCTGGACCTCCTGGTGGTCCTCGACGCTCCCCAACTGGACGTGGAGACCGCCGCGATGCTCGCCGAGTCCCTCGCGGACGGCACCCGCCTGGTGCTGAGCGGCGATCCGGCCGTGCTCTGGTCGGCCGGTCCGGGGCGGGTGTACGCGGACCTGCTGGCCGCCCGCGCCTGCCCGGTCGTCGTCTCCCGTACGCCCGACCCGGGCCCGCTCGGCGAGCTGGTCTCCGGGATCGGCGCCGGTGAGCTGCTGAGCGTGCCGGCCCCGGACAAGGAGATCGTGATCGTCCCGGTGCGCGATCCGGGCGAAGCGGTGCACCGTACGGTGCAGTTGGTGGCCGACTCCGTGCCGCGGGCCTTCGGGGTCCCGGCCGAGCAGGCCCGGGTGATCACACCGGCCCACGGCGGCCCTGCAGGGACCCGAGCGCTCAACGAGGCCCTGAAGTCCCGCCTCAACCCGGGCCCGGGCCGCTTCGGCGGATTCGACCCCGGCGACGTCGTGGCGTACTCACCGGCCCCCGGGCGGATCCTGCAGGGCCGGGTGGACCGGGCGGACGCGGACGGGCTGCATCTGGACTGCGGTGACCGGACCGTGGTCGTACCGCGTCAGAGCGTCGAGCAGCAGGTGCGGCACGGCTGGGCGCTCACCGCGCATCAGGCCGTCGGCCATCGGTGGCCGGCCGCGGTCGTGGTGCTGCCCGGCGATGCGGCGGGCGCCCTGACCAGGGCCTGGGTGTACACGGCGTGCGGCCGGGCGGAGCGTCATCTGTCGGTGGTGCAGGGCGTGGACCAGGCGCTGCCCAAGGCGGTCGCCGAGATCCCGGCCAAGCCGCGCACGACCCGGCTCGGCACGCTGCTGCGTGCCCAACTGCCGGCACAGTCCTGAGGGCCCGGGCGGTTCCGGGCGGCCGGCCACCGCCCGGGCCGCGGGTCAGCGGTCCGCGTCGTCAGCGGTCCGCGTCGAGCGGTTCGAGGCCCTCGTCGTCGTACGTGGCGGCCGACGGGTCGCCGTTGCGGCCGGGCGATGTGCCGAAGGCGCCCCCGGCCCGGCGTGCGCCGCCCCGCTCCGGCTCCTCCGCGTCGTCGGGGTCCTCGTCGAAGACGGAGCTGACGTCGAAGCGGCAGACGATCTGCTGGGGGTCGGCCTGCTCGAAGGGTGTCTCGAGCCATTCGCCCGGCTCGGCCGGCTCGTCCACGGCCGTCACCCAGAGCGTCGAATCGCCCTCTTCGAGGCCGAACTCCTTGTGCCGGGTGGCGATCTCGTCCGGTTCGAACTCGCCGAAGAGCACGCCGAGCGCGGCATGCGTGCTGTGCCCCACCGACTCGTCGGCGGAGGCAGCTCCGTCCTCGACGTCGGCATCGAGGTCCGCGACCCGCTGCGCCTGCGCGAGCAGCCGGTGCGGCTCCGCGACCGTGTAGTCGCGCCGGATCAGGACGCTGAGCGCGTGTGGATCCTCGGGGCCGGTGTACGGCGGCAGGCCGTCCTCGCCCCCGGGGATCTCGAAGGGGGTGACCTCGTCGTAGGAGTCGTAGAGCAGTTCGTCGTACGCCTCGGCCGCCGCGGCGAGCCGGTTGAACGCCTCGTAGACGACCGGGTCGTCCTCACCTGTGCGCCGTTCGACGGCCGCCAGGTGATGGTCGAGGGCGGCCTTGACCGCTTCGGCGGCGGCGCGTACCTCGGCGGCCGTGGACTGCGCAGCATCAGACATAGTGCAGACGCTATCCGCACCAGGGTGTTGCCCGCACAATAGATGCGATGCCGGAATACGAATTTGTCGACGTGTATGTACCACGCGGGGTTTCCCGCAAGGACACCACCCGCCTGCTCACGGACCACGCCGAGTACGGGCACTGGGAGTTGGACCGACTGAGACTCGACCCCGACGGCAGTCGCCGGGTACGGCTGCGCCGTCGGATCATCCGCCAGCTGCGCGCCACCTGGTGACACCACCGAGGGGAGGGAGCGGGGGCGGGGGGACGAGCAGACGCAACAAAAGGGAGTGGGCCCAGGGCGGCACCCACTCCCCTCATCTCACGCCCCGACTACGCGGCGCGGCGTGACGACCTGCGGTACAGCACGGCACCGCCGAGCAGCAGTCCCGCGGCCATCGGCACGGCGGCTGCGATCGGCAGCTCGCTGCCGGTCTCGGCGAGTTGAGCGGTGGGCTCCGCGGCGACGAGCTGGGTGTCCGGCTCATTGGGCTCGGCCTCGACGACGCGGTCCTCGTCCGGCGTCTCCGGGGTGACCGGCGTCTCCGGAGTCTTGGGCTCGTCCGGGGTGGACGGCACTGCATCGTTGCTGCAGTCGTTGCCCGCAGTCGGGTTGAGCAGTCCGACGACGTTCACCGAGTTGCCGCAGGCGTTCACCGGCGCGTGCACGGGGGCCTGCACGGTGTTGCCCGAGAGGAGCCCCGGGGAGCCGCTGCTCTTGCCGGTGGCTGTGGCGCCGCCGCCCGAGCCGTTGCCCGCGTTGCTGCCGCTGCTCTTGTTGGCGCAGCTGTTGCCCATCGCCGGGTTGAGCACTCCGACGACGTCCACGGTGTTTCCGCAGGCGTTCACCGGCACGTCCACGGGGACCTGCACGGTGTTGCCCGACGCCACGCCGGGTGATCCTGAAGCACTGCCGGTGGCGTCCGCGGCGTACGAGTACCCGCCGGACATGGCGAGCACTCCGCCCGCCGCCGCCACCGTGATCAGGCCTTTTCTCGTGACCTGTCGCATAGCTTGTTCCCTGCCTTTGACCATACTCAGTGCGCACGAGCCCGATGCCGTGCGCCTAGTGTCCAGCGGCCCCGGAGTGCAGGGGATGCGCTCCGGGGCCGGGACTCAGACCCTCATGGGGTGAGGCACAACGTCAGGCGTTGGCGCAGGTGTTGCCGAAGGCGGGGTTCAGCAGCCCGATCACGGAGACCGTGTTGCCGCAGACGTTCACCGGCACGTGAATGGGAGCCTGAACCACGTTCCCCGAGAGGACGCCCGGGGACCCCACGGCAGCGCCCTGGGCGCCCGAGTCGGCGACGGCCATGCCCGCACCCGCGAGCACCAGACCACCAGTGGCAGCCGCAGCAGCGACGACCTTCTTGATCATTATTCCTCCTTGTTGGCAATGCGGTCCAAGCCTCGGACCGCAACACCTGTAACGAGGAGTCGCCGACGGAGCTACGAGCCTATTGGTCCATTCACTCTTTTCAGTCGATTGCGCACGTGCGGACGATTATGGGGAAAGTCGTTTCAGCAGGTCAGCGGCGCGGACCTGGTTCGGCTCAGCCGGCGTCGAGGAAACGGTCGAGCACCCGCACGCCGAACTGGAGTCCGCTCACCGGGACGCGTTCGTCCACGCCGTGGAACATGCCGGCGAAGTCCAGCTCCGGCGGCAGCTGCAGCGGGGCGAAGCCGAAGCAGCGGATGCCGAGGTCGTCGAAGGACTTGGCGTCGGTGCCGCCGGAAAGCATGTACGGGACGGCGCGCGCGATCGGGTCCTCCGCCTTGAGCGCGGTCTGCATGGCGTCGACGAGCCGGCCGTCGAAGTCGGTCTCCAGGGCCTTGTCGCCGTGCACGTCCTCGCGGTGGACGCGCGGGCCGAGGATGCGGTCCAGGTCCGCGAGGAACTCCTCCTCGTACCCCGGCAGGAAGCGGCCGTCCACGTGGGCGGTGGCCTGACCGGGGATGACGTTCACCTTGTAGCCGGCGCCCAGTTGGGTCGGTGCGGCCGAGTTGCGCAGGGTGGCGCCGATCATCTTGGCGATGCCGCCGAGCTTCTCGAGGGTGGCGTCCATGTCCTCCGGGTCGAGCTCGGTGCCGAGCGCGTCGGAGAGTTCGTCGAGGAAGGAGCGCACGGTCTTGGTGACGCGGACCGGCCACTCGTGGCGACCGAGGCGGCCCACGGCCTCGCAGAGCTCGGTGATCGCGTTGTCCTTGTTGGTCATGGACCCGTGGCCTGCGGTGCCGTCGACCGTCAGGCGCATCCAGTGCATGCCCTTCTGCGCGGTCTCCACGAGGTAGAGGCGCAGGTTCTCGTTGACGGTGAAGGAGAAGCCGCCGACCTCGCCGATCGCCTCGGTGACCCCTTCGAAGAGCTGGGGCTGCTTGTCGACGAGATGCCGCGCGCCGTACACGCCGCCCGCCTCCTCGTCGGCGAGGAACGCGAGGACGATGTCGCGCGGAGGCTTGCGGCCGGAGCGCATGCGGTCGCGTACGACGGCGAGCGTCATCGCGTCCATGTCCTTCATGTCGACCGCACCCCGGCCCCAGACACAGCCGTCCGCGATCTCGCCGGAGAACGGATGGTGCGTCCAGTCGTGGGCGTTGGCCGGCACCACGTCGGTGTGGCCGTGGATGAGGAGTGCGGGCCTGGAGGGGTCCTCGCCCTCGATCCGCGCGACGGTGGAGGCGCGGCCCGGGTGCGACTCGAAGATCTGCGGCTCGAGTCCCACCTCGGCGAGCTTCTCGGCGACGTACTCGGCGGCCTTGCGCTCACCGGGCCCCGAGTGGTCGCCGTAGTTGCTGGTGTCGATCCGGATCAGGTCTCGGCAGAGGTCGACGACCTCTTCTTCGCCGCGGGCGGACCCGCCCCGGACGGAACCTGTGGCGCCGGCCGTACTCGACTCGCTCACGCTGCTGCCTCCCGGTGGTGCGGTTGGGTCCCTCCCATCCTCCCCCGCCGGGCCCCGCGTCCCAAGGGCGGGCGGGCTTCGACATACGGCGTTCACCTCGGTCCGAGGGTGTGATCAGGGGCCCCGGATTGTTTGCTATGGTTTTCCACGTCGCCGCGGGAGACCGCGGTTCACCTGGTCCGGGTGGCGGAATGGCAGACGCGCTAGCTTGAGGTGCTAGTGCCCTTTATCGGGCGTGGGGGTTCAAGTCCCCCCTCGGACACCACATCGCAGGTCATATGACCCCGTAGCTGCTTGTCGGCTGCGGGGTTTTTGCTGTGCTCCGCTCCTGGCTGTTGTGCGTGCGCGGGCGCGGGTGCAAGCTTGATTACATGATTACAGCCGAACAGCGTGACAAGCTCCGCGGCTGGTTCACCGGCCGTCTGCCGGACGATCTCTTCGAGAGTCTCGTCGAGGTGACCGTCGACCGTGAGGAGATCACCGTCGTCGGACGTATCCCCGGACCCCGCCTGGCCGCGGACGTCTCCGAGGCCGAGCGGGATGCCGCGGTGCGGGGCCGCATCCAGGAGTTCCGGGAGCGCACCCGGGACGAGCGGATGGCGGTGGCCCGGGACGCGGAGCACCGGTTCAGCAAGAAGGTCTCGTGGGGTGTGGAGTGTGCCGGCGAGCGCGCTCTGTTCACTCATGTCGCGGCTCCCGTGATGACCCGGCTGCGGCAGCCCGAGCGGCAGGTCCTCGACACCCTGGTCGCCGGGGGTGTGGCCCGCAGCCGCAGTGACGCGCTCGCCTGGTGCGTACGCCTGGTGCAGCGGAACACCGACGACTGGCTCGGTGAGCTGCGGGACTCGCTCGACCACGTCCAGCGGGTCCGCGAGCGGGGCCCGGACACCGACGCGTCCACGCAGGACGACGGCCCCGACTCCCAGGAGTCCGCCCGGGATTGACCGGACCTGCTGACGCGAGAAGCTGGGCGCGAGCCCCCGAGTACAGGGAGAGGCGCCCATGGCGACGACGGTCGAGTACAGCCGCCACCGGATCGCGCCGGACGATCAGCGGGCCTTCGCGGACGCCTGCCGGGCAGCCGCCGGGACCGCCGGGCAGGTGGCAGGTGGGCGGATGAGTGACAAGCCCGGTACGCCGTCGGTCTACGAGTGGATGGGCGGGGCGGACGCGCTCGAGCGGCTCACCGATGTGTTCTACGGCCGGGTACTCAAGGACCCTGTCCTTGCACCGGTGTTCGCCGGTATGGACGCCCGGCATCCGCACCATGTCGCGCTCGGGCTCGGTGAGGTGTTCGGCGGCCCCGACACGTACTCGGCGCGGCACGGCGGCCATGCCCACATGGCGAGCCGTCACCTGGGACGGCACATCACCGAGGAGCAGCGACGCCGCTGGGTGGACCTGCTGCTCGATGCCGCGGACATGCCCAAGTGGGAGTGGGGCCAGACCCCGCCCTGGCAGCCCGACGCGGGCTGACGGACCGCGCCGGCGTGCGCTGTGCACAATGGTCCGCATGTCGTCCCGCCGTACTCCGCGCCGCCCGCACTCCGCAGTCCGTGCCGCCTCACCCTGCCCGTGCGGGCTGCCCGCCGAGTACGGCGCGTGCTGTGGCCGGCTGCACGAAGGGCGGGCCGCGGCCGCGAACCCGGAGGCGCTGATGCGCTCGCGGTATGCCGCGTTCGCGGTGCGGGACCCGGCGTATCTGCTGCGCACCTGGCATCCCTCGACGCGTCCGCCGGGCCTCGAACTCGACGAGGGCACCCGCTGGCTGGGCCTGGAGATCCTGGGCAGCACGGAGGGCAGCGCCTTCCACTCCACGGGCACGGTGACGTTCCGGGCGCGCTGGACCGAGGGCGGGCGGCCCGGGGCGCTGCACGAGCGCAGCCGGTTCGAGCGGCTCAACGGCGCCTGGGTGTACGTGGACGGTGACCTGCTCGACTGACCCCGGCCGTCCCGGTCACGGGCCGGTGCGCGGGCTCCGGCATCATGGGGGCGACGTGCGCAGCGGGTGGACGTGCGCAGCGGGTGGAAAGGGAGAGGTCTGTGGAGACCGGTCGGGTCGTGGTCGTGATGGGTGTGTCCGGTACGGGGAAGACCACCGTCGGGGAGCTGCTCGCGGCGGACCTGGGCGTGCCGTACGCGGAGGCCGACGCGTTCCACTCACCGGCCAATGTGGCGAAGATGGCCTCCGGCACTCCGCTCGACGACGAGGACCGGTGGCCGTGGCTGGACGCGATCGGCGCCTGGGCCGCGGAGCGCGGCGGGCGGGGCGGGGTGGTGAGCTGCTCGGCGCTGAAGCGGGTGTACCGGGACCGGCTGCGAGCCGCGGCGCCGGGCCTCGTCTTCGTGCATCTGCACGGCACGCGTGAGGTGATCTCGGCGCGGCAGTCGGCCCGTGAGGGGCACTTCATGCCCAGCTCGCTGATCGACTCGCAGTTCGCCACCCTGGAGGCGCTGGAGGCGGACGAGGTGGGCGTCCTGGTGGATGTGGCGCCCGGACCGGAGAGTGTGGCGCGCGAGGCGGCGGCGGCACTGCGGAAGCTGTGACTCCGGCGGGTACGGGCCCGATGGGTACGGCCCCGGCACGGGTCGGGAGCCGTACCCGACGCGCACCCGGAGCCGTATCCGCGGCGGATCACCCGGAGGAGCTCTCCGCGTCCGCTGCCTTGTCCAGCTGGAAGGCCTGGTTGCCGAGGCCGATCCTGGCGTGCACCTCTGGCTTCGTGCGGCGCAGCACCGTCCCGTAGACGAGCCCTGCGACGGCGGCGAGCGCGATGATGCCGGGCAGGATCCAGCTGAGCGAGGAGCCGGGTCCGGCGCCGACCAGGACGTCGAAGTCCTTGACCGTGTAGATCGCGATGCCGACCAGGGCGAGGCCCGCAAGTCCGGAGGCGACCAGGCGCCAGGACTGGGCGGCGGCCGCCCCGCGGCGTACGAAGAAGACGATCACGGCGAGGCTCGCGGTGGCCATCAGGACGATCACGCCGAGGGCGCCGATGTTGCCCATCCAGGTGAACAGGTGCAGGACGGACGCCGTCGGGTCGTCCACCGGGCCGTCGTCGGTCACCGCGAAGGCGAGGATCACGGCCAGCGAGATCGCCGTCTGCAGCAGCGAACCGGTGGCGGGCGCACCGCTCTTGGCGTTGGTCCGGCTGAAGGCCTCGGGCAGCAGCCCCTCTCGGCCCATCGCGAAGGCGTACCGGGCGACCACGTTGTGGTAGCTGAGTGCCGCCGCGAACATGCCGGTGACGAACAGGATGTGCAGGACGTCCGTGAAGGTCCCGCCGAGTCTGCTCTCGGTCAGGAAGAAGAGGAGGTTGGGCCCCTGTTCGCCCGCCTGGTTCACGATCGAGGACGGTCCGGCGGCGACGGTCAGTGCCCAGGAGCTCAGGGCGAGGAAGACGGCGGCGATGCCGACGGCCAGGAACATCACGCGCGAGACGACGACCTGCGGCCTGCTTGTCTCCTCCGCGTACACCGGGGCCTGTTCGAAGCCGACGAATGCGGCGAGGCAGAAGCACAGGGCGGTGCCGAGGCCGGCGCCGCCGAGGGTGTCCGGATTGAAGGCGTGCAACGAGAGGCCCTCGCCGCCCGGTTCGGACACGGCCGCCAGGTCGAAGATCACGACGAGCGCGAACTCGATGATCAGCAGCACGCCGAGCACCTTCGCGTTGAGGTCGATCTTCAGCCAGCCGAGCACACCCACCACGGCGGCGCAGCTCAGTGCGAACACCCACCAGGAGACTTCGAGGTCCAGATAGGTCGCGAAGATGGTGGACATCTCGAAGCCGAGGATGCCGTAGATGCCGACCTGGAAGGCGTTGTACGCGACCAGCGCGACGAGCGAGGCGCCGGCGCCTGCGGTGCCGCCCAGGCCGCGGGCTATGTACGCGTAGAACGCGCCCGCGTTGTGCACATGGCGGCTCATCTCGGCGTAGCCGAAGCTGAAGAGGATCAGGACGGCGCCCAGGATCAGGAAGAGCAGTGGTGTGCCGACGACCTCCATCACGCCGAATGTGGTGGGCATGACACCCGCGACCACCATCAGCGGGGCACTGGCCGCCAGTACGGACAGCAGGAGGCCCACGGTGCCGAGCCGGTTCGCCCGCAGCGCCCGGTCCTCGCCCTTGTAGGTGTTGATGACGTCCTGTCCTGCGCTGCGCTCTCCGGTTCTCTGACCGGTGCTCGAACTGCCCGTGAGCATTGGGGTGTTCCTTTCGTGGCGTGGTGCGGATCCGGGGTGCGATTCCGGTGGGTCCCGCGGCCCGTGGGCGCGCGGTCAAGCGGAGCCGAGCGCGGCACTGCGCGCGGCGCGGAAGGCCTTGAAGGGATCCCGGTCGGGGTACGACCAGGGCGCGGGCGTGGCGTGCGGGCCGATGCGCTGGAAGAGCGCGGCGGCCTCGGCGGCCCGGCCCTCGCAGAACTTGCCGTGCGCCAGGAAGTTGAGGTCGACGCGGCCTCTCGGGTGCTGGACGCCGTCCCATTCCAGCCACCAGTCGAAGGCCCTGCGCATCACGCCGCGGGCCCGGCGTCCGCTCCAGTGGCCGGACGCGGTGGGGTCGGCCGGCTCGGAACCGGCGGCGGCGAGCACCCGGTAGCGCTCGGTGTGGGCGATCACCGGAAGCAGCGACAACGGCGAATCGGCGGGGGCCTGTTCGGCGGCCCAGGAGGCGAAGTCGTACACCTCGTGCATGGGGTCCTGGCCGGCGGCCGGCCGGCGTTCGGCGAGTCTGGCGACCATCAGGTGGTGGGCGTGATGGTGGTCGGGGTGCCGGTGGCGCACCTCGTCGAAGAGCTGGAGGACTTCCTCCTCGGTGCCCAACGAGCGGGCGAGCAGCAGGAGTCCGAGCCAGGGGGTCGGGTCGGCGGGAGCGAGCGCGGCCGCCGTGCGGCAGGTGTCCTGCGCGCGCTCCGGGCGTAACTTCCCGCGCAGTGCACGGAAGACGTCCGCGGCGGCGGCGAGCGCGGCGGCGTCCGGGCTCTCCGGCTCGGCGAGCCGCCATTCCTCGGCCCAGGACGCGGTGGACGGGGCCTGCCCGAGGACGACGAGGCGGTGTCCGCGGCGATCCCAGTCGTCTCCGGTGTCGGCGAGCAGCGAGCGGACCGCGGTCCAGCGGCCGCGGTCGAGGGCGTCCCGTGCGGCGGCCAGGCCGGTGTCGTCGAGTGCGGCGTCGAACGCATCCCTGGCGCGCTTGCGGGAACGCCCGAGGGGCGGTGGTGGGGGCACCGGTGTTTCCTCTACAGCGCGGTTAGCAAGCGGATGATCACGCACAGCAAACCGGTAGGCACAGCTCCCCGTCAAGGGCCCCCTGTCCGGTGTGGACTCCAACTCGGCCGCTCACGGGCCGAGTCGGCGAGCGGCTCGGCATCGTCGACCGGCCACCCGGACAATCCCCGGGCGACGCCCGTGACCTGCGGCTACGCTGCCCGGATGACCATCCCCGAGACCGGTCCGACATCCACGCCGACATCCGTACCGACATCCGGCGCCGACGATCTGCCGCCCTTCGAGCTGGCGTTTCCGGGTCCGCTGCGGGACCGCCTGGTCGCGGCGGTCCTGAGCGGCGCCAAGACGACCACGACGTCGCTGCACGCCGCTTACGGTCCGGACGAACCGCTGCCGCAGGCCGGCGAGCGGTGTGCCTTGATCGACTCGGCCGGGCGGGCCGTCGCGGTGGTCGAGACGACCGAGGTGCGGGTCCTGCCGCTCGGGGACATCGATCTGCGGCATGCCGTGGACGAGGGCGAGGGACATACGACCGTGGCCCGATGGCGGTCGGATCACGAGGAGTTCTGGCTCGGCCCCGAGTCCCTGGCCGCGATCGGCGACCAGGACTTCACGCTCGACGACTCCAGCCTGGTGGTCACCGAGCGATTCCGGGTGACCGAGCGGCTCGGCTGATCCGACGGCCCGTACGCCGGCCGCCCGTACGCCGACTGCCGTACGACGACCGCCCGTACGGCCACCGCCCGTACATCCGACCGCCCGTCCGTCAGTCGACCGCCTGCGCCGCCGCGCGCCCGGCCGCGCGGCCGGAGAAGATGCAGCCGCCGAGGAAGGTCCCTTCGAGCGAGCGGTAGCCGTGCACACCGCCACCGCCGAATCCGGCTGCCTCGCCCGCCGCGTACACGCCCTCCAGCGGGCTGCCGCCCTCGGTCAGGACACGGGAGGACAGATCGGTCTCGAGGCCGCCGAGCGATTTGCGGGTCAGGATGTTGAGCCGTACGGCGACCAGCGGGCCCGCCTTCGGATCGAGGATGCGGTGCGGGGTCGCGGTCCGGACGAGGCGGTCGCCGAGGAACTTCCGGGAGCCGCGGATGGCGGTGACCTGAGAGTCCTTCGTGAACGGGTTCGCGATCTCGCGGTCGCGGGCGACGATCTCGCGGCGCAGGCCCGCCTCGTCGATCAGGGCGTCCTTGGTGAGCTCGTTCATCCCGCGGACCAGGGAGCCGAGATCGTCGGCGACGACGAAGTCCGCGCCGTGGTCCATGAACGCCTTGACCGGCCCGGGCACGTCCGCCCTTGCCCTGCCGATCACGTCACGCACGGACTTCCCGGTCAGATCCGGGTTCTGCTCGGACCCGGAGAGGGTGAACTCCTTGCCGATGATGCGCTTGTTGAGCACGAACCAGGTGTAGTCGTGGCCGCTGTGCATGATGTGGTCCAGGGTCCCGAGCGTGTCGAACCCGGGGAAGAGCGGCACGGGCAGGCGCTTGCCGCGGGCGTCCAGCCACAGCGACGACGGGCCCGGCAGGATGCGGATCCCGTGCTCGGGCCAGATCGGATTCCAGTTCTCGATGCCCTCGGTGTAGTGCCACATCCGGTCGCCGTTGATGCGGCGGCCGCCCGCGTCCTCGGCGATGCCGAGCATCAGGCCGTCGACATGGGCGGGCACACCGGACAGCATCCGCTCGGGCGCGGTGCCGAGGCGCTCGGGCCAATTGGCGCGCACCAGGTCGTGATTGCCGCCGATGCCGCCCGAGGTGACGATCACGGCCTGCGCCCTCAGCTCGAACTGCCCTGTCACCGCGCGGCTGCTGGCCTGGCCCCGCTCGATGTCCGAGGGCTCCAGGACCTCACCGCTGACCGTGTCGACACTGCCGGCGCTGCGGCTCAGTCCGGTGACGCGATGCCGGAACCTGAGGTCGACCAGGCCCTGGGCCGCGCCCTCGCGCACCCGGCGCTCGAACGGCGCCACCACGCCAGGACCGGTGCCCCAGGTGATGTGGAAGCGGGGCACCGAATTGCCGTGCCCGGTCGCGTCGTAGCCGCCGCGCTCGGCCCAGCCCACCACGGGGAAGAAGCGCACACCCCGCTCGTACAGCCAGGAACGCTTCTCGCCGGCCGCGAAGTCCACGTACGCCTCGGCCCATTTGCGCGGCCAGTGGTCCTCCTCGCGGTCGAAGGCGGCGGTGCCCATCCAGTCCTGCAGGGCGAGTTCGCGGCTGTCCTTGATCCGCAGTCGGCGCTGCTCGGGCGAGTCGACGAAGAAGAGGCCGCCGAAGGACCAGTGCGCCTGACCGCCCAGTGACTGCTCGGGCTCCTGGTCGAGGAGGATGACCTTGCGGCCGGCGTCCACCAGCTCCGCCGTGGCCACCAGACCGGCGAGCCCGGCCCCGATCACGATCACATCAGCGTCGTACGCCATCGCCGTCCGTCCTCTCCGGTGGCCGCCGCGCCGGTTACTCGCGCGTCAATGTCGCTTCGATCCAAGCCGTGCGCCGACGGCGCGTCAACAGTTCCGCCGCCGCTGTCGCGGACCTGCCGCGAGCGGGGACGGCCGCCCGGACCTGGTTGGATGACCGGATGAGCGCTGAGGAAATCATCGACGTCGTCGACGAGGAGGACCGGGTCACCGGGCAGTCGCCGCGCGGCGAGGCCTACCGTCTCGGGCTGCGGCACCGCTGCGCGTTCGTCCTCGTCACCGACCCCGAGGGCCGGATCTTCGTCCATCGCCGCACCCCCACCAAGCAGGTGTTTCCTTCCCGGTACGACATGTTCGTGGGCGGGGTGGTCGGCGCGGGCGAGTCGTACGACGAGGCGGCGCTGCGCGAGGCCGGCGAAGAACTCGGCGTGACCGGACTCCCGCAGCCCACCGGGCTGTTCAAGTTCCTGTACGAGTCCGAGTCCGGGACCGGCAGCGGATCCGGGCGGCACAGCTGGTGGTCGTACGTCTACGAGGTCCGCTGCGAGGTTCCGGTGCGGCCGCAGGTGGAGGAGATCGACTGGTACGCCTTCCTCACCGAGCAGGAACTGGCGCAGCGGCTCGGCGAGTGGGACTGGGTGCCGGACGGGGCGGCCGCCTACGACCGGCTGCGGGAGTTCCGCGAGGGCAGGCCGTGAGGCCCGGCGCTGCGGCCCTGGCGGCCGCCGGGCCGCGGGTAGGGTGCGGCGCGTGAGTGGGTTCGTGGAGTCGTTGCGCCTGTGGTTCTCGCCGGAGCAGGTGCGCGAGGAGGGCGATACGCCGGACTACCGTTTCTCACTGGCCAATGAGCGCACCTTCCTCGCGTGGATCCGCACCGCGCTGGCGCTGGTGGGCGGAGGGTTCGCGGTCGACCAGTTCCTGCCGGACCTGCGCTGGGGGATGCGGGTGACGCTCGCCCTGGTGCTGCTCGCCACCGGCGCGCTCTGCTCGCTGCGGGCGGTGAACCACTGGGTGCGCTGCGAGCAGGCGATGCGGCGCGGTGTGGACCTGCCGGTGTCCCGGTTCCCGGCGGCGCTCAGTCTCGCGGTGGGCGTGGTCGCCCTGGTGATGGTCGTGGTGGTGCTGGTCGGCTGGGAAGGCCGGTGAGTGCGCCGGCGGGGGTGCATCCGCGTGATCCCGGCCTGCAGCCGGAGCGGACCCGGCTCGCGTGGCGGCGCACCACGCTGACCTGCACGGTGGCGGCGGTGCTCGCCGGCCGGCAGGCGGTACAGGAGGATGCGGGCACGCTCACGCATCTGGCGGTCGGCTGCTCGTTGCTGCTCTGGCTCGCGTTCATCGCCGTGGCGCATCGCCGCATTCGCGAGCTGGCCCGCTCGAACCGGCCCGGGGCGCCACGGCGTGCCACGGTGGCGGCCGCGGCGCTGTGCACGGTGGGCCTTGCCGCGTTCGCGGTGGGCGTGGTGCTCTGACGGGGCCCCGCGGGACGGCCGAGAAACCGGTCACGTTCCGTTCACGCACTGGACGGCATACCGACTGGTCGGCATCATGCTCTGGAGAGTCCCTACCCGAGGAGCCACCGCATGACCGCAGACCAGCCCCCAGGCCTCGATCTCGACCGGCTGCGCGGCTATCTGGACCGCGAGCTGCCCGGTCTGGTCCGCGGCCCGCTCGACGGCCGGCTGATCGAGGGCGGCCGGTCGAATCTGACGTACGCGGTCACCGACGGCACCGAGCGGTGGGTGGTGCGCAGGCCGCCGCTCGGCCATGTACTCGCCACGGCGCACGACATGAAGCGCGAGCACCGGGTGATCAGCGCGCTGCACCCGACGGCGGTGCCGGTGCCCCGGACGCTGCTGCTGTGCGAGGACGAGGAGGTGACCGGGGCGCCGTTCTACGTCATGGAGTTCGTGGACGGGACCCCGTACCGCACCGCGGAGCAGCTGACGGCCATCGGGCCGGAGCGCACCCGGGAGGCCGTGCTCGCCCTGGTCGACACCTTGGTGGAGCTGCATGCGGTCGACCCCGCCGAGGCGGGGCTCGCCGACTTCGGGCGGCCCGAGGGCTTCCTCGACCGGCAGCTGCGGCGCTGGGGCAAGCAGCTGGACGCCTCGCGCAACCGCGAGCTCGCGGGGATCGACGAGCTGCACGCCGCGCTCGGCCGTGAGCTGCCCCGCTCCCCCGCACCGACCGTGGTGCACGGCGACTTCCGCCTCGACAACGTCCTGACGGACGAGGAGCAGAACATCCGCGCCGTCCTCGACTGGGAGATGTCCACGCTCGGCGACCCGCTCACCGACCTCGGTCTGCTCGTGATGTACAGCGCCGAGCTCCAGGTGGCCGACTCCCCCATCAACACGACGGCTTCGGCGCCCGGCCACCCCGCCCCGGCGGAGCTGATCGAGCGGTACGCCGCGCGCTCGGGGCGTGATGTGTCCGCCGTCTCCTGGTACACGGCCTTCGCCTGGTTCAAGCTCGCCGTGATCCTCGAGGGCATCCACTACCGGTACACCCTGGGCCAGACCGTCGGCGCGGGCTTCGACCGCATCGGCGAGCTCGTCCCGGTCTTCATCGAGCACGGCCTCACGACTCTGCAGGAAGGCTGACGCGCCATGGACTTCGGATACGACGCGACGACACAGGAACTCCGCGAGAAGCTGCTCGCCTTCATGGACGAGCACGTGTACCCGGCGCAGGCCGTCATGGCGGAGCAGCACGCGAAGCTCGACTCGCCGTGGCAGACGCCGCCCGTGGTGCAGGAGTTGAAGGCCGAGGCGCGCCGGCGGGGTCTGTGGAACCTCTTCCTGCCGGACAGCGAGCACGGTGCCGGGCTGACCAATCTGCAGTACGCGCCGCTGGCCGAAATCACCGGCCGCAGCCCGCAGTTGGCGCCCACGGCACTGAACTGCGCAGCCCCGGACACCGGGAACATGGAGGTGCTCGCCCAGTTCGGCTCCCCGCAGCAACAGGCGGACTGGCTGAAGCCGCTGCTCGAGGGCGAGATCCGCTCGGCGTTCGCGATGACCGAGCCCGAGGTGGCCTCGTCGGACGCGACGAACATCGAGACGCGGATCGAGCGGGACGGCGACAGCTATGTGATCACCGGCCGCAAGTGGTACATCTCCGGTGCGATGAACCCGAATTGCAGGATCTTCATCGTGATGGGCAAGACCGACCCCGAGGGCTCGGACATCCGCCGCCAGCAGTCGATGATCCTGGTCCCGCGCGACACCCCGGGCCTGGAGGTACGCCGTGCCATGCAGGTGTACGGGTACGAGGACCACTGGCACGGCGGGCACGCGGAGGTCGTCTTCGACCGGGTGCGCGTACCCGCGACGAACCTGATCGGCGAGGAGGGCGGCGGCTTCGCGATCGCCCAGGCACGGCTCGGCCCGGGCCGCATCCACCACTGCATGCGCCTGATCGGGATGGCGGAGCGGGCCATCGAGCTGATGTGCCGGCGCGCCGTGACGCGCACCGCGTTCGGCAAGCCGCTCGCCCAGCAGGGCGCCGTGCAGCAGTGGATCGCGGACGCCCGGGTGGCGGTGGAGCAGCTGCGGCTGCTCGTCCTGAAGACGGCCTGGCTGATGGACACGGTGGGCAACCGCGGTGCGCACACCGAGATCCAGGCGATCAAGATCGCGACTCCGCGCACCGTGGTGGACATCATCGACCGCGCGGTGCAGCTGCACGGCGCGGGCGGCGTCAGCCAGGACTTCCCGCTGGCCGAGCTGTGGGCCGGGGCCCGCACCCTGATGCTCGCCGACGGTCCGGACGAGGTGCATCAGCGCTCGCTTGCGCGGCGGGAGTTGAAGAAGTACCTGTGAGGAAGCGAGAGGGGGCGCGCACCGCGGTGCGCGCCCCCTTCGGCTCGCCCGGCCCCGCTCCGCGTGCTGGACTGGGGCCATGGTCTTCCACGCGGTGATCGGTGCCGACACTCAGGGCCGGATCCGGTACTGGGACGAGGGCGCGGTACGGCTGTTCGGCCACCGCGCCGAGGTGGCGCTCGGCCGAAGCCTGGACCTCGTCGTGCCCGAGCATCTCCGGGAGGCACACTGGGCCGGCTTCCACCGGGCCATGGCGCACCCCGAGGTCAAGGACCTCGCGGCGGACCTGCCCGTGCTGTGCGCCGACGGCGAGGTGCGGACGTACGCCGGCCGGCTGCTCGTCGTCAGCGACGGTCTGGGCACGGCGCTGGGCGCGACGGCCGTGTACGCCGGCGAGGGCAGTACGGGCGTCGCGCCCTTCGGCTGATACGGGTCGGTGCGCTCAGGGCCGCAGGGCGCGCAGCAGCAGGTCCGCGAGGTGGTCGGCGACCTCGCGCGGGGTGAGCGGGCCGTCTGGGCGGTACCAGGTCGACAGGTGGTGGACCGAGCCGAAGTGGTAGTCGACCACCAGATCGGCGGGGGTCGCGTCCGAGAAGACGCCCGAGCGCTGGCCCTCCTCGACGAGGGCGCGGAAGCGTTCGTGGTACCTGCGGCGCTCGGCCCGCACCTGCTTGTTCTTCTCGGGGCTCAGCTGGTGCATCGAGCGGAAGAAGATCGATGCGTCGTCCAGATTGTCGATGGTGGTGACGACGACGTCCGCGGCCGCGTTGCGCAGCCGGGTCTCGACCGGCTCGTCGGAGACCGCGACCGCGTCGAGGCGCTCCTGCTGCAGCCGCAGCAGCCGGGCGTAGACCTCGTGCAGCAGGTCGTCCTTGGAGCCGAAGTAGTGGTAGAGGGCGCCCTTGGTGACGCCCGCGGCCTCCACGATCTCCTGGACCGAGGTCCGGTCGTACCCCTGCTCGGCGAAGAGCCGGGTGGCGGCCGCCAGGAGCCGCTGCGGTACGGGCAACGTGTCCCCGTCCGTCGTCCTTGGCACTGCCGCCACCTGCCTTTCGTGAACTGGACTCTATGGGCGGGAACGCAGTTCCCGCCGGAGGATCTTCCCACTTGCCGTCTTGGGCAGTTCCGGCAGGACCTCGACTTCCCGCGGGTACTTGTAGGCGGCGAGTCTGTCCTTGCAGTACGCGGCCAGTTCGGCGGGGTCCGCGGCGGCGTCCGGCCGCAGGCTGACATACGCGCGGACCGACTCGCCGCGGTAGGCGTCGGGCACGCCGACCACCGCGGCCTCGCGGACCGCGGGGTGGGTGTACAGGACGTCCTCCACCTCCCGCGGCCAGACCTTGAAGCCGGAGGCGTTGATCATGTCCTTCTTGCGGTCGACGACGTACAGCCAGCCGTCGCGGTCCATGAACCCGATGTCGCCGGTGCGCAGTTCACCGTCCGGGAAGCCCTCGGCGGTGGCCTCCGGGCGGCGCCAGTAGCCGGGCACGACCTGCGGTCCGCGCACCGCGATCTCGCCGTGCTCGCCGATCGGCACGTCCCGCCCCTGGTCGTCGATGATCCGTACGACGGTGTCCGGGCCGGGGACCCCGACGGACAGCGTGCCGGACTCCGGGTCCACGGGTGCCTCGTGCTGCGGCGGTACGGAGGCGCAGGGCGCGGTGCACTCGGTGAGCCCGTAGCCGTTGTGCAGTGTGGGCCCGAAGCCGGTCCGGAACTTCTCGACCAGGGCGGGCGGCACCGGAGCACCGCCGGAGGAGATGACCTGGAAGGAGGCGAAGTGCTCGCGGGTGGCGCCCGGGTGCGCGGCGAGCGCCATGAACGCGGTGGACGGGCCGACGGTGTAGGCCGGCCGGTGCTCGGCGAAGGCGTCGAGCACCACGCCGGGCTCGAAACGGTAGGCGAGGACGAGGGTTCCGGCGTTGGCGAAACAGGCGGCGAGCTCGCAGACCATGCCGGTGATGTGGAAGAGCGGCGCGAGCGCGAAGTACGGCGAGCCGGCCGGTATCGGGTGCCCGGTGCGCTGGCGTTCGGCGTTGTAGGTGATGGCGCCGTGCGGATTGGTGGCGCCCTTGGGGGTGCCGCTGGTGCCGGAGGTGTAGCTGATCAGGGCGATGTCGTCGGCGGCGGGCTCGCGCTCGGCGGGCGCCGGCAGGTCCGCGCGGGCGACGGCGAGCAGGTCCGCGGCGTCGTCGGCCACCGGCAGCCGCTCGAAGCCGAGCACCCGCGGGTCGTCCCGGGTCTGCAGATCGCGTTCGCAGGCGGTGAGGACCAGGCGTACGGAGGAGCCCGCGGCCGTCTCCCGCAGATAGCCCTCCCAGGCCCGGTCCGCGCAGATCAGGACGGTGACCTCGGCGTCGTCGAGGACGTGCCGCACCTCGGCCGACTTGTACATCGGGTTGACCGGGACGACGACGGCGCCCGCCTTCCAGGCGCCGAGCAGGGCGAGCACGAAGTGCGGGGAGTTCTGCAGCATGATCGCGACCCGGTCGCCGCGCTCCAGGCCGCGTGCGGCGAGGTGGCCGGCCACGGCATCGGAGAGCCGGTCGGTCTCCGCGTAGCTCAGCCGGCCGTCGAAGTAGGCGAGCGCGGTGTGTTCCGGGGTCTCGGCGGCCGCGGCGCGGAAGGCGCGGACCACGGTCGGCGGCGGGTCGACCGGCCGGCGCTGCTGCTCGCTGAGGAGGGCGAGCCAGGGCTGGTCGCGGTATGTCGTCGTGCCGGTCACCGTGCCGTCTCCTCCCACTTGCGCTGGATGCGGTTCATCCCGCCGAGCCATCGGTCCGGTTCGGCCGCGCGGGCCTGGTAGTACGGGCCGACCTCGGGGTGCGGCAGGATCAGGAAGCGGTCCTCGGCGATCCCGGCGAAGAGAGCGTCCGCCACGTCCTCGGGCTCGATCGCGGTCGGCGCGAGCACCAGTTCACCGGCCGTGCCGGAGGCGGTGAGCATGTCGGTGCGTACGCCCTGGGGGCAGATGGCGTGCACCTTCAGGCCACGGTGGCGGTAGGTGAGCGAGAGCCATTCGGCGAAGGCGTACGCGCCGTGCTTGGTGACCGAGTAGGGCGCGGCGCCGACCATGGTGAGCAGCCCGGCCGCCGAGACGGTGGAGACGAACCGGCCCCCGCCCCGCTCCAGCCAGCCGGGCAGCAGGGCGCGGGCCGCTCTGACGTGGGCCATCACATTGACGTCCCAGGCCGTCTCCCAGACCTCCTCCTCGGCCGCCTCGGTGCCGCCGGATGCCACGCCGGCGTTCGCGCAGTAGACGTCGACCGTGCCGTCGAGTGCGGCCACGGCAGCGGGCACGATCGCGGATGCGTCGCCGGGCACGGCCACGGCACCGATCTCGTCCGCGACGGACTTGGCGCGGTCCCCGTCCAGATCGTTGACCACGACGCGGGCGCCCTCGGCGGCGAACCTGCGGGCGAGGGCCGCGCCGATGCCGCCGCCCGCTCCGGTGACGACAACTCCCTTGCCCTGCAGGGCGTCTGCGAGGTACGGAGCGTACGGCGGCTGGTTCTCCTGCGAGTGCGAGGTACTCATCGATCTCCGTAAGTTGTCAGGCGGCCCGAGAGTCGCAGACTAACCAGTCGGTATGTCTTCCGGGAAGGGGTCGTCCCGACCGCGTCCCGTCCAGTTCGTTCCCCGCACGGCACCCGGCGGCTAGCGTGCGTGCTCATGTCACCTCGAGATCGCTCCAGTCACTTCGGAACCAGGGAGGGCACTTCATGAACCTGTCCAGACGGGGCCTGCTCGCCGCCACCACGGCCACCGCGGCAGCCGGCGCGATGGCCGCCGCCCCTGCGGCAGCGGCGGACCGGGGCCACGGCGGCGGACGCCGGCTGCGCACCGGTTACGAGCGGCTGGCCGCCGACGGCTACCGGCTGCTCGACGGTCGGAGCGTCGGCATCGTGACCAACCCGACCGGCGTGACCCGCGGCGGCCCCGGCAGCGGCGGCGTGCAGCACATCGTGGACGTGATGCACGCCGACGAACGGATCGAGCTGACCGCCGTGTTCGGCCCCGAGCACGGTTTCCGCGGCACCGCACAGGCGGGCGGCTCCGAGGGGCGCTACGACGACCCGGCGACCGGCCTGCCCGTCTACGACACGTACCAGACGAGCGGGCAGGATCTCGCGGACATCTTCACCGAGTCCGGAGTGGAGACCGTCGTCTTCGACATCCAGGACGCGGGCGCCCGGTTCTACACGTACATCTGGACGCTCTACGACTGCATGGAGGCGGCGGAGCTCGCCGGGCTGCCGTTCGTGGTGCTCGACCGGCCGAATCCGGTGACCGGGCGGGCAGCGCTCGGCCCTGTGCTGCACAAGGAGTTCGCCACGTTCGTCGGGCGCGAGCCCATCTCGCAGGCGCACGGGATGACCGTGGCGGAGCTGGCGCTGCTGTTCAACGGTGAGTTCCTGGAGCGGCCCGTGGAACTCGAGACGGTGTGGATGTCGGGCTGGCGGCGCGACGACTTCTACGACGCGTCGGGCCTTCCCTGGGTGCCGCCGAGCCCGAACATGCCCACGCCGGAGACCGCGGTGGTGTATTCCGGCACCTGCCTGTTCGAGGGCACCAACCTCTCCGAGGGCCGTGGCACCACCCGGCCGTTCGAGCTGCTGGGCGCCGAGGGCATCGACCGCGGCTGGGCCGAGCTCGCGAACCGCGAGGAGCTGCCCGGCGTCGACTTCCGCGAGGCCTACTTCGAGCCGACCTTCTCGAAGTTCGAGGGCAAGACGGTCGGCGGGGTGCAGATCCATGTGTACGACCGTGAGGTCTTCGACCCGGTACGGACCGGGATCGCGCTGCTGATCACCGCCAAGCAGGCCTGGAGCGGATTCGCCTGGCGCGACGACAACTGGATCGACAAGCTGACCGGCTCCACCCGGGTGCGCACCATGATCGACGCGGGCGCGGACACCGACGAGGTGGTGGCCGGCTGGCAGGACGAGCTCGCGGACTTCCGTGCGGTGCGGCGGAAGTACCTCAAGTACCGCTGATCACACGGCTGTCGTACGCGGACGGGGCCCGCCCGGAGTTGTCCGGGCGGGCCCCGCGGCCGTGCGGATCAGCGGTGCGAGGGACCTGGTGGGCGCCTTCCGGCCCGATGACGGCTGCCGTTCGAAATCCGATGGCGAACCGATGGAGCCGGATGAGGCCGGCGTACGTCGAAGGCTCGACGCCGTTGCGTCGACGCGAGACAGCCCGCTCAAGGAGGTGCGTTGCCATGGCCGGTTTCCGCAGCCTGGCGAGACAGGTTCGTGACCCTCACAACGACCTGGCACTGCGGCGGTATTCGCTGCGCAAATGCCTGGAACGCTTCGCCCCCTACGGCCACCGGGCCACCTGGGACCACCTGTGCGCCCGGGCCGGGTTCGGCCCCGAGGACCGCGCTCCCGAGCCCGCCCGCCTGGTCGCGGCGCTCGACGAGCTGGAGGAGGCCCGGGCCGTGTGGCTCGGCTACGAGGCGGAGTTCGCCGACCGCCGCAGGCGCGAGAAGCACCACGGCCTTCGCCGGCCCGGCACCGTGGACCACTGGCACCGCTGCACCTGGGGTGGCTGCGGGATCGCCTGGTGCGACGACCCGCACACCCACCCCGCCGAGCCGCTCGCCGACGTCCTGCGCAAACTGATCGCGGCCCTGGAGCGGGAGCCTGGCACCCACTGCCCGGTCTGCTCGGACGCGGACATCACCTGGAACCCCGACCTCGGTCACGAGCCCTGGGCCGGTCCGGTCTGCACGGGCTGCGGCATCCTGGTGCCGCAGCCCGTACTCGCGCCCGCGGCCCTGATCCGGGCCCGGCAGTCCGCACCCGCGGGCCGCGCGCTGGTCACGGCGTGAGCACGTCCGTGTGGATCGCCAGCTTGAACTGGGCGTGCATCAGCGGCGTCGCGATCTTCGCGTCCGCCCGTCCGCGGGCGGAGACCTTGAGGCCGAGCGGCACTCCCTTGTGCACGAACATCTGCCAGACATAACTGCGGTACTGGCCACCACCGGTCGGCGCGGAGTCGGTGGTGGCCGTCGAGTCGTACCCGGACCCCGCGTCCAGCGGGTCGCGGACGAAACGCGCCCGGTACTCGCTCGGCCTGCTGTCCGGCTCCCAGAAGACCATCGCCGACAGCACGCCCCAGCCCTCGTGGCTCGGCCAGATGAGCCCAGAGCGGCCGTCGGGGAACTCGGACGGATCGCCGCCGCCCTGCGCGGGATCGTGCATCTTCCAGGGGTCGTACGACTCCTCGTCCTGCTCGTAGGGGAACCGCACGAGGTGATAACCGTCGCTGTCGTAGTCGATGTTCTGCGGCGGTGACTGCTCGACGTCCCACTTCAGTGAACAGATGGCGAGTCCCATCGGCGCTCCTCACGGTGTCGCTCGAGCGGCCCGCGTCCCACGGGCCGCTCCCGACGCGTACGGCGTCGCCCCTGGCCCGTACCCCGCACGCGGGGCGCCCAACAGTCCGCGCACCGGCCGCCGTTGGTCAGGAACGGCGCTCGGCGTAGAGGCGGGAGCCGGTGAGCTCCTGGCCGAAGACGTCGTCCGGATTCGACAGGACGCAGGTCTCGAGCGAGAGACAGCCGCAGCCGATGCAGTCGGTCAGATGGTCGCGGAGACGGCCCAACTGCTTGATGCGCGCGTCGAGTTCGGAGCGCCAGGCCTCGGAGAGGCGGGCCCAGTCCGCGCGGTTGGGGGTGCGCTCCTCGGGCAGTTCGGCGAGGGCGTCCCGGATGGTGGCGAGCGGGATGCCGACCCGCTGGGCGGCGCGTACGAAGGCGACCCGGCGCAGGGCGTCGCGGCTGTACCGGCGCTGATTGCCGGTGGTGCGGCGGCTGCTGATGAGGCCCTTGGACTCGTAGAAGTGCAGGGCGGAGACGGCCGCACCGCTGCGGGCCGACAGCTGGCCGACGGTGAGCTCATGGATCTTCTCTGGAATCTGCGGCACCCCTGCAAGGCTAATCGGGGCGAGGGCAGGTGCGACCTCGGGCCTTCCGTTGACAGCCGACCGCGCCGCGACCATGCTGAGCAAGCGCTTAGAAATGAATCTCCGGGAGGCACCGAACATGGCAGAGCCAAGGATCTTCACCTCCGCCGACGAGCTCGAGGCGGCCGTCGGCGAGCAGCTGGGCACCAGCGACTGGCTGGAGATCGACCAGCAGCGGATCGACCGCTTCGCCGAGGCCACCGGCGACCACCAGTGGATCCATGTCGATCCCGAGAAGGCCGCGGCCGGCCCCTTCGGCACCACCATCGCGCACGGCTATCTCACCCTGTCGCTGCTGCCGGCCCTGGTCCCGCAGATCCTGTCCGTCGAGAACGTACGGATGGGTCTCAACTACGGCACCAACAAGGTGCGTTTCCCCTCGCCGGTGCCGGTCGGCTCCCGGGTGCGCGCCTCGGGCGTACTGAAGGAGGTCGCCAGGACGTCCGACGGCGGCGTCCAGCTGACCACCACGGTGACCGTCGAGCGCGAGGGCGCCGACAAGCCGGCCTGTGTCGCCGAGTCGGTGTCGCGCTTCTACTTCTGAGCGGCTGCCGAAAGGCCTCGGGGAGACACCCCACCTACGCCCCGGACCGCACCATCCTGTTGACGAGGTCGGCGTACAGCACGCCGACCTCGTCCGGTGTGCGACGGCCCGCGGCGTTGAACCAGCGGGCCACGTCGATGCAGAGGGACATCACGGCGAGCGTGGTGCCGGGCACGTCGGGTACGTCGAACTCGCCGTCCCGGACGCCGTCGAGCAGGATCCGGCGGACCGCGGCGTCGCACTGCCGGCGCAGGTCCACGACCTCCGCACGGTGCTCGGGGCCGAGCGCGTCCAGCTCGTACTGGACGACGCGGGCCGTGGTGTGGTGCTCCGCGTGCCAGACCACGAAGCTGCGGACGGCGCGGGCGAGGCGTTCGGCGGCACTGCCCTCGGCGTCCGCCGCCGCCTGCAGGATCCGGACGGCCTTCTCGTGACCGAGGCGGCTGATGCGGTGCAGCAGCTCTTCCTTGGTCTTGTAGTGGATGTAGAGCGCGGCCGGGCTCATCCCGGCGCGGCCCGCGATGTCCCGGGTGGTCGTCGCGTGATAGCCCTGCTCGGCGAAGGCCTCCACCGCCGCGATCAGGAGTCGCCTGGCCGCGTCAGGGGTGACCTCGTCCCAAGCAGCGCCCTCGGTCGGCTCCGCCGCGTCCATCGTCGCCCCTCTCGCCACGTCCACAGGTGTGGCCGGCGGCACGGCGGGACACCCCGCCGCCCTTCCGGCAGGACAGCACCCTACCCCCATCGCTGAGCAAGCGCTTAGGGAGCGCTCGGGGAGCGTCGTGGGCGGTACGGGACGGACCCGCCGGGCGGCCCCGGGTCAGAAGGCGGAGACGCCGGTGAGGGCCCGGCCGATGACCAGCTTCTGGATCTGACTCGTGCCCTCGTACAGGGTCATCACACGGGCGTCGCGCAGGAGTTTGCCCACCGGATACTCGTCGATGTAGCCGTAGCCGCCGAACACCTGGATCGCGTTGTTCGCCGCGCGGACCGCGGCCTCGGAGGCGAACAGCTTGGCCTTGGACGACTCGGTGGCGAACGGCCGGCCGCGGTCGATCAGATCCGCCACCCGCCAGGTCAGCAGCCGGGCCGCGTCCACGTCCACGGCCATGTCGCTGATCAGCTCCTGCACCAGCTGGTGGCTCGCGATCGGCTTGCCGAACTGCTCGCGCTCGCCCGCGTAGCCGACGGCCGCGTCCAGGGCCGCCCGGGCGATGCCGACACAGCCGGCCGCGACCGACATCCTCCCCTTGGCGAGTGCGGACATCGCCACCGAGAAGCCCTTGCCCGCGGGCCCGAGCATGGCGCCCGCGGGTACCCGTACGTCCTCGAGGACCAGTTCGGCGGTGGCCTGGCCGCGCAGGCCGAGCTTGCCGTGGATGGTGCGGCGGCTCAGGCCGGGACTGTCGGTGGGGATCAGGAACGCGGACACGCCCCGGTGGCCGCTCTCCTCGCCGGTCCGGGCGAACAGCAGCACCACGTCGGCCCAAGTGCCGTTCGTGATGAAGGTCTTGGTGCCGGTGACCAGGTAGTCGCCGCCGTCCCGGACCGCCCGGGTCGCCAGATTGCCCGCGTCCGAGCCGGTGCCCGGTTCGGTGAGGCCGAAGCAGCCGAGGGCGGCGCCGGAGGTGAGCCGCGGCAGCCACTGCTGCTTCTGCTCCTCGCTCCCCCAGGCGGCGACCGTCTTGGCCACCAGACCCAGCGAGACGGAGACGATGCCGCGCACCGAGGAGTCGCCGCGGCCGAGCTCCTCGGTCACCAGGCAGTACGCGAGGTGGTCGCCGCCGGAGCCGCCGTACTTCTCGTCGACGGTGAGGCCGAGGAAGCCGAGCTCGCCGAGCTTGCCGACGACCGCGCGGTCGACGCTCTCGGCCCGGTCCCAGTCCCGGACGTGCGGCGCGATCTCGCGCGTCACGAAGTCGCGGGCGAGCTGCCTGACGGCGGTCTGCTCCGCACTGAGCTCCAGGTTCACCGGGTCCACCCACCTTTAATTAACACTGCTAGTTTTAGGCTCGGAGGGCCTACTATGAGCCGCATGGCCCGACCGCGCAAGCCCCTCCTGAGTACGGAACGCATCGTTGCGACGGCCGCCGCCCTGGTGGACGCGGAGGGTCTGGCCGCGGTGTCCACGCGGCGCCTCGCTGCGGAGCTCGGGGTCAGCGGGCCCTCGCTGTACAACCACTTCCGCACCAAGGACCAGATCCTGGAGGCGGTCGCGGACTCGGTCAGTGCGCAGGTCGACCTGTCGATGTTCGATCCGGAGGACGGACGGGACTGGCGTACCGCCCTGCACGACTGGGCGGTCTCGTACCGGGCGGCGCTGCTCGAGCACCCGCACATCGTGCCGGTGCTCGCGCGCGGGCCCGGGCACCGGCCGGCCGGACTCCGGCTCGCCGACGCGGTGTTCGGGGCGATGACCGCGGCGGGGTGGCCGCCGGCCCAGGCCACGTCGATCGGAGCGCTGATGCGGTACTTCGTGACGGGGTCCGCACTCGGGTCCTTCGCGGGCGGCTTCCCCGACGACCGGGAGGCGTACGATCCCGCGGACTATCCGCACCTGGGGCAGGCGCATCTCCTGGCGGAGCGGCAGGAGAAGGTCGACGAGCGGGCCTTCGAGGTGGGTCTCTCCGCGATTCTCGCAGGGCTCGAGGTGCAGTTCCGGGCTCTGCCGGACCGTCCTCGGCCCAGGCGCTGACGCACCTTCGTCCTCAATCGCCGGACGGGCTTGATCGTGGGGCCTGAAACTCGACCAGCGCACGACCCCCTCGCGCACCGCGCATCGCGTCGAAGGCCGCGGGGATGTCGGACAGGCCGATCCGGTCCGTCACCAACGACCGGAGGTCGAGGCGGCCCGCCCGGGCGTGCTCGGCGAGTGCGGGGAGGTCGACGGCGGGATCGCAGTTGCCGTAGACGCAGCCGGACAGGGTCCGGCCCCAGTGGAAGAGCTCCAGTGCGTTGAACGTGACCTGCTGGTCCTTGCCCCCGATGCCCACCACCGTCGTACGGCCGCCGCGCCGCGTGGACTCCCAGGCCGTACGGATGGTCTCCGCCCGGCCCACGCACTCCACTGCGACGTCCGCACCTCGTCCGTCGGTCAACGCCCGTACCTGCTTGGCCGTCTTGTCCGAGGCGAGGACGAAGTCCGTGGCGCCGGCGGCGCGGGCGAGGGCTTCCTTGCCGGGTGAGACGTCGACCGCGACGATCGGCCCGGCGCCCGCGATCCGTGCGGACTGCAGGGTCGCGAGACCGACGCCCCCGACGCCGTACACCACGACCGACTCGCCCTCCCGTACGGCCGCCGAGTTGTGCACCGCGCCGTAGCCGGTGAGGACGGCGCAGCCGAGCAGGGCCGCGTCGGTGAGATCGATGCCTTCGGGGACGGGCAGCAGGCAGTTCTCCGCGACGACCGTCTCCTCGGCGAAGGCGGCGACATTGAGCCCGGGGTGCAGTTCGGTGCCGTCGGGGCGATGGGCGTACACCGAGGCGGCGCCGGCCAGGGCGTTGTCGCAGAGCCATCCCTCGCCGATCCGGCACGCCGGGCAACTCCCGCAGGACGGCGCCCAGTTGAGGATGACCTCGGCGCCCGGCCGGACCGAGGTGACGCCCTCTCCCACGGCGATCACCGTGCCCGCGCCCTCGTGTCCGAGCACGCACGGGGTGGGGACGCGCATGGTGCCGTCGGCGAGCGAGAGGTCGGAGTGGCAGACACCGGCGGCGGCGAGGCGGACCCGCACCTGCCCGGGTCCCGGATCGGGCAGCTCGATCTCGGTGATCTCCAGCGGAGATCCGACGGCGGGCAGGACGGCGGCGCGGACCATGTTCGGGAAACCTCCGGGTGCAGCGGGTGTCGGGCGGCGATGCGGAACGGGAGCCGTCAGAACTGCAGCGACTTGGTCTGCAGATACTCCCCGAGACCGTGCGGGCCGAGCTCGCGCCCCACACCCGACTGCTTGTAACCGCCGAAGGGCGCAAGCGGGTTGAAGCGCCCGCCGTTGATGTCGACCTGCCCGGTCTCCAGGCGGCGGGCGAAGGCCACGGCCGTGTCCTCGTCGGCGGCCCAGACGGCGCCCGCGAGGCCGTACACCGTGCCGTTGGCGATGCGGACCGCGTCGTCCTCGTCCTCGTAGGCGATGAGGGACAGGACCGGTCCGAAGATCTCCTCCTGCGCGATCGTCATCTCCGCGGTGACGTCGGCGAAGACGGTGGGGCTGACGAAGTAGCCCTGCTCGTGCGGCGGTTCGGCGCCGCCCGCGACGATCCGGGCGCCCTCGGCCACGCCCTTCTCGATGTACCCGCGGACCCGGTCGCGCTGCTTGGCGTTGACCAGCGGGCCGATGCGGTCGCCGTACTTGGCCGCGGCGGTGGTGGCGAGCGAGACGGCCTCGTCGTAGCTGTCGCGGTGGACCAGCATGCGGGTCCAGGCGCTGCAGGTCTGGCCGGAGTTGGCCATCACGTTGGAGACGCCGACATTGACCGCCTTGGCGAGGTCGGCGCCCGGCAGGATCACATTCGCCGACTTGCCGCCGAGCTCGAGGGCGACGGGCTTGACGGCCGCACCGGCCGAGGCGCCGATCTGGCGGCCGACCGCCGTGGACCCGGTGAACGAGACGAGATCGACGTCCTCGTGCGTGACGAGCGCCTGCCCGGCCTCCGGGCCACGTCCGGTGACCAGATTGAACACCCCGGCCGGCAGCCCGGCCTCGTGCACGGCCTCCGCGAAGAGCTGGGCGACCAGCGGGGTGTCCTCGGCGGGCTTGAGCACCATGGTGCAGCCGGCCGCGAGCGCCGGGGCGGCCTTGGCGACGATCTGGTGCAGCGGATAGTTCCAGGGCGTGACGGCACCGACCACACCGACCGGTTCGAGCAGCACGGTGGAGTTCCCGATGCGCTCCTCGAAGGCGTAGCCGGCGGCGAGTTCGGCGTACGAACCGGCCACCGCGATCGGCACACTCGCGTGCACGGCCTGGGAGAAGCCGAGCGGCGAGCCGAGTTCGGCGGTGACGGTCTCGGCGATCTCGTCCTTGCGGGCGGCGAGCACGTCCCGCAGGGCGCCGAGCTTCGCGCCGCGCTCGGCGGGCGGGGTCGCCGACCAGCCGGGCAGCGCGGCGCGGGCGGCGCGTACGGCCGCGTCGACGTCCTCGACCGTGCCTGCCGGTACGGTCGCGATCGGCTGCTCGTCGACGGGATTGACCACGTCGATGACGTCCTGGCCCGCGGCGGCCCGCCACTCGCCACCGATGTACATCGCGTCATGGGCCTTCATCGCTGTCCTCCAGAGCGTCGCTGCGTGGTCCTGCCAACGTACACCCGTCAAACTAGCGGTGTTAGTTTTCAGGCGCCAGTGCCTTCGGTGCCGCGGTGGGCGGCCGGCGGACCGGACGCCGGTTGTGCACCCGGTCCTGCGGGGCGCGACGGCCGACTGCCGTGCCCCGGCTTTCCGTTGCCTCCGCGCAGGCTCAGGCCCGTCGCGCCGAGCAGCAGGAATCCGAGGGTGAGGAACGGGGCGCCGGGGCCGGCCACACCGGCGATCAGGCCGGCCGCCGCGGGTGCCGCGACCTGGCCGAGGCGGTTGCCGGTCAGCCGCAGGGCCAGGGCCGTGGAGCGGGCGCCGGCGGGCGCGGCCTGGACGACGGTGGTCATCGACAGCGGCTGTCCGACGCCGAGGCAGAAGCCGAGCAGCGCGAGTACGGTGCCCAGCGCCCAGATGGGCAGCGGCAGCGCGACTGCGGCGCACAGCAGGGCCCCGAGCAGACAGCTCACGGTGAGCAGGACCGTACGCCCGAGGAGCCGGATCATCGGGCTCATCACGAGCCGGCAGGCGACGGTGGCGGCAGCCCGCAGGCTCAGGAGCAGTCCGACGGTGGCGGGTGCGATGCCGCGGTGTTCGCCCACCACCGGGAGGTAGGCGGTGAGGATGTCGGTGGCGGAGAGCACGGCCAGGCTGATGAAGATGCCCGCCGGCACTCCTCTGGTACGCAGGATCCCGCCGACCGGGACGGTGGCGCCGCGCTCCGGCACCCGCACGCTCTCGCGCCGGTGCTCGAGCCGCCAGGTGGAGGTGAGCGAGACGGCGGCGACGATCGCGGCCACCACCAGGGCGAGGGCGCTGGTCCTGGCCAACTGCCCGTCGTCCGCGGAGATCAGCCGTCCCGCGGCGATCGGGCCGATCAGCTGCCCGAGCGAGGCGCCGATGGTGAAGTGCCCGAAATTGCGGTCCTGGCTCTCCGGCGCCGACTGCCGGGCGACGAGGGACTGGGCACCGATCACGAAGCAGAGATGGCCGAGCCCCATCACCCCGCTGAACGCCGCCATCGCCGGCAGCGACCCCGCGACACCACTGAGGGCGCAGCCGCCCGAGATGAGTACCACGCCGACCGGGAGCAGCGGGGCGCAGCGCCCGTGGTCGGTGCGGCGGCCGAGCGGTACGGCGGCGAAGAGCGGGAGCAGGGCGTAGACGCCGGCGATCACGCCGACCGCGCGCTCGTCGGCGCCCAGGGCGAGGGCCCGGTAGGAGACGGCGGGCCGCGCCATCGACACCGCCGACTGCGCGAAGCCGAAGGCGATGACGAGGCGGATCAGCCAGCCCCTGCCGGACCCGGACGCGTCACTCATGACTCTTGGAATTCATGACTCTTGGAATTCATGGCTCTTGGAATTCATGACTCTCGGACCCATGTCCTACGGCTGCTCCCGAACCGTCAGATGATGCCGAACAGCAGCCCGGCGGCCAGCACCACCAGACAGGTCAGCGCCGCCCACTTCACGGTGAACCGGGTGTGGTCGCCGAACTCGACCTTGGCCATGCCGACCAGGACGTACACCGCGGGCACCAGCGGGCTGGACATGTGCAGCGGCTGGCCGACGAGGGAGGCGCGGGCGATCTCCACGGGCGAGATGCCGTGCGCGGCGCCGGCTTCCGCGAGGACCGGCACGATGCCGAAGTAGAAGCCGTCGTTCGACATGAAGTACGTGAGCGGGACGGAGAGCAGGCCGGTGACCAGGCCCATGTGCGGTCCCATCGCGTCCGGGATCGCGCCGACCAGCCACTTGGCCATGTGGTCGACCATGCCGGTGCCCTGCAGGACGCCGGTGAAGACGGCGGCGGCGAAGACCATGCCGGAGACGTTCAGGACGTTCTCCGCGTGGGCGCCGATGCGGGCCTTCTGGTCGGGCATGTGCGGGAAGTTGACGGTCAGGGCGAGCGCGGCGCCGAGCAGGAACAGCACCGGGATGGGCAGCAGCTCCATGATCATGGCGGTCAGGAGTGCGACGGTGAGGCCCGCGTTGAACCAGTACAGCTTGGGGCGCAGGGTCGGCCTGTTCGGGTCGAGCGCCTGGAAGGCCTCGTCGGCGGCGGCGCCGGCCGCCGCCGTACCCGCGGAGTCGGTTCCACCGGAAGTTCCGGCTCCGGCTGCCTTGCGCTGCCGGCCGTTGCCCCGGCCCGGCTTTCCGGGGCCGCCCCGCTCCGCGGCGGCGTCGCCCCCGGCGCCGACGAGCACCGCCTCGGAGTCCGGCTCCTCGCGGCCCAGCGCCTCGTCCAGGGTGAGCACCCCGAGCCGCTTGCGCTCGCGCAGGCCCAGGACGTACGCGAGGAACAGCACGGCGACCAGGCCGACGGCGAGGGCCGGGATCATCGGCACGAAGACGTCGGTGGCGTCGAGCTTGAGGGCGGTGGCGACCCGGGCGGTGGGGCCGCCCCAGGGCAGCGTGTTCATCACGCCGTTGGCCATCGCGGCGACGCCGGTCATCACGACGAGGCTCATCTTCAGGCGCTTGTACAGCGGATACATCGCCGAGACCGTGATCATGAAGGTGGTCGAGCCGTCGCCGTCGAGCGAGACGATCGCCGCGAGCACCGCGGTGCCGACCACGATGCGCATCGGATCGGCCTGGCAGAAGCGCAGGATCGCCCGGACGATCGGATCGAAGAGACCGACGTCGATCATCACGCCGAAGTAGACGATCGCGAACATCAGCATCGCCGCGGTGGGCGCGAGATCCGTGACGCCTTCGAGGACGTAGTCGCCGAGTTGCGCGCCCTGTCCGACGAACACGCAGAACAGCGCGGGGATCAGGACCAGTGCCGCGATCGGCGACATCTTCTTCAGCATGATCAGGACCAGGAAGGTCGCGATCATGGCGAAGCCAAGGATGGTCAGCATGGGGGTACCTCACGTTCGCCCTTGAACTCCCACCGGGGACGGCGGTCCGGACGACGTTAGGGCGCGCAAACTTTCGTTAACAAGTAGTTGACGCGCGAGCAATACGCGCAAAACTCCAGGTCACGGGGTTGTGCCAGGTCATGGGTCGCGCTTCAGGCGGACGGGGTGATCTGCACGGGTACGCCGTTGAGCACGGCCGTCCCGGAGAGCGGGTCGAGCAGTGATCCGTCGAGCAGCTGGTTGCTGTTGACCCCGGGCCGGGCGGTCGCGACCGCCGTACGGGTGCCGGGGCGGTCGTGGCCCCAGCCGTGCGGGAGGCTCACCACTCCGGTGCGGACCGTGTCGGTGAGCTCGGCGGGTGCGACCACCTCGCCGCCGGCGCTCTTGACCCTGACCTGCGATCCTTCGGTGATGCCGGCGCGGGCGGCGTCCTCGGGGTGGATCTGCAGGGTGCAGCGGTTCGAACCGCCGTTCAGGGAAGGCACGTTGTGCATCCAGCTGTTGTTGGAGCGCAGATGGCGGCGGCCGACGAGGACGAGTCCCGCGGGCCGCTCGCGCAACGCCGCGCGCAGCCGCGGCAGATCGTCGGCGATCGGCTCCGGGCAGAGCTCGATGCGGCCGGAGCCGGTCTTGAGGATCTGCGGTACGCGGGGCGTGAGCGGGCCGAGGTCGATGCCGTGCGGACGGTCGAGGAGCCGGGCCAGGGTCAGGCCTTCGGGGTCGGCGCCGAAGCCGTCGCCGTACGGTCCGAGCCGCAGCATCATGTCGAGCCGCCGCTCGGTGCCGTCCTGCCCGGTGAGCAGCGCGGCGAGCTCGCCGGGGTCGCGGCCGTACACGCTCTGGTGCGGGTCGGCGACGGCCTTGCCGAGCACCCGCTCCACGACCATGGCGTCCACGGTGCCGGCGGGCAGCTCGGGCCGGCCGGACGCGGCGAGCACGAGCCGGGCCAGGATCTCGGGCTCGCCCGGCATGTCGTCGTCGGGCGGGATCGCCGCGCGGTTGTAGCGGACCTGGTTGCGTACGGCCAGCGCGTTGAACGCGAAGTCGAAGTGGGCGCTGCGGGACGGTGGCGGGGGCGGCAGGACGACATGGGCGTGCCGCGAGGTCTCGTTGAGATACGGGTCGACGCTGACCATGAAGTCGAGGTCCGCGAGGGCGCGGTCGAGCCGGTCGCCGTCGGGCGCGGAGAGCACCGGATTGGCGGCGATCGCGATGAGCGCACGGATCCGGCCGTCGCCGGGGGTGTCGATCTCCTCGGCGAGCGCGGCCATCGGGAACTCGCCCTTGACCTCGGGATGCCCGCCCGCCCTGCTGTGCCTGCGCCCGGTGCGGAAACCCTTGCCCGGGGCGGCGGGCCGTGGGGCGCGGTCGGTGGCCGACAGCGGGAACATCGCACCGCCCGGCCGGTCGAGGTTGCCGGTGAGCACATTGAGCACGTCCACCAGCCAACTGGCCAGGGTGCCGTGGGCGACGGTGCAGCTGCCGATGCGGCCGTACACGGCGGCGGTCTCGGCCGCGGCGAGTTCACGGGCCATCGCGCGGATCTCCGCGGGCGGTACGTCGCAGGCGGCGCCGGCCGCTTCGGGGGTGAACTCGGCCACGGCGCGCCGGACTTCGTCGACGCCTTCGACGTGCTCGGCGAGCGCTCCCGGCGAGGTCAGGCCCTCCTCGTACAGGACGTGGACGAGGGCGGCGAGGAACAGGGCATCGGTGCCGGGCCGGATCGGGACGTGCCGGTCGGCGAGGTCCGCGGTGCGGGTGCGGCGCGGGTCGACGACGGTGAGGGTGCCGCCGCGGCGGCGGAGTGCCTTGAGGCGGCCGGGGAAGTCGGGTGCGGTGCAGAGGCTGCCGTTGGACTCCAGCGGGTTGGCGCCGATGAGGAGGAGATGGCCGGTGCGGTCGAGGTCCGGCACGGGGATGGCGAGCGGGTCGCCGTACATCAGCCCGCAGGCGACGTGCTTGGGCATCTGGTCGAGGGTGCTGGCGGTGAACAGGTTCTGGGTGCCGAGGGTGGAGAGCAGCACGGGCGGATAGAGCTGGCCGGCCATGGTGTGCACATTGGGATTGCCGAGCACCACGCCGACGGCGTCCGCGCCGTGCTCCTCGACGAGCGGCCGCAGGCCGTCGGCGACCGCGGCGAAGGCCTCGTCCCAGCTCGCCTCGCGCAGCCGACCGTCCTCGCGGACCAGGGGGCGGCGCAGCCGGTCGGGGTCGGCGTCGAGCTGTCCGAAGGAGGCGCCCTTGGGGCAGATGAATCCGCTGCTGAAGACGTCGTCCCGGTCGCCGCGGGCGGCGGTCACGGTGGTCCCCTCGATGGTGAGGGTCAGTCCGCAGGTGGCCTCGCAGAGGGGGCATACGCGGGGGACGCGTCGGGGGGCGTCTTGGGACGGGTCGGTGGGACGCATCTGCCCTCCCGGGCGGGGCGGGGGTACGGGGCCGGCTTCCGCCAGCATACCGATCGGTATGTCCGGTGGGGAGGGTGTGGCGGGGATCGTTGTGGTCGATCCCCGCCACCTCTGCTCCGGTCGCCCGGGGCGTGCGTCATCCGGTCGCCCGGGGCGTGCGTCATCCGGTCCCCCGGGGGCGTGCGTCATCCGGTCCCCCGGGGGCGTGCGTCAAATGATGGCCTCAAACGCCGGCCGGGCTGATATTGCCCCGGACGGGCTGATATTGCCCCGGCCGGGCTGGGAAAGCTCGGCCGGCTGCGAGAGCGCGCGGTCACGGAATGGGGATGGTGATCGACTCCCCCGGTTTCAGGGCGAGTTCCCTGCTCCGGCCGTTAAGGGTCACCGTCGTGTCGTGGCCGCCGATGCTGTGGATCGTCGCCTCGCGGACACGGCCGCGCCGCCAGGACAGGTCCACGGTGAATCCGCCCCGTGCACCCACGCCGGTCACCGAGCCGGAGTCCGCCCATGCGTCGGGCAGTGCGGGGAGGAGTTCGATGTGGCCGGGTCGGGAGTACACGAGCATCTCGAGGATCGCGGCAGGGGTGCCGAGGTTGGCGTCGACCTGGAAGATGGCTCGGGAGTCGGAGACCCGGTACATGTCGAAGAGGTTCATGGCCGTGCCGGTGTCGCCGCCCGCCCAGGGCTGCAGATTGGTGAGCAGCAGGCGGTACGCCTTCTCGGCGTCCTTGAGCCGGGCCCAGCACAGCGCCCGCCAGGCGCAGGCCCAGCCGTAGCTCTCCATGCCGCGGGCGGTGAGCAGTTCGGTGGCGCCCTTCAGGACGGCGGGGTCTCCGCCGCCGGGGCGGATGCGGTCGCCGGGGAAGAGGCCCATGAGCGGGGAGAGATGGCGGTGGGTCCGCTCGCCGAGGTCGTCGGGGCTCATCCACTCCTGCAGCTGCCCGGAGTCCGGGCTGACCTCGGGGAGGTGGAGGCGCTCGCGCAGTTCCCGGATGGTGTCGGCATGCTCCCGGTCGCGTTCCAGGGTGCGGCACGCCTGCTCGTAGTGGCCGAAGAGGGACCACAGGAGTTCCTGGGTGTACGTGATGCCGCGGGCGTCCTGCGGTCCGTGTTCGGGTGACCAGTCGTGGTCGTCGATCAGGACCTCGCGTTTCTCGCCGGTGGCGGGGTCCTCGACCGTGGTGGTGAGCAGGCGGGCCTGCCAGAACTCGCAGGCGCCCTTGAGGAGCGGGTGGATACGGGCGAGGAAGTCTCGGTCCTGGGTGAACTCGTAGTGTTCGTGGAGGGATTCGCAGAGCCAGGCGTTGCCGGCGGGGTGCCACCACCAGCCGAGGCCGCCGTAGGGGTTGGTGGAGAAGGCGACCGTCCAGCCGGCGATCTTTCCCGAGGTGTTGCGGAAGCGGTTGCGCGGGTCGTTGAACCGCTTCCGGGTGACCTCGGTCCAGGCGGGCAGCTGGGCGAGCAGGTAGTCGGCGAGCGCGGTGAAGGTGTCGGGGAGTCCGGCGCGGTCGGGCAGCCAGTAGTTCATCTGGACATTGATGTCGGTGTGGTAATCGCCCATCCAGTCCGGGGTGTTGCCCTCCAGCCACAGACCTTGCAGGCCCATAGGCAGTCCGTCGCGGGAGCCGCAGATGGTGAGGTAGCGGCCGAACTGCAGGTAGCTCGCCTCCAGTTCCGGGTCGGGGCCGGATCCGTCGGCCGCGCGGGCCTTGATCCGGGACCAGGTGTCGAGGCGGCGCTGTCCGGGGGTGGATCTGCCGAGGTCGAGGGTGAACCGGTCGTAGCGGGACCGGTAGTCGGCGACATGGGTGTCGCGCAGCGCGGCCGCCGGACTGCTCGCGGCCGCCGCGGCCTTGTCCTGGGCGAGCCGGAGCGGATCGGCGTCGGGGTCGAGATAGCCGGTGGTGTGGTCGGGCGTGTAGGAGGTGCCGCCGCTGATGACGAGGGTGACCTCGGCGCAGCCGTCGAAGGTGACGCGGCTGCCCCGTGCGGACACCTCTCCTCCGCCGGGGCCCGCGGCGGCGGTGACGGCGCAGGCGTAGCGCAGTCCGTTCGCGAAGGCGTCGGAGAAGAAGGCGAGTTGCCGCCCGGCGTCGGCGTGCGTGGTCTCGCCATGGGTCCCGGCGAGGACGATGCTGCCGTCGAACCGGCCGCCGCCGCTCTGCCGGAGCCGGATGACGAGGGTGTCGTCGGGTGCGCTGGCGAACATCTCCCGTACGTAGGTGACTTCGCCCAAGGTGTAGGTGGTGGTGACGAGACCGTTGCTGAGGTCGAGACTGCGCCGGTAGTCGCGGACCGCGGCGCGGTCGTGGCCCGGCAGGCTGACGGTGACCCGGGAGAGCAGCGTGAAGCTGCCGAAGTCGTCGCGGCCGTAGGGGAATTGGCCCCCGTCGTCGAGGGTCGTGTTGGCGCCGCCGGTCCACATCGAGGCGTCGGTGACGTGCAGCACCTCGCGGGCCGGATCGCCCCCGGCGAGCGCGCCGATACGGCCGTTGCCGAGCGGCAGCCCCTGTTCGATGAGCAGGTCCTCGTCGGCGGGCTCGGGGTACCACAGGAGCGTCGCCTCGTCGGCCGGCACCAGCGGTGACGCGGAGGGCCGGCCCGGTGCGGAATGGGCGGTGAACGGCGGCAGTACGCCAAGGGTGAGGGCTGTGCCGAGGCCGAGGAACAGGCGGCGGGACGGTCCGTTGCTCATCTTCGGTCCTTTCCTTCCGTACGGACTGTGCGGACGGGCCGGGTGGCTACGACAGCTTGATCAGGCGGGAGCCGTGGGCGGGTACGGACTTCGCGGTCCAGCCGCCGCGGAAGGAGCCGAGGTCCTCGCGGGCCACCGTGTCGCGCAGGTTCTGGCGGCCGTGCAGGCCGAGCTTCTTGAAGGAGACCTTGATGTCCGTCGCCTCGGAGCCGAGGTTGTAGACCGCGAGGTAGGTGGCGCCGCCGACGCGCTTGGTCCACACCTGGCTGTCGCCCGCGCGCACCTGCCGGGGCAGCTTCGCCGCCTGGTCGACGGCGATGACCTCGGGGTTGGTGAGGATGGACTTCGCCTTGTCGTCCAGGAACCAGATGTCGCCGCCCACGTACAGCGGGGACGAGGCCATCGACCAGAAGGTCATGACGGTCTGCCGTTCGGTGTCGGTCAGTCCGTCCTGGAGGCCCTCACCGGTGTTGTTGTTGATGGGCATGGCGTCGAGGTCGCCCAGGTAGCCCGGGGCGTCCAGCTTCTCCAGCCACTTGGGCAGATCGTCGAAGCGGTCGTCGACGGAGCTGGTCCAGCTGCTGGTCGTCTCGCAGTAGCACTCGATGTCGGTGTCGATACGGACGCCGTCGGCCGCGCCCTTGAGTCCGTCGGCCGCGGCGATGTCGACGGGCCAGCCGCTGGCGCTGAGCCACATGCGGCGGCCGCTGTGGTCGATGGCCTTCGACCAGGCCTTGATGTCGGCGACGTTGTCCTTGGTGACGCCGTCGATCTTGATGAAGTCGACGCCCCAGGAGGCGTATCGGGCCACGATCGAATCGATGTAGTCCTGCGCGCAGGGGTTGGCGTAGTCGATCTTCCAGCTGCCTTCCCACATGTTCGTCGAGGTCAGCGGCTTCACCGCGATGTCCCGGGCATGACAGTCCGTACCGAGGATGGGCGCGTTCTTGTCGTACACCTCCTTCTCCAGGCCGGCCGCCCCGTACAGGCCGAGCTTGAGGCCCTTTCCGTGGACGTAGTCGGAGAGGGCGGGCATGCCGCTGGGGAAACGGCCCTTGTCGATGTCCGGGATGCCGTTGGTGTCGGTGTGGAACTCCCAGTCCAGGTCGGCGTTCCAGCCCGCGTCGATGTTGAGGTGGTTGTAGCCCGCCTGTGCGAGCTTGCCGCTCAGGGCGTCGGCGGCGTTCTTGATGTTCTCCTCGTTCAGCCAGTCGGTGCCGTAGCCGGCCCGTGTCGAGGACTCCACGCTCCAGCTGCTCCAGCCCATGAACGGCTTGACGTGCGGGGTACTGGCAGCTGCGGGGGCCGGCGACAGGACCAGGGCGAGCGGCAGGGCCGCGGCGAGTGCGGCGGTGCGGGGCCTGCTCACGAAGCGGCGCATGCGGGACGTGCTGTTCATCTGACGTACCTCCGGAAGTGGACGGAATTACGACTTCAGACCGGACATGGCGATGCCCTGGACGATGTGCCGCTGGGCGACCAGGAACATGATCACGAGGGGCAGGATCGCCACGACCGTGCCGGCGAACAGCTCCGGCAGATCGACGGTCTGCGAGGTGAGGAAGCTGGACAGGGCGATCTGTACGGTCCAGCTGTTCGGGTCCTGGCCGATCATCAGCGGCCAGAGGAAGGAGTTCCACGCGTCGATGAAGGACAGCGCCCCCAACGAGGCGATCATCGTGGTGGAGTTGGGCAGGATCAGGCGCCGGTAGACACCGAGGTGGCTCAGCCCGTCCAGGCGCCCCGCCTCCTCGATCTCGGCGGGGAAGGAGAGATAGAAGCTGCGGAAGAGGACGACGGCGAAGGCGTTGAACAGCCCCGGGGCGATCAGCCCCCACATCGTGTTCACGCCGCCCATCGAGCCGACCACCACGAAGGTCGGCAGGAAGGTGACGGCCTGCGGGATCATCAGCGTCCCGACGATCAGGGCGAGCACCACGGCCCGCCCGGGTACGGCGATCCTGGCCAGCGCGTAGCCCGCCATCGACGCGAAGAGTGTCGCCACCGGCGCCGTGACGACCGCGATGATCAGCGAGTTCATCAGCGAACGCCCGAAGGGCCGCTCGGGGTTGTCGAACAGGCCGGTGAAGTTCTCCCAGTGCAGTGCACCCGGCAGCCACTGCCAGTCGGTGCTCGTCACCTCGGGAGTGGTCATCAGTGCGTTCCGCAGCAGCATGTAGAACGGGATCAGACAGACCGCGGCGAGCAGGCAGAGCGCCAGATAGGTGAGTACGGAGCCGAGCAGCGTCCCGCGCAGCCGGGAGGCGCGCGGCGGCCGCTTCACTCCGGCGGGGCGAGGTGCGGTGCGCGGGGCGTCGAGAGTGCTGGTCATCGATCAGTCCTTGTCGCGGGCGAAGCCGAGGATCCGCCCCTGCAGCAGCGTGACGAGCACGATGAGGAGGGTCAGCAGGAAGGCACCGGCGGATCCGACGCCGTAGTCCTGGTCCTGCAGGGCCACGCCGTACAGGTGCATCAGCGGGGTGCGCACGGGTTCGCTGCCGAGCGACGCTCCCGTGGAGAAGATCGTGTAGAACTCGTCGAAGGCCTGCAGCGCGGCGATCAGCATCAACAGCAGGATGGCGACCGAGGTGTTGCGCAGCATCGGGAAGGTGATGCTGCGGAAGGTGCGCCAGGGGCCCGCGCCGTCCAGCTCCGCCGCCTCGTACAAGTGCCGCGGTATGGACTGGAGTCCGGCGATGAACAGGATCATGTAGAGGCCGACCTGCAGCCACAGGCGCAGGGTGACCAGGACGATCCAGTACAGGGGCGGGCTCTGGGTCTGGATCCAGGGGGTGGGGTCGGCCCCGAAGAGCGCGCCGAGGGTGTTGGCGAGGCCCGACGGGACGCCGCTGAACAGGGACATCTTCCAGATCATCGCCGCGGCGACGTAACTGACCGCCGCGGGCAGCAGGAAGGCCGTACGGAAGAAGGCCCGGCCGCGGCGCACCCGGTTGACGAGTACGGCGAGGCCCAGGGACGCGGCGAAGGTGAGCGGCACGATCAGGGCGGTGAAGAGGACGATCATCGTGAGCGAGCCGCGGAAGCGTTCGTCGCTCAGCAGCTGCTGGTAGTTGTCGAGGCCGACCCAGTCGCCGAGTGCGATGGTGCGCCGGGCCTCGCTGAAGCTGAGCAGGAAGCTCCAGCCGATGGCGACGTAGCGGAAGATGCCGAGGCCGATCAGCATGGGCGCGGTCAGCACCGCGAAGGCGAGGATCTTGGCCCGCCGCTCGGACAGTCGCCGGCGGCGCGGGGCCGCTGCGGGCGCCGGCGGGACCGCGTCCGTATGCAAGGGTGGGGTGTCCGTGGCGGTCATCGCGCTCAGACCGTCTGCTTGTCCAGGTCGGCCTGTGCCTTCGCCTGGGCCTTGTCGAGGGTCCTGGCCGGCGCGGCTCCCTTGGCGACGGCTGCGGCCGCGGCGATGAAGCCGGCCTGCATGGCCTGGGTCCACTCGGCCGGGAAGGACTTGCCGTGCTCGGTGGATATCCGGGCCGCCTCCTTGGCCGCCCCCTTGCCGAACTCCGGTGTCTTCGCGGCGACTTCGGTCTGCGCCGGGACATGGAATCCGTATTTGACGGCCCAGTCGATCTGCAGGTCGGTCTGCTTGACCCACAGCCATTCGAGGTACTTCTTGGCCTCGGCGACATGCTTGCTCCTGGCGTGGATCGCCTGGCTCCAGCCGCCGAGGCGCGCGACCGCCCGCCCCTTCTTGTCGTACGCAGGCCACGGCAGCACCCCGAAGTCGTCGCCGAGTTCCTTCTCGACGGCGGGCAGTGCCCACAGGCCGCACCACTGCATGGCGGCGGCGCCCTGGTTGAAGGCTCCGGGGTCGTACCAGTCGGTGGTGAAGCCGAGGAGTACGGACTTGTCGGCGTGCAGGTCGCGCAGGCCGCCGATGGAGCGCGCGGCGTCGGCGTAGACGACCTTGTCGCCGTCGATCAGGTCGACGCCCTCGGACCAGGCGAGCAGATACGGGCTGTCGCCGATGCCGTCGTTGCCGATGAACAGGCCCTTGGTGCCGTCCGATGTGAGCTTCTTCGCGGCGTCGGTGAGCTCGGCGAAGGTGCTGGGCGGGGTGACTCCGGCCTTCTTCAGGAGGGACTTGCGGTAGTAGAGGACCATGATGTCGTCCATGGTCTTGATGGCGTAGAGCTTGCCGTCGACGGTGAGGTAGTCGAGATCCGCCTTGTTGAAGCCGGACTTGGCGGCGCCGTAGACGTCGTCGAGTGGCTCCAGCTGACCCTTGCGGGCCATCTCGGCGCGGAAGTCGCCGAGTTCGAAGATGTCGGGGGCGTCGTCGCCGAGCAGCGCCGCATTCAGTTTGGTCTCGTACTGGGAGACGTCCGCGCCCCACACCACATTGATCGCGATGCCGGGGTGGGCCTCGGTGAACTCGGCGGCGTAGCGCTTGACCGCGGCCTGGGTGCCTTCCTCTCCGTACTGGTGATACCACTGCGTGAGCGTGACGTCGGCGCCGTTGGCGGCGGCGGTGCCCTGCGGGTCGCTCGAGCAGGCGACGACACTGCCGGCCACGAACAGCATGGACGTACCGAGGAAACCTCTGCGGGACAGGGCGGAACGGGCGGTCATGGCAAGGTCCTTCCGGGAAAGCGGGTCTTCCTAGGCAGAACAGCGGCCGAGCTGGCGGGGTGGCCGGTCGTGGCGCGAGGCAGGGCCGGCTTCAGGGCGCGAAGAGGGACTGGATGCTGACGGCCGCCGCCCCGCGCGCCCACTCCTCCCAGGGCAGCGGACGCACCACGAGCGGGCAGCGCTCGGCCGCCCCGAAGGCCTGCCGGCTGAAGGCGGCGCGGATCTGCTCCTCGAAGAGGTCGTACGCGGCGAGGCCCTCGCCGGAGACCACCACCCGCTCCGGTCCGACCAGATTGACCATGGCCGCGAGGCCGAGGCCGATGGCCTGCCCCGCCTCGGCGAACACCGCGCGGACCGCGGCGTCCCCGTCGTGGGCGCGGAGGATGGCTCCCGCCATGTCGAGTCCGGGGTCGCCGGCGGCCTCCCGGGCCCGCGCCACGATGGCCTCCTCGGAGGCGATCGCCTCGACGCAGCCGCGAGAGCCGCAGTGGCAGGTCGGCCCGTCCCCCGCGGCCACCGGGATGTGGCCGATCTCGCCGGCCACGCCGTAACCGCCGGGCACCAGGCGCCCGTTGACGACCAGGCCGCAGCCGATGCCGACGCCGACGGTGGCCAGGGCGAAGGAGTCCGCGCCGACGCCCTCGCCGAACCACTGCTCCGCCACGGTCAGGGCCTTCACGTCGTTCTCGACGGTGACCTCGAGTCCGGTGGCCGCGCCGACGAGTTCGGCCAGGGCCACATCGCGCCAGCCGAGGAAGGGCGAGTACCGCACCAGGCCGCCCGGCCGGTCGACGTCACCGGAGACGGACACGCCCACGTGATGGATGCGGTCCGCGAACTGGGGGGTCAACTCCGCGACGAGCGCGGCGACATCGGCGACGACCTGCTCGACGGACCGCCCCGAGACCGGCATCCGACTTGCGGCCCGCACCTCGGCCCGCAAGTCGGTGATGACACCGATGAGTTCGTCCGCGGTGACCTTGACCCCGACGAAGAACTCCCGGTCGGCCCGGATCGCGAGGGGATAGGCGGGCCGGCCCGCTCCCTCGGCGGCGCGTACGGACTGCGTCAGCTCCGCCAGATAGCCGGCCTCGATCATCGGCTTGACGGCCTTGGTGACCGCCGCCGACGACAGACCGGTGATCCGGGCTATCTCCGGACGGACCACGGGACCGCGCGTAAGCACCGTGGTGAACACCGAGTTGGCCGCCGGAGAGGTGAGCAACTCCGCTCGCTTCAGCAACATGGGGGAAACGTAGGGGCAATAATTTCCTTCGTCAATATTTAAATTGAAGCTGTCTGCGCCTACGCTCCTGAGCCATGTCTCAGGTGATCTTCGATGCGTCCACGCGCACGTTCCTGCTCGCCACCCCCACCACGTCCTACGCCCTGCGCCTCGACCGGGACGGCGCACCACGGCACGTCCACTGGGGTGCACCGCTGACTCTCGAACAGGTCGCCCAACTGCCCACGTACGACGGACTGACCAGCAGCTTCGCCTCGACCAGCGGCGAGGAGGTGGCAGTTGAGGGCGGGGCGCGGTTCGGCGTCCCTTCGCTCCTGGTGCGGTACGCGGACGGCGCGCGCGGCGTCGAGTGGGTGCACGAGGACCACGTGATCGCGGGCAACCGCCTGGAGGTACGCCTCCGGGACCGGCACTATCCGCTGGGCTGCACACTCCACTACACGGTCCACGAGGACAGCGACGTCATCGAGCGCTCGCTCACGCTGCGACACCTCGGGGACGCCGAGGAGCCGCCGATCGAGGTGCTGCGGTGCGATGCCGCCGTCTGGTCCGTGCCTGCCGTGTCCGGTCGGCGCATCAGCCATACGGTGGGCGAGTGGTCGGGCGAGACCCAGCTGCGGCGCACCGAAGCCCCGTACGCCGAGACGGTGTTCACCAGCCGGCGCGGGATCTCGGGCCATCACGCCGGACCCTGGGTGATGGTCGACGCGGGCGACGCGGACGAGACGCACGGCGAGGTGTGGAGCACGGTGCTCGCCTGGTCGGGCAGTTGGCGGATCACCGCGGTGCGGGACGCCGGTGGCGGACCGTTCACCATCACCGGTGGTGCCGGGCACGACGGCCTCACCTGGCGTCTTCGGCCGGGCGAGACACACCGGACCCCGGTGTTCGCGGGGATGTTCAGCCGGGGCGGCTTCGGCGCGACGAGCCGGGGCTGGCACGCGTACATCGCCGGGCACGTCCTGCCCGTACCGGACGAGTTGCGTCCGGTCGTCTACAACAGCTGGGAGGCGACCGGTTGGGACGTGACCCTCGAGGGGCAGCGGGCGCTGGCCGAGCGCGCGGCCGGTCTGGGTGTGGAGCTGTTCGTCGTGGACGACGGCTGGTTCCGGGGACGTGACAGCGACCGTGCCGGGCTCGGCGACTGGCAGCCTGATCCCGTGCACTTCCCGCAGGGCCTCGACCCGCTGGTCAAGGAGGTCCGCGGGCACGGCATGCGCTTCGGCCTGTGGGTGGAGCCGGAGATGACCAATCCGGACAGCGACCTCTGTCGCGAACACCCCGACTGGGTCCTGCACATGCCGCACCGGCGCCGCACCGAACTGCGCCATCAGCTGGTACTCGACTTCGCCCGCGCCGAGGTCAGCGACTGGGCCTTCGGGTGGCTGGACCGGCTGGTGGCCACGTACGGCATCGACTTCCTCAAATGGGACATGAACCGGCCCTTCACCGAGGCCGGCCGCCCCGGAGACCGCGACGCCGAACGCCTGTGGACCGAGCACACCCGCGGTGTGTATTCGGTGCTCGACCGGCTGCGGCGAGCACATCCGGAGCTGCGGGTCGAAGGCTGCGCGGGTGGCGGCGGCCGCGCCGACCTCGGCATGCTGGGCCGCACCGACCAGACCTGGATCTCCGACAACACGGACGCCGGCGACCGCATCGCGATCCAGCACGGGTACAGCCAGATCCATCCGGCCCGCACCATGTCGGCCTGGGCCACCGACAGCCCCAATCCGCACACACGCCGCACCGCCCCGCTCGCGTACCGCTTCCATATCGCGATGGCCGGCGCGCTCGGCATCGGCGGCGATCTGTCCCGCTGGAGCGAGGCCGAACTGGCCGAGGCCCGTGAGCTGGTCGCGCTCTACAAGGAGATACGCCCGGTGGTGCAGTTCGGCGAGCAGTTCCGGCTCGAGGACGCCGTGCTCCACCGCGCGGGCGACCGGGTGGTGGTGATCGCCTGGGGCCGGGACCGCACCCTGCGCCTGACCGGCCTCGCACCGTCCGCCGTCTACGCCGACGACACCACGGGTGCCGTGCACCACGGGGCGACACTGCTCACCCACGGGCTGCCGCTCGCGCTGCCGGCCGGCGATCACGCGAGCACGGTGGTGCGGCTGACCCGGCGCTGAGCGCGACGCATCGGGTTGAAGATCGAACTAGTCCAACGACTGCGCGAGATAGGCGTGCAGCAGCAGACGTGTCTCGGTGACGAGCGCCGGGTCTCCGGACGGGTCGGCGCGGAAGGCGAGTTGCAGCAGCGCGTCCGCGGCCTCCACACAGACCAGCAGGCTGCGCCGGATGCTCTCGTCGAGCGGACGGCCGAGCCGGCCCGCGAGCAGTGCGCCGATGCGGTCGGCCACCCGCTGGTTGACGTCACCGCCCGCCGGTACGCCGAAGTCGACGAGGGCGAAGCCGGGGACGACGCGCTTCATCGCCAGATACTCGTCGAGGGCCACATCGATCGCGGGCCGCCAGTCGCCGGGCGGCAGCTCGCCGACCCGCTCCTCGACCCGCTCCGCGTACTGGTCGAGATTGCGTACGGCGAGGGCGTCCGCCATCGCCCGCTTGTTGCCGAAGAAGCGGTACACCGAACCGATCGGCACTCCCGCTCGGTCCGCCACGGCCCGGGTGGTCAGTGCCTCGTAGCCGACCTCGTCGAGCAGGGCGGCACAGGCGTCGAGGATCCGTGCGAGGCGCTCGGCGCTGCGCCGCTGAATGGGTTCCCGGCGCAGAGCCCCGGCGTTCGGCGAAGTGGAAGACACGCGCTCCATGATGCCCCGGGTGTCGGGCGGGCCGATCTGCAGGGCGCGGTTCGGCGACGGCCGGTCGGCGGCGGCGGCGGCGGCGGCGGCACAGTCTGTCATCGGCTTCAGGCGATGAGCAGGGTCAGACCGCCGAGGGTGTAGGCGATCATCAGGGCGAGCATGGGGAGTTGGCCGGCGACCGCCTTCGACGGAGGGAAGAGCCGGACCGAGCGGTCGTGGGCGGCCACCACACCGAGCACATGTCCGGTCACGATCGCCACCACCTGCAGTACGGCGAGGCCGCCCGGCGACAGCGGCGGCTCCGGCGCCACCGGGTGCTCGCTGCCGGCCGCGAGGGCAAGGGTGCGGGGCCCTTCGGTGGTGAGCAGGGTGAAGTAGTGGGCGACCAGGTAGCCGAGTGCGATCGGTACCAGGGAGTGGGCGAAGTCCACGAGCGGGTGTTCCGCCCGGCCCAGCAGACGGGTTGCGCCGGCACAGAGTGCGTACAGGGCGGCGACCAGGGCGATCGCGCCGCAGAGGCCGAGCGTGGCGGTGGTGGTGCGGCCCAGCGGGGAGGTCTGCACGGTGCTGATCCAGGAGGGCGCGTCCGAGAATCCGTCGTACGCGGTGGAGCCGAGCATCACACACACCACCGCGACGAGTCCGGGCGTCGGCTCGGTCGCGTCGAGCCCGTGCAGAGCGTTGCGCAGCACGAGACGGCCGTCGCGGCGCCGGCCCCATGGCGAAAGTCGCGCGATCAGCGTCGAGTACACCTCGAAGGCGTCGCCGCGGGCGAACCAGCCCTCGCCGTACCGGGCCGCCGCGGCGAGCTGCAGCACCGTGTAGCAGCCGAGGAAGACCAGAAGTGTCGTACGGGACGCGGGCTCCGGCGCAGCGAGTTCCAGCCAGGTGAAGGCGAAGAGCCCGCCCGCGGCGGGCCGGAGGCCGAGAGGTGAACGCTCCTTGTGTACGGCGCCGGGCACCGCCCGGTGCAGGGCGTACTGGATCAGCCGGTGCACGGTACGCAGCGGGTTCAGCAGGCGCCAGACCGGACCGAGCAGCAGCGAGGCGGGCACCAGGCCGACCCAGAACAGGACATAGACGCTGCCGGCCGCCGGATTGCGGTCCGGGTCGTCGGGCCCGAGTACGAGGTGGAGTACGACGAACAGCGCGGCGGCCAGCCCGTATCCGCGCAGCACCAGGCGTACGGCCGGGGCGTCGGCGGCCCGCTGGACGGCGGCGGGCAGCGCGAGACCCGACCGGTCGCCGCGGAAGCGCGAGGTGGACCAGAGCAGTCCGAGCGCCAGGAACGAGACGAACAGCGCGGCGAAGGCCCCGGCGAAGGCGTAGAACGGCGAGATCGGCAGATCGTGCTGCGAGCCGACGCCGTGGGCGAGGAGCAGCGGTCCGGGATGGTTCACCGGACGGCCAACTGGGTCAGCAGAAGCCCCGATTCATGCGTCTCGACCTCGAAGAGCCCGGTGCGGTCGGCGGTGAAGGCGAGGGTGGCCGACCGGCCGGCGGGCAGTTCCGCCTCCCGGTCGTAGCCGTGCACATGCAGGGTGTCGGCGCGGTCGCTGGTCACTTCGAGCCGGATGCGCTCGCCCTTCTTCACCTCGATACGGCCGGGGGCGGGATCGACCTCGCCGTCCCGCACGGCGATCTTCACGGTCCGGTCGACGGGCGCCTTGTCCTTGTCCTTGTCCTTGCTCGTGTCCTTGTCCTTGTCGTCCTCCTTCCCTTTGTTGTCCCCGTCGTGGTGGCCCCCGGAGTGGCCCCGCCCACTGCCGCCGGACGACGCCGTGACCTCGGCGGTGGCCTGCACCGCCTTGCCCCCGACGGCCCAGACCGTGTGATCGTCCGCGTACAGGCGGACGGTGATCCGATGGGTCCCACGGGGCACCGCGGAGCCCGGCAGGTGGTGCCAACTGCCGTAGACCCGCGCCACCTTGCGGTCGTCCACGTACAGATGCGCGTGCCCGCGCCCCGCAATGGCCGCACCGCCCACACTGTCGGGGGTGAAGCGGAACCTGCTCGCGGACACCTTGAGATTCCAGCCGTCCTCGGAGTCCGGGCGTACGGTCAGCTCGGCCGACGGGGCGTCCGCACGCGGCAGTTGACGCAGTCGGTGGCCGGCCTCGTCCGTGGTCTCGAGGAGTTCGCCCACCGGACCGCTCGCCGCCTCGTGTCCGGTGCCCGGCTTGTGGTGGGTGGTCGGCCGCCCGCCGCAGCCGCTCAGGAGGACGAGGGCGAGTACGGCGACGAGGACCCCACGCGCCCCGCCGTATGTGGTACGCACGCCCGCGCGCCCCGCGTTCACGCCGGTGCTCCTTCCGCACCGGCCGGCGCGGGACCTGTCTCGTCGGTCCGCACAGTGACACCCTCGCGCTCCGCCGTCCGGCCCGCCGTGGCGACGACCGCCCAGAGCACCCAGACCACACCGAGCAGCGCACGCAGCCAGGCCGGGCCGAGAGGAATCCACGGGATCATCCACACGGCCTTGTCGAAGGCGTCGAGCAGGGTGAGTGCACCGAGCGCGACGGTGACCCACCCGAAGCCGGCGCGGCCGGTGCGGCGCAGCGCCAGGCCGACCCCGATCCACCAGACCGCCATCAGAAGCAGGGCGATCGCGGGCACATAGGTGGCTGTGAGGCCGGTCGAGGCGCCTGCGACATCGAGCCCGAGTCCGGCAAGTCCCGCCGCGGAGGCGGCCGTTGCCAGACGGTCGTGGCGGAGCCGACGCCACCACAGCAGGCCGCCCACCAGGGCGAGCACGGCGGCGGTGCCGAGGGCGAGCTGCATCTCGATGCGCTCGATGCCCCGCGCCCCGTACCAGTCGCAGCCGGCCGGCAGCCGTCGCGCCTGTACGTCGTAGTCGGCGCAGACCAGGAGCTGGGCGAGCTTCGCGGGTTCACCGGCGAGCCGGTCGGTGCCGCCCGAGACGTCGCCGCGTCGCTCGCCGCAGGTGGGCAGGGTGCGTGGGGTGGAGGCGCCGGTGTCGCCCTGCCAGCAGTTGCCCTCGCCCTGGCCGTCCCACCAGACGTCCGTACGGTTGGGCTTCTCGCGGCCCGCCCTGTCGGTGCCGAGGCGGTTGTCCGCGTACCGGTTGTGGTGGGAGGTGTCGGTCTGCTTGGACCAGGCCGACTCGCCGCGGATGAAGGCGGGCACGGCGCTGAGGAAGAAGCCGGCGCGGTCGTGGCCGTAGATCCAGTTGTCCTCGTAGATGTTCCAGTTCCCGCCGGCGGTGATGATGCCGGAGCCGGGTGGCATGGAGATCTGGGGGCAGACGACGCCGTCCTCGTAGCCGCGCTCGGCCGGGGGCTTGGCGCAGGTTCCGTCGGCGACGTGCCGGTAGTAGTCCTCGTTGTTGTCGTGGATCAGATTGCGCTCGAACTTGGCGTGGTTCTGCGGCAGTCCGGGGTGGCCGGGGAAGGCGGAGTCCATGGAGGCGCCGCCCATGTTGTGGTCGAACTCGTTGTCGTGCACCCAGACGGAGTCGCCCGCGGTGCCGGAGTACCCGACCATGTTGTGGTGGCTGTGGCAGCCGGTGATCTCGATGGAGTAGCGCGGGACGTCGTAGCCACGGCCGTTGTTGATGTCCGATGCGCTCCCCGGGTAGATGCCCGAGTCGCCGTTCCCGTACGACTCGCAGTTCTTGTACAGGCCGTGGTCGCTGGCGAAGGTGAGGAAGCCGTACTCGTCGTTCCAGCGGGTGAGCACGTCGTCGATGACGAAGCCGTCGCCGGCCAGGACGTACAGGGAGTTGAAGGTGGTGCGCTGGGCGGTGAAGTTCCTGAAGTAGACGCCGTCGGAGCGGTCGGCGCGGATCGCGTTCAGCTTCTGGTACTTGGCGTCCACCACGACATCGGTGCGCTCGGCACCGGTGCCCTCGATCTGCAGGTTCTTCTTGCCCATGATCGCGACCAGGTTCTGGTTGTGCGGACACCGCTTCTGCTGGGCGTACGACAGGATCTGGTAGCCGAGCTGGGAGTCGGGGGCCTTGAGCCGTGCGCAGGCGCCGCGGGGCTTGGGCTGGGAGGGCTCCTCCTCGTAGAGGCCGGGCAGGATCGCGATGTTCATGCCCGGCTCGTCGACGGCGTCGACCGCGGCCTGCAGGTGCTCGAAGCCCTTCTCCCGGCAGCGGTCGAAGAGCTTCAGGTTCCGTGTGCGGAGCTTCTCGGGGAAACCGGCGATCCGGCGCTCGAAGTCCTTGCGGTCCTTCTTGCAGACCAGGAGGTCGGGCTCGCCGCCGCGATGTTCGGGCACGCTGCCGGAGCCGTCCGGGAAGCTGACCGGGCGTTCCTCGTGGGCGGCGGCCGCCGGCGCGAGGAGGCCGACGAGCAGAGCGGCGAGCACAGCCAGGGTGAGGTGGAGCCTGCGAGGCCTGAGCATGCCGGGGAGAGTAGAGCAATGCTCATGTTTTTGGAGCCCCTTGCGCAGGAACTCGCACACAGGAGTTCCCCGGAGAGCGGACAAGCCCCTGCCTCACTCCTCTTGCCGCCGGCATCACAGAATCCTACGGTTATACATAGGAATCGCGACGAGGGAGCGAACATGAGCGGGGACCCGCGCAAGACCGCCGATGGCCTGACGTACCTGACGGGATTCGGCAACGAGCACAGCTCGGAGGCGGTCCCCGGAGCGCTCCCGCTGGGCCGCAACTCACCGCAGCGCGCCCCGCTCGGCCTGTACGCGGAGCAGCTGAGCGGCACCGCGTTCACCGAGCCCCGCGCGCACAACCGCCGCTCCTGGCTCTACCGCATCCGCCCGTCCGCCGCCCATCCGGCCTTCACCCGCAGGGACAACGGCCGGCTCGCCACCGCCCCGTTCACCGACGCCGTGCCCGACCCCAACCGGCTGCGCTGGAACCCGCTCCCGGAGCCCGCCCCGGGCACCGACTTCGTCGACGGCTTGTACACCCTCGGCGGGAACGGCGACGCGACCCGGCGCACCGGCATGGCCGTGCACCTCTACCACGCCAACTCCTCGATGCAGCACCGGGTGTTCAGCGACGCGGACGGCGAACTGCTCATCGTCCCCGAGCGCGGCGGGCTCCTCATCCGCACCGAGTTCGGCCTGCTGCGCGCCGAGCCGCGGCACGTCGCCCTGATCCCGCGCGGCGTCCGCTTCCGCGTCGAGCTGCTCGACGACTGCGCACGGGGTTACGTCTGCGAGAACTACGGCGCCCCCTTCCAGCTCCCCGACCTCGGCCCGATCGGCGCCAACGGCCTGGCGAACGCACGGGACTTCGCCGCCCCCACCGCCGCGTACGAGGACGTCGAGGAACCGGTCGAGGTGATCAACAAGTTCTGCGGGAACCTCTGGGGGGCCACCTACGACCACTCCCCGCTCGACGTCGTCGCCTGGCACGGCAACCACGTGCCGTACGTCTACGACCTGACCCGATTCAACGTCGTCGGCACCATCAGCTACGACCACCCCGACCCCTCGATCTTCACCGTCCTGACCTCGCCGTCGGACACCCCGGGCCTCGCGGGCGTGGACTTCGTGGTGTTCGCCCCGCGCTGGCTGGTCGGCGAGGACACCTTCCGGCCGCCGTACTTCCACCGGAACGTGATGAGCGAGTACATGGGCCTGATCGAGGGCGCCTACGACGCGAAGGCGGAGGGCTTCGTACCGGGCGGCGGCTCCCTGCACAACATGATGTCGGCGCACGGCCCCGACCACGACACCTTCCGCCGCGCCAGCGAGGCGGAGCTGGTGCCGCAGCGCATCGACGACGGCCTTGCCTTCATGTTCGAGACCCGCTGGCCGGTCACCCTGACCCCCGCTGCGGCCGGGGCGGACCACCTTCAGTCGGGCTACGACGACGTGTGGCAGGGTCTTGAGCGGCATTTCCGGTCCTGACCCGGTGGTGCCGGAGCGCGGTCCAACGACCGCGTGCCACCCGTTCGACCCCAACCGGCCCGGAGCAGTTCGGAGTTGTCGTGACCGCCTTTGCACCGGACTCGATCGTCCTGAACCGCAAACTGCCGCTCTGGTACCAGGTGTCGCAGTCCCTGCGCGCCTCGATACTGGGCCGGCCGGCCGCGGCCCCGCTCCGGCTGCCCACCGAGGAACAACTCGCCCTGCACTACGGGGTGAGCGTCCTCACCATGCGCCAGGCCCTCAAGGAGCTCGAGGCGGAGGGCCTGATCAGCCGGCACCGCAGACGCGGCACCTTCATCGAGCCGAGCGCCCGACGCGGCGCGCCCGTACGGCTGCTCGGCTCGGTGGATGCGATCGTCGCCCAGCAGTCCGGGATGCACACCCGGATCCTGGACAGCGGCGAGGGGCCGCCGCCGCCCGAGCTCGCGGAGCACTTCCCGGGCCTCGACCGGGTCGCGACGTACCACCGCCTTCGCCGCGACGAGAAGACCGGCGAGCCGACCAACCACGCACACAACTGGGTGCGCCCCGACATCGCCGCCCGGGTGGAGCTCGACGATCTGCAGCGGTGGCCGATGACCAAGGTCCTGCGGGACGCGGTCGGCGTCCGGATCGGCCGGATCACCGACACCGTCGAGGCGCGGCTCGCCGATCCGGAGACGGCCGGGCTGCTCGAAGTCCCGCTGCTCAGCCCGATCCTGCACTACACGGGCATCACCTACGACGAGCAGGGGCGGGTCGTGGACGTGGCACGCATCCACTACCGCGGCGACCGCTTCTCGTTCACCGTGACCCTGGACGCACACTGAGCCCGCGGCCGGCACCCGATCCGCCACTGATCCACCCCTGATCCGCCTCGACCAGCCGTGGGTACGATGCTGAGCGTGACGCAGGACGACGCGCCGCTGCTCGCGGACCTCATGCCGTGGTCGGTCGCCCCGCTGCGGCTCGGCCGCTCCTGGCCGATGGCCCCGGACCGCGGATCGCTCACCGCCCGCTGGGAGGCCCTCGTACGTGCCGAGGGCGCCGATCGCGCGGCGCTTCTGCAGCCCAGCCGCTCCCGCACGCTGCGCTCCGCGGTGGCCCAACTGCCCGGCCAGGCCTCGGGTACGGGCCGGCTCGCCGGGGCATCCGGCCGCTGCCCGGATCCGGTGCGGGTGCTGCACGGGCCCTTCGACGAGCAGTGGCTGATACCCGACCACCGTCTGATCGACGCGGCCCGCCCCGAACTCTGGCGGGTGGCCGACCCGCAGCAGCTCTTCCTCGTGGAACAGGGCCGGGTGCCCGACGCGAGCGGCCCCGCCGTACTCGCCACCGCCCTGCTCCCGGACGGCCGCTCCCTCGCCGGACGCCCTGGCCGTATCCGCCCGCTGTATCGCCGCCCCTCGGGCGTGGAGCCCAATCTGGCACCCGGTCTGCTCGACCTGCTCGGTGACCGCCTCGGCTCCCCCGTCGCCGCCGAACAGTTCCTGACCTGGGCACTGGCCACCGCGTACACCGATCCCGCGGGCTGCCGCGTACCGCTGACCGACGACCGGGATCTGTGGGCGCACGGCGTGGATCTCGGCCATCGGATGCTCTGGCTGATGCTGCGCAGCGGCGAACGGCCGAAGCTCCCGGGCGGCCGACGCCCGTATGTGCGCGCGGCCCTGCCCGCCCGCCCGGCCGAACTGCTCTACGACCGCGAGGAGGAGACCCTCGAGATCGGCGAGGGGCGCATCTCGCCGGTGCCGGCCGAGGCCTGGGACTTCCATGTCAGCGGGGTCCGGGTGCTCGAGCTGTGGTTCGCCCGCCGTACCGCACCCGCCGAGCCGGGCACTCTGGAGGCGATCCGCCCCGCCAAGTGGCCCCAGGAGTGGACCTCGGAGCTCCTGGAGCTGATCACGGTGCTCGCGCTGCTGGCCGAACTGCAGCCGCGGCAGGCGGAGTTGCGCGGCTCACTGACCGATGGCATCGCCTCGTCCACCCTGCGCAGGGCAGGCGTCCTGCCGGCGCCCGAGATCCTCCGCCGTCCGGCCTCGGTGCTCGACCATCACGAGGAAGGCCCGGAAGGGCAGTTCGCCCTCCTGTGACCAGTTCGCCCTCCTGTGACCACCTACGGGCCGGTCGCCCTCAGGATCCGTCCGTGGTCCGGTGCAGCCGCCCACGCGCGACCAGTTCGAGGACCACGGCCACCGCGACCGCCTGCACTGCGAGCAGCGCGACCAGCACGAACAGCTGGACCGCGCCCGCCTGCACCGGCGACGCCCCGCCGAGCAGCATGCCGACGAACGCTCCGGGCAGGGTGACCAGGCCGACGGTCCGGGTCTGGTCGAGGCCGGGGATCAGCGCGTCGGACGCCGCGGGTCTGGCCACTTCGAGGCGGGCCTCCGCGTCCTGCAGGCCGAGCGCGAGACCGGCCTCCACCTCGCCGTGCCGGCTCTCCAGTTCGTCCAGCGCCCGGCGGCCGCCGAGGACCGTGGCGGTGAGCGCGCCGCCGATCAGGATGCCGGTGACCGGGATGAGGGCGATGCCGTTCAGCGGTACGAGACCGGTGAGCAGCAGGGCGCCGACCACCGGCGCCACGGAGACTCCGATCGGCAGGGCGGCCAGCCGCCAGGTGTGATTGGGGGTGATGCGCCGTCCTGCGGTGCGCACGGCCACGGCGTACATCATGGCGACGAAGGCGAGCAGCAGGGGGACGGAGCGGACCACCCAGCCGATGAGCACGGAGACTGCGGCGAGTTGGACGGCGGCGCGGGCACCGGCGGTCGCGATCTCCCGGGCCCGGCCGCGGCCCGCGTCGGGTGCGAGCCGGGCGAGCGCCGCGACCAGCGCGGCGACGATCAGGAGCGCGGCGAGCACCGCTCCGAGCGCCGCATTGACAGGCAGCAGCACGGAAGCGGCGTACGCGGTCACGCCGCCACCTTAGTCACCTCGAGACACGCTCCGGAGCGGTGGATGCGTCGAATGCCGGGTCGTCGGCTCACCGATCTCGATCGTGCACCGGGGCAGCGCCGGGTGGGGGCCGGTGCGTCAGGTCGGCTGCGTCAGGTCGTACCGGGACGCGGCCGCGCTCCGTGGGGATGACGGGCGCGGTGCGTACCGGATCGGTCAGCGGCCGCCGAACAGCGTCCGGGTCAGCCGCCGCAGCGGTGCGAACAGCGAGACCCGCCACATGCGGGCACCGCGTCCGGTGCGCTCGTGCGCCATCTCACGGGAGGTCAGCTCCTGCATCAGCGACGTCGCCTCCGCCACCTCACGCTGCGGCACGGCGGGACCGCCGAGCACCGAGAGATGGCGGTCGAGGCGCGAGCTGGTCGCGCTGCTCCCGCAGGTGATCGCAGGGACTCGCGCCCTGCTGCGCACTGTTATCTGTTCCATGTCACTCCCCACCCGTACGAGGCACCCGGCCCGGGCAGGTTAACCCTAACGCCCCACTCCGACACTCGTGTATCCCGGGCTCAGGATTCACCTTCCCCGTAAGGGTGTTGACGATTACTCTCCGAATGCACCTGATTTCAGGTCGAGTTGGACACGAGGAGGTTCGCCGGTGAGCGAGGGGCCGGATCAGGAACGGCTGATCGCCGGGCGGTACCGGCTCCTCACCCGTCTGGGCGAGGGCGGCATGGGCACCGTGTGGCGGGCGCGGGACGAACTCCTGCACCGCGAGGTCGCGGTCAAGGAGGTCCGCGCACCGGCCGGACTGCCCGCACCGGATGTGGAGCGGCTCTACGCCCGGCTGGAACGGGAGGCCTGGGCGGCGGCCCGGATCACTCATCGCGGCGTGGTCACGGTCTTTGACGTGGCGATCGAGGAGGGCCGCCCGTGGATCGTGATGGAGCTGGTGCGCGGGATCTCGCTGGCCGAAGCGCTGGACGCGGAGGGGCCGTGCACCGCACGGCGGTCGGCGCACATCGGCGCGGAGCTGCTGTCCGCGCTGCGTGCGGCGCACGAGGCGGGCGTGCTGCACCGTGACGTCAAGCCGGGGAACGTACTGCTCGCCAATGACGGCCGGGTGGTGCTCACGGATTTCGGGATCGCCCGAGTGGAGGGGAGTTCTCCCCTCACGCTGACCGGCGAGATGGTCGGCTCGCCGGAGTTCCTCGCTCCCGAGCAGGCGCTGGGCCGGCCCCCGGTGCCCGAGTCGGACCTGTGGTCGCTCGGGGTGCTGCTCTACGCGACCGTGGAGGGGCACTCGCCGTTCCGGCAGGACACTCCGCTGTCCACGCTGCGAGCGGTCGTCGACGACGAACTGCCGCCGCCGCACCGGGCGGGGCTCCTTGCACCGGTCGTCGAGGGGCTGCTGCACAAGGATCCGGCGCGGCGCCTGTCGCCCGACGACGCGGAACGCGATCTGCGTCTGATCGCGGCGGGTGGCGCGCCGCGCGGCAGCGGCACGACCGCGCGGGACCGGCCGGCGGCCGGTACGCCCACGGTGACGGGCGGGACGCCCGCGGCGCAGTCCGCTTCGGATCCGTCGCCGGGGCGCTCCGGGCCGGACGGCTCCGACTCCCCTGCCGGGTCCGGCCGTTCACGCAGGGCCGTGGTCCTGATCGTGGCGGGCGCGGTCGCCCTGCTGCTCGCCGTCGGCGGCCTCGCGTACGTCCTGTCGGACCGTGCCGGGGGCGGCGGCTCGGGCGGTGACGGCGGTACGGGGCAGGGCGGCAGCGAGGGCAACCGGCAGGGCGCGGACGAGGGCCGGGCAGGCGGGGGCGCGGGCGGTGCCGGGAGTCCCACACCGGACGACGACGGCACGGGCGGCGGCTCGGGGGACTCCGGCGGATCGGACGGCTCGGGGGCCGGTGACGGCGAGGACGGAAGCGACGGCGGCGGGGACGCCACCACTCCCCCACCGCAGTCCGTACGGGCGCATGTGATGGCCGTACGCAAGGACTACACCGGCACGTGTCCGCCGCCGGAGGCCGAAGCCCCGTCCTTCCGGGCGACGTTGACGGTCGGGCGGACCCCGGCAGAGGTGGAGTACCGCTGGGTGACCGGCAACGGCGAGCCGTCGGATCCGGACTGGAAGACGCTGCGGTTCACCGCCGACGGCGGCAAGGTGAAAGAGGTCGCCCACACGGAGACCGGACACGACCCGGACGGCGCCGTGCGCAACCGGATCGGCGTCGAGGTCCGCCGGCCCGTCGCCGTGCGGTCGGAGACGATCGCATACAGCCTGACCTGCGAGCAGGAGCCCCCGACGGGCGGGGGCTCCTACACACCGAATGCGCGCTGAGGGCCGGGGCGGCTATGCGGCGGAGGTGAAGGCCGGCAGATAGCCGCCGGACTGTCCCGCGGCGGTCGGGTGGTACGACTCGCCGATGTTCGTCCAGTTGACGCTGTGCAGCCAGGCGTCGCCGGAGCAGATCTCGTGCCCGGTGAAGTTGCCCGTGACGTCGGCGAAGGCGAAGCCGTGGTCGGCGACGCTCTTCTGGGTGGTCTCGTTCAAGAGGTCGGCGGCCGAGTTGATCGCCGCGCGCTCGACCTCGGTCAGCCCGGCGAGGCAGCTGCCGTCCAGCTGGTAGAAGCGCGGGTAGCCGAGCACCACGACCTGGGCGTCGGGCGCCTTGTCGCGGATGGCCGTGTACGTCGAGGCGAGCCGGCCCGGCAGGGTGCCGGTGACGAAGCTCTTGGCCTCCTCGACCCGGGCCACACAGGTGGCCTCGGACTGCAGGACACAGGTCGTCATGACGTCGGCGAAGCCCGCGTCGTTGCCGCCGATGGACAGGGAGACCAGCGAGGTGCCCGAATTCACCGGGCCCAGCTGGTTGTTGACGACATCGCTGGTGACGGCTCCGGAGCAGGCCGTGAAGTCGAAGGACGCGGGTGAGTTGGCCGCGGCCCAGAGCACCGGGTAGGCGTTGTTGCTGCGCTTGCAGTCGCCGCTTCCGCCGTCGTAGTCGCCGGCTCCGACGCCGGACGAGTAGGAGTCGCCGAGTGCCACGTAGTTGGCCGCGGCGGTGGACGAATCTGCTTGCGCCGCGCCGGCGCCGGCCAGGGTCAGACCGGCGGCGAGGAGCAGGGAGGAGCCGTATGCCGTGATGCGGGACAGTCTCATGGGACCTCCGTGGGGAGAGGGCAGGGTCTCTGCCACCTCCTTTGTTACCCACACGTAACGCTCATGAGTATGTTCATGACAAGTAGATTTCAAGGAGGAACCTTCACGGCCTTCATGTTTGAACCAGCAATTGGCCACGGATCAACCAACTCATCTCCACAGAACGCGGCCTGACGGCCCGTCGGCCGGGCGGCGGAGTGGCTCCATTCCGCATCTTGACGCGCCGATACCGGCTGCGCGACATTGAAGCCCGGCATCCGGCGCGTCGGGGGGCAAAGTCGCCAATGCAGACGATCAGTGACAAGACATCAGCACCGAGACCGAGCGACGGCACACCGCGGCGGGCGGACGCCCCCGGTGGCGGGCCGTCGGCCTTCCTGTCCGGTGCGGCCGTCGCGGTGGCGGCGGTGGGCGCGGTGTTCGTGTTCAGCGGCCTCGAATCGCCGCTGCGCGGGCCGTGCGCCCTTCTCCTGCTGCTCGGTGCGCCCGCCGGCGCCCTCGCCCTCGCGCTGCGTGAACTCGAGCCGCTCGGGCGGGCCGTGGCGGCCGCGGCGGGAGCACTCGCAGTCGATCTGCTGGTCGCCCAGGCGATGCTCGCGCTGCACATCTGGTCGGTCCGCGGCGGCTGCGCGGCCGTGCTCGCGGTCAGTCTGCTGATCCTGGTGACGGCCCGGGCACGACGACCACGGCGCCCGCACTCCGCGAGAAGCCGGACCCGGTGACGTGGACATCGAGGTGTACCGCCCCGGCGAGCTCACGGCCGCCGACCGGGCGGCCTGGACGGCCCTGCAGTCCAAGGCCCACCTGGAGGGCGCCGCGGAGCTGGCCAACCCTTTCCTGTCACCGGAGTTCGCCCTCGCCGTCGGGCGCTGCCGGCGCGGGGTGCGGATCGCCGTGGTCCGCGAGGACGGCGAACCGGCGGCGTTCTTCCCGTACCAGCGCACTCTTGCGGGTGTGGGGCGGGCGATCGGGCTCGGGGTGTCGGACTGCCAGGGCCTGGTGCACCGGCCTGGCTTCGACTGCGACCCGGTGGAGTTGCTCGACGCCTGCGGGCTCGCGGTCTGGGAGTTCGACCATCTGGTGCACGGTCAGCGGCCGTTCGCCGGCGCCCGTGCGGCGCACTTCGCGTCCCCGGTGATCGACGTGGACCGCGGATACGAGGCGTATCTCGCCGAACTCCGCGCCCGCTCACCGAAGTTCACCCGGACCACGCTCGCCAAGGAGCGCAGGCTCGGGCGAGCCGCGGGCGGCACGCGCTATGTGCACGACGAGCGCGATCCGGCCGCCCTGCACACCCTGATGGAGTGGAAGTCGGCGCAGTACCGGCGCACCGGGCGCAGCGACCGCTTCGCACAGCCGTGGATCACCCGGCTCGTCGAGCAGCTCTTCCACACCCGGTCGCCGTCCGCCGGCGGGATTCTGTCCGTGCTCTATGCCGGGGACCGGCCGGTCGCGGCGCATTTCGGGCTGCGTTCCGAGCGGGTGCTCGCCTGCTGGTTTCCCGCCTACGATCCGGCGTTCGCCAAATACTCGCCCGGGCTCGTCCTGCATCTGCGGATGGCCCGGGCGGCGGCCGCCGACGGAATCGCCCATCTCGATCTCGGGCGGGGCAGGAAGGAATACAAGGATTCCCTCAAGACACGCGATCTTTCCGTGTCCGAGGGGTGGGTGACGCGCCGTCACCCCGTGGCGTCCGTCCACCGGGCACGACGCGCTCCGGTACGCGCTCTGCGCAATGCCGTGGTGACGAGACCCGAACTCTTCGGACCTGCGGACAAGTTGCTCAAACGGATCGGAAAGATCCGTTCGGGTAAGTAGCGCGAAAACCGAATAAACGCAGACGCTTGTCCCAGGTCTTGCCATAGAGTCTCATTCGTCAATACCGTCATGGAACCACCCGCAACGGCTCATCGAGAACGGCTCCGGGGGAGGGCTCAGGAGCGCGATGCCGCCGGTGCGGGGCGCGGTAGGGGGGTCTGCCGTGCTCGGTGCATGCACGTCTGCCGAGCCAAGTGCCGCACGGCCAGTAATGCCAGCTCGTCCGGTGCACGGAGTGCCGCACGGCCATTCCGGCACGCCCTGGACGAGAACCCTCCTTTCGAACCGGAAACTCATCCGGGCTGCCCGGGGGCGGGCCGCCCACCGGACGAGAGGGCACCGACTCATGAGCTCCTATCTCCATCCGGCAATACCCGGGGAAGATCCTGCACCGGGGAAAGATCGCGCGTCGGGAAAAGATCGCGCACCGGGAAAGGATCCGGTTCGCTCACCGGGCCGGTACCGGCCCATTTCCAGTCACCTGGCGATCACTCCACCGGTGAGTGTCGTCATCCCCGCCATGAATGAGGCGGAGAATCTTCCGTACGTCTTCAAGTCACTGCCCGACTGGATCCATGAAGTCGTCCTGGTCGACGGGAATTCCACCGATGACACGGTCGCCGTGGCCCGCGGACTCCGGCCGGACGTGAAGGTCGTCGAACAGCGCGGCAAGGGCAAAGGGGATGCCCTGATCGCCGGGTTCGGGGCCTGCACCGGCGAGATCATCGTGATGGTAGACGCGGACGGCTCGGCCGACGGCGAGGAGATCGTCGCCTTCGTCTCGGCCCTGGTCTCCGGCGCGGACTTCGCCAAGGGCTCCCGTTTCGCCAACGGCGGCGGCACCGACGACATGACTCCGGTCCGCAAGCTCGGCAATTACCTACTGTGTGCGGTGGTCAATGCCAAGTTCGGCGCCCGGTACACGGATCTCTGCTACGGCTACAACGCGTTCTGGCGGCACTGCCTCGACGAGATCGACCTGGACTGCACGGGTTTCGAGGTCGAGACGCTGATGAACATCCGGGTGGCGAAGGCGGGCCTGAAGGTGCAGGAGATCCCGAGCCACGAGTATCTGCGGATCCACGGCGCGAGCAATCTGCGGGCCGTGCGGGACGGCATCCGGGTGCTCAGGGTGATCCTCGGGGAGAGCGGGGTGCGGCGCACGCGCACCGCCGCCCTTCCCCTCAACACCCGTAGAGGAGCAGCGACTTGAGCGGCCATGCACCGAACGGCGGACCGGTCGGAGCGGGCGATGTGTCGGTGGTGATCTGTGTGTACACCGAGGAGCGCTGGGGCGACATCCTGGCCGCGGTCGCCTCGGTGCGGGCGCAGTCGCTCGCCGCCCGCGAGACGCTGCTCGTGGTGGATCACAACCAGGTACTCCTCGAGCGGCTCAGCGGCGAGTTCAAGGACGACGGGCGGACCGGGGCGGTGCGGGTGCTCGCCAACGCCGGCCCCCGCGGCCTCTCCGCCGGCCGCAACACGGGCATCGCCGCGGCCGGCGGCCGGGTCGTCGCCTTCCTTGACGACGACGCTGTCGCGGAGCGGCACTGGCTGCGGTACCTGGCGGAGGGCTACGCCGATCCCCGGGTGCTCGCGGTGGGCGGCAGGACCGAGCCGATCTGGGCCTCGGGGCGCCGCCCCGACTGGTTCCCCGCCGAGTTCGACTGGGTGGTCGGCTGCAGCTACCGGGGGCTGCCCGCGGGCCGGGTGCGGGTGCGGAACGTCCTCGGTGGCAACGCCTCGTTCCGCCGCGAGGCCTTCGACCTGGCGGGCGGCTTCGCCACCGGCATCGGCCGGGACGGCGACCGCCGGCCGCTGGGCTGCGAGGAGACGGAGCTGTGCATCCGGATCACCCGGGCCGATCCCGGCGCGGTGCTCCTGATCGACGACCGGGCGGTCATCCACCACCGGGTGCCCGCCGCCCGCGAGCGCTTCGGGTACTTCAGGGCCCGGGCGTACGCGGAGGGCCTGTCCAAGGCCCTGGTGGCGCGCAGCGTGGGCGCGGCGAAGGGCCTCGAGTCCGAACGCCGTTACACCACAAGGGTGTTGCCCGCCGCGGTGGTCCGCGGGCTCGCGGACGCGGTGCGCGGACGCCCGGGTGGCGGGGGCCGCGCGGGCGCGGTGCTCGCCGGAGTGGCGGCGGCCGCCGGCGGGTACGTCGTCGGTGGCGTCCGGGCCCGTAGGGGAGGCGGGTCGTTCTCCGCCCCCCGGCTCACCGGGGACACCGAGGAGAGCGAGGGACGCGAGGGGGCCGCCGCATGAGCACGGACGCCGTGCCGATCCTGATGTACCACGCGATCGCCGACGCGCCGGCGCCTGCGACCCGAGCCCTGTCGGTCACCCCTGCCGCCTTCGCCGAACAGCTGGCGGTCCTCGCGGACCGCGGCTTCACCCCGGTCACCACCGCCGCGCTCGGGGCCGCCTGGCGGTCCGGGGCGCGGCTGCCCCGCCGGCCCGTCCTGATCACCTTCGACGACGGGTACGCGGGGGTGCACCGCCACGCCCTGCCGGTCCTCGCCCGGCACGGCTTCCCGGCCACCCTGTTCGTGTCCACGGGCTGGATCCGGGGCACGTACGACACGGGTGGTGCGCTCGACACCATGCTGGACTGGGCGCAGATACGGGAGCTCGCGGCGGCCGGCACGGAGATCGGCGGGCACAGCCACACCCATCCGCAGCTCGACCAACTCCCCCACGACGCACTGCGGTTCGAGGTGCAGCGCTGCCGGGACATCGTCGCGGGCGAGCTGGCCGAGGCGCCCGGCTCCTTCGCGTACCCGTACGGGTACTCCGACCGAAGGGTGCGGGCCGAGGTCCGCGCGGCGGGCTTCGCCCAGTCGCTTGCGGTGGGCAACGACCTGGCCCGCCGGCGGCAGGGACCGTACGCCCTGCGCCGGGTGACGGTCCGTCGCACGACCGGCATCGAACAGTTCACCCGGGTCGTGGAGGGACGGGCCGTGGGCCGCGCCTACGCCCGCGACCGGGCGCTCACCCGCGGGTACGCCGTGCTGCGCAGGGCGAGACAGGCCCGGCGAAGGGCGGCCGGCTCCCGTGACTGACACGACCGCGGCCCGCGCCACGGAGCACCGGCCGCCCGGAGGAGAGCCGCCGGTGCGCCGACGGCTGCACCTGCGGCTGCCCGGCGCGGGCGGCGGCACCGGCGGCACGGGCGGCACCGCCGACAGCAGTCCGCTGTTCCGCAATGCCTATGCGCTGATGCTCAACACCGGGATCTCCGGAGTGCTCGGGCTCGGCTTCTGGCTGGCCGCCGCCCGGTACTACTCGGAGTCCGCGGTCGGCCAGGGCTCGGCGGCGATCGCCGCGATGAAGCTGCTCGCCGGCCTGACGGCGCTGACCCTGATGGGTGCGCTCGCCCGCTTCATCCCGGTCGCGGGCCGGGCCACCGGACGGCTCATCCTGCGGACGTACGGCATGAGTTCCCTGGTCGTCGCGATCGCCGCCGTCGTGTTCCTGGGGACGCTCGACCTGTGGGGGCCCTCGTACCGCTTCCTGCAGGGGCCGCTCCCGGGTGCGGGCTTCGTGCTCGCGGTGGTGGCCTGGTCGCTGCTCACCCTGCAGGACGGAGTACTGACCGGGCTGCGCAGCGCCAAGTGGGTGCCGGTGGGGAATGCGGCGTTCTCCACGGTGAAGCTGCTGCTGCTGGTGGCGCTGGCGGCCGCGGTGCCCACCGCGGGCGTCTTCGTCTCCTGGGTGGCGGCGATCGCGGTGTCCGTGCTGCCGCTCGGCTGGCTGGTCTTCCGGCGACTCGTGCCGCGGCATGTGGAGGCGACGAAGGACATCGCCGATCCGCCCGGTCTGCGGCGGATCGGACGGTTCCTGGCCGGGGACTACACCGGATCCCTGTTCTCGCTGGCGGTCGTCTATCTGGTGCCGGTGATCGTCGCCGCGCAGGTGAGCTCCGCGGACAACGCGTACTTCTACATCGCGACCACCATCGGCGGGACGGTCAATCTCCTCGCCATCAACATGGGAGCCTCGCTCACCGTCGAGGGCTCCCACGATCCCGCACGGCTCGCGGCCAACTGCCGTGCCGTGCTGCGCCGGATGGCGCGGATCATGCTGCCGGTGTGCACGGTGATGTTCATCGGCGCGCCCTACATCCTGGGCGTCTTCGGTGCGGGGTATGCGGACGCGGCGACCGGGCTGCTGCGCTGGTTCGCGGTGGGGGCCGTGCTGCGGGTGGTCATCGAGACGTACTTCGCGGTGCTGCGCGCACAGAGCCGGACCTCCGGGCTCGCCCTTCTGCAGGGGGCGCTGTGTGTGCTCGTCCTCGGTCTCACGCTGGTCCTGCTGCCCCGGCTGGGTCTGATCGGGGCGGGGATAGCGGAGATCGCCAGTCTCGCGGTGGTGGCGTCGGTGGCCGGGTTCAAGCTGTTCGCCATGGTCAGATCGGCTCCCCCGTCCGTGCAGGACGCGGCTCCGGTGGCTCCGGACGGCGATCTCGCGGACCTCGGTACGGGGCGTACGGCGGACGTACGGAAGCCCGACGACGGGTCCGACGACCGCGGACACCGGCCGAGTTGGGCGCATACTGCACATCCCGCGCACCCTGTGCACCCCGCGCATCCCGGGGAAGGGGGCGGGACGGGGGAAACCTCTGGCGCGGAAGCAGAGATGGAGCCAGAAGCAGAAGCAGAAGCAGAAGCAGAAGCAGAAGCAGAAGCAGCGGCGGAGCCTGAGCCGGCACCCGGAGCCGAACGCGACCACCGCCCCACCTGGGCCCTGCGCCTGCCGCCTCCCGCGCACGCCGAGGCCCGCCCACTCGCCGCCCCGACCGTCGAATCGCCCGGCGGCAAGGGCGAGTTGGCCGTACTCACCGAAGGCGGAGACGGAGGCTCGGACGTATTCGTCGACACACCGGACCGGCGCCCGTACCGCCCCTCGTTCCGGCCCCTGACCTCGTCCGCCGGCGCCGTCGCGCCACCTCCGGAAGCGCCGGCCGAGGAGGAGCCCCCGGACGCCGGCCCGCCCGAAACGCCGACCGCGGCGCCGGGCACCGCCGCCCGAGCCACCGCTCTCTGGCTCCTGCTCGGCGTGGCGCTCGTGCTGTTCTGGGTGCCGGTCCTGGGCATGGACGAGGCCGATCTGGACGCGATGGGCGGACTGGGTCTGATCTCGGTGCTGCCGGCCGCGACACTCGCAGGCGCCGCACTGTTCATCCTCGTGTTCGCCTCGCTGCTCTGGCACGAACGGCCGCGCAGGGCCCTGCTGTCGGTGACCCTGCTCGCCACTCTGGTGTCCCTGCACGCGCTGCCGGCCGTACTGGAGGACGTGCCCCGGTTCGCGACCGCCTGGCAGCACCTGGGCTTCCTCGAGTACATCGACCGGACCGGGACCGCGGTGCCGGATCTGGACGCCCGCTGGAGCTGGCCCGGCTTCTTCGCGGCGGCCGCCTTCCTGGCCGAGGCCTGCGGGATCTCCGACTTCACGGAGGTCATCCGCTGGTGGCCGGTCGCGATGCAACTCCTCTACCTGGCCCCGATGTTCCTGCTGCTGCGTGCCGTACGCGCCTCGTGGCGGGCCAAATGGACCGGCGTCTGGATCTTCGTCCTGAGCGGTTGGGTGGGGCAGGACTACTTCTCCCCGCAGGGCTTCACGTATCTCCTGTATCTCGCCTTCGTGGCGATCCTGCTGGTCTGGTTCCGGGCGCCCCGCATGCTGTGGGGCGCGCGCCGGCCGGGTGAGGCCGAGGTGCTGCCCGCCGGCCGTGGCACCCGGGTGGCGCTGCTCGGCATCCTGATCGCGCTGTTCGCGGCGTCGGTGCCCGCGCATCAGCTCACGCCGTTCGTGATGCTGGGCGTGCTCACCGTGCTCGTCCTGGTGGGCCGCAGCGAACTGCGCGGCCTTCCGGTCCTCTGCACGGTCGTGGTCACCGTGTGGATCGGGTATCTCGCCGAACCGTACTGGTCGGGGCATTTCCAGGAGCTGTTCGGCGGCGTGGGAGGCGTCGGCGGGAACGTCACCTCGTCGGTCTCCGGCCGTATCAAGGGCGGCAGTTCCACTCACCAACTCGTGCTCTACGCGCGCGTGGCGCTGGCCGGCGGAGTGATGGCACTCGCCTGTCTCGGCTGGTGGCGCCGGCGCAGCTACCGCTATGCCGAACGCTCCCTGCTCGTCCTGGCCTTCGTCCCGTTCCTCGGCTTCGGTATGCAGTCGTACGGCGGCGAGATGGCGCTGCGGGTGTTCATGTTCGCGCTGCCCGGCGCCGCGCTGCTCGCCGGGCTCGCGCTGTTCCCGCGCACGGGCGTCACGGCCGAGGAACGCGACCGGGACCGTGTCAGCCTGGCGCCGCTCGCCGCGCTGCTCGCGGGGCTGCTCCTGATCGGCGGCTTCCTGATCGCCCGCTGGGGCAACGAGCCGTTCGAGCGGGTCAGGACCGGCGAGGTCGCGGCGATGGAGTACGTCTACGCGCAGGCCGATCCGACCGTGCGGCTGCTCTGGATGAGCAACGACACCGTGGACAACGTCACTCCGGCCCTGCCCTGGGGCAAGCAGGACATGGAGAAGGTCACCTACCTCCCCACACTCGCCCCGCCCGATCCGGTGCTGGTCTCGTCCCTGGTCAAGGCCCTCAAGGAGGCCGGCCCGCACTCGTATCTGATGGTCAACCGCAGTCAGTCGGTGTATCTGACGATGGACGCAGGCTATCCGCGGAACTGGGAGGGGCGGCTGCTCGACAGCCTGGACGCACGGCGGGAGTTGACGAAGCCGTACGCGAACGACGACGTCGCCCTGTACACCCTGCGCAAGCAGCCGGACGGCCCGGTCGAGAAGGCCGATTCGGGGCCGGCCGGGCCACAGGTGACCTGGGCGCCGTGGTCCGTGGTGGGCGCTCTCGCGGCGGTGGCGCTGATCGTGCTGCTCGGGGTGCGCGAGGTGGTGCGGGTGGCGGCCCCGCCGAGCGTGCGGAGTCTGCAGTGGCTGCAGAGCACGTTCTGGTTCTCGCTGCCGCTGCTCGCGGTGCTCTTCGCAGCGCTGATCCAGCGCTTCGTGACGATGGCCTGAGACCGGCCTCAGCCCCGGGCCGGCTCGGCGAGGAACGCCTCGACCGTGCGGCGGATCCGGTCCGCCACCAGGTCCGGGTCCGTGTCGCCGGTGCGCAGCGCGGTGTTGGCGGCGAGCAGGACCGCGTCGATCTGGAACGCGGCGAAGGCGGCGTCGAGTTCGACGATCTCACCGGCGTCCGCGGCGGCGCTCAGCTCGGCGGCCAGGAGGTCGCGCCACTCCTGCCGGCTGCCGAAGAGCGCATCGTGCACCCGTCCGGGCCGGCTGTCGAAGTCGGCCAGATTCGCCGCCCAGAAGCAGCCGCCGGTGAACAGCGGCTCGCGGGCGTAGTCGATCCAGCGCTCGACCAGGGCGCGCACGCGTGCCGCGCCCTGCGGTACGCCGGACGCGGGCGCGACGACCGCGTCGTGGAACAGCCTCCGGGCGGCCTCGACCGTGGCGGCCTGCAGCTTCTCCTTCGATCCGAAGAGGGTCTGAACGCCGCTCTTGCTGATCGAGAGTTCGGCGGCGAGGCGGCCGAGGCTGAGCCCTTCGAGGCCGTCGAGCGACGCCAGGTCCACGGCCCGGCGCAGCACCGCCTGACGAGACCGGGCGCCGCGCAGCAGGCGGCCGTCGGTGACCGGCGCAGGAGGTGACTGTTCGGAGGTGCTCATCGCCGTCATTCTGCCAGACCCGCGACAAACAATACGTACGGCCGTATGCTTTGTTTCTCAGCGGCCTGCACACGGGCGCGCGCACAGATGCCTACGGAGGTGCAGCCACAGTGGACGAGCAGCAGATGATCGGACTCGCCCGGGAGTTGGCCGAGGCGAAGAGCCGGCAGGACGTGACCGCCGCCCTCGCCCTCTGCCACCCCGAAATGACCTTGCAGGCCCCGGCCTTCGGGACCACGGCCCACGGCCACGCGGCGAACGAACGAGCACTGACCTCCTTCTTCCGGACCTTCCCGGACTACGCCGTCGAGCCGGCCGGCGACGTCGGTCACCATGGCACCCTCGCCTGCTGGGGCACGGCCCGCATGACGCTGACGGGCGCGCGCTTCGGCGAGGCGCCGAACGGCCTGCGGGCCGAGCTGCCGGTGTTCCTGCACTTCACCTTCCGGGACGGCCTGATCGCGAGCGAACGGTTCTTCTTCGACCTCTCCGAGCTGTGCGCACAGTCCGGGATCTCCACGGACAAGGCGCGGCACGCCCTGTTCGGCGGGTCCGCGGAGCTCGGCGCCGTCGGGAGCGGGCGATGAGGGATCCACGGGTACGCGACGACATCGGCGCGGCCGAGACCTCCCGCCTCCTGGACATGGTCGTCGACCTCGAACCCCAACTGGACTTCGGCAGAGGCCCGTTGGGCCGCCGAGTGTTCTTCGGCTCCGCCGGGGGCAGCTTCGAGGGTCCGGCGGTGCGGGGGGATGTGCTGCCGGTCGGGGGCGACTGGACGCTCTTCCGGTCCGACGGAGTGATGACCCTGGACGTCCGCCTCGCCCTGCGCACCCACGACGGCGACCTGCTGCACCTGACGTACGGCGGCCGTCTGGTCACCCCGCCCGAGCAGGCCGGCGATCTCGCCGATCCCGCCCGCCGCCACCTCGTCGACCCCGCCCGCTACTACTTCCGCACCAACCCGCTCTTCGAGACGGGCTCGACGCGCTACGCCTGGCTCAACGACCTCGTGTGTGTGGGCACCGGCTACCTGGTCGAGGGCGGCATCGCCTACCGGGTGGATCAGGTGCGGTGAGTGCAGCGGCTCAGCGGCGCAGCCACTTCACGCCGTACGCCGGGAGGTCGAGAGACCTGCCGTCGACCTTCGCGGCGATCGGGCGGCCTCGGACGTTGACCACGAGCGCGGCCTCGTCGTCGGCCAGGACGCGGACGTCCGGCCGGTCGTCGTCGGCGACGGCGATGTCCTCGTAGCGGGTGCCGGGCGGGAACTCGCGCTGGAAGCGGGTGAGCAGCTGCAGCATCGGCAACGGGGTGCCGCCGTCCGCGAGGTCGGTGGCGCGCCACAGGCAACCGGCGCAGTCGGCGCCCTTGTTCTGCGGGTTCCAGTAGAAGCCGGTGGTCGCGCCGCCGCGGGCCATCGCGATCAGGCCGGCCGACTGCACGGCGACGCGCCGCGCTTCGCTCCAGCCGTCACGGTCGTCATCGTCGTCCCCCGGCTCCACGTAGTACTCGGCCCACCACAGCGGCAGATCGCCGGTGCGCTCGCGGATCCAGCGGCCGACCGCGGTGAACTTGTCGGTGGCCGTGACGGCGTCGGGGATCAGCTCGTCGTCGACCGTGTAGCTGGATCCGTCGACCACCACGAAGTCGGCGCCCGCCTTGTGCTTGTTCCAGTACGTGAAGGAGTCGAGCACACGCTGGTCGGCGCTCCCCCAGCGGCCGTTCAGCCCCTTGGCGGCGTTCTCCTTCTGGCGTGGGTGGACACTGTCCATGACCAGGTACGGGCCGCCGACCTGGATGTCCTTGTCGACCTTCTTGAGGGCGCGGTACACGAGGTTGTACAGCTCGGTGTAGCCCTCGTGGTCCCAGCGCCCCTCGGCGGAGTTCCAGAAGCCCTTGAACTCGTTCCATACGACGAAGTGCCGTACGTCCGGATAGCGCTTGGCGACGGTGGCGGCGAGCGCGGCGAAGTCCTTGTAGTGGGCCCTGTCGGGGGCGGTCTCCAGGGATTCCTGACTCCAGTCGGTGTCGTCGACGCCGGCCTTGCCGCCCTTCATCCAGTCGGGGGCGCAGCACAGGGTGACCACGGGGGTGCCCTTGGTGGCCCGGACGAAGTCGATGCGCCGGTCCATGGCCTCGAAGTCGTAGCGTCCCGGGGACGGTTCGGGATTGTCGGCGCCCCAGCCCATCAGGTGCTGGACCTGCGGCAGCGGGGTTTCGGCGAGCAGCCCGGTGGCCCGGTCCACGGCCGGCTGCTCGCCCTCGTCCGCGCTGTTCTGGGTATGGGTGAAACCCCAGCCGAGTTCCGCCTGCGGTTTGCCGGAGGGGCTGGCGGGGGTGCCGTGCGGGGTGTCGCCGTTCGGCGAGGTGCCGCGGGTGGAACCTTGCCCGTCGGGCGGGGTGTTCAGGGTGAGGAGCAGCGCGGCGGCGGCTGCGGCGACACCGAACAGGGCGGCGACCTGCCACCGCCGGGCCCCCGAATCCCACCCATGACGTCCCATCAAGGGCAAGAGTAATCAACGGGGTCACCCCCGCGTCAGCCCGTCCGGCATCATGAGGAGTTTCGGCAACCTCGGCCGACCCGGCCCCCTCAGCCGGCCCGGCAACCTCAGCCCGTTCAGGGCCAATCTTTCAGCCCGTCCGGCGTTTGAGGACAAGGCCCGTTCAGGGCCGTTGCGGTTTCAGGCGTAGGCCTGGCGGCCTCGTCCTCAAACGCCGGACAGGCTATAAAGATGTCCTCAAACGCCGGACGGGCTGGTGTGGCCCCGGACAGGCTGAGAGAAGACACCGGACCGGCCCGTGGGTGTCGACCCACTGAAGACGCCTGACAGACACCAGCACAGACCCACCAAAGCAGCCGGACGGGCCCGGGTACAGACACCCGAGAAATGCCGTGCACACACGGCACCCGTGGCGGATCATGGCCCCATGCCAGCAGATCCCCAGGACGCGCTGCCGATCCGGCTCAACGTCGACGACAGCGACTCCCCCGCAGACGTCGTCGACGCCCTTTTCCTCGGCCGCTTCGCCTCCGGCGAACAGCCCTTCGCCCACAGTGCCTCGATCGACCGCGTCAAGTCCGGCCTCACCCTCGTACCGCCGGACGCCGAAGTCCTCCGCTCGGCCCGCGACGACGACCGCAGCGCCACCCTCGCCGAGGGCGACGGCTGGACCCTGCTCGTCTCCCGCTGGAACAGGGGCGCGGACGTCACCGTCACCGCCGTCAGCGCCGAAGTGGCCGAGCGCGTGGTGAAGCAGGCCACGGACGGCGCGGCCGACGAACCGGAACCCCAGCCGGACAACGTCTCGATGGGCTTCTGGTACGTCTCACCGCGCCGCGGCCCGCACCGCACCACGCGCCAGATCACGGCCGGCGCCTGGGACGACGTACGGACCAACTACACCGCCCCGGTGGCCGAGGCGATGGACACCCTGATGAAGGTCACGCCCGAGGACATCGCGGGCCGGCTGCTGCTTCTGCACGGCCCGCCCGGCACCGGCAAGACGTCCGCCCTGCGCACCCTGGCGCGGTCCTGGCGGGACTGGTGCCAGGTGGACTGCGTACTCGACCCGGAGCGGCTCTTCGGCGACGTCGGCTATCTGATGGACATCGCGATCGGCGAGGACGACGGCAGCGCCAAGGGCCGCTGGCGGCTGCTGCTCCTCGAGGACTGCGACGAACTGATCCGCGGCGAGGCCAAGCACACCGCGGGCCAGGCGCTCTCCCGGCTGCTCAATCTCACCGACGGCCTGCTCGGCCAGGGGCGGAACGTCCTGGTGGGCGTCACCACCAACGAGGATCTGGAACGCCTGCACCCGGCCGTCGTACGCCCCGGCCGCTGTCTGGCCCGGATCGAGGTCGGCCCGCTCACCCACACCGAGGCCGTCGACTGGCTCGGCACGGACGAGGGCGTCAATCGGGACGGGGCCACCCTGGCCGAGCTGTTCGCCCTGCGTCGCGGCATCTCCCCGACCTCCGTGCCGGATCAGCGGGACTCGGGGGCGGATGCGGGGCTGTACCTCTGATGGAGGGCTGCACCACCAGGGAGCGTGTCCATCAGGACGTGCCCCCTCTTTCCGTGCGCCGCTTTCCCGTGCCCCGCTTTTCCGTGCCCCGAGGGCCCGTTCAGCCGTAGACCGCGCGCAGCGCCTCGTCCGCCGCCGTAGCGGCCGCCTCGCGGTCGAGGCCGAGCCGCTGCGCCTCCTCGGCGAAGGAGCGCGCGGCCTCGGCGGCCCGGCGCGCCGCCGCGTCGTCGGCCGCGGCGACGAAGGTGCCCCGGCGGCCGCGGGTCTCGATGACCCCGTCCGTCTCCAGGGCGCGGTAGGCCTTCGCCACCGTGTTGGCGGCGAGGCCGAGTTCCTCCGCGAGGCCGCGGACGGTGGGGAGTTTGTAGCCCACCGGCAGCGCGCCGGAGCGGGCCTGTCCGGAGATCTGGGACCGCAGCTGCTCGTAGGGCGCGGTGGCGGTCTGGTGGTCGATGCGGAGCTTGAGGGTCACGAGGCGATTCTTGCGCACCCGCCGGAAATCCGGAGGCGCGGGCACGGGTCCGCGCCGTAACGTGCCGGTCCATGACCGTGACTGTCCGAGAATTCCGCGCCGCCGACGCCGAGGCGACCGCGGAGGTGCTGCGTGCCGCGATCCCGTTCCTGGTGATCACCCCGGAGGCGATGATCTGGGCGATGGACCATGTCGCGCCCGCCGCGCGGCAGTTGATGCTCGTCGGTGAGCTCGACGGCCGCATCGTGGCCCGCGGTGAGATCGATCTGGCGTACGACAGCCCGGAGCCGGGGCAGGCCAATGCGAACATCTACGTCCATCCCGAGGAGCGCGGCCGCGGCGTGGGCACCCGGATCCTGCGCGCCGCGGAGGAGTATCTGGCCGCCCAGGGAGCGACGGCGGTGTACTCGTGGGTGCTCGACGAGCCCGCAAACCGCACCTTCGCCGCCGCGCACGGCTACCGGCCGAGCCGATCCGCCCACTTTCTGCGGCTCGACCTGACGCAGGGCCTCTCCCAGGGCCCGGCGCAGGGCGGACTGCCGCCGCTCGCACCCGTACCGCCGGGCGTGCAGGTGCGCAGCGCCGCCGACTTCGCGGACGATCCGCGGCCGTTGTTCGACCTCGATGCGGAGACCACCGCCGACGAGCCGGGGGACGTGGCCGCCCGGCTCGACGACTACGAGGACTGGCTGCGTACGACCTGGGCGCATCCCTGTCTGGACCGTGAACTGACCACGGTGGCGGTCGTGGACGGCGTGCCGGTCGCGTTCACCGCGGCCCGCACCGACGGGCGTACCCGCTACATGTCGGGCATGACCGGGACCGCCCGCGCCCATCGCGGCCGCGGTCTGGCCCGCCTGGTCAAGAGCCACTCCCTGCACCGCGCCGCGGCGGCGGGCTGCACCGAGGCGTTCACAGGCAACGACACGGAGAACGCCCCGATGCTCGCCGTCAACAAGTCGTTCGGCTACGAGATCTGCGCCACGGAGATCCGCCATGTCCGCGAACTCGGCTGATCCCGCCGGGACTTCGGCCACCGGCGAGTCAGCCCGGTGGGAGATCGTGCTGGTCAAGGCGGGCCGTACGAAGATCCGCTACCCGGCGCGGCTGCTGCACGACGACGGGACGCGGGTGAGCCTGCGGGCGGCGTGGGCCGGCGACGGGGTGCGCGACTTCGGGGCCTTCCGCTTCGAGCCGGGCGATGTGTTCACCGAGCACTACTGGCGCGACCGCTGGTACGCGGTCAAGGAGGTCCGCGCGGAGGACGGTGTACTCAAGGGCTGGTACTGCGACGTCACCCGTCCAGCGATGGCCGGCGACGGCGAGGTGCGGGTGGAGGATCTCGACCTGGACCTGTGGTGCTCGGCGGACCGGCGCACCGTACTGCGCCTGGACGAGGACGAGTTCGCCGGCAGCGGCCTGGCCGAGCGCGATCCGGAGGCCGCCGGGGAGGCGCTGCGGGCGCTCGACGAGCTGGAGCGCCTCGCCACGGGGCCCGGTCTGGACGGCCTCGTCGCCCGAGCGGGACGTCACCCGGCGACCAGTTCCACCTCGAAGCCGTCCGCGTCCTCCAGATAGGCGGCGCAGTGCCCGGCCCCGCCCGCGTACGGGTGGAGGTCGGGGAAGAGCAGCGTCCAGCCGTGTGCCGGGGCCGCGGCGACCAGGGCGTCCAGGGCCGGGCGGTCGCGGACGTGCAGGGCCAGGTGGTTCAGGCCGGGGCGGGTGCGGTCGTGGTGCGGTGCGGTCAGGGCGTCGGACTCCTCGATGACCAGGTACGTGTCACCACGCCGCCAGCTCCGGCCCGACTCCCAGTGCTGGTACGGCAGATGACCGAGCTCGCCGAGCAGCCAGCCCCAGGAGGCCTCGGCCCGGCCCAGGTCCGGCACCCACAACTCGATGTGGTGCACGGCGCCGTGCGGCTGCTCCCGCGCGGGCCCGGGCCGCACGGGGTCCGTCGCCGCCAGCGGCACCGAGCGCGAGGGGCCGCCCGGGCGGTGGGCGACCGGGTCGTCGGGGGCGTGGCGGTGCAGCACGAACCGGTCACCCGCGAGATAGGCGTCGAGCCCCGCCCGGCAGTAGGCGACGAGGTCGTCGGGCAGCGCCGTGAGCGGGTGCCAGGAGAGCTCGGAGCACTTGTGCGGCTCCGCGTTGTACGGCTCGCCGCCCGCGCCGTACGCCGTCTCGAAGAACCAGCCGGTGCGGGTGGCGCCGCCCGGTGCCTGGTGCTGCATCACGAGGGCGACCCGCAGGTCTTCGGGCTCGAGCGCCAGGCCGGCCTCCTCCCGGGCCTCTCTGATCATGGCCGTGCGCACGTCCTCGCCGGACTCCACATGTCCGGAGGGTGCGTGCAGCAGCCCGTCCGCGTACCCCGTGTCCTTGCGGCGGGCGAGCAGCACCTCGCCCGCACGGCGGACGATCAGGTGGACGTCGACGATCTCGGTGTGGCGTGCGGGGCGGCCGTCCGGATCGCGCCCTGTTCTCGAACTGCCTTCGGTCATACGGAAGATCCTCGCAGCCGCCACTGACAACGGCCCGTCCCGCGGTGCGCGCCGGCCGGCGTCCGGGGCGGTGAAACCCGTGACGCGACGGGCGCTTGTGGTGCCGCGGCGGTGGGTACCACGTGCGTGATGGGCGCCACTGACAGATCCGGAGCGATGAGCAAGGCTTTCGTTCCGGGTCTACCTCTGTGAAGGCACAGAACGCCCGGGACACGACCCCAGGAGGCCGTCATGCGCCGCCAGACCGTGCAGAAGCCGATCCAGAGGCCCGCGAGCCGCCGCGAGCGCGAGCTCCGCGAGGAAGCCGCCCGGCCTCGTCCCGAGATCCGTCGTGACATCCACAGGACCTGGTGGCCGGACGGCTGAGGTTCACCCGCTGCAGCGCCCCGGCTACTCCTCCGGCTGCCCGGAATCCGCAGTCTCCGTACGCCGCCCGGGCAGCAGCTTCTTCAGGAGCGGCCAGGCGAGCAGCAGCGCGACGATCACATAGACCGTCACGGAGAACGGCGTGTTGACCAGGCCCGTCACGCTGCCGTCGCTGATCTGCAGGGCGCGGCGCAGCTGCTGTTCCGCGGCCGGGCCGAGGATGACGCCGATCACCGCAGGCAGCACCGGCAGCCCGTAGCGCCGCATGCCGAAGCCGATGAGCCCGATGACCAGCAGGATCACCAGGTCGAAGGCCTCTCCCCCGACGGCGTACGCGCCGACCGCGGCGAAGAACAGGATGCCCGCGTACAGATAGGGCCGCGGGATCCTGAGCAGCTTGGCCCAGACCGGCGCGAGCGGCAGATTGAGCGCGAGCAGTAGGACCATGCCGACGAACAGCGAGGCGATCAGACCCCATACGAGGTCGGGTTCGCGTTCGAAGAGCAGCGGCCCGGGCTGGATGCCGTACTGCTGGAAGGCGGCGAGCATCACGGCGGCGACCGCGGTCGTGGGCAGGCCGAGGGTGAGCATCGAGACGAGCGTGCCCGCGGCCGATGCGGAGGCGGCCGACTCGGGGCCCGCCACGCCCTCGACGGCGCCCTTGCCGAATTCGTTCTTGTGCCGCGAGAGACGCTTCTCCGTGACGTAGCTGAGGAAGGTCGGGATCTCGGCGCCGCCCGCCGGGATCGCGCCGAACGGGAAGCCGATGACCGGTCCGCGCAGCCAGGGCTTCCAGCTGCGGCGCAGTTCGCTGCGGCCGAGCCAGGGGCGGCCCACGGGGATCGCGTCTCCGGTGGTGCGGCGCAGATGGGCGGCGATCCAGAGGGCCTCGCCGATGGCGAAGAGACCGACCGCGACGATCACCACGTCGATGCCGTCGGCGAGTTGGAGCGTGCCGAAGGTCAGGCGCTGCTGTCCGGTCATCTGGTCCAGGCCGACCAGGCCGATGGTGAGGCCGATCAGCAGGGAGGCGAGTCCGCGGATCCGGGAGGAGCCGAGCACCGAGGTGACGGCGATGAACGCCAGGACCATGATGGCGAAGTAGTCGGGCGCGCCGATGCCGACGGCGAGGTCGGCGACCGTCGGTGCGAGGGCCACCAGCAGGATCGTGCCGATCAGGCCGCCGGCGAAGTGTCCGATGGCGGCGGCCGCGAGCGCCTGCGCGCCCCGTCCTGACTTGGCCATCGGATGGCCTTCGATGGCGGCGACGACCGCGGCGGTCTCACCGGGGGTGTTGAGCAGGATGGAGGTCGTCGAGCCGCCGAACATCGCGCCGTAGTAGATGCCGGCGAACATGATGAACGCGCCGGTCGGATCGAGTCCGTAGGTGACGGGCAGCAGCAGCGCCACCGCCATCGCGGGCCCGATGCCGGGCAGTACGCCGATGGCCGTGCCGAGCAGGACGCCGACGGCGGCCCAGAGCAGGTTGATCGGGGTGAGCGCGGTACCGAAGCCGTCGATCAGGGAGTTCAGGGCGTTCACGTCAGAGCACTCCCATCAGCGGACCGCCGGGCAGGGGGACGCCGAGCAGATTGTTGAAGAGTCCGTAGGTGGCGACCGAGAGCACGGCGGCGATGAGCGGGTCCCGGTCGAGGCGCCGGCTGCCGAGCGCGAAGGCCGCGCCCCAGAAGAGCAGCGCGCCCGCGACGGGGAAGCCGAGCGGGTCGATGAGGACGGCGGTGGCGAGGAAGACCCCGGCCAGGAGCAGCACGGTGCGCCAGTCGGCGGGTTCGGCGAGGTCGATGTCCTCGCCGCCCTCGGCCTCGCCGCGGCCGCCGCGCAGTACGTCCACGGCGAGCAGGGCGGCGATGAGCAGGAGGCCGATGCCGATCGCGATCGGGACGGTGCGCGGGCCGACCGGTCCGCGCTGGGAGATGTCGACGTCCATGGTGAGGGCGTCGGTGAGGACAAGCACGCCGAGCGCCAACAGCAGGACGCAGACGCCGAGTTCGGAGTGTTCGCGCAGCCAGGCGCGGCGGCCGGCGGGCTCCGCCGCGGGCTTCCCGGTGGGTTCCTCGGCGGTCCGGTTGTCGTGGGAGGTCACAGGCCGAGCTCCTTCAGTACGGACACCACGCGGCCGTCCTCCTCGGCGAGGAAGTCGCCGAACCTGTCGCCGGTGAGGAAGGCGTCGTCCCAGCGGTTCTTGGCCATCGACTCCTGCCACTCGGGCGAGTCGCGCAGCTTCCTGACCAGGCCGGTGAGCTTGGTGCGCTGGGCGTCGGAGAGGCCCGGGGGCGCGACGATGCCCCGCCAGTTGGTGAAGTGGACGTCGTAGCCGGACTCCTGGAGCGTCGGGGCGTCCAGGCCCTTGACGCGTTCGGGGCCGGTGACGGCGAGCAGCCGCAGTTCGCCGGACTTGATCTGGTCGAGGTACTCGCCGACGCCGGAGACGCCGAAGGCGACCTTGTTGCCGAGGATCGAGGCGAGCAGTTCGCCGCCGCCGTCGTAGGGGATGTAGTTGACGTCCTTGGGTTTGATGTCGGCCGCGCGGGCCGTGAGCATCGTGGCCATGTGGTCGGGCCCGCCCGGGGACGAGCCACCGCCGGCGGGGACCTTGCCGGGCTTCTCCTTCCAGGCCTCGATCAGCTGCTTGATGTCCTTGTACGGGGAGTCCTCGGCGACGACCACGACGTCCGGTTCCTCGGTGAGGCGGGCGATCGGGGTGGTGTCGGCGAGGGTCTTGGGCGAGTGGTTCGAGCGTGCGGCGCCGACCACGCCGAGGCCCATGGACATCGCGAGCTTGCCGTTGCCGTGTTCGCCGACGAGCCGGGTGAGGCCGACGGTGCCGCCGGCGCCGGGCAGGTTGAACACCTCGATGTTGTGGGTGAGTCCGGCGTCCTCGGCGTCCTTGGCCGCGGTGCGGGCCGTGATGTCGTAGCCGCCGCCCGGGGAGTTGGGGACCATCAGGCGCAGGCCGGGGATCTGGGTTCCGGTGTCGGCGCCGCTGCCGCTGGTGATCAGCGGGGGTCCGGCGAGCACGAGTACGGCGGCCCCGAGCAGGGCCGAGGGGGTGCGCAGGCGCACGTGTGCCACCACCTGTGGGTCGGAGGGACGTTGCAGTGGACGAGGTGGGACGGGGAGGGGAGGGGAGGGGAGGGGAGGGGAGGGGACGGGACGGGTGCGGAGGCTTGTGAGGTGGCCCACATGTTGCCTGCGCGTAAACAAGCTGTCCCGCTTCCGCAAGCAACGAACGTTGTGGTCGTTGTGGTCGCATACGGGAGGTGCGGTAGGGGTCCCGTGTGGGCGCCGCCGGGATCCGTCGGCCCCTCCCTGGACCGTACGGACACGGCCTAACCTGACGCGGTGACGAAGGTGCTTGTCGTGGACGACGACTTCATGGTGGCGAAGCTGCACGGCCGCTGCGTCTGTGCACTGGACGGGTTCTCCGTCGTCGGGGTGGCACACAGCGGCGCCGAGGCGCTGCGCGCGGCCGAGCGGCTGCGCCCCGATCTCGTGCTGCTCGACGTGTATCTGCCCGACATGGACGGCATCAGTGTGCTGCGTGAGCTGCGCGCCGCGGAGGAGCGCGACCCGTCCCGCAAGGGCGTCGACGCGCTCCTGATCACCGCGGCCCGCGATGCGGAGGTGATCCGCTCGGCCCTTCGGGCCGGGGTGCTGCACTATCTGATCAAACCGTTCAACCCGACTGCCCTGCAGGAGCAGTTGAGGCATGTGGCGGCGCTGCGGGCCCGGCTCGACGGTCTGGGCGAGGCGCGACAGAAGGACGTCGACCAGATCTTCGGCACCCGTCCCCCGGGTTCCCGTGAGCTGCCGAAGGGGCTGGCTCCGCCGACGGCCGATCTGGTGGAGGGCGTGCTGCGGGAGCACCCGGAGGGCCTGTCGGCGAGCGAGTGCGCGGAGCGGGGCGCGCTCTCGCGGGTCAGCGCACGCCGCTATCTGGAGTTCTTCGCCGACACCGGCCGCGCCGAGGTCACGCTCCGGTACGGGGGCACGGGGCGGCCCGAGCGCCGCTATCGCTGGGTGAGGTGACCTCAGGCCGGCCGCGCGGTGCGGCCGCGCGCCGTGGCGGTCGGCACGGCCCGGACGGCTGGGCCGCACGCGCTTCGGGCAGGCGCTCCGGACATTCCCGGCCCGCTCTTAAACATCACTGAGCCGCTCCTTAACGGGGCCCTAAGGATCGCCCCGCACCCGCTTCAGCGGCCGAATTCGCGCTTCGTGGGGGCTAGTTTGCTGATCGCCGGAAGGGCGTCGAACACCTTCCCGCACCCGCCCCCCGCATCGAACGAACCGCTCGAAGGAGATCCACCATGACCGCTCGCCGCCGCATACTCCCGGCCGTCGCCGCCCTCGGTGTCGCCCCGCTCGCGCTGACCGCCCTCGCGGCCTCGCCCGCCTCGGCGCACGGCTCGATGACGGACCCGGTGAGCCGGGTGTCGGCCTGCTTCCAGGAGGGTCCGGAGTCTCCTCAGTCCGCGGCGTGCAAGGCGGCCGTCGCGGCCAGCGGTGCCCAGGCGTTCTACGACTGGAACGAGGTCAACATCGGGGACGCCGCGGGCAAGCACCGCGAGATCATCCCGGACGGCAAGCTGTGCAGCGCGGGCCGCGACAAGTACCAGGGCCTCGACCTGCCGCGCGCCGACTGGCCCGCGAGCGACCTGTCGGCGGGCAAGCACACCTTCCGCTACAAGGCGACCGCCCCGCACAAGGGCTCCTTCGAGCTGTACATCACCAAGGACGGCTACGACCCCTCGAAGCCGCTGAAGTGGTCCGACCTGGAGTCGGAGCCGTTCGCCGAGGTGAAGGACCCGACCCTGACCGACGGTGACTACGTCTTCGACGGCGACATCCCGAAGAAGTCGGGCCGCCACCTGATCTACAGCATCTGGCAGCGGTCGGACTCGCCCGAGGCGTTCTACACCTGCTCGGACGTGGTGTTCGGCAAGGACAGCGGTGCGGCGGCCAACGCCCCGAAGGCGGCCGCACCGAGCAACGACCAGATCGAGAAGGGCGCCGAGGAGTCGACCGTCGACCACGGCGGGCACGGCGGCGACTCGGCGCACGAGGGCCACAAGGCCGGCGACGACGCCGCGAAGACGGACGGCGCGGGCAACGCGCCGGAGGCCAAGGGCGGCGGCGCCGAGCCGGTGGCCGCCGAGGAGGACCTCGCCGAGACCGGCGGCGACAGCACCACCCCGTACATCGCGATGGGCGGCGCCGCGGTGCTGGCCGCGGGTGCGGCCGTGCTGTTCGGTACGGCCCGTCGCCGCGCCGCCGCGGGTCGCCGGCACGGCTGATCCTGCTGCTCGCACTGCGGGGCGTCCGGCCGTTGCGGCCGGGCGCCCCGCCGTCGTTTCACCACATGGGGCGCGCCGGGCCGCCCCGGGTCAACCCGCCGAGGTCGGCGAGGAGTTGCCGCAGCCGCCGCTCGCCGAGCAGGTCGGCCCAGGGCCGCACCGCGTCCGCGGCGGCCTCCTCGGCCGCCCGGGTGCAGGCCCGGCCGCGTTCGGTGAGGACGACGAGGCGGGCCCGGGCGTCGTCCGGGTGGGGCCGGCGCTCCACGTACCCCTTGCGCACCAGCTCGTCGACGAGCTGGCCGGCGGCCTGTTTGGTGACACCCAGGTGCTCGGCGAGTTCGGTCGCGGTGGCGCCGCCGGGCGCGAGCCGGGTGAAGGCGAAGCCGTGCGCGGGTCTGAGGTCGTCGAATCCGCGGTCCACGACGCCGTCGTGGATGCGCCGGGTCAGCTCGCCGGCCGCGGCGAGCAGGGTGGCGGTCAGGGCCATCGCTTCTTGGTGCTGCACGGATCCATCTTGACACGAAGGTCAAGCAGCTTGACCATATAGACAAGCAAATTGACCATTCCCTCTTGCTGGAGGTCCGCCATGCCCGTCATCCGCGCATCCGACGCCACCGTCCATGAGATCCACGGCGCCCGCTTCGTCTCGTACGCCAACTCCACCAGCGGGGCACGGGAGTTGTGCGCCTGGCGGGGCGAGATCCCCGCGGGCACCCGGGCCTCCGCGCACACCGTGCAGCGCGAGGAGGTCTTCCACCTGCTCGACGGCACCCTGGAGATGACCCTCGACGGCCACACCGAGACCGTGCACGCGGGCGACACGGTGATCGTGCACGCCGGCACCACCCTGCGGGTCGAGAACCACACCGACAGCCCGGCCCACTCCTGGGTCACCACCACCCTCGGCTTCACCGCCCTCCTGGAGGACGGCACCCGACTCGCCCCGCCCTGGGCGAACTGAGCCGCCGGCCGGCGAACCCGGACGTCACAGCGCCGCTGAGCGCGTCATGCCCGGCCCGGAACAGCAGTCACCCTTGTCGCCCGCGGACCGGTGCGCCGATCATCAGCGGTTCAAGGCTCCGGGCCACCAGGTTGACCGCGCCGTCGGCCCGTTCGATGCGGCCGCGGACCAGAAGTCCGGCGTTGTCGACAGCCATCTTCATGTGGATGTCCCAGACCGGCGGAGGCACGATCACATTGGTCATGCCGGTCTCGTCCTCGATGTTGAGGAAACAGGTGCCCTTCGCGGTGGGCGGGCGCTGGCGGTGCGTGACCAGACCGCCGATGGTGACGGGGGTGCCGTCCGGCAGTCGCCGTACGGCGGCCGCGGTCACCACACCGCCCGTCTCCAGGTGGGCGCGCAGATGCTGCACGGGGTGGCTGTCGGGGCTCGAGCCGGTGGTCCACAGATCGGCGAAGGTCTGCTCCACCACGGTCAGGACGGGCAGGTCCGGGGCCGCGGGCGGTGCGGCCACCCCGGGCAGGAAGCCGTCGTCGGCCCCGGCCAGCGCCCCTGCCGCCCACAGCGCTTCGCGCCGGTCCACGCCGAACGCGGCGAGCCCGCCGGCCGTGGCGAGGTTCTCGAGGACCTTCGCCGACAGGCGAGTTCGCCGGGCGAAGTCCTCCAGATCCCGGTACGGCCGTCCGGCGACGATCTCCTCGGCCGCCGCGTCCGGCATCCCCCGCACCCCGCTCAGGCCGAGCCGGATGGCCTGCCCGCCCTCGGAGCCCTCGTCGGCCTCGAGGCCGGAGTGCAGCCCCGAGCGGGTCACATCCACACCACGGACCCGCACACCGCGGCGGCGGGCGTCGCCGATCAGGGTGAGCGGCGAGTAGAAACCCATGGGCTGGTTGGCCAGGACACCGGCGATGAACGCCGCCGGGTGATGCAGCTTCAGCCAGGCCGAGGCGTACACGATGTGCGCGAGCGACTGGGAGTGCGACTCGGGGAAGCCGTAACCCGAGAACGCCTGGATCATCGTGTACAGCTCCTCGGCGGCCCGCTCCGGGATGCCGCGCTCGGCCATCCCGGCGAGCAGCTTCCGGCGCAGCTCCGCGACCCGTTCGGGTGCGTGCTTGGCGGCGAGCGCCTTGCGCAGGGTGTCGGCCTCGCCGGGTCCGAATCCCGCGCAGTCCATCGCGAGAAGCATCATCTGCTCCTGGTAGAGCGGGACTCCGAGGGTACGTTTCAGGGCCCGCTCGGCGAGCGGGTGCGGGTAGGTGACCGGCTCCTTGCCGGCCCGTCGGCGCAGATACGGGTGGACGGATCCGCCCTGGATCGGCCCGGGTCTGATCAGGGACACGGCGACCACGAGGTCATGGAAGGTCCGGGGCCTCAGACGGGGCAGCGTCGACATCTGCGCCCGCGACTCGACCTGGAAGAGACCCACGGTGTCCGCGCGCGAGATCATCTCGAACACGGCGGGGTCGTCGCCCGGTATGGACGCCAAGTCGTAGGTGACACCCTGGTGTTCGGCGATCAGGTCACACGCGGTGTGCAGGGCGGAGAGCATGCCGAGACCGAGCAGGTCGATCTTGACCAGGCCGGCCTGCTCCACGTCCTCCTTGTCACCCTGCAGCACACTGCGGTCCTCGGCCGTGGCCCATTCGACGGGCATCACCTCGCCGATCGGACGGCGGGTCAGCACCATGCCGCCGGAGTGCACGCCGAGGTGGCGGGGCAATCCGGCGATCTCCCCGGCCAGTTCGCGTACGTCGGCGGGTATGTCGCTGTCCTCGCCCGGTGGTTCGTGGTGCTGGATGTGCCGGGTCATCTCGTCGATCCGGCCGATCGGGTACCCGAGCACGCGGGCGGCGTCGCGGACGGCAAGCCGGGGACGGTACGTGATGATGTTGGCGACCTGGGCGGCATGGCTCCGGCCCCAGCGTTCGTAGACGTACTGGATGACCTCTTCGCGGCGGGCGTTCTCGAAGTCGATGTCGATGTCCGGGGTTTCGGTCCGCTCCAGAGACAGGAACCGCTCGAAGAGCAGCTGGTGCTCGATCGGGTCGACGGCGGTGATGCCGAGGACGTGGCAGACGACGGAGTTCGCGGCGGAGCCCCTGCCCTGGCACCAGATGCCGTGGTCCATGGACCAGCGCACGATGTCCCACACGATCAGGAAGTAGCCGGCCATGTCGAGCCGGTCGATGACCCGGAGTTCCTTCTCCAGCTGGATCCAGGCCGTGTGCGCGGCGGCTGTGCGCGGGCCGTAGCGGCGCTCGGCGGCCCGGACGGCGAGCTCGCGCAGATACGACATCTCGGTGTGACCGGGCGGTACGGGAAAGCCGGGCAGCTCGGGCTCGAGTCCGGCGAGGTCGACGGTGCAGAGGCGGCCGAGCTCGAGGGTGGCCTCCCGCACGCCGGGGTAGCGGGCCAGGCGCCGGGCCATGTCGTCCGGGGCGCGCAGATGTGCGGTGGGCGCCGGAGGCAGATGGCCGGCGGCGCGGTCCAGGTCCTCGCGACGGCGCAGCGCGGCCAGTGCCTGGGCGAGTCGGGCGTCGCGCGGGCGGGCGTACTGCACCGCGTTCGAGGCGATGACGGGCAGGCCGAGCCGCTCGGCGGCGGCGTACAGGGCGTCGTTGCGCACGGAATCCGTGGGCAGGGCGTGGTCGATCAGCTCGGCGTGCAGATGATCGGGGCCGAGGAGACCGAGGAGCGTTTCGAGGCGCTGCGCGCCGGTCTCGGGACAGCCGGTGAGGACGGCCAGATGTCCGTCCCGTACTTCATCGGCAAGCCGCGCGGGGTCGTACACCGGCCGCTGCTTGGCACCGGCGAGCTGGGCGGCACTGATGAGCGCGGACAGCTGGGTGAAGCCGGTCAGGTCACGGGCGAGGACGAGTACGGGCCCGTACGGCTCGGGCAGGCTCAATTCCGCTCCGTACACCGCGGAAAGTCCGTGCCGACGGGCGGCGGAGGCCAGTCGGCGCGCGGCGTGGAGCCCGTCCCGGTCGGTCACGGCGAGCACCTCGACCCCGAGGCGCGCCGCCTCCTCCGCGAGCACCTCCGGGTCCGATGCGCCCTGCAGGAACGAGAACGAGGAGTGCACATGCAGCTCGGCCCAGCCGGCCGGAACCGGCTCCGCCGCACGGCCCCGGTCGGGAAGTCGCAGTACCTCACCCATAGTGCGCCTCCGCCCACCACTGGCTCTGTTCCAGTACGAGCAGCCAGGCCGGGCCCTCCTCGGTGACGATCTGCATCCGGACGAGGCGGCGGGCCCGGTCTGCGTGCCACCACTGTTCGAGGGCCGGCCACGGACCCGCCCATCCCTGTACCGCGACGGGCCGGCAGCCCTTGACGATCAGCCGGGCCGGTGGCGCGGACAGGACCAGGCGTGCGGAGACCGCCACCGACTCGCCCCGGGCATCGAGCAGTCGGGCCGGTTCCGGCTGGGCGGGCACCCACGCGGGGTAGGGAGCGGGCAGCCGGCCGGGCCAGGGACCGTCGGGCAGCCCGTTCTCGGGCGGTACGTCGCCGAAGGCCACCCGGACGGCCCGTTCGGCGGGCCCCCGGCCGCCGCCGGTCTCGGCCCGGGTCACGGCATGGTGTCCGAGCATCGCCTGCAGCCGGGCGGCGGCGGCCGCCATCTCCGCGGTCGCCGACCGTCCGCCGAAAAGGAGCTCCTGTCGACCGGTCGCCGCGCTCAGCGCCTCCGGACGCAGCGCGAGCCGGACGATGCCGGCGGCTGCTCCGCCGTCGTCGGCCAGGGCACCGGTCTCCTGCCAGGCGGTGAGCTGCCAGCGCACTCGCTCGGCGACTGCGAGCTCCGAGAGCTTCCCCTCGTGCCGCCACAGCCGGGCCAGCCTCCTTCCGCCGTTGTGCGGGCCGGCGCCGCCGAGTTCGAGAGCGACCTCGATCCGGGCGCACACCGCGCCGGCCGCGGCGAGGCGTTCGTGCAGCCGTCGTGCGAGTTCCTTCGCCGCGAACGCGACCGGCTCGAGCAGGGTCACGGCAGGTTCGAAGGCGTGGGCGACGGTGAGGTCCTGCCCGGGTGTCCGGGTACTCAGGCCGCGTGCCTCCAGGCCGCGGGCGGTGCGCTGGGCAGCCGCACCGTCCGCACCGAAGCGGGCCGTCACCTTGTCACCGGGCAGCGCCGCGAAGGCACCGAGCGTGGACAGCCCCATCCGGGAGAGGAGCACCGCGAGCTCCGGCCGGCCGAGCACGCCCACCGGGTACGGGGCGAGGAATCGCGCTGTCCGCCCCGCGGGGACGAGCCGGCCCTGGCGGGCGGCCAGCGCGGCGGCGAACACGGTGTCCGCGACACCCACCCGTGCCGTGAAACCGACAGCCGAGATCGCCTCGGTGATCCGGTCGGCGAGGGCCTGCTCGCCGCCGAAGTAGCGGGCGGGACCGCGCGCGGGCAGGACGAGAAGGCCGGGGCGGATCACCTCCCAGCGGGGGGCCGCGTGCTGCTCCAGGTACTGCAGAACCGGTTCGAAGCAGCGGGTCTCGCCCGCCACGTCCCGTTCGAGCAGCTCCAGCTCGGGTGCCCGGCCGGCCGCCTGCCGCAGTCGCATCCCGCGGCGTACTCCGAGGGCCCGGGCGGCGGCCGAGCAGGCGACGACCTTCCCGCCCGCGACGACGGCGGTCGCCCGCGCCCCATCGGGGTTGCTGCCGTCGGCGACGATGGGCCAGTCGGGCAACCAGGCACAGAGGACCCGTTCGACGGTACTCATCCGACGACGCGCAGGCCGCGGGGCGCCTCGGACGGCGCGGCGGGGGACGCGTCATCCGGGGTGTCCACGGCGTCGGAGGTGTCCTCGAAGGGGCAGGCCCGCCCGTCCGGACCGGGCAGCCACAGTTGTACGGTGCGCGGCGCCCCGCCCGCCGCTCCCCGCCCGGTGGCCGCGACCTGTACACGCCTGGCCCGCAGCAGCCCGTGCCCGGCGCCGACGCCCTCCCAGCGGGACGCGGTCACCGCCATCCGCAGCTCGGCGCCCTCCCAGGCTCCGGTGGTGAGCAGCACTGCTCCGGTACGGCGAAGCACGGCCGAGAGCCGCCGGGCCTGCCGGCCGAGAGCCGGGCCGAGCGGTCCGAGCAGCAGCACCGGCACGGACTCCGCGAGCGTGGCGACGACATCGGGCCAGCGCCGGCCGGGGCGGTCCACCCATAGCCCGGTGCCGACGTTCAGGCCCATCGACTCGGCAGCCAGCACGCCCAGCTGAGGCAGCCCGACGACCGCCCAGGCGCCCGCCTCGGTGGCGGCCGGTGCCGCCAGGGCAAGCAGCAGCGGCAGGTCCTGCCCCACGCTCACGGCCGAACCGGGGCGCAGTCGGCCGCCGGGCAGCAGGGACTCGAGCTCGGAGGCCACCGGAAGCCCGGTGCCGATTCGCGCATCGTCCCTGCTGAGGACCGGTACTGCTGACGCCATGATCTGAGCATCGGACAACAGTTCGAATATCGCAAGACGACTCACTGGTACCTCTGGGCACCCCATCCGCCCCACGGACCCGGCACGGGCCCAACCTCCTTTCCCTGCAAGGAGATCGCGCCCTCCACACGCGCCCTGGGTGAATTTCCTCACCGGGATCCGGGACCCGGGGCCGATCCGGGATCCAGGGTTGTCGTGTGCGACCCGGCCACCCATTCGCCCCCGCCCTGCTGCGGGCCCCCGTCGTACGGTCGACTGTGGGGGCATGACGCAGCAGCCTCCGTCCTCCGGTGCCCCGCCGAGTCTTCTCTCCGAGGTGAGGAGCGCCGTCACCCCGCGGGCGGCGATGCTGGTGATCGGCGTGCTCGCGCTCCAGCTCCTGTTCATCGCCTCGTACGTGGGGGCCTTGCATCATCCGAAGCCCACGGACGTGCCGTTCGGGGTGGCCGCGCCCACGGCACGGGCCGCCGAGCAGACCGTGGCGCGGCTCGGGAAGCTGCCGGGCAAGCCGCTGGACGCACGCACGGTGGCCAACGAGGCCGAGGCGCGCAGGCAGATCCAGAACCGGGAGATCGACGGCGCGCTGGTCGTCGACCCGCGGTCCCCCACCGACACCCTGCTGGTCGCGTCCGGCGGCGGCAAGGCGCTGTCCACGGCGCTCGAGACGCTGACCGGGCAGCTCGAAGGGGCCGAGCAGCGGACGGCGCGCACCGTCGACGTGGCGGCCGCGTCGGCCAAGGACTTCAACGGCCTGTCGTCGTTCTATCTGGTGGTCGGCTGGTGCGTGGGCGGGTATCTGTGCGCCTCGATCCTGGCGATCAGTACGGGGGCGCGGCCGGCGAATCCGAAGCGCGCGGTGATCCGGCTCGGCACCATGGCGCTCGTCTCCGCGGTCGGCGGGCTCGGCGGTGCGCTCATCATCGGGCCGGTGCTCGGGGCACTGCCCGGCAGCGTGGCCGCCCTGTGGGGCCTCGGCACCCTGGTCACCTTCTCGGTGGGCGCGGCCACCCTCGCGCTGCAGGGCCTCTTCGGGATCGTCGGGATCGGTCTGGCGATCCTGCTCATCGTGGTCGCGGGCAATCCAAGTGCGGGCGGCGCCTTCCCGCTGCCGATGCTGCCACCGTTCTGGGAAGCGATCGGCCCCGCACTGCCGCCGGGCGCGGGCACCTGGGTGGCGCGCTCGATCGCCTACTTCCAGGGCAACGCGGTCACCGGGCCGCTGCTCGTGCTCTCCGCCTGGGCCGTGGCGGGCGTACTGCTCACCCTGCTCTGCGCCGTCCTGCGGCAGCGCGGCACGGAGCGTCCCACCGACCCCACGCGCGCATTGCCGGAGACCGGATGAGCCTGCTCAATCGGGCCGGGCCCGCTGCCCAGGCCGTATCGGTCAAGCGGATGGAGCCGTCCGCGCAGGCCCAGCTCGGGCCGCTCGGGCTGACCGGGTTCATCGTCGTCACCACGATCGCCACCGGGATCGACGCCGGGGTGCTTCCGGAGAAGCTCGCGCACTCCGTACTGCCGGTGGTCGGCTTCTTCATCGGCGGTCTGGCCCAGCTGCTCGCGGGGCTCTTCCAGGCACAGCGCGGCGACACCTGGCACGCCACGGTCTTCTGCGGATTCGGCTTCTTCTGGATGGCGAAGGCCGTGCTGCTGCAGTGGGTGCTGCCGGGCCTCGACGCCTCGACCGGCGGGGACGTGCTGGGGCTGTTCACCCTGCCCTGGGTGTTCGTGGTCTTCGTGCTGTGGCTGGCGGCCTGGCGGATCCATCTGGCGCTGCTGATCACCTTCAGCTGCGTGCTCGTGGTGTTCGTGGCGATGACCTGCAACGGCTTCACCGGCGAGGTGATCTGGAACCGGGTGGCCGGCTGGGCAGGTCTGGCCGCATCGGCCGGTGCGCTCTATCTGCTCGCGGGCCAGGTCCTGGCCTCCACCTGGGGGCGGCCGGTGCTTGCGATGGGCAGGTTCCTCGCGCCCGCGCTGCCCCAGGAACATCCGGAGACATGAGACGCCTGCGGGGGTGCCCATGACGAGCGTGCCCGGTCCGCGCGGAGCGGACCGGGCACGTCGTCGGTGTGGAGCGAGCGGAATCAGCCGATCTCGGCGCCGAGTACGTCGAGCGCCTCGGTCACCGGCTGGAAGAAGGTCTCGCCGCCGGAGGTGCAGTCACCGCTGCCGCCGGAGGTGAGGCCGACCGCCGCGTCGTCCGCGAAGAGCGAGCCGCCGCTGTCGCCGGGCTCGGCGCAGACGGTGGTCTGGATCAGGCCGTTGACGATGTCGCCGTTGCCGTAGTTCACGGTGGCGTCGAGCGCGGTGACCTCGCCGTCCGTGACCTGGGTGGTGGAGCCGCTGCGCTGCACCGCCATGCCCACGGTCGCCTCGGCGGCCTGGGTGATCGGCTGCGTCGAGCCGTTGTAGAGGTTGACCTCGCTCGGCGCGTCGGCGCTTTCGTCGTCGTACTTGACGATGGAGAAGTCGTTGTCCGGGAACTGCGAGTCCTCCATGGTGCCGAGCGGGTTGCCGTCGGCGTCCTCCCAGGTGCTTCCCGCCTCGCCGCAGTGGCCCGCGGTGAGGAAGGCCGGAGCGCCGTCCTTGACCACGTTGAAGCCGAGCGAGCAGCGGCCGCCACCGCTGAGGATCGCGTCACCGCCGGCGATGAACTTCTTGAACTCGCCCTTGGTCTGCTTGAGTTCGGCCTTGCCGCCGAGTCCTTCGACGACCTTGCTGAGCTTCGCCCAGTCGGCGCCCTTGACCGTGCGGTCCGCCGTCACCACGACCTGGTTGGTGGTCGGGTCGGTGGCCCACGAGGTGCCGGGGATGGTCGCCTTGTCGGTGAGGGTGCTGCGCGCCGCCTTGAGGTCGGCGAGGGAGTGGTCGACCACTCTGGCCTTGGCGCCGGACTCCTCGACGGCCTTCGCGGCGTCGCTGTCGAGCACATTGACGACCAGGGACTTGGCCTTGGCGTCGTAGTACGTGCCGGCCGCGTCGCTGCCGAGGTCCTTGCCGAGTGTGGAAGCGAGCTTTCCTGCCGCCGTCGCCGAGAGGGTCTTCAGCTCGGGGGTGGCCGGTGCGTCCTCGCTGGCGTTCGCAGTCTGGAACGTCACGCCGGCCGCCACCAGTGCGGCAACTCCCGCACCTGCCACGGCCATCCGTCGCTTGGGTATGCGTCGGTGCTTCAACTCACGTCCTCCTGTGGGGGGTCGGGCCGGACGGGGCCGGAGGGCCGCGGCCGGTCCGGAGGCGTACCGGCATGAGACGGATTGCCGGACATGTCAGGGGAAATGCCCCGCAGTTGCGTCCATGCCAATTGGGTGGCAGCCACTATTCCCATGCCAACCCGTCGCACACAAGGTCGACTTCAGGACGCGCACGCGACGACCACGGCGCGCCCTCCGGTCGTTCACATGCCCCGGTCGGAGCACGTCGATTCCCGCTGCAAACACCCGCTGCCAACACCGATGGGCCCTGGGTGAGGACTAGTCCTGTCCGGATTCCTTCGTTCCGGAGCTGGAATCGGCCACTTGGCGATCGCCGGCACCGGCGGGTCAGCGGGTCAGCTTGAGGCTGTTGACGAAGAACCGCTGGGCGCAGAAGAAGAGGACGACGGTCGGCAGCGACACGAGGATCGCGCCACCGAGGACCACCGGCGGGCCCACCGAGGTGTAGACGCCCTGGAGTTCGGCGAGCGCGGCCATCACGGGCCGGATGTTGCGGCTGGCGCTCAGCGTGATGCCGAACAGCATGTCGTTCCACACGGCGACGAACTGGAAGACGAAGGCGGCCACCATCGCGGACTTCGAGAGCGGCACATGGATCTGCCAGAACAGCCGCCACCACGAGGCCCCGTCGATGCGCGCGGCCTCGATCACCTCACGCGGCAGCGTCATGGCGTAGTTGCGCATGATGAAGAAGGCGAACGGGACGGCGATCGCCGCGTACACCAGGACGAGGCCGAGCTGCATGTCGTAGAGATCGAGGTTCGCGTACGACAGGAACAGCGGGCGCAGGAACACCTGGAGGGGCAGCAGCGCACCGGAATAGATCAGCCAGAACCACAGCGTGCGGCGGCGCACCGGCATGACGACCGCGGCGAAGGCGGCCATCACGGCGAGCAGGATGGCGAGCAGGGAGCTGGTCACGGCGTACAGCAGGCTGTTGCCCATGGCCGGTCCGAGACGTGCCCGGTCCCAGGCCTGCGCCATGTTGTCGAACAGCCCGAATCCCTGGGGCCACCAGTGCGGGCTGCCGCTGTAATCGCCCGCGGGGACCGAGGCGTTGACGAGGACGAGCCAGGTCGGTACGGCCCACAGGAGGGCGAGCAGGATCAGTGTGGTGTTGCGCAGGATGCGGCCGCTGCCGCGTGTCCTCTGCATGGTCAGTCTCCCTTGGCGTCGAGCTGGCGTCGCAGGTAGAGCCAGGACGCCGCGAGAACGATCAGCGTGAGGACCACCGCGATGGCGGCGCCGGCTCCTTCGTGCTGCAGCAGGAAGGTCTCCTGGTACATGGAGACGGCGAGGGTCTCCGTCGACCGGCCGGGCCCGCCGCGGGTGAGCACCCAGATCAGGTCGAAGGACTTGAGGCCGTTCGCCAGGCTCATGCCGATCACGATGATGGAGACCGGGCGGAGTTGGGGCAGGACGACATGGCGGAACCGCTGCCAGGGGCTCGCCCCGTCCAGGGACGCCGCCTCGAGGGTCTCGGGCGCGATGCCCTGGAGCCCGACGAGGAAGAGGATGACCGCCACACCGGTCGCCTGCCAGGTGTTGGCCAGGATCAGCACCACCGTGTTGCCCGGCCATTCCAGCAGCCAGCCCTGCGAAGGGGGATCGAACCCGAGGGCGGCCACGAGCTGGTTGAGCGCTCCGTCGGACGACAGCACGAAGTTCCATACGACGGCGACGGCGGCACCGGACAGGGCGTACGGCGCCACGACGCACAGCCGGGCGAAGCGCGACCAGCGGGTCGCGTCGGTCATACAGGCGATGGCGAGGCCGAGGGCGCAGGGCAGGATCACCGTGCCGGCCACCCACATCAGGGTGTTCTCGACCGAGCGGACCAGGTTCTCGTTGGTGAAGAAGAGCGTGTAGTTGTCCAGGCCGGCGAAGCCGGGGTTGCGGTGGTCGTCGGAGAAGCTGCGCCAGAGGGTGGCGGCGAACGGCGCGAGGAGCAGCGCACCGACGAGGAGTACGGCCGGGGCGAGGAAGCCGCCGGAGGCGAGCCGGTCGCGCAGTGCGGCCCTGCGCGCCGCGACGTCCCGTGGGGCCGACGGCCGGGCACGTGACTCGGTCGGAGTGGGGCCGTCCGGTTCCTGCCGGCCGGCGCCGGAGGCGGGCCGGGTGGTGGAGGTGCTCATGATTCGTCCCGCTTCCACGCCGCCCACTCGTCGGTGGCCCGCTCGTCCATGCTGCGCAGGGTGTCGGCGGGTGAGCTCTGCTGTGTCATGAAGGCCGCGATGTCCTGGGTGTTGCCCTGTACGAGATTGGGCGGGCTGGCCTCGCCGTACCGGATCAGACGGGTCACGCGCTCCCGGGCGACGGTCTCCTTGACCTCGGCGACCACGGGGTTGCCGGCCCGGACGACCGGGTTGGCGGAGCCGTCGCCGAGGAAGTCCGTCCACACCCGCTGCACGGACGGTGCGAGCCAGTTGCCCGCACTGGCCATCCCGGCCTCGTGCCGGGTGGCGCTGCGCGGGACGGCGAGCACGGCGCTCTCGGTGATCACCGACTTCTCGGCGCCTTTCGTGACGGTCGGCATCAGGAACGCGTCGTAGTCCTTGCCGGGGCGCATGCCGACCTCGGTGAAGCCCTGTGCCGCCCAAGTCCCGTGCAGGAACATGCCGATGCGGCCCGCCTTGAGTCCGGCGGCCCCGTTGCTCTGGTCGTAGTCGGGCGGGGTCATCCAGCCCTTGCGCATGAAGTCCTGCCAGATGTCGAGGGCCTGGCGGGGTACGTCGTCGGTGTACCGGGCCCGGCCGGCCATCAGTGCGCGGTAGAAGTCGGGGTCGATCTTGCTGATCAGCTCCTGGAACCATTCGTAGGCGGGCCAGTTGCCGAACTGGGTGGCCACGAACGGGACGACGCCCGCACGCTTGAGCACGGCGGCACAGTGCTTCAACTCGTCCCAGGTGGCGGGCGGGCGGAGCCCGAGCCGGGCGAAGAGGCGCTTGTTGTAGAAGACGACGTAATGGGATTCGTAGAGCGGTACGCCGTAGACCTTGCCGCGGTACGCCATGGAGGCGCGCTGGCTGCCGCGGACCCAGCCCTTCTTCTCGTAGCGGTCCCACAGCCGCGACAGATCGCTCAACTCGCCGCCGCGGGCGAGGGACTTGAGCTCGTAGCCCGCACCCCACTTGATCAGGTCACAGGCGCGGGAGGTCTGCAGCGTCATCTGCGTGACCTGTTTGTACGAGATGGCCTCGGGGTTGGACAGCGGGCGGAGGCGGTAGCCGGTCAAGGGTTTGAGCGCGTCGCCGGCCTTGCGATAGCCGTCGTCCCAGCTGCCGTTGTCGGTGCTGATGCTGACCGCGCCCGGTACGGCGGCCGTGCTGTCGCCCCGGGCACAGCCGGTGACGGCGAGGCCCGCGGCCCCTGCGCCGGCCGCGAGGAGGAGACGGCGGCGGTCGAACCCGGGGGGAGACCCCGTGCGCGCGGTGTCGAACGATCTCATGGCCGCCCTTTCGCCGGAGTGTGGCGGATCGGAGTTCGGAGTGCGGAGTTCGAAGTACGGGGTTCGGAGGTATGTCCTGCCGGGGCCCTGGACGTTAACGACAACAACACCGCCTCACAAGAGTGTTACGTCAGATCCGCACGGCGAATCCGCAAAGTTGCAGCTCAGTCACCCTCAGAGTTCGAGTGATCGAGGGGTAGCCAAGCAGAGCTTGATTGATATCGTTAACACTCCGCTTCCGAACCGGCCATCAGCCGTCGGTCATCTCGCCGCGCGCCCGTCCGGGCAGGCCCGGACAGCAGGAGGTATCCAGCCATGACGTCCGACCGTCTCCTCTGGGAGGCGACCCCCGCGCCCCGCTCCGAGCCCTGGCCGCTGGTCGACGGCATCCCGACCCTCGCCGTGGACACCGGGCGCCCGGGCACTTCCTGGCCGGCCGTGCACCCGGGCATCCACGACGCGGACGGCGGCCATCGCGCGCACCGGATCGTGGCCGCCTTCCACGTCGATTCCGCCGCCGACGCCGTACTCCACCTGGAATACGCGGCGGAGCGCGGGCCCTGCCCCGACCTGGAGATCTCCCTGGACGGCCGGCACCACTGCGTCCACCACCTCGGCGTGCGGCGCGAGGACCGCAGCAGGACGGGCGATCCGGGCCCGGTGTCCGGTCACGGCACGCTCCGGGTGGAGCTGCCCGCGCGCTGGCTCACGCCCGGCGACCACGAACTGACCGTCACCACGGTCCTGGACGAGGCGGCCGCCACGGGCGTGGACGGCCCGGACACCGCGGAGGCCGAGGAAGCCGCAGGAATCGCCGGGATCGCGCACCGCCCCGGCGAGAAGCTCCCGCTCCCCCGCACCCAGTACGGCAAGTGGTTCGGCTCCTATCTGCGCTGGACGGCGGTACGCCTCGAGCGGGCCGGCGCCCCGCTGCGCCGCACCCCCACGTACGCACTGCGCACCACTCCCCTGCACCTGCACGGCGATCCGGACCCGGTCCCGCTGGTCGAACTGACGGTGGACCTGCCGCCGGACGCGGCCCCGCCCGGCCGACTCACTCTGGAGTACCCGTCGGGCAGCATCGCGGTCCCGGACGCCCCCGCCGGACGGGACTTCGGCATGGTCCGCCGCCGGCTGCCCGCCCCCGGCTTCACCGGCCGCGGCGACTTCACGGTGTACGCGGACGGGGTGGAGGTGCACCGCGAGAGCCTGACCCCGGCCCGCCGCTGGACCCTGCACCTCGTCCCGCACGTCCACCTCGACCTCGGCTTCACCGACACCCAGGCCAAGTCCGTCGAGCTGCACTGCCGCAACATCGACAAGGCCCTGGACCGCTTCGAGGCCGACCCCGCCTTCCGCTTCAGCGTCGACGGGGCGTACGTCGTCCAGGAGTATCTGCGGACCCGGTCGCCGCAGCGCTGCGACCGACTGCATGCGGCGATCGCCGACGGCCTGATCGGCGTCAACACCTTCCACAGCAACCTGCTGACCGGCATCACCCATCTCGAAGAGCTGCGCCGCGCCCTGGACTTCGGCCTGACTCTTCCGGCCGGTCCCGGGGCCGTACCGCGCTATGCCAACATCACCGACGTGCCGACCTGGACCGGCGTACTGCCCTCCGTACTGCGCACGGCGGGTGTCGAGGCGTTCGTGGGGATGTCCAACCATCACCGGGCGGCCACCGACGACAGCGACGAGGTCCATCTGGCCTCCCCCGTACGGTGGCAGGCGCCCGACGGCAGCGAGGTGCTGGCCCATTTCGCCGACCACTACTCGCAGTTGCGGTTCATCGCGGCCGACCCGCAGTCGGTGGCCGGGGCGGTGAACGGCCTCGAACGCTATGTGGCGCGCTACGAACGGCCGGACTATCTGCCCTCCGACCTCGCCCTGATCGGCACGCATGCGGACAACGAGGATCTCGCCGATGGCGACACCGGATTCGCCGAACGCTGGAACGCCGTCTTCGCGTACCCCCGCGTCCAGGTCTCCACCTTCGGCGACTACCTGGGCGCGGTCGAGCCGCTGCGCGACCGACTCCCGGTGCACCGGGCGGAGGGCGGCAGCTTCTGGGAGGACGGCCCCGCCTCCTCCGCCACGGATGCCGCCGCGTACCGGCAGGCGCAGGTGCTGCTGCCCGTCGCCGAGCAACTCGCGGCCTCCGTCCAGCTCCTCGACGACCGCTTCCGCCCGCACCGGGACGCGCTCGACCGCGCCTGGGACGGACTGATCATCGGCGGCGAGCACACCTGGAACTGGGCCCGCGCCACCGCGCACCCGCACGCGCCGCAGATCGCCGACCAACTGCACTGGAAGCGCCGGGCCATCGACGACGCCGCCCGGATCTCCCTCGACGAGAGCCGTCGCGCACTCGCCCAACTCGCCGAGTCACTGGGCGTGGACGGTCCCTGCGTCCTGGCCCACAACCCGCATCCCTGGCCCGCGACGCTCACCGCGGAGCTCGAGCTGCCCGAGGGCAGTGTGCCGCTGGACGCCGAGGGCCGGCCCGTACCCTTCGAGGTCCTGAGCGACTGCGCGGGGATGCTGCGGGTACGGCTGCTGCTCGACGAGCTGCCCGCATTCGGCTACCGGTGCCTGCCGTTGAGCACCGGCGCAGGGACCGTACCCGCGGGCGAAGAGCCCGCCGGGGAGTCCGCAGGTGAGCCGGCGGACGAGCGTGCGCCCGTGTTCGCCGTCGGGGAGCGCGTGACCAGCGAAGTCTGGGAGCTGGGCCTGCGCGGATCGGACGGCCTGCCCGAAAGCCTGCTCCACCGCCCGTCCGGGCTGGAACTCCTGGACGCCGACGCTCCGTTCGCCCTCGGAGAGCTGGTACGCCTCACGGCCGCCGGGGCGGCGGACAGTGCGCCGCACGACCGCACGATGATCGGCCAGCTGGACTCCCGCCTCCACCCGGGCGAGCCCACGGACCTCGTGACGGACTCGCCGTCGATGCGGCTGCTCGGCGCCCGCCCGACACCCGACGGCGTCCGGCTGCGCTGGGAGGGCTCCGGCGCGGGCGCCACCGGCGTCACCCTGGAACTGCTGCTCCGGGACACCACCGAGACCTGCGAACTCACCGTCGAGCTGACCAAACTCCCCGTCCTCGACATGGAGTCGACCTCCGTCGCCTTCCCCTTCCTGGTCCCCGACCCCACCGTCCGCTACGACCGGCAGCTCGGCTGGGTCGCACCGGCCACCGACCACGGCCCCGGCTCGTCCAACGAGTGGCTGTCGGCGACCTCGGCCGTCACCGTCACCGCCCCCGACGGGCCCGGCGTCGTCTGGTCGGCCCCGGACAGCCCGCTGTTCTCCTCCTCCGACCTGGTCCGCGGCACCTGGCCGACGCGCTTCACCGAGGCGAACGGGCATCTGTACGCCTACGTCATGAACAACTTCTGGCCGTGCAACACGCCCCCCGCCCAGCCGGGTCCGGTGCGCTTCCGCTATGTCTTCGCGCCGCTCGCGAGGCACATCCCTGAGGCCGCCTCCCGGTTCGGCGCCGAGGCCCGGCTCGGTGCACTGGCCCAGGAGACGACCCTCCTCGACCGCTTCCCCGAGGGCCGCTCCCCGCGCTTCGCCGAGGGCACGCTTCTGGACGGCCTCGGCTCCCTGCCCGACTGCCGGGTCGGCCTGTCCGCCGCGGGCGAGGGCCGGTTCACCCTGCGACTCGCCAACCTCCGTGCGGACGAGAACGCGGTCGTGCTCCGACTCCCGTACGGCTACCGCCCGTCGGATCCCGGCGCACCCCGGCCCGAGGACGACGGAACCCTGCGCGTACGGCTCCCCCGGTACGGGGTGGTGGAGCTGCAGCTCACCCGCCTCTGACGGACGCACGCGCGCCGATCGTCAAGTGCGAGCCCTCTCCCGGAAGTTCGGGATCCGGCAGAGGGCTCGCCTTTCGGCCGGGTCGTCAGTACACACTGACCCCGTACGCGCTGAGCGCCTCGGTGACCGGCTGGAAGAAGGTCGTACCGCCCGAGGAGCAGTTGCCGCTGCCGCCGGAGGTCAGGCCGATGGCCCGGGTCCCGGAGTAGAGCGGGCCGCCCGAATCGCCGGGCTCGGCACAGACATTGGTCCGGATCATGCCGTACACGACATCGCCGCCGCCGTAGTTCACCGTGGCGTTGAGGCCGGTGACCGAGCCGCTGTGGATGCCGGTGGTGGAGCCGCGCCGGGTCACGGACATGCCGACGGTCGCGTTCGCCGCGCTGGTGATGTCCTGATTGCCCACCGTGCCGGGGTGGTCGAGGGAGCTGTTGGAGTAGCGCACCAGGCCGTAGTCGTTGCCCGGGAAGCTCGATCCCGCGGTGGGCCCGAGGGTCGTGGTCTTGCCGGAGTTGGTGTACCAGGTGCCGGCGCCCTCGGTGCAGTGCCCGGCGGTGAGCGCGTAATACGTGCTGCCGCTGCGGACGTTGAAGCCGAGCGAGCAGCGCCAGCTGGAGGCGTAGATCGCATCGCCGCCGGAGATCAGCTTGCTGAACTTCCCCGGCGTGCGCTCGATGTCGAGGGCGCCTGCCTGCGCCCCGGCCGCACGTTTGATCTCGTTGATCTCGGCCTGGGAGACGGTGCTGTCCACCGTGACCACCAGGCGGTTCGTCTTCGGGTCGACGTTCCATGCGGTGCCTGCGACATCGGCGCCCAGCACCGCGTCGCCGGCCCGGGCCAGTTGGGCGGAGCTGTAGGTGCCGGCCTCGTCGGCGCTCGCCGAGGGTACGGCCAGTGCGGCCGCCGCCACGAGCCCGGTGGCCACGGCGGTCAGCCGGGTCCGTCTCGCCGTGCCGCTGCGGGGGGTGGTGCGCTTGATCCTCACTTGTCGTTCCTCCCGAGGGGAATCGGGGGTCCGGCTCAGTGCCGGGCCCGTGAGGCGCAGCCGGGGAAACCTGCCGGTATTCCGGACAAGTTGTGACCCTGACAAGCGCTGCTCGGGAGTATTGGGCGAGCGGTCCGACCGCACAAGGGCGCCTTTCGGCCGTACGGCAGCACCGCCCGCCGGTCCGTGTGGACCGCGCGCCTCAGCAGTCGCAGTCGCAGCAATCGCAGCAGTCGCAGTCCCGGCAGCACCCTTCGCGCTTCTTGCGCGACCAGGGGCCCTCGTACTCCTTGGCGCAGCACAGCTTGCAGGTGCAGCACAGCAGCGTGAACATCCCACAGCCCGCCCAGAATCCACGCCGCTCGGGCCCGGGTGCCGGTCNCAGCCCGCCCAGAATCCACGCCGCTCGGGCCCGGGTGCCGGTCCCGGGAATCCGCCCGGACCACCGCCGGGGCCACCGGGACCGTACGGGTTCCCCGGCCCTGAGCCCCCGTAGGGATTGCCGGTACCGCCACCGCCGTAGGGGTTGCCCCCGCCGGGCCCTCCGTAGGGGTTGCCACTGCCGTCTCCGTACGGGGCACCCGCGCCCGGCGCCTGGTGGGCGCAGCTGGTGACGCCGAAGGCGCGGTCGACGGAGCGGTGCAGCTCGTGCACGAACAGCTGGTGGACGAGGCCGCCGTCGGTGAACTCCGCGTCGCGCAGCGCGAGTCGGATGCCGTGCAGGGCGTCGCCGGCGAGCCGGCGGGCCTCCGCGCGCGGGGTCCCGGTGGCCGTCAGCGGGTTCCAGGCCCCCGCGGCCGCATCGGCCTGCTGGTCCTCGACCGCGTCGAGGAGGTGCGCGAGCCGTCCGAAGAGACGGCCGGCCTCCGCGAGCGGCGCCGCGTTGCCGGGCCGGCCTGCGAGCACGGCGGTGTGCGCGAAGGCTGCGGCGGTCGCGGTCTCGGTGGGCTCGGTCACCACGAGCAGCGAAGTGCCGGGCCCGGCGAGGGACTCGATGCCGGACTGCCGGTCGACGGCGTCGACGAGGACCGCGGTGTCGAACCCGACGGCCGCGCCGGTGCGGGCGCCCGCCCGGTCCCAGCCCCCGGCCACCTTGCGGGCGGCGAGGGCGAGCGGCCTGCGGGCCAGTACGCCGTCCCGGTCGGCGACATGGTCACGCACCTTGGCCGAGGCGAGGACGAGCGAGACCGCCGCCGCCAGCCGCGCGCCCTCGCCGCGCGCCACCGACGCGGTCCGCATGCCACGCAGCGGACAGGGCCCGGCGGTACGACGGCCACCACCCGCACCCGACACGGCCTGAGCCTCCGTCAGAACCGAGACGAGCAGCCCGTCGTAGTTGGTGACGACCCGCGCGAACTGCCCGTGGTCACCGCGCAGTGCGAGACAGAGACCGCACAGATGGGCCATCCACTGCGTGGCCAGACCGTCACCGAGACGATGACTGCAGGGCCTGACGATTCCGAACAAGACCGCTCCCCGTAAGACGTTCGACGTACCCGCCGCATGCGGCGCGGACCGCATGCTATCCGCCGCCCCGCACCCCGTGACACGCCGACATCACCCGTACGCCACGACAAGTAATATTTCACTCGCTGTCAGCAGCCTTGCCCAGCAGGCCCCTTGAAGAATCGGGGCCCGTTCTGCACCAGTCGCGTCACGAAAACCCCGCGCGGCGACTATCCCCTTGGCGCAGTATCCGCATCATGGACGACCATAGGGGTGCGGACGGCAGGGAACCGCTGTGAGAGGAGGCGTCCATGGGATCGGTGCGCAAGGCGAGTGCCTGGCTTGGCCTCGTCGACGACAACGATGACGAGCGTGCATACGCAGGTTACGACGACGACTACGACGACACGGCCGCGAGGTCCGAGCCCGGCGACGCCGCCTGGGTCACCGACCCGAGGGTGCGGGTGGCGGCCGAGACGGCCGAGGAGCAGGGACGCCGCATCGGCACGATCGCCCCGGACGGCTTCCGGGACGCCCGCGCCATCGGAGAGCTCTTCCGGGACGGGGTCCCGGTCATCATCAATCTCACGGCCATGGACCCTGCCGACGCCAAGCGCGTGGTGGACTTCGCGGCCGGTCTGACCTTCGGTCTGCGCGGCTCCATCGAGCGCGTGGCGAACCGGGTCTTCCTGCTCAGCCCGTCGGACACCCGCATCGTGAACGGCGAGGCGTCGGGGCGCCCGGCGGACGGGTTCTTCAACCAGAGCTGACCGGCGGGCGGCTCACCGGAAGGCGTCGAGTCCGGTGAGCGCCTTGCCGAGCACCAGTTGGTGCATCTCGACGGTGCCCTCGTAGGTGAGCACCGATTCGAGATTGGTGGCATGCCGCATCACCGGATACTCGAGCGAGATGCCGTTGGCGCCGAGTACGGTGCGCGCGGTGCGGCAGATCTCGATGGCCTCCCGGACGTTGTTCAGCTTTCCGAAGCTGACCTGTTCGGGCCTGAGGCGGCCCGCGTCCATGCGGCGGCCCAGATGGTGGGCGAGCAGGATCCCCTTGTGCAGCTCGACGGCCATGTCCGCGAGCTTGGCCTGGGTCAGCTGGAAGCCGCCGATCGGACGCCCGAACTGCTCGCGGGACCTGGCGTATTCGAGCGCCGAATCGAAGCAGGCGCGGGCGGCGCCCATGGCTCCCCAGACGATCCCGTAGCGGGCGTGGCTCAGACAGCTGAGCGGACCGCGCAGCCCGGTGACCTCGGGCAGTACCGCATCGGCGGGCAACCGCACCTCGTCCAGGACGAGTTCGCTGGTGACCGAGGCGCGCAGCGACCACTTGTGCTTGATCTCCGGTGCGGAGAATCCGGGGCTGTCGGTGGGTACGGCGAAGCCTCTGATGCCGTCGTCCGTCTGCGCCCAGACCACGGCGACGCCGGCGACCGAGCCGTTGGTGATCCACATCTTGCGGCCGGTGAGCACCCAGTCCGTGCCGTCCCGCTTCGCGTACGTCCGCATGCCCGCCGGGTCGGATCCGTGGTCCGGCTCGGTGAGGCCGAAGCAGCCGATGATCTCGCCGGCGGCCATGCCAGGCAGCCAGCGCTGCTTCTGCTCCTCGGAGCCGAAGCGGTGGATGGCGTACATGGCCAGGGAGCCCTGGACGGAGACCAGGGAGCGGATGCCGGAGTCGGCGGCCTCCAACTCGAGGCAGGCCAGGCCGTACTGGACGGCGCTCGCGCCGGCGCAGCCGTATCCCTCGAGGGACATGCCGAGGGCGCCGAGTGAGCCGAGTTCCCTGGCCAGGTCGCGGATGCCGGGGAGTTCGCCGCGCTCGTACCAGTCTGCGATGTGCGGCAGGACCCGGTCGGTGGCCCAGTCGCGTACGGACGCGCGGATCGCGAGGTCCTCCGGGTCGAGCAGGTCGTCGAGGCCGAGCGGATCGTCGGGGGCGAAGGGCGGGCGCTTCGGGGACGGTGTTGCGGACATCGCGGGCCTCCGGCACGGGTGCGTACGTGGAACGGGCGCGTACGTAAAACTAGCGGTGGTAGTCAGGTACTCGCCGAACGTACGGGGACAGTGTCCGTCCCGTCCAGACCTCCCCGCACGTGTGCGTGCTCGGAGGATGCTCCGGGAGGTCAGCGGGAGGACTCGGCCGCGAAGGCCGTGCGGTCCCGGGGAGTCGCGGGGGCCGGTACGCCGACGCCGTGGCGCGGCTGCTCGGTGCCCCGCTCCACCGCGCGCGGGGCCGGCTCGGTCCCGGTGTCCGGTGTGCTCGGCTGCTCGCCGCTGCAGGTCTCCATCGTGCGGGGCAGCTTGAGGGCGGCGAGTGCGCCGACGGCGAGCAGTGCGGCACTGACGTACAGGGTGACGTGCAGTCCGTGCACGAAGGAGTCGCGCGCCGCGGTGCGCAGCGCCTCGCCGGCCCGGCCGCCGAGCCGGGCGGCGACCTGGTAGGCCTCGCCGAGCGAGTGGCCCGCCGCCTCGCCGGCCGCGATCGGTACACCGGGCACGGAGGTGAGGCCGGGGGCGTACGCCGCGTTCATGACGCTGCCGAGCAGGGCCGTGCCGACGCCCGCGCCGAGCTGGTACGAGGTCTCGCCGATGGCCGCGGCGCCGCCCGCCTGATGCGCGGGTGCCTCGCTGAGCATCGATTCGTAGGCGCCGAAGAGCGTGGTCTGCAGGCCGAAACCGAGGGCCACGAAACCGACGACGAGGAGCACGGGATTGTCGTGCGTCCCCATCAGGGTCAGGGTGAGCACGGCGGACGCGGTGACCGCGAATCCGGCCGCGACCATCACCCGCGGGCCGAGCCGGTGCAGGAGCTTGCCGCCGACGAGCCCCGCGGCCATCGCGGCGAAGGTGAGCGGCAGCATCCTGAGGCCGGTCTCCAGCGGCGAGAGGCCGAGGACGAGCTGCAGATACTGGGCGGCTATCAGCATCAGGCCGACCAGGGCCAGCACCGCGAGGACCACACAGCTCACCGAGGTGCCGAAGGCCGGCCGGGCGAACAGGGTCAGGTCCACCAGGGGGTGCTCACGGCGCCGCTGCCGGCGTACGAACAGGACGATCAGGGTGCCGCCGAGCAGCAGGGGCCCCAGCGAGACGGGCGCGAAGACGCCTTGCGACGCGGCCTGCTTCACCGCGAAGACGGCGCTGAACAGACCCGCGGCGGCCATCAGCGCACCGACCACGTCCCAGGGTCCGTCCTGCGAGCCCGTCGACTCGGGCAGCAGCCAGCGGCCCACGGGCAGGCTGACCAGCATCAGCGGGATGTTGATCAGGAAGACCGCGCCCCACCAGAAGTGCTCCAGCAGGAAGCCGCCGAGCAGCGGTCCGCAGGCCGCGCCGACCGCGGCGACCGCGCTCCAGACGCCGACGGCGATGGCCCGCTCGCGCCGGTCCGGGAAGACCTGGCGCAGGATCGACAGGGTGGCGGGCATGATCATGGCGCCGCCGACGCCGAGCAGCACCCGCGCCGCGATCAGGAGTTGCGGGGTGTGGGCGAAGGCCGCGAGTGCGGAGGCCAGGCCGAAGATGCCGTATCCGATGAGGAGTACGCGTCTGCGGCCGACCCGGTCGCCGAGGGTGCCGAAGAGGATCAGCAGCGAGGCGCAGACCAACGGGTACGCGTCGACGATCCAGAGCAGTTCGATGCCGCCGGGCTTGAGGTCCTCGGTGACCTCGGGCACGGCCACGTGCAGCACGGTCGCGTCGACGGCGACGAGCAGCAGGCTCACACAGAGGACGAAGAGGACGACCCAGCGATTGGCCCCGCCGGGATGACGCAGAAGCCGGGCAACCCCCGAGGGGCGCGCCGAAGCGGCCGCGGTCGTCCCCGACATGTACGTACCTCCCAGTGGTCCCTCGTACACGGCGAACCGGCGGGTGTGCTGCACCGGACCCGGTGCCGTTGCGAGTGAGCCGTCAGCGTACGCGAGTTCATCGCCGGTGCGCGTGGCCGATCTCTCACAGTTCGGGCACCCCGGTGTGGCGTGGGCCACATCTTCTGCGGCTACCACGCATCCGGGGGCCGGCCGGTTGCGTCCGGCGCCCATAATCGAGCCCGTGACCGATCTTGATCAACCCCCCGTACGGAACATGTCGGGCGTACTGCGCCGGGCGGCGCCCGCGCTGCTCGTCTACGCCGGGGTGCGTGCGCTCGGGATCGCGGTGCTCGCGGTCTGGGGCGCGGTGGCCGGCAAGAGCCCGCACCAACTGCTCTCCGCGCGCTGGGACTCGCTCTGGTACACCCGTGTCGCCGACCTCGGATACGGCTACGAGGTGCGGCTCCCGGACGGGAGTGTGCACTCGAATCTGGCGTTCTTCCCGCTGCTGCCCTGGCTGGAGCGGCTCGGCTCCGCGGTGAGCCCGCTGTCGTACGCGGACGCCGGTCTCGTGGTGAGCGCGGTCGCCTCGCTGTGCGCGGCGGGCGGGATCTTCGCGATCGCGGACCGGCTGTACGGGCGGCGGGCCGGGGTGCTCGCGGTGGCGCTGTGGGCCGTGCTTCCGGTGGGTGTCGTGCAGTCGATGGCGTACAGCGAGTCGCTGTTCACGGCGCTTGCCGCCTGGTCGCTGTATGCGGTGCTGACCGGGCGCTGGGTGTGGGCAGGTCTGCTCGCCTCGCTCGCCGGGCTCACCCGGCCGGTGGGCGCCGCCGTGGTGGCCGCGCTCTGGGCGGTCGTCGCGGTGCAGGTCGTACGGGAACGGCGGATCGGTGCACGGCAGCTCGCCGGGCTGTTGCTGGCCCCGCTCGGTGCCGCGGGCTATGTGCTGTGGGTCGGGCAGCGCACCGGCGACGGGCTCTTCGGCTATCTCGATGTGCAGGCGGGGTGGGGCAACGGCTTCGACGGCGGCCTCGCCTTCGCCCGTTTCGCCGGCGGGAAGCTGACCGCGTTCCCGGACGCTCTGGCCGGCCTCGGCCTGATCGTCGGAGTCGCCCTGGTGATCTGGCTGTACGTGTTCGGCGTACGGCAGCGGCAGCCGCTCCCGCTCCTGGTCTACACGGGGATCGTGGTGGCACTCGCGCTCTGCGCCTCGGGCTACTTCGGCTCGAAGCCCCGGCTGCTGCTGCCGGCGTTCCCGCTGCTGCTGCCGATCGCCGTCTCGCTTGCGCGGTGGCGCGCCTCGCGGGCGGCGATCCTCCTCGTGGTGGTGGCGGCCGGATCCGCGGTGTACGGGGCGTTCTGGCTGCACGGCTCGGGGCCGCCGTGAGGCGCGTCCGACGGACCGGGAAATTCCGTACCTGCTTGTGGTTAACGCATTCATACGCATCGGAAAACTCGGCACTCAAATGATCAGCGGAATTCCGGAAAGGAATCCGAGGAGCCTGCACGCAATTCGCCGACCTGCGGGAATAACGGCCCTCCTGAGATCAATCCCACATCACATCGTCATCACGAACCCCCTGCCTGTCCCTGTTTTGGCACTCACCCGCTGTAGCGTCGATTGAGTGCGTACCGAACGAAGTCACTCACGCCTCGACCGGCTGTTCGCCCGGCTGGACCGTGAGCCCGAGCGGCCGGCCAACCTCGACCCGCCCAGGATGAGCCGGCACCGGATCGTCCTGCTCGGCTCGACGCTGGTCTTCTACGCCCTCATCATCATCGCCGTCATCAACACCTCGTGGCTGGTGCGGCTCGACTGGCAGCTGATGTTCTTCCGGCCCTACCAGCAGTGGCCGGAACTGCATGCCTTCATCGACTACTACGTCGTACTCGGCCAGCGCGGCCCCACCGCGGTGATGGTGGCGGCCTGGCTCGGCTGGCGCTCCTGGCGCCAGCACACGCTGCGCCCGCTCCTGATGCTCGGCACCTCGCTGCTGCTGCTCAATCTCACGGTGGGCGCCGCCAAGCTCAGCATGGGGCGGCTCGGTCCGCACTACGCCACCACCATCGGCTCCAACGAGATGTGGCTGACCGGCGACATATTTCCCTCGGGCCACACCGCCAACGCCGTGGTGACCTGGGGCATTCTCGCGTATCTGGCCTCCACGCCGCCCGCCAGGCGATACCTCTCGGCGCTGTCCGCGGTGGTCGCGCTCGGGGTCGGGCTCGCCACCGTGTATCTGGGCACGCACTGGCTCAGCGACGTACTGCTCGGCTGGGCCGCGGGCGTGCTGATCCTGCTCGCGCTGCCGTGGTTCGAGCCGCTCACCGCGCGGGCGGAGACCTGGCTGCTCTCGGTACGCGACCGCATCCGGGACCGGTACCGGCGCGCTCCGGCGACCGGCGGACAGGCGCCGACTCCCGCTCCGGTCCCGCGCCCCGTGCCGGCCGGCGGCGAGCTGGCGGCCCGCGAGGCGTCGGCAGGGCCGCAC
>NZ_QUAK01000032.1 GCF_003429565.1 Streptomyces triticagri
CCTGCGTCGTTCGGTCAGGAGCGGTTGTGTCTGCTGGATCGGTTGGGTGCGGGGTCGGCGTATCACGTGGCGGGTGGGTTTCGGGTGTGGGGTGGTTTGGATGTGGGGGTGTTGGAGCGGGCGGTGGAGTGTGTGGTGGCGCGGCATGAGGTGTTGCGGTCGGTGTTGGTGTGGGAGGACGAGGGAGTGGTGCAGGTCGTCTCGGACACGGTGCCGCAGGGTGTGTTCACCACAGGTCCAGTGCCGGGTGGGGCGGTGGGTGTGGATGCGTGGGTCGAGCGGGTGGTGGAGGAGCCGTTCGTGCTGGAGTCGGGTCCGCTGGTACGGGTACGGGTGGGTGAGGTCGCTGCGGGTGAGTGGGTGGTGATGCTGGTCGCGCACCACACCGTGGTGGACGGCTGGTCGCTGGGGGTGGTCCTGGAGGAACTCGCCGCGGCGTATCCGGTACTGGCCGGCGGCGGAGTGTGGCAGGGCCCGGAACTCGATGTGCAGTACGGCGACTATGCGATCTGGCAGCGTGAACAGCTCACCGGGCAGGGCCTCGCCGAGGAGCTGGCGTATTGGAGTGAGGTGCTGGACGGGGCGTCAGGGGTGATGCTGCCCACCAGCGGACCCCGCCCGAACAGCAGTGGTAGTAGTGCCTCGTATCCGGCCGGCCGGATGGAGGTACGGCTGCCGGCCGCGCTCACGCGGCGGCTGGGCCGGCTGGCCGAGGAGGAACGCGCCACCGTCTTCCAGACCCTGCTGGCCGGTTTCGCGTCGGTGGTGGGACGGATGGCCGGCACCCGGGACGTGGTCCTGGCCACCCCGGTCGCGGGACGGGTCCGCGCCGAACTCGAGCCGCTGGTCGGGTTCTTCGTGAACACCCTCGCCCTGCGGATCGACACCGGTGGCGACTGCGGACTGCGGGAGCTGACCGGCCGGGTCCGTGAGACGGTCACCGGGGCCCTGGCCCACCAGGACCTGCCCTTCGAACAGGCCGTGCAGGCCGCCGGACACCGCGGCGGCGACCTCACCCGCATCCTCTTCGCCCTGGACAACACCCCCCGCACCCCCTGGCACCTGCCCGGCACCCGCATCGAAACCCTCACCGCACCCACCACCCGCGCCCAATTCGAAATCGCCCTCCACCTCCACCCCGANCCCTGGCACCTGCCCGGCACCCGCATCGAAACCCTCACCGCACCCACCACCCGCGCCCAATTCGAAATCGCCCTCCACCTCCACCCCGACACCGGTGACGGCGGCAATGCTGATGGCACCGGTGCCGGCACCGGTGCTGGTGGTGGCAGTGCTGGTGCTGCTGGTGGTGGTGGGTTGGTGGGGAGTGTCGAGTACGCCACCGATCTCTACAGCCGTGAGGAGATCACCACGCTGATCGANGAACGGCAACAGCGACGGCGGCGACACCGGCACCGACACCGGTGGCAGTGCTGGTGGCGGCACCGGTGCCGGCACCGGTGCTGGTGGTGGCAGTGCTGGTGCTGCTGCTGGTGGTGGTGGGTTGGTGGGGAGTGTCGAGTACGCCACCGATCTCTACAGCCGTGAGGAGATCACCACGCTGATCGAGGCCTGGCTGCGGACCCTGGAGACCGGCGCCCGCACCGGCCGGCCCCTGGAGANAGGCCTGGCTGCGGACCCTGGAGACCGGCGCCCGCACCGGCCGGCCCCTGGAGACGATCGGTCTGGCCGGCGACACCCAACGCGCCCTCATCGACACCTTCACCTCCCCCGACCCGACCCCCCAGGTCGCGCTCATGCACGAACTCATCGCCGCCCAAGCCGCCGCCACCCCCGACGCCATCGCCGTCACCGACGAACACGGCACCCAGCTCACCTACCGCCAACTCGACCAACGCGCCAACCAACTCGCCCACCACCTCACCACCCACGGCGTCACCACCGAAGACGTCATCGGCATCCACCTCGAACGCAGCCCCCACCTCATCACCGCCCTGCTGGCCACCCTCAAAACCGGAGCCGCCTACCTCCCCCTCGACCCCGACTACCCCCCCGCCCGCCTCACCCACATGACCACCACCTCCCAACCCACCCTCATCCTCACCCACCACCCCACCCACACCACCGCCACCACCCTCACCACCAACAACACCGGCACCGGCACCGGCGACGGTGAGGGTGCCACCAACAACACCCCGATCCCGCTGATCAATCTGGATGACGCCGCCGTCGACGCCCTCCTCGACCAACACCCCACCACCCCACCCACCGTCCACCTCACCCCCGACAACGCCGCCTACATCCTCTACACCTCCGGCTCCACCGGCACCCCCAAAGGCGCCCTCAACACCCACGCCGCCTTCACCAACCGCATCACCTGGATGCAAAACACCTACCACCTCACCCCCACCGACCGCGTCCTGTTCAAAACCCCCATCGGCTTCGACGTCTCCGGCTGGGAATGGACCTGGCCCCTGACCACCGGCGCCCGCATCCACCTCCTCCCACCCGGCGCCCACCGCAACCCCACCCACCTCACCCACACCATCCAAAAACACCACATCACCGTCTGCCACTTCGTCCCCGCCATGCTCACCCACTTCCTCACCCACCCCCACACCCCCAACTGCACCACCCTCACCCACGTCATCGCCTCCGGCGAAGAACTCACCACCCACCACACCCACACCTTCCACACCACCCTCCCCACCACCCAACTCCACAACCTCTACGGCCCCACCGAAGCCGCCATCGACGTCACCCACCACACCACCACCCCCACCACACCCACCCAACCCCAACCCGCCCGCATCCCCATCGGCACCCCCATCACCGGCGCCGAAATCCACATCCTCGACGACCACCACCACCCCACACCCCCCGGCATCCCCGGACACCTCCACATCGGCGGCACCCCCCTCGCCCGCGGCTACCACCACCAACCCGCCCTCACCGCCCAGCACTTCACCCCCCACCCCACCCAACCCGGCACCCGCCTCTACAAAACCGGCGACCTCGCCCGCCACACCCCCCACGGCACCATCGAATACCTCGGCCGCACCGACCACCAACTCAAAATCAACGGCCAACGCATCGAACCCGCCGAAATCAACACCGCCCTCCACACCCACCCCGCCATCCACCACACCCACACCACCACCCACACCACCCACAACACCACCCACCTCGCCACCTACTACACCACCCACCCAAACACCACACCCCCCACCCCCCAACAACTCCGCACCCACCTCACCCACCACCTCCACCCCACCCACATCCCCACCTACCTCACCCACCTCCCCCACCTCCCCCAACACCCCAACGGCAAAATCAACACCCACCAACTCCCCACCCCCACCCACACCA